>FR896080.1:74765-92283 GCA_000435475.1 Cryptobacterium sp. CAG:338 | reverse complement strand
TTCCTACTAATTTCTTAGTTTCACAGTATCCAGTTGTGAAGGTTCTTATCTAAGCCTTAGAAGTTCTTCCGAACTTCTGTGTCGCTCGCGGCAGGGCCGCTCGCGCAAGGAGATAATTTACTCTTTCGAAGTTTCAGTGTCAAGAACTTTTTTTAGAAATTTTTTCGAAAGTTGAAATTCACTTTACGAAGTTAATTTCTTAGTGCTTAAACACCGTATTCGGAGTAGTTAAAATCTCCTTCCCTCGTCAGAGGGTTTGTACATATTACCAGTGCTTTTCAGGATTGCTAGACTCTAAATTAGTTCTTCAAAATTTGTTCACAATGTTAATTGTTTCTGCTCGTTTCCTTACCTTTTGCTAAGACTTACAACCTTTCCGCATCGTTACGGGCGGTCTTTTAAGCTTGCGTCATTCGGTTCTATGTTTGCTTCATTCGGTTCTACATACGTGTGATAGTAGTGCATGGTGCGAGCAGCTTCTTTTTGTGCTCGGATGCGCAGTTCTGGGTCCTGCGTGGGACCAAAAAACTGGAGAGTATGCTGATAGAAATCAGCAGGGCTAAATGGAACCTGAAGCATGCAGTATCTGTTTCCGAATCTGTAATTACTGTAGAAGGTCTTCGATTCGCCCAATTCCTTTTCATAGTCTTTCGGCTGATATTGATTCCATCGTTTGCCGGTGTATGCAATGCAATCAAGATTCAGCTGATGCATGATGTCAGTCTGCAGTTCCACAGGAACAAAGACGGTGTGCATGTCGGTTTTTGGAAGTTCCCTAAAGGTAAGCATGATGGTGCTCCGTTGTTTTAACTTTCCGAATTAATCATAGGTCTTCTAAGTAAAGATAACTAAAAGCATCATTTATTGGCTTTGCGCTATCGTATATTCCAACACTATTACTGTTATCTTTCGGAAGAGATACACTCCCTGGATTAAATACCCATACCTTACTATCGTCTGAAATTTGTTTTGCTACCGCATCTTTGTCCGAACCATCCGTAGATGCGCTCTTTCCCATTGCTTCATTTACCTTTATGTGAGTATGTCCATATATGAATGCTGAGCCTTCAGGCAATTGCGGCATATTCATACTGCTTCCATGCAAACCAGTTCCATATATATGTCCATGGGTAAAAAATAGCGTACGTCCTTGATCATCAACCATTTGCGCATAATCTGCCATGCAGGGAAAATCTAAAACCATTTGGTCTACTTCTGCATCGCAATTTCCCCGCACCGCAAGTACTTTGCCCGTTTTTGAAAGCTTATTAAGAAGCGTGATTACCTGTTTAGGATCGTATTCTTTAGGTAAATCATTGCGTGGACCATGATAAAGCAGATCCCCTAAAAGTACTATTTTATCGGGTTGCTGTTGCTCTATTGCCTTTGCCAGGTACTTTGCCCAGTATGCCGACCCATGAATATCAGATGCAATTAGACACTTCATTTTGTCCCCTTTAAGTTGTGATTCTTAACCTTATTAAGTTGCAGCTCTTAACCCAAAGAAAAAAATATTCCAAAAAGAAATCTACCATAGAAGCACAAAACGACTACCTCTCGCTAATTGTTACCAAATATAGGTCCATTGTCTGGTACCGTCATTGATAAGCAAATATCACTTTTAATTCGATCAAGATAAAAAGAGGCCCATCAGCTCGAATCTTTCACTTCCGAAAGAAAAGCACAAAGGAGAGCCCCTATGAACAACGTAATCGTCCGCACCTTATGCGCCATAGCTGGTCTTCTTTGCGCGGGAATCGGTATCATTGGAATGTTTGTTCCTGTACTCCCTACCACCCCTCTTCTTCTTTTAGCAGGGTTTCTTTTTGCCCGTTCATCCAAACGCCTCAACACGTGGCTGCGCGGAACAAAAGCATGGAAGACCTATGTGAACCCCTTCTTGATCAAGCAGGCAATTCCCGGTCCAACCAAAGCGCGCATACTCATTGTTTCTGGAACGGTTATGCTTATCAGCGCATTTGCCGTAAAGGATATAGCAGGAATAAATTTTGTAGTCTGGTTTGTTTTAGAGCTAGTAATGCTTTTGCTGTTGTACTTAATGTTTGTGCGAATTCCGACAGAAAAGAATACTCGTTCATTTCGTTCAGCCCACTCGACACAAAATGCTGCAGAATAGCATTAAACGCACTTCTGCTTAGTAATACAAACTACTTAGTATTACGATCAAACAGTACTTTTAAACCATGAAGCGTCAAGTTATCAACCGTGTCTGTAACGGTTTGCGAAAGCACTTTTATAAGTTTCGCATCAGCACCAGCCGCAATGACTTTGGTCTTATACCCTAATTCTTGCCAAATATAAGATACCAACCCATCAATGCGTGCAACTTCGCCAAGAACAACCCCTGATTGCATGGCAGCTCGAGTTGATTTTCCAATCACCGTAGTAGGAGCCTTGAGATCTACCACCGGTAATTTTGCCGCAGCAGCAGACAATCCTTTCGCTGACGATTCGAGCCCCGGAGCAATAATGCCTCCTACAAATTCGCCATTTTTGTCGATAACTTCAAATGTTGTAGTGGTTTCAAGGTTAACAACCACCAACGGAGAACCAAACAGATCACGAGCGCCAATCATTTCAGCTATACGGTCGGCACCAAGCTCAGAAGGATCACTGTATCCTAATCGAATACCTGTTTTGAGCCCTGGTCCTACCTGTAATGGCGTGCGTCCACACTCCATAGTTAACGCACTCACCCAAGCTTTAGTAATAGGAGGAGCAACTGAAGCAATAATGCTTCCTTGTATATTTAGTTGCCCAAAATCAGCTTCTCCGGCAGAAACATCAGAAGTCTTTGTGTTTCCTGAAATAAAGCTTTGATTTTCACTTCCGTCCTGATGTTGATTCTTTTTCAGATGCTGGCCTCTTTTTTGCTCTCTTTGCAAGGAAGCAAAAAAATTCATAAGAATAGTCTGCACTTCACTAACGGTAATAGTAGCAGGCGTAGTGACTGTCCATTTGGAAACCAGAGTATCGTGCTGATACAAACCAATTTTAGTAACCGTATTACCAATATTTACTGCCAGCATAGAAGTAACAGCCATTACTAATCCCCATTTTCTGATAAACAAACCCACACATCATATTTAAAGCATTACCGTAAAGATGAATACGTAAACATTCTAGCGACCACAAAGTAATTCAGGAAGTCATGACATCTTAGTCATGCAATCTTGGGGTTTATTATTCCCATCCATAGAGCTATCGTTTTACTCTAAATGCCACCCCTAGGACATACTGAGCATTTAGATTCCCTGTTCATGAACAGAAACATTAACCCACTGTGTTTGCGTTACATTCGCTCCCGAAAAAATACCTATATCGAGCATGCAATCCCTATAGTCACGACCATGCGCAATAGTAATGTAATTATCATCAATCAATCGATTGTGCGTTGGATCGAGACCTACCCATCTTCCTTCGTGATAAATTTCAACCCAAGCATGAGTTGCCCCTTCGCCGCCAAGCATGCCCGCAATATAACGGGAAGCCAATCCGAGGTTTCGACATACCGCCAACATAACATGTGCGTAATCCTGACAAACACCCTTACCCTGCGCAAGTGCCTCTTCGGCAGTCGTTTTGATAGTGGTAGAACCAGGAGTATAGGTAAAAGCCTTATAGACCTCATCCATGATTTCGCAAGCAACTTCAATAGGTGAAGCTTCAGCAGGCAAAGCAGCAATGCGCGCTTTGCATATCTCAGATAAATGCTCAAGAGAAGGACCTGGCATCGTAAGCGCTGAATTAAAACGGTAAAGTGGCTTGAACTGTTCTGGCTTGGTATTTTCATTGTCCACAAACGCTATGCCCGAAACGTGATAGCTAAACACTTCATGAGGTTCGGGAATAGTACCTGTTACCACAACTGAATCAAAAGAGTCGATTTGTTTTTCGAGTTTTGTATCGGGCTCCAAGCTCATTTCCACATCAACAATCTGCTGACGCGGACCCGTTGCGGGAATGCAGCGCAGTTGAAACTTATGATCAGTAACAGGATGGCTGAAGGTAAGCTTCATTTGATAATCAAATTCAAGCTTTTTCATACCACTCTCCCTATTCGTTCAATGCCGACGAACAATCTTACCACTACTTTAAGTCCAAAACCTCACCTTGGTTTAGACTTGCCTCTCGGGAAGATTTTTTCAGGCACGCTTTATGGGCGAGCGGCATCCATATCCATTGAATTCAGCAAGAACCCCGCATCTGGGTCAAACGCAACGACACGATCATCGAAATCGCTGATTAGTTCAGCTAGTTCTTCGGCTCGCTTTTCGTATCCTCGGCAGGGTAATTTGCCGATAAGCCAATGGGAGCTGTCAGCAAAGCATTGCGGCAGGGGAAGATCATCAAGTGAGCGTACATACGTCGTTAGTTTTCTCATGGGCGGACGTAAAACTTCATCACTGAATCCAAAGCGTGTGTACAGATCAATACGTTCCAAATACTTACCTAAGAACAAAAACGATTTCATGGTTGGCTCTACCGAAGAGTTTTCTACTCCACCCCAAAATGCGAGCATATCGTCGGTAATATCGCGAAGATCATATACATCTTCTGCCGCATTCGCATGATGTGCCGCGTCCGCAATAGCACTTAAAGCAAGTTCAATGTATTGAAGCAGACGAGATCCTAATTCTGGACGGAGAATTACAGCGTTATAAAATGCAGAAATAATGGCACTGCGAACCGAATCGCGATTGGTTTTGTCGTATAGAAAGTTCTGAATAAACGCATCGAAATCTTCGAAGTCTTCAGGTAAATCGAGCGCGCGAGCAAAAGGCCGAAAAGCATCAATAGCGGTATCCATAACCCGATCGTAAAAAGGAAAAAATGCGCTCAAAGTGGTAAATACCCGCTCGGTATATCTTCCCAACCAAAATAAGTTTTCTGCCTTCGAGGCAGTAACATGAGCCAAGCTCCTGTAGTTTTTGCGCCCAATTTCTGTTCGCACACGCTCACGCGTAAGGGCAGCTTTTTGTTGAAATTCATCGGATGCAAGTACCCACGTATCCTTAAATCCTCCACCTTGAGAAGAATTCACAATCATTTCTCCAGGCACTGAAGAATAACGGGTTAGACCCGAATACCATACATGGGTGTTCTGCCCCGTGAGAACAAAAGCGCGTAAATCGCATTTTCGAGGAGAAACTTCTCCTGTTTTTTCATCGATAACATCAATATCCCGAAAATGAATAACCTCTTGGGCAATAAATCGACGAGGATCAGCCTTGATTCGATCAGCAAGTTCTTCACGCTGCATCTTGTCCAAACTAGAACCAAACACGACCCCGTAACCGCCCGCTTCTGCTACATCTTTGATGACCAATTCGCCAAGACGGCTTAGCACTTCTTTTCTATCCTTCTCAAAAAGAGGCATATATGTTGGAGCGTTTTGCAGAATAGGCTTTTCGTTCAAATAGTATTCGACCATTCTTGGAACAAAATAATAGACAGCCTTGTCATCTGCTACTCCATTACCTAAAGCATTCACGATGGCAACATTTCCAGCACGGTATGCCCCTAAAATGCCTGGTACCCCAATCACTGAATCGGGATTAAATGCAAATGGATCCAAATATTCGTCTGATAAGCGTCGATACACCACACCAACACGATGATGACATCCCGAATAGTCTCGCAAATATACCTTATTGTCTAAAACTTCAAGATCTTCAGGGAACACCAACTCTGCCCCTGTTTTTTCGGCAAGATAAGCATGCTCAAAAAAACGCAGAGTTAAAGCGCCCCGGACTGAGCACTACAGCAATCCCCTCAGTAGAAACAAAATCCATAGTTTTACGCAAAAGACGCGGATAGTCGCGATTGTCTCTTAAGCTCACATCGCGAAACAATTTCGGATCGGCACGACGTTCTATGTCTCGAACAAACAAAGGATAGCTTGCTCCCGATGGAATACGAAGATTATCTTCTAGTACCCACCAGCGGCCATCTTCACCTTGAACTAAATCTTCGCCTGCAATATGAGCAAAAACTCCACCAGGCGGCGTTACTCCATTTACCTGAGGAAGGTACCCTGGAGAGGTGTACACAAACTCTTCAGGAATTACTCCATCGTGAATAATGTTTTTATCGGAATAGATATCACGTAGAAAAGCGTTAAGAGCATTGACGCGTTGCTTAAGACCACGTTCCAATTCGTCATATTCATCCGAAGCGATTATGCGAGGAATAGGGTCATAGGGGAATAATCGATCATGGTATTCCCCGTTATGATAGATTCCAAAACGAACACCATTGCGCGCTAGTTCGCGGTTGATCGATTCTCTTCGGTTAACCAGTTCTTTAGCTAATGCACGAGCAGCAGTTTCCATGAGTAACCCGACCTTATCCCCTAGTGCTTGTTCTTTATGTAAAAGATGCACCTTTACACCCTCTATACAAAAGTGCACTCCTTTAGTGTAATGGAGTGCACTTTTTCTTAAACAGGAACACTTGATAAGACTCAAGCTTTTTACAAAAAGGAAACTAATCGCTAACTTAACTACAGCAATCTCCGAACAAGAAAAACTACATGCAAGTATAGCCACCATCTACGGGCACCATAATGCCTGTCACATAAGATGAAGCAGGAGAAGCTAAGAATAGGACAGCAGTATCGAGTTCACCTTCTTCGCCATAACGCTCCGCAGGAATCATGGTACGAGCATTTGCCTGGAAGAAATCGCTATCCAACGTTTCTTTGGTAAGAGGTGTATAGAAATATCCTGGACAAATTGCGTTTACATTAATACCCTTTGCAGACCATTCAGCAGCCAAAGCGCGCGTAAGATTTACTACACCACCTTTAGCCGCGTGATAAGGAGCAGATCCTGCAACCTTATTACCTACTAAACCATACATCGAGGCAATATTGATGATACGGCCATAACCTGCAGGAATCATGGCTTGCTTTGCCACTGCGCGAGCAACCTTAAAGGTGCCAAACAAATCAATGTCCACCTCGCCAGCAAATTGTTCATCAGTAATATCTTCCGCAGGAGCAACAGCACCAGTGCCAGCATTATTGATCAAAATATCAATGCGGCCATATTTTTCTAAAACCTTTGCAACGGTATCGTTAACCATATCGGTATTAGTGATATCACAACGAATAGGATAAGTATCTACGCCAAACTCCTCATTGAGTTGCTTAGCTACCTCTTCAATCTTTTCTTGACGGCGAGCAATAGGAACAATGGTGCAGCCTTGACTTGCCAGCGCCTTCGCCATTTGAACGCCAAGCCCTCCAGAGCAACCAGTAACGATAGCGACACGTCCTGTTAAATCAAAATAGTTTTTCATTTGCAGCGCTCCAATCCACTCAGCAAAGATCATGATGCTTTAGTTTAGTAAAGTGATGCGAATCGCTTTTGGAGAAAAAGCTTGAGCGGTGCTATCTTTTCGGAAAGTGTTACAGAACGCGCGATCACTTAGTCATCAATTCCAAAACGATTCTCTAGCTTATCCTGCGATGTATCGAGACGCTCTTCAATTTGTTCAAGTTGAAGCTCAAGCGAACGGTAATCATCCCATGTCAACGAACCAGAACGATATTCCCCTTCTTGCTGGTCTTCGTAAGTATCCATCTCAAGTTCGAGAGCATTAAATTTACTATCGAGTTCAAAATAGCTGTCAATTCGAGCATCTCGGTCACTGGGAACTTCAGCGGCTTCTGCCTGAGAGATTAATTCATCGGCACGGTCGCTAAAATCTTGCACCGTTGGATTATCGTAAGTTGTTTGATTCTGAGAAGCTTGATCTTGATTGTCGGCATCATCTGTTACATCGCCAGTAGCTGGAGCGTCATCAGAATTTTGCTCGTTTTGCAAACGCTCAACCTCAGCTTCAAGCTCCGCAATGCGCTGTTCTTCGCTATTGTTGCCACATCCTACCAAAAGCAAACTCATTCCGAAGAAAAGCAGCACAGTAAAGCCGATTAGTACCACATTCTTAAAGGGGGTTTGCTTTGATGTTGTTTTAGCAATCATGGCAATGACCTCCTAAAACTAAAATGCTATTATATTAGTAACATAATTGAACGTTGATAGTTTCGCAACATTTTTTCGGTGATTGTTGCTTTTCTTACGTGGGAATTTCTTGCTCCGGCTTCGTTTTATTTCGCGCATCGCAAAAAGCATTCCGATATAAAACTTTCCAAAATCTACAAAGAAATTTACAGTAATAGCAACAAGGAAAGGACACTCTATGGTTCCCGAAAACCCCACTCTCGAACAGTTAGAAGCTGAATTCAATAACGACAAATTTGCTACTCATGCTGCACATTGCAAAATCGTGGAAGGCAACAAAGGTCATTCCGTCTGCGAAATGCCCATCGAAGATATCCATCGCAATGCAATGGGAAATGTTATGGGTGGGGCAATTTTTACCTTGGCTGATTTCGCTCTTGCTATCGCCGGAAATGTCGGTCAACCTCCCACGGTTTCAGTTACCCATTCGATAGATTTCTTTCGTTCAAGTAAAGGCACCAAACTTATCGCAACCGCTCACTGCGATAAAGCAGGAAGTCGCCTTGCTTTCTTCACGGTAGATATTACCGACGATTTAGGGAAGGATATTGCACGCATGACCGCAACGTGCGCGTGTGTATAACCTATACACACGTATAAAAAGCAAATACTCAAACGCGAATCACTTGATACAGCCTAACTAAGCCTGGCAAAGTTTCCTTTCGCTACTTCCCTGTTACAGATATCCTAAAAGAGACAAATAGTCCTGCGCACTATTAGGAACTTCGAGCGTAAAGGTTTGTCCTTCAGCCGAAACCGTAATATATGAAGGATCTTCATAGGTAGTAACTTCTGCAGAAATTCCCCCATAATTTACCGCTTGTGTCCCTGTTTCTTTTGCATCGTTTGGAAGAGAAGTTACTGACCAATTATTAATATCGAGGTTGTCTATCGCTTGGTTCACTTGCTCTTCAGACATACCAGTCTGTGCAGCTATGTCTGACGCATTAGCATAAAGAGTATCTTCAGCTTTGGATTTTATGCCAGAGGCATCAATGGCAGCATTTGTTGCAGCGTTAGTGCCAAGTCCGAGCATGCCATGGACCGATTGCCCAATCGGCGTAGAAGATAACGGAGTAAAAGTAAAAAGAACTATTACGCAAGCAAGAATTGCCAATAAAGCCGCCAGCCCACCTAAAAGCTTCAAAACAACGTTCATCGCAATTCCTCCTTCTCTTATGGAGTGGCTAGTTTATCACTAACATATGGAAAACTTACGATGCATTTCTAAACGTTTTGACTCCATTTAGGCACCCCTACGCAAACAATTTCGCGATTAAGAGAATTAAACAAATTCGATCAATTTTTCTCCATGAAAATCGTCAAGCTGATGTAGCGGGTGGTAAACTTTTATACCATGTTCACCTGGCATTATGGCGATTTATAACCATTCATTCTCAAAACGTATTTGACCTATAAAGAAAGAATTGTTTCGTTTGTCAAATTCTTATTGCAATCCCGCAAAAAAAGGATTAAAAACAGTGTTGGCAAAAATCGAAGCTGAGAAAATTCGTTGAAAACGCTCGCGTGAAAATACGAAAACGGATGCTTCGAAAATAAGGTATCCGTTATTGGTTTTCGTAAGTATTTTCTACGTAAGGAGGTAGCCAAAATGGCCCCACGCCAGAACAAAATCACCTTGGTTAACCGCTTCGCTTCTACTTCAATTGAGGCAAAACGCCTTGCCGCTACCATCGTTTTTACCTTGCTTATATGTGGCGTTTTACCTTTGATTATTAACGGCTAAGCGTAATCATCCACACCAAAACGCTTGAAATAAGATAATACATTCTGAAGAGACATCTTCTGAGCGATAAGTTGGTTTGCGGTTACTCCGCGCATACGGCCTTGCGCCTTCGCCTGACTGATCTGTTCGCTTACGCGATCATATTCTTTCAGTACCGCCTCGTGGGCATCCTCGTAGCTTGCTAATTTCATCCAAGCTTCTTGCCCAGAGCAGAGTAAGGTCACTTCGTCTTTATCTTTGCGTTCAGTAGCACGTTTCATGGAGCCCTCTGTCCCTTTCATCATTTCAGTTTAAAGAACCAGCGATCTAGCGCTTTAAGAGTCGATTGTTCAAAATTTTTTAGATTTCAGGTAATAATAGTAGCAACAAACGTTTATTAATACCGAAACCTAACAAGAGGATTATCTATGGCAGGCAAAACTAAAAAATCTCTCCCCGTAACGTTCAGCGAAAACAATGACGCAATTATAAATGCGGCAAACGAAGTTCTTACTGACTTAGAATCACTCAGTATTGAAGCACGTTACATGGTCGACGAAAACCCTGAAAGTAAGGGCAATATTGCACTTTGGAACTGCCTTGTAGATATTGAAGATCTGGTAACTACCCTCTCGGAAGGTAAAACGCTTTCAGAAAAGGAAGCTGTTTCTCTTGGCGAAGCATGCGTAGAGGCAGTGCAATACTTCAACAGAAGTGAAGAAATTTCCAAAAATGAAGTTATTGCCGTGTTCTCTAAACTTAATAATCTCGTATTTAAAAACGACCTCTTTGCTTAACCGATCAAGAAAGCAAATAGGTTAGCTGAACCGATAGAGTTACAAAGTACCCCTTGAACAAGTTCTTTCTTTTTGTAAGAAATATGCCATACTACACCTATAAAGGTAATAAAAAAGTTAGTACTCGTTTTGGGAAAAATTGCGGTTCAGGAATCATTGAGCTTATTTTTATCAAGACGTATTTTCTTTTTAGCCTTGCATCTACACGATGGCCAAGAACTTCACGGTTCGAGACCCTACCCGTTCAAAACTAGGGGGTGAAGCCCATGAATGAACTACTTTTCTTTCTTGAAATAGTTTTAACTTTTGGGTGTGTAGTTGCAGCTAAAAAGATTTTTGGCAAAGCTGGCCTCATTGCTTGGATCGCTATTGCAATGATCCTCGCTAACTTAACAGTTGTAAAAACCGTTAATCTTTCGGTATTGATGCCACCTTAGGCAACATTATGTTTGCTTCCACTTTCCTTGCAGGTGATATGCTTAACGAAAACTACGGTAGGCAAGCTGCTCATAAAGGAATCCTTGTAGGATTAGGCGGCGTACTAGTATTTATGGTGTGTACACAAATTAGCTTACTCTACACGCCCAGCACAACTGATGTCTCTCATGATGCAATGGCGCTTTTATTTGCCTTAAACCTTCGGACGAGCATCGCCTCTGTCGCTATGTGCATTTTGGCAAATTGGCTCAACGTTTCTCTCTATGCAAAAATTCGCGAATTAACTCACGGTAAATATCTTTGGCTTCGCAACAATGTCACAACCATCACCTGTAATTGCATTGAGAACTTCTTATTTGTTCTTTTGGCTTTTGGCGGCATTTATTCCCCCGAGCAGATTCTCGCTATTGCCTGTTCCACCTGCGCAATTGAGATTTTCTTAGCCTTATGTGATACCCCGTTTTTGTATCTCTCTCGCGGAAAATCGAAGCTTTTACGTCAAGCTGAAGCTTAATAAGCATTTTTGAACGGTAGCAACCACGCCATTGAATTTTTGCTATTAAAGAATTGGAGTGGTATTTCCACTTTGCGAACTGGATAAACGTTTGCAAGAACTGGAGCTAAACCGAACAAAACAGTACAAGATAAACGTGCACAATAACAACATTACCAACAAACACAATATCCATCAGTTTGTCGCTGCTTCAAAACCTTTCTGATGCTCTAATACCCCTCACCGCAGTTTGACTACCAGTCAGTTTGTCACTGCTCCAAAACCGATTGAAACAAATTCCTATCTGCGCAAGGACAGACAAACCAACTAGAACTAAAGTAGAATTTCGAAAAACTCCTGATCAATAAACAATTTTCTTGGATTCCGAAGATAAATATCCTCATTGCCCTGCACAAGAAAAAGCGCAGGTAAATTATGAAAAAATAACTGATATTCAAGTTCTAAAAGCTCGTTTTTTGTCAGAAATTTCTCAAGATTCACAAATAATAGAACTCGTCTATAACATATATCATGAATAAATTCAATAAACCGTATTAAATTATCAAAGAGCGAAACGGAATCACTTCTATTGATGCCAAATGAACAAGCTTTAAGTGATTGATGCAAACTCCATTCTAACCCAAAAGAATAATGGGCATTGAGACGTAAGCTTAAATCAACCACTAAACGTTCAAACTCCTGACGATTCATTTCAATCTGCCGTCTAATTTCGTCGTCTTCTTTCATGTATTGCTCAACCTGGTCATACAACGCTGAAATTAAACCTCGATCACGCCAAGGCAAGTTGAAGGGGTCAACAATAGAAAGAAAACTATTCTTCTTAGATAATTCTTTTCCATCGTCACTCCATAAGGAAAAGGATTCTAATACTTCACTTTCCCCTAGACCAAATATAGACTGGCAAACTCTTGTAAACAACTGGATTGACTCTATTTGTAAAACAGAAATTTGTCCTGGAACTATCTCTAAAACATTTTCAAAGCCTGAGAAGGAAAGCTTCATAGCACTACAAACTCTTCCATAGTATCCATTTCCTCATACGTTTCACGGTTACCCGTTATGTAAGCCATGGTGGCAAATTGCTTTTCCGTTACTTTAAGCACTTGCACTAAACCCTGTGGAGGTCTATTTTTTCTTAATCTCATAATCGCGGCATTCGCAGCTCCATCGTTGGTAACTAACTTGGCATACACGGATTCTTGCAACATTAAATAACCTTCTTGAATTAGATATTTGCGAAAGATTCGATAATGCTTTCTTTGAGCGCTAGTCTCTACCGGCAAATCAAAAAACACAATTAGTCGCATATAACGAACACGCTCCTTCGCCATTAAGCAACCTCAAAAGCTTCTATTTCATCCACGGTTATCTTCTTGTTTAATGCATTGAGACAATCCTGAATATACAATGACACAACCGAAGACAATCGATACGATCCATCTCTATACGAAACGCCCCTATTAGCAACATCTACTAACACTCGTTTTACCTCAGAGTCAAAAACACTCGGAAGATAATCCACTACAAGTTGATCAACTGCAGGGCGAAATGGTTCCATAAAGTCACAAGCTAAATTGAAAGCATTGTACTCACTTCGATGGCATATTCCTTGCTGGGTCAAATAACCACGAGAAACTATTTCACGATTAACCATAGAGAGCAAAATCGCATAGCCGTAATTAAGGGCAGCATTCACTGCAGAATCCTGTTCCCTACGAAACTCCTTACCAAATAAAGCCTGAAAATAAATTCTCGCCGCCTGCGCTTCTCTATTAGTTGTATCACCCGAACGTACTTCAGGAATAATTCGATACAGTACCTTTGCTTCCGGATACTCCCTTTCCTCCAAAAAACGTGCCTGTTGATGAATTTTATCTTTTACGATTCTTTGCCATACACGCTTCTTTATTGGCTCTCCCCAAGCAAGCTGTTCTCCTATGCGCTTGCTCACATTGTGAGCGCCGTATAAGGGGAGATATTGCCCAATAGGATTGCATTTCTCATCAGAAGTAACCAACGACACTTTTTGCTTAGCCAATTCAGAAAGTAAATAGGCACTGATATTTACCTGTATTGTCTGCAGAACGATAGATGAGATTTCAGAAAGATGAATCTTGACGATATCATCTTCCTTTCGCACTACCATATAACCGCTTTGATAATAAAGACGACAAGGGTTTTCTATAAGTACCGTTCGAAAACTCATAAGTAAGTCTTTCGCTCAAACATGCCTGTTACCGATTGATCAATAAAAGCAAAATGATTCTTAGAATTGCTCATTTCTTTGGAAAAGCTCAACCGCATATTTCCAACCGCTTTTCCGCTTCCAATGCCCGATAGATCGATTTTGTTTGTTTTTGCATCTATAATAGCCACCAAAGAGACCAAGGCTCTTTTTTTGCTTTCTGAATTTGCACTATTGAAACTGTCACTCAAACTAAAGATCTTCAGCTGATTACCTAATCTATTCGCACACAACCTATATCGCTGAACTATCTCTTCAAATAAGCTCTTCAATTCATCTTCTGCTACATCTTTATCGTTAATTGCTTTAAGAAAAACCGTAGTCATATCTTGCGAAAGAGCTATTTGTCGAGCGTTACGAACTGATTTTAATCCTGTTATATAAAGCCTTTCACCGTTTACCTCGATCAGCTGATATTTGTAAACTTTTTCCCTAATAATCCGCAAAAACTTAATTTTGCGTGCTTCTGCATCTTTCTTCGCAAATCCAGTCAATGCATTTGGATCGCGCGCAACTATTGCTGCTACTTGTACGGGAACTGCTGCAAAAACATATTCCTTTACTTCTCCTTTTTTCTTTATTTTTACTGCCTCATACACAAAGAAATACGCAAATTTTTGTTCGTTATATCCACCATATTTACGGGGATCAAGTCCTTTCTTGATTGGAAGCGAAAGGTTCTTCCCTAATGATGGATCTCTGGGCGATATTAAAGTCTCTTTCCAAAACGCACCTGAAGTTTCTTCTGGCATGCGTGAAATATAACAATCTTTCCTATTTAGAGATTCTCGGATACGAACAGCTGCCACTTCAGCACTCCATGCATCTTTAAAAATCTCACCCGTTTCTTCGTCGAATCCTGAAGTTAAGAAACTCGAAATAACAAAACTTGAAGAGCCTGGCATACCGTACGTACTCATTGGCGTACCGTGATCGTTGGCATATTTTGCACGCTTTGCAATGAAATCTTTTACCGCATGCGAATAACTAATAGGGTTCTCATAAAGCTTATTGTGACGCATTGTAATAAATTGACCAATTTCGCATGCCAAATAAGCATCATGCGCATGATGGTAATCATTTATTTCACGACACTTTATAAGGTCTAAGCGTTTACGCAAATCCGAAGAGAATCCAGCTTTGACAGGACGCACGTTAGTATTTGGGTAAGTCTTCTCTAAAACCAGCGAAGTTAACTTCATACTTTGGCTTGTTTCCACCATTTGACGAGCAATGAATCCACCCAATTCTTTATCGGATACTCGTACTCTGGTTAGATTCTTAAATTTCTTTTCACCAATCAAACCAGCAGCACGCAAAGCTTCCCAATAAGGCTTCATTTTACGAATAATAGAATCGTCAAGAAGCATCGATGCAGACTTACGCTGATTGTCTTCCATATGAACCAGTGCTTTATTTTCGAAACTATCATCCTTGACATACGATTGAGGCAAAATGTGATCTACCTGGTATTTATCAAGTTGCTTAATGTCAAGATCTTTTCCGCAATACATACATTTGCCATTTTGCATAAAGTACAGAGCAAGTCGCTCGTTATCTAAATCTGAAGGATTAGTCTTATTCAGACTATCTGACACATCTTTATTAAAGTATTCTTTTTGTTCCTTTTTAAGAGCTGCAATTGCGTTTTTGATGTTGTCATAACGACGCTTCGTTCTGCGGCCCTTGTTGCGTCCATCTTCATCACGTGTAACTTCAATAAAAATATTTTGCGGTTCACAACCAGCAATACCAACTATTTCGTCAACGATACGCTTAGCTTGATTAACAGTTCGTCTCACCGCAGGAGATCCTGGTAGGTCATTAACATCAAAATTGTCAACTTCCGACACACGCCTCATGTTTTCTTCTTCGATTAGCTTGTCAAAGCCAAACTTATCATCACGCAATATTTCCATGAAAACCATAGTTTCCGAACGCGCATTATTGTTAGGATTACCTTCACGAAGTACATCCATAATGGAATATGGGCCATTATCGGTATGGGTTTTAATGCCGCAAAGCAATTCCTTAGAAAGCCTGCCCCAACCTGTAAAGCGTTTTTTGCAAATTGCTTTTATCTGATCATCAGTTAAACGATCACCATACTTATCTTCAATACTCTCTTTAAGGATAGAGCGATCTTCGAATAAAGTGTTCCACCAAATTAGCTCTTCAATCATCGGAATATCCGCTTCATCTATTTCGTCAACATGAAGCACTTCCTTAAAGAAGACATAAGAAGAAAGCTTTGATTCAAATCCTGTTTCGCCTTGTCCACCCTTTACTTCTGCACATGATTTATGCTTTTCGCATTTAAGCCAATCTTCCACAGCTGCATATTTAACTGACCCTTTCTTTTTCTTGAAAAGGTTCTCAATGATTTCCATGCGTGTTTCGTAATCAAAGCGATGCCAATCTCCACCCATATCACGCCATTTTGAACCGTTAAGCTCGTTTAAAAGGCAGTACTCCTCATACAATAAAGAGCACCGAGGCAATACTGGTTCATCAAGAATATAGGTACAGGTTCCTGTTAGGCGCTCCATAAATTTAGCAGCGCTCTGTTTGCGATCAATAACCTCTTCCCAATTCCATGGATATACTCGCGCATGCTCTTTGCCCTCTTTACGCTGCGACCAAGCAAAACGAGCATTATTATGGTTATCGAGGCGGGCATTCTTTTGCGTGAGAGGGCCTACGTAATATGAAATTCGAAACGTGACTAGGGATTCAAGTTTCTCTTTTTCGGATTCTAAAAATGGATAGAACTGCTTTTGGTTTTCAACAATAGCGTCCATCTCTTCAAGATGAAGCTGATAAGGAATGCTGCCATTGTCACTTGTTTTAAGGCGACGCAAAAACGTTCCTTCTGCAAAACGCTGCATCATATCCACATAGCGTATGTCTTCTTCAGCTACAGTTCCTTTGAATATTTTTTCTACTTCTTTTTTAAAATCATCGTAACTTGCTCCACGCACAGAATTATATTTTGTGTAACCCTTCGCTGTCGCAGGATTATAATTGCGCGCACGAAAGCCTTTCGATGAGTCAAAAATATCTCCGCGGAAAAATTCATCATATTTTTCAGAAGCGAATTCACGTACCAAGTCTTTTAAAAGTTTAAGATCCTCTTTATATTGATCGTAAGCAGCTACTTTACAACTCGAAATGCTGCCACCATTAGCATTTTTCAAGATTCCCATCAAAATATACGCCGAGTAAATCGACTGAAAAGATTCAAACAGCGCAACCCCATCATCAGGACACAGCGAATAAAAAGCTTCTACTTGTTCGTCATTATCGAGCCGTATTTTTTGGTCTTCTTCAAACTCGATAAAAATCTTTTTCATGTTGCCCTGAAGACCGAAAAGCACATTAGCTATTTCCTTTGAAGCATCTTTTGCTTGCTTTGCATCCAGATATTCACCTGGTTGTATAGCTATCCAAGTACTTAAAATAGTTGCTTTATCTTTTCGAGAAGCCCTACTGGAATCAAATGATTCCTTTAGTGCATTTTCCGCAGAAACTTCTACGGTTTTCCCTTCTAGCAAATTCTGAATGTTCTTTTGATTTTTTCGAATATTGCATTCAAGATTTCGAAGTGTACACCAATCCTCCAAAGCCACACAAAGCTTCTCAACTGCATCTCCCATATTGGCATTTGCCGCAGTTAAACCAGGAGTATCTTGATGTAAGAAGTTGCCACGCGCTTTCACAATGTTATGAAAAGCTAAGTAGATTAGA
>FR896080.1:74099-74736 GCA_000435475.1 Cryptobacterium sp. CAG:338 | reverse complement strand
CTGCTCTTCCGATTCCATAAGCGCCTTACGCAGATGATAAATAGTGGGATATTTTTTATAGTAATCCGCCTCATTTTCGCCTTTAGGAAAGATTGGACGTGCAGCACCTTTGGGTGAAAGAATTATCGAATGCGATTTATCTTCCTTGAGTAAACGAGACTGACATAAACGAATGAAAAAATCAGGATCAATCTTCTTGACTTCGTTTTCAAAAAGTTCTTGTAGTAAATCTAAACGCCAACGTCTGCGCATGTAACGGCGACGCTGGCCTCGCTTTAATCGGGTATCGGCTGCGGTATCTGCAGTAGGATAAATACGGCTACCCCACGCAGTTTTTCCTTTAAAATTCAAAAGATTACCCTGCTGATCAGTTACCGCCCAGCCAACCGAGCCCGTGCCTAAATCAAGCCCGATATTATATTCAATACCTTTTTCGCCAACATTTCTTAAATTCATTACGTCCCCCTCGTCGAAACGTGCTAAACTGAACTCATCTTGATACCAGTCAAGATGTCACTGCGAGTCAAAATAAAGATTTAATCTTAAATGCTTCGGCGCCATGTAGATGGCAATCTTTTGACTCATCAAAGAGCCTTCGGGCTCTTTTTGTTTATGGTACCTTAATTTTCAAATTGCC
>FR896080.1:63498-74077 GCA_000435475.1 Cryptobacterium sp. CAG:338 | reverse complement strand
CCTTTTCATAATAGGCGCCTGAAATGCTCTAACAGTCCTTTCTTTAATACCTTTTAGTGTTGTTATTCATCCACTAAGTTATATTCATACATCAACTTACCTCTACAATCCTTAGCTGCCAGCTAAGGATTCAAGGTATTGTTTTACTCAAGTTTTTGTTTTCACATCAGAACTCACTTGCAATAAGCCCATAAGAGCAGTTGGTAACAAAAAAAATCTGCCTATTACTATGCTACCAATTAAAAGAAAAACACTTGTACCATTCATGGCACACTAACCTCGAAATCGGCCAAAATACCAAGGTGCACGGTAAGGCAACGCCTCCACATACCACCTATCCGTACTGCCCTTCTCGGTTATCTCTTGCTCCAAATATAGATGTGTTTCGCGATTGCCAATTTGGACGGTATAGCGCAGTGTTCGCGTTCCTTTGCCCGAAAACGAATTCGCTATAGGTTGCCCTATTACGCGCTCAATCTGAAAGGTACGTCCATCAGGCCAACACACCGAAAGAGGTGTTATAACCCCATCATCACGCCAACGCGCAATAACATCTACATACCGTCGAGTAGTATGTGAATCAGGTAATGACATACTGCTAACAGTTCCTAAAATACCTTTCGAGTTGTTTCCCAAGCATCTACGCTATTTCTTGACTATTTCTTTGCTTGCTTTCTTACTTATTTCGAATCTTTCAAACAGCAACAAGCAGCACGCACAAAAACCCGTGCATGAGCCACTTGACCGTTGCGCTCTTCTAAAAACGCGATATACTTATCCTATAGTAGAACATATGTTCGATATTTTAAAGCAAACGCGCTCAGCAAATATCGCCAAACAAGAGAAAGAACTTATACGTAGTGGATAAAAAGTTTTCGGAAAAATGCTATCTCTGTATAGATCTGAAATCGTTCTATGCAAGTGTTGAATGCACCGATCGTGGCTGGGATCCTTTTACCACTAAGCTTGTTGTTGCTGATCCCGAGCGAAGCCAAACCACTATCTGCCTCGCGGTATCCCCTGCCTTAAAAGCACTTGGTGTACCAGGGCGTTGTCGCGTATTCGAAATCCCCAAAGATATCGACTATTTCATGGCTCCCCCACGCATGAAACGCTATATGGAAGTATCCACCCATATCTATTCACTCTATTTGCGCTACGTAAGCCCACAAGACGTTCATGTGTACTCTATTGACGAATGTTTCATTGATGCCACCCCTTATCTTTCGCTCTATCATATGGATGCAGTCACCTTCGCAAAAACACTCACCAAAACGGTTTTCGACGATACAGGAATTTGCGCAACAGTAGGCATTGGCACCAATCTTTTCTTAGCAAAAGTAGCGTTGGACATTACTGCTAAGCATACCCATGACGGCATTGGCATCCTGAATGAAACCAGCTTCAAACAGCAAATTTGGTTTCATCAGCCTATAACTGACATTTGGAATATCGGACCTGGTATTGCGCGTCGTTTAGCTAAATACGGAGTACATACCTTGGCAGGCATTTGCGCCATGGAAAGAAAAACGCTCTATAAAGAATTTGGCGTTAATGCTGAATACCTAATTGACCATGCCTGGGGCCAAGAACCTTGCACTATCGCTCAAATTCATTCCTACGTTCCCGAAGGTCATTCGCTTGTAAATGGACAAGTCTTGCCCTGCGATTACACCTTAGAAGAAACTCGCGTGGTTATGCATGAAATGATTGATGCAAGCATACTCGAGCTGGTGCAAAAAGGACTGGTAGCGGAAAGTATTTCACTTTCTATTGGATATGCACTCCCGAAAGTAACAACAGAAACCAAGTCCTCTTTTCCGCAGGAATCGCCTTCTCATAGACATTTTTATGCCCACACAGGCGGCACAAGAAAAATAGACAGGCGTACCAATTCTGAGCGAGTGCTGAAGCAGCATTTCGAACTGCTTTTCAACGAAACCACAAGCGATGCTCTCCCTATTCGTCGCATCAGTATTGGGTTTGGCGGTCTTCTTCCCGAAAAATACGCCACTATAACCCTGCTTGATAACAGAGAAGCCGAAATCAAAGAGCGCTGTCGTCAGGAAGCAATTATCGCTATACGAGAAAAATTCGGGAAAAACGCCATGCTAAAAGGCATAAGCCTTCAAGAAAAAGCTACTGCGCGCGAACGTAATAACCAAGTAGGAGGTCACCGTGCCTATTAGTTCTTCCAGCCGAAAAGCATCCCAAAAATGGAAGGAAGCATCAGAATTAGAAGAATCACTCCCGCCCAAAGAGCATCATTCCCCTGAAAGTTCCCTTTTACCAGACAGCCTAAAACAAGAACTCCTCTGCGTGGATAGCCCCCAAGAAAAAGAATACCGCGCAAACATTCTTGCCGCCATCGAACGAAACGTTGAAAAGTACGGCTCCTACACCGCACAGCCGCACGATAATCGCGCACGGCAATTTATGCCTTTTGCTGCTCTCAAGGGATATACCGATATGGTGCAGCAAGAAGAGAACAGGCATTGATACAAAATTACGAAGTCAAACTGACCACGCGAGTAGCAAGACGATCTTGGAGTGCCTTAGAGTGCGTAACCAATACCAATCCGACCTTATTTTCCTCGCAATAAGAAAGCAAAAATTCCCAAATTTGAACTTGAGTAATAGCATCTAGCATAGTAGAAATTTCATCCGCAATAAGAAATTTGGGATGCACACGTAAAGCGCGCGCAATACAGCAACGTTGCAGTTCCCCTCCTGAAAGCTCTCGCGGATAGCGGGAAAGCCATTGTTGTTTAATCCCCAACTTTTCCAAAAGAACTTGATCAATTAAACCAGATTCTTCCAGCGAATCCTGTATGCGCAGAAGCGGGTCGAGCGTCTGCTCTGGATGCTGCCAGATCATCTGAACTGGTAAAGGGCTGCTGCCATTAGCTTTACCATAAGAATCAAGGGGAACCTTATCTAGAAGCACTTCTCCTACTTGAGGCTTCAAATACCCCGCCAATAAACGACATATAGTGGTTTTTCCAAACCCCGAAGAAGCTTGCAAAGCAACACGTTCGTGTGATTCAACCGAGAAATTAAACGAAGAAAGAAGCGGCTTTTCAAAAAGCGGCTTATCGTTATCGAAGGACTTATTTCCTGAAGGTTTACCATGAGCAAAAAGGCTATTTTTCCGCAGAGACTTACTGTTGTCATACGAAAAGGAAACGTTTTGCAACTCCAATATACTCATATTTCGTCTCCTTTTTATATTTAAGCTTCTACTGCAAAATCATGCTCTGGCAAGGCATGCCAAAGCGCCCTACTAAACGGATGCTGCAATAAATCAGGAGAAGCGAAGTTAGCAACCGAAGTCTCCTCTACAACCGTGCCGTCCTTAAACACAGCCACACGATCAGCTACGCGCAAGGTAAGTTCTATATCGTGCGTAATAAGCAAAACACCCTTACCCTCATTGGCAAACGCACGAAAATCCTCCATTGCCTTTACCGCCAATTCCAGATCGAGACCAGGAGTTGGTTCGTCAGCAATTATAAGGCGGGGATCCTTCATTAATGCCGTGCAAAGCAATACGCGACGAGCCATACCTCCTGAAAGTTCAAAAGGATACAAATCTTCAACCTCGGGCGATAGGCCATAGCGTTCAAACAATTCTTGTCGCCTGCACGCATCGCCTCCAATTTGCTTTCCCACTTTCATGAGAGGATCAAGTGATTTGACGCTCTGTGGTACAAAGGCGATTTCACGCCCCCGCAACTGCGTTAGGGTTTTCGCATCCTGCAATACCCCGTCATAATAAATGGTTCCTTCAACCCGCACATTATTAGCATACAAACCCAAAATTGCATCTGCTAACAAGGTTTTCCCGGATCCTGATGCCCCTACCACTGCAAGAATTTCACCCGTATGAACCGATAAACTTAAATTGTCTATTACCTGGCTGACACGCTGTTTCACCGAAAAACGTTTATCTTCTTCATACATCGTAAATCCCACACAGAGATTCTGAACTTGAAGTAAATGGTGCCCTCCAGCATGATGGCTCACTTCTGCATGGAAATGACCGTGATGAAATTCGGTATGGGTATGCACCGTAGCGTCATGCGATGCAATGCTGACATCTTGTGCAGAATCAGATTGAAACGTAGGTGAGCTGTCGATATCCCCTTTTTGACTAGAAGGATTTTGTTCAGCATGACGGTTATGAATAACACTCATCTGACATCGCATCCTATTCTTGTGCACGAGCAGGATCAAGTAGTCGACGAAGACTTTGTCCTGCCTGATCGAACAGCAATACAACTGCAAGCAATGCCAATCCAGGAAATAAAGCAAGCCACCACATGCCAATGGAAAGATAATTCATCGACTCACTTAAGATAATACCGATTGCAGGCATTTCAGGAGGTAGACCAAATCCCAAAAAGGTAAGAGCTGCCTCGTGCAAAATGGCGTGAGGGAACAGCAAGATAAGTCCCACTAAATACTGAGGCAACACGGCAGGAAGCACATGATGAAGAGCGATATACACAGGTCCTCTTCCCAATGCTTTGGAAACTTCGACATAGGAGCTCTGCTTTACCTGCAGCACTTCAGCACGAATGACACGACACAAACTTGGCCAATGGGTTAACGCTACCCCAATTGCCACACCCCAAAATCCCTTACCAAGTGCATAGGAAATAAGCAAGAGAAGTACAATGTGCGGAATGCCCAACATAAGATCGATCAACCAGGTAATACAAGCATCGATCTTTTTACCGCCAAGTGCAGCAAGAGTACCAAGCACTAACGCAATAAACGACGAAACCAAAGCTGCAAGTAAACCAATTCCAATACTGGTAGAAAGACCTGCCAAAGTGCGCAACAGCATATCGCGCCCTAGATTATCAGTACCAAAAGGATGCAAAAGACTAGGTGCCTCTCGCGCTATAGAAAGATCGCTTGCAGCGGCAAGGGGTGACACCAAAGCGCCCAACACCGCAACGCTCACAAGAATCACAAATGATGCAATACAAACAATGCGGGTACGCTTTCGGTTGTTTACCCGTCTTAATCGTGGTGAATGAAATATGGTTACAGAATCATTCAAACAAGAAGACACTTTAGAGAGCATCGAAGAAGCCGTAGCAATCCCTTCAAAAGATCCACCTTTCGTTGCGTCTTCAGATACAGAAGGATCAGCGCCTTTACCTAGACGTTTATTCATAGCGCATCACCCCCTCGTTTAATGCGAGGGTCAATAATGCGATATAAAATATTTGCAATCATATTGCCGCCGAAAACAATTGCAGCGGAAACCAAGGTGATTCCCACCAACAATGCCACATCGCTTCCGATACCGGCAGTCACTGCAGCTTGACCGAGACCCGGATAGGAAAAAACCTGCTCCACTAAAACTGATCCGCCAAATATTTCCGAAATCGAAGCAAATTGAAGCGAAATAGCAGGCAAGGCCAAATTGCGTAAACCATGTTTACGTGCTGCTTGCAGACGAGTAAGTCCCCGAGCCTGTGCGAACCGAATGTAGTCACTTTCCATAATGTCGATTGTTTTTTCGCGCGTATGGAGCGCAACATTAGCCACTCCCACAACCGACAAAGTAAGCGCCGGCAAAATCATATGATGTATAGAGTCAAAAATAGTTATATCTGCAGCGCTTTTACCAATAGGCGCAGAAAACCCTATAGGAAACCAGCCTAGCCAAACGGCAAATATCATCAAGACGATTAATCCCAACCAAAAGGTGGGAGTCGAAGCTAATACAAAACAATAACCTTTGATGATGCGATCAATAAGGGTACCTTGCTTGATACCAGCAACAATGCCCATAAGTAAACCAATGATTCCGCTTAGAATCCACGCGACAGCCATGAGAGCCAACGTATTAAGCGACCTATTCGCTAATACCTCGGTCACAGGAGCATTAAAACGAAGCGAAGTTCCCATATCACCCCGCAAAAGGGCACCCAACCAGTTAAGATAACGCTCCCATAACGGAGTGTTGGCACCCCAATAACTAGCAAGCTGAGCACGCTGTTCATCACTCATACTGGCATAGGCCGTTTGCCCCACGTTTGCCTGAACCGGATCAATGGGAGAAATACCCACGAGAACAAAAGTAACAATGCTGATAGCAATCATCAGCAAAATAAATTTGACTATGTTTCGTCCAATTAGCTGAGCCATTTATCTTGGATGTTTATTCCCAACTCCACTTGTCCACGTTGTTTACCAACGACCACCCATGCCCATGAGGATGAGGTTTTTGATCCGCCACATTCAACCCAGTGCGTTTGAAGTAGAGGTGATCAACGTTTGCAAGCCAAACCCACGTTGCCGCTCCCTGTGGCGCAACTCCTTCGTTTCCGTCCCATTGAGCAAGTTTCCAATCCTCGTAAGATTCTTCTACCGTGGTTTTAGCAAGTGCCGCATCCATATGCGCATCAACTGTTGCGCTTTCATATGATGCATAATTTCCCACTCCAGTTGAATACAAAAGGTTATACATTTCGGTGGGACTATTAGAACCCCAGCCCCACAGAATAGGATCGGAAAATTCACGAGGATATAAGTCGTCCCAACCAGCGCCATGAATAGCTATTTCGATACCAAAGGCAGCCATCTGATTGCTGAATTCCGCAGCAAGAGCCTGACGGACTGAATCGTTAGAGCTGTAATACAAGTCGAAACTTGCGCGAACTCCATCTTTAACCAGTACGCCGTCTTCCCCTGCCGTCCAGCCTCCCTGCTCCAAAATCGCACGAGCATAATCAGCATTGGTTTCCACTTTCATATCGTCAGACGCCCAAGGCGTTCCATCTGAAACACTATAAGCAGCAGTTCCATGACCCGAAAGGACGTTGTCGATCATGGTTTCTCGGTTAACCGCATAATTCATAGCGCGTCGCAAAGAGAGATCCTGTGTGACATCATTGCCAAGCGCATAGTCGTTTACTCCATCTTTTTTGGTGCCTCCTGCTGGCACACTTGGAAATGAAATACCACGACTATCAACTGACTTACAACTAAATAATTCATACTGATCGGGCGTTGAATCTGCCATGGTAGCTGCGGTATAGGCGATATCTACCTCACCTGAATTCGCGGCAGCAAGAGAAGCATCCTCTTCCATGAACACCACAACAACCCGCTGCATAGTGGGTGCTTCGCCATAATAATCAGGATTTGCCGTTAAAATAACTTGCTGGCCTTTATCCCATTGCTCCAACTTATAGCGACCAGAACCAATGGGGTTAGCACCATACGTTGCTGAATCGTACGCATGCTCAGGCACGATACCAACTACCGCTAATGTGTAGAGCAACGCATTAAAGGGCTTAGTCATGTGAAGCTCTACCGTGAAATCATCTACCGCTACCGCCTCTTCAACCATAGAGAGATCAGCTTCTGCTGCTTCTGCGGCATTAATTCCATTAATAGTAAAAGCCACATCATGTGCGGTAAGTTGCTCCCCATCGGTGAAGTGAGCATCATCACGAATATGGAAAGTCCACGTTAAACCATCAGAACTGCACTCATACGAGGTAGCAAGGTCGTTAACAAAATTAAGATCAGCATCAGTTGTAATAAGCGTTGACTGAATAAGAGGTTCATGAACGTGCTCGCCACATCCCCACGAAAACAAAGGATCAAAACCTGCAGCAGGTTCAGAATTCACCGTCATGGAAACCACCACTTCGTTAGCGTTGCCCGTCACCGAAACACCTTCAGTAAGTGTTCGAGTACTCGAACAAGCAGAAAGTAAACTGCCCAACGAAAGAGATGCAATACCCACGCCAGCAAGTTTCACAAAATTCCTTCTGGTAATTGCCATGTTTTCTCCCTAAGCAAGGTATCCAACCCTAATCTGATATCTCACCTAAATTTGCTCACATGTAGCAAACAGACAATAACAACTCTACAAGGTTGAATGAGGTCGTAAAGTGCGCTTGTTACGAGAACATTTTTCGTAACACAGCAAATCCTACCATAAGAGTGTTATGAATCAAGAGAAAGTGTTACTCTAGTTTTGATCATTCGGTAACTGGCTTTGAAGGCTTCAGGTTATAGACCAGAATTTCGCATGAATAACTCTAAAGATCGGCTGGTTCTAATGACTCCGACATGTTTTTCTGCCTATAACCCGGTTTACAGAGAATCATTTCGGAATTATTTCGGAATTTTTGGACGCATTTTCCTCTTATAACAAAAAAGCCAGAAGCAAACAAGCTTCTGACCAGGTGATTCAATGGTGGGCGATAGTGGTTTCGAACCACTGACCTCCACCGTGTCAAGGTGGCGCTCTCCCCCTGAGCTAATCGCCCGAACTATAAAACATCAGCGAAAAAATACTTTACCAGAAGAAACAGTATCGTCAATAGGGAAAATATCCTTAATCATCCCTTTACGTATCCATAATCTCTCCTAAAGACATATCGTTGTTCTTATATTTCAAGCAGATATGCGATAAGGTAAAACACGCTAAAATGAACTTGGCAATTGACAAAAACAAATCGGGCTGATTGGGTTTACGGACGAACTGAGTTTTGGAAACGAGCTAAGCTCTGCAGACAAACGTAACTTTGCTAACAAGCTGAACTACGCGGACAGATTAATGTAAAGTTTTGACAGATTAAGCTTTACTAATCGAGTTCCTTTAAAACTTTCACGAGTTATCGTAAAAAACTTCAATCCGAAAAAAGACAATAGATAAGGGCACAAAACTATGCACACTAATATTTCTCTCCAACAACTTCGCTACATCATTGAAGTTGCCGAATGTGGATCTATTAATGCAGCAAGTCAACAGCTCTATGTTTCCCAGCCAACCCTTTCGGCAACCATTAAAGATACCGAACAGGAGCTCGGTATTTCTATCTTTAACCGCACCAACCGCGGTATTACCCTCACAAACGAAGGTACCGAATTTATTGGCTACGCACGTCAGATTCTTGAGCAATTTGACCTTTTTGAAGCCCGCTACACCAACACCCACTCTTCAAACAGCGGAAGACTTTCCGTCTCATCGCAGCACTATGCTTTCTGCGTGCAGGCTTTCGTAGATTTAGCGGAAGAATGCCACGAAGAAGAGTATGACTTTTCTTTGCGAGAAACCCGAACGGCAGACATTATCGAAGACGTAAAGGACTACCGAAGCGAACTGGGTATCCTCTACATAAGCGATTTTAATTCAAAGGTGCTAACAAAAGCGTTTAGCGATGCGGGCCTCACGTTCACGCCGCTGTTCCAAGCACATCCGCACGTTTTCGTAGGCAAGCATCATCCCTTAGCTCAGCACCAAAGCCTTACGCCGGACGATCTGCAAGAATTTCCTCGCTACTCCTTTGAGCAAGGTACCAACAATTCCTTCTTTTTCTCGGAAGAGCCGCTAAGTCATTTACCCCATCGACAAAACATCACTTATTCAGATCGCGGCACGCTTACAAATCTTCTTACCAATCATAATGGCTATACCATCTCTACTGGTGTTCGAAGCGGCGAAATGGGACAAAGCGACATTGTAGCAATACCTCTCGAAGTGGAAGAGACCATGACCGTAGGATACGTTTATCATGCCGAGCGTTCACTTTCTCCTTTAGCAAAGCGCTACCTGGAAAAACTGCGCATGCACATCGAAGCAAATCCCACCGTCAACACGTATTACCCCTATAAGCAATAGTGAATCAAAATGGCTATTTCAGGTTATTTCAGACCGACCTCAGAGCAGAAAGCGCTCAAAACAGACACCAATCGCTCCACATCATCACGCACAGTATCGTACCCAAAACTGATACGAAGAGTGTTTCTACCAAGCGAAAGAGGAATCCCTGCCGCCTGCAAAGAGAGCGGATGCTTGGGACGCCATGTTCCTGGCGCTACTGTCTTATGATTTGATTCACAAGCAGCCGCTTTAGAAATATAGATTTTTCGATCACTGAGATATTTCAAAGCTTTGTCGTTTTTCATACCAGGAACGCTGATGTTGCAGATATAAGGAGAGCCATCTTCGCGAGAATTGATAATAACTGAGGGGATCTCTTCACGTAGTCGTTTAACGGTATAGTGCCAGATATCACGCATCGCTTCGTTGTCTGCCTCGCGAGAACGATACGTCAGTCTCATAGCTTCTGCGAATCCCGCAATAAGAAATACTGCTTCAGTTCCAGAACGAAGCCCTCGTTCCTGACCTCCCCCGAATGCCGTAGTGAACATCTTTGTTCCACGCTTCACGTACAGCGCACCGATACCTTTAGGTCCCCCAATTTTATGCGCCGAAAACGAAGCAAGGTCCACACCCCAATCATGAAGGGGTAAGTCTATCTTTCCTAGCGCTTGAACAGTATCAGTGTGCACCAATGCCTCCGGCGCATAGCGATCGCGCAAACGACAAACCTCCGCCACTGGCATGCAATAGCCCAATTCATTCTGGATCGCCATCACCGAAGCAAGGGAGGTTTTTTCTTGAAAAGTTTCGAAAAATAGAATTATTTTTCCTTATTATTAAATGTTGTTTTGCCAGTTCGTTGCGATAAACTACGAAAGCACGTCAAAAAAAGCTAAGGCAAGCTACGAGCCTTGCAAACGCCTAACAGATACG
>FR896080.1:60063-63466 GCA_000435475.1 Cryptobacterium sp. CAG:338 | reverse complement strand
CCAACCAAGCAAACACTTAACGAATATGTTTGCAGATTGAAAAAGTACGGAGACGGATGAGTCCTGGTGGGCTCCGCGGCCTTCAAAGCCGTTGTGAGGCGCGCAGAACGTCTCGGGTGTGTTCGATTCGCATACGTCTCCGCCATTTGATTCACTTACATCTGCGTCAATTGATTCGCATGCGCCTGTGCCATTTGATTCACTTATGCCTACGCTATGAGATTCGCATTTGTCTGACCCATTAGATTCTTGTACGTTTGCGCCATTATGAAGTTTTCCAACTAATAAAGGCCCAGGGAACTATCTGTGGCTTATCGAGCTGCCATGTTCCTTCGACTTTTCCTGGAATTAAGTGGATAAGAAGCCAATCACGTAAACGTTGTGCTGCGATCTCTCGATCAGCCTGATCGATAGAAGGATCACGATAGTCAAGCGTTTTCAGCAGAGCATGATATGCTTCATCGCGAGAAGCATAAGTACGTATTCGCGGAGAATGAATATAGGAAACTTCTGGTTCGAATCCCAATTCATGGGCAACTCCAAACACGAACACGGCATCATTGTGCTTTTCTAAAACTACCCCCATCGCCTCAGCCACTGCCGGGTTAATACGAGGTGATGCCCCTAAAATAGCCGTAACAAAAACACCCTTAGAAGCAACGCGAGATAACTTAGATAGCGAATCAGCTAGATCATGCGTAATGATCGAGCGTGACGCAAGCGCATACTCAACGATATTTTCGCGCAATCCAAGAGAAGCCCAATCATCACTCCAGCTCATAGACAACGGGATGATAAACCCTTCTTGGCAAGGACTGCCATCCGACGCTTTGAGAGGTCCTTTATCTCCAACAAAGCACCCTTGAGCATCAATATGAGGGATACATAAAGTGCCTGTTTGCCTATCGATAGTAGGCTCTAGCACCAAAACTCCCTGGGCATGAGCAGCTTCCCGCAAGCGTTTAAGCATCCCCTTGCTGAAATCTGCCGCAATAACCCCATGTCCCTGCTTCGCGAGAGGAACTGCAAGCGACCCTGTACCGCAGCCCATATCAAAAACAAGACTTTTTGTTTTTAGAGCCATTTTTTCAATAAAATCACGCGCGTAGTTATCGTTTGTATCTTTTGCATAATTCTGCGAGCGCTCATCCCACTGCTGTGCGGAATCAGGACTTCGACGAACCTTGTCCATTTCTCGCCATTTTTCTGCAAGACTAAACATTACTTCTTCCTTCTTGGCTCAATGTGTTCTGGACTCAATGTGTTCTGGGTTCAATAAGCATTTTGACTTCTCGTTCTTCCCAACTCACTACTAAACACACAGATGATCGCAATACACCCGTAAAGGGTTTCCTCTGATTTCTTACAAATTCACCTTTTCATTATCTCTCAATTTGCCTTTCTTTTGGTATCCGCTAAGATAAGCAACGTACATCTACCGACTCGAATTGTGCAGATATCGCTATCTGCATCCGATCCTTAGAAAGGATAGTTACATGGATACCATGGAAATTATCACTAACCTGTTACATGAGAATCTGGATATCGATCCAGAACAGGTTACAGAAGATGCCACCTTTGATTCTTTAGGCATCGATTCGCTCGATATGGTAGAGCTTATCTGCGATCTCGAAGACGAATGCGAAGTTGAATTTGGCGAGCCTGAGGGTCTCGAAACGGTAGGCGACCTCGTAGAATACATCGAAGGTCTTAAATAACAATTTGTCCTGCAAAAGAAATCGGATGAGTTTGCCCCTTGTCCGATTTCTTTTTTGTTGACAGATCTTTTCCTACACCCTGCACTTATCCGCCCAAAAGACGCTCTAGATAAGCTTGACTAATGTATCATCGGGAACAGCAATTCCCTTAGTTTTCTATGTTCTAGTTTAAGGTGGTCTGCTTGATCGCCTGAATCTTCTCCGTCTTTTGCAAAACGAAAGACAATTCATGGTTGAAATCTTAAATCAAATTGATGCCTTTGTATGGGGCCCCGCTATGATCGTGTTGCTGTTAGGTTCCCATATCTTTCTCACTTTCCGTACTGGTTTTATTCAGAAACGCCTACCTCAGGCAATTAAGATGTCGCTCACCAAAAAAGAAGGTAACGAAGGCGACATTTCCGCTTTTGGTGCACTTGCTACCGCATTGGCGGCAACTATCGGCACCGGATCAATTGTCGGTGTTGCTACCGCAATCTTAGCCGGTGGTCCCGGTGCGGTATTCTGGATGTGGCTTACGGGTATTTTCGGTATCGCAACTAAGTATTCGGAGATATTCGTTGCTATTAAATATCGCGTTAAAGACCACAATGGCAACATGCTCGGTGGCGCCATGTATGCTTGGCAGCGTGGCTTCACCAAAAACGGCAAAGTGCCTTGGTACGCAAAACTAGGTGCCGTCGCCTTTGCGCTTTTCGCTGCAATCGCCGCCATCGGAACAGGATCTGCTGTTCAGGCATCAGCTATGACAGGCATCCTTACGTCTTCAGGGATTGCTATCGAACCTTGGATCATTGGTCTGGTAATTGCATTCTTTGTCGCAATCGTAATTTTTGGTGGCGTACAAATTATTTCAAACGTTTGCGAAAAACTAGTTCCCATCATGGCTATTGGCTATGCCTTGGGTTGCCTTATTATTCTCGTTTTTAACTGGGCCTACCTCTGGGATGCAGTTGTTCTTATTTTCGAATGCGCCTTTACCGCAAAAGCTGCTTTTGGTGGAGCAGTTGGGTCAGGCATTATGGTTGCTCTTCAGTTTGGCTGTGCGCGTGGTTTGTTCTCTAACGAATCTGGTTTAGGTTCCGCACCTATCGTTGCAGCCGCTGCCAAAACTCCCAATCCTGCCGAACAGGCACTTATCGGTATGACCGGCACCTTCTGGTCCACTGTAGTTATCTGTGCGTTAACAGGTGTGGTTTTAGTTTCGACTATGATTGCATTCCCTAGCATTCAAGAGCAGATTCTCGCGAATCCTTCAGTATTTTCGGGAGCTCAGCTTGCCAGCGTTGCTTTCGCTCAGATTCCCTATATTGGAACTCCTCTGCTTGTACTTGGCATGATAAGCTTCTCATATTCCACCATATTGGGCTGGTCTTATTACGGAAGCCGTTGTATTACTTACCTCTTTGGCAAACGCGCGATTAAACCCTATCAGGTAATTTATGTAGTGGTTGCATTCTTAGGCGCTATTGGTGTCGGTGATATTGTTTGGACTATTTCCGACATCGGCAATGCACTTATGGCAATCCCGAATATCATCATGGTTTTACTGCTCTCGGGAATGATTGCAAAAGAAACAAAATATTATATATACGACGATAACCTCGATGAAGTGGACGAAACCCCTATTCCGACAGTTGCTTCAAAGTAAGCTTCCCTATCGAAATGAGTCTTTATATCGAAGT
>FR896080.1:58613-59977 GCA_000435475.1 Cryptobacterium sp. CAG:338 | reverse complement strand
GTATGTCACCGCGACAAAGCATGCCTCTTTGTCGCAAGAAGAAACCTAAAGAAGCCTTACTTTAATTGGGCTTCTTTAGGTTTTGCTTTCGTTGCAAAAATAGCCTGATGATACGTTAGTTTTTAAAAAAGGATTTGATTCCACCTTTTTCTGGCTTCTTTTCTACATACACTACCCCACAAGCATGGGGGCCAATATGAGAACCAATAACATATCCAATTTGACGGCGTTGCGTCACCGAAATACCCGCCTCGGCCAAGCGAACCTCGAGGCGCTCACAATTTTTTGTACCGTAAGAATAAATAGCATACACAGGGAATCGTTCATCTATCTCGATGGAATTAAGATGTTTCATGATGGTATCGAAAGCTCGCTTTCGCCCAAGACATGCCCCCACCATGGAAAGATCTCCCTTTTCAGTTACTGAGATGACTGGCTTTAACTTTGCTGCTTCGCCGATCTTTGCTGCCGCCTTTGGTATTCTTCCCCCGCGCTGCAGGTATTCAAGAGTGTCAACCATAGCGATAACTTTAACTGAGCCCTTCAGCTGTTCAACCGCTTCAGCAATGTCCTTCGCTGCCCAGCCTTCATCACGCAATTGCGCCGCATAATTCGCCAAAATACTAATAGGGTATGTTGCAGTAAGGGAATCGATTACATAAATACCCTCGTTGCCAAGCATAGCTCTAGCCGTACAAGCGTTTTGATACGTACCACTAAGCGCTGAGGAGAGAATCAAAGCGATTACCTCATCCCCTGCATCACGCGCTTCCTTAAATTTTTCTGCAAACGTATGAGGGGTAATTTGGGAAGTGGTAGGAAAGAGACCTGTTTCCTCCAGCAACTCGAAAAACTCATCACGACCCAAATCGATACCATCACGATAATCGTTACCGCCAACATTGGTAACTATAGGAAGAACTTCTATACCCTTTGCTTGTGCTTCCTCAGGCAAATACTCGGATCCTGAATCAACTAGTATTCGAATCACGTAAACAGCCCCCTAATCACACGAACATAGCAACCTATGTTTTAGTAATCACTAGCAGCACAGCGCTTACTACCCAACATTTTCAACTACGTGCCCAGAGTTTTTATCCTTTGCTGCATTAAGGAATACCTGGTGCAAGTATCGTTAACCGTTTAAAGAAACAGTTTAATCAATTTGACTAGGATACCTACAAAGCAACTGCTTTTTTACTTCAATTTCGTCTACGGATACACGTAATTTGTAGATGACCATCTTTTAACCTTTAGGTTCTAGAGAGTATTAGAATAAAGAACCGTTAAGATAGAAAAATCAGCTTAAATTTGAGCCTTCTAAAGCCTTACGTAATTCAATAGACTTTCGAAGGCTCAACCAA
>FR896080.1:57362-58591 GCA_000435475.1 Cryptobacterium sp. CAG:338 | reverse complement strand
CAACTACCGCTCAACCACTACCGAAAGAGAAGCTTATGGAAAATCTCGATACCATTGTGGGTGCGATCGCAAAGAATTACAGCACCCCAGAAATATTTTTCACTGATCCCGATAAGCATTTCCCCAACAAGAAAGCTATCATTGGCATCATCAAAGACATTCGTCGCGTAATGTTTCCTCGCTACTTTGGTGACGAAACTCCTACCGGTACTAACCCTGAATACTTCATTGGCGAAACCCTTATCCGCATTGAAGATGCTCTTCGTAAACAGCTTTATGAAGCTTTAGCATTTCGTTGCGCACGCGACAATGAGGATCCTCAAAGGTGCACTGCTTGCGAAGAAGAAGTGGATGCGCGTGTTGATGAGATTTGCAAAAATTTCTTTGAGAAACTCCCCGAGATTCAACGAGTGCTTCTCACCGATGTCCAGGCAGCATTCGATGGCGACCCCGCAGCTCAAAGCAAGGAAGAAATCATATTTTCCTACCCAGGATTTTTTGCCATTTTCGTATATCGCATTGCTCATGAACTGTACCTGCAGCAAGTCCCTCTCATTCCTCGCATTATGACCGAATATGCTCATAGCGGTACAGGTGTAGATATCAATGCAGGTGCCACTATTGGCGAGTACTTCTTCATTGACCACGCAACAGGTGTCGTAATTGGCGAGACCACCACTATCGGTAATCACGTCAAGATTTACCAAGGAGTAACTCTTGGTGCGCTTTCTACTCGCGCTGGCCAGAAACTTGCTGGCGTAAAACGTCATCCCACCATCGAAGACAAGGTAACCATCTACTCGAATGCAAGTGTTCTGGGTGGCGAAACGGTTGTAGGAGAAGGTAGCGTTATTGCGGGTAGTGCCTTTGTTACCGAGTCAGTTCCCGCTAATTCTCGTGTAACTCTTGAAGGACAGCGTATTAATGTTCGCCAGCCAAAAAAGAAATCTGATAGCCCGTGGGAAAAATGCTAAGGATTAAGAGTAAAGACTTAAAGCGGCACTTCCCTTTTCTTTAACAACAACACTAAGATACTACCAGCGGCATTGTTGTCAAAAAACACAACAGGTGCCGCTGGTTTTTTGTTGTATAGGGTTATCTAGGGCGGGTATCTTAGGGCGCAACTCGTTTTTGAGGCATACCCACACTTCTAAAAGATTTATGGCTCGAATTCCTGGATTTTTGGCACAAATCTCCAGTTGTGGCAATCCTCAAAGGAAGAAATCGTA
>FR896080.1:52848-57290 GCA_000435475.1 Cryptobacterium sp. CAG:338 | reverse complement strand
GATCAAACAACATATGCGATTGCCACAACCGTAAATCTGTGCCAGTTTTCCGTAATTCTCGTCCAGAGAATTCACGAGATCAACCAACTTGCAAATCCAAGAGGTTTACGAATCCCATAGGTTCATAAATTCGGAAGATTCAGATCTCAAAATGTGTTTTTAAAAACGCTTGGTTGCAGGCGTAGTGTAATGCGCCTTTACGATTTCACGCTTAATACGCTTAAAAGCTGCCGTTTCTCCCTCTTCAGCAAGCCAAGTAAGCATAGTTTCCAAAAGCTGTTGCGATTCAGGGTGAAACATCAATTCCCCATCGGCGCTCTGCTCTAGATGGAGATACTTCAGTGCACTGTCGTCTGCATAGGCACTTCCCTGATAGACCTTGCTAGCCGCTACGCGGTCACAGAACATTTCCACGACATATCGTGTTGGGATTGGTTTACCCTCGAAAGTGGCATCGCGATTAGCACGCATATCGATCCAGTATTCATAGTGATGTTTGTTTCGCCCTTTATGATGCATCCATGCAGTTGAGTATCCCAACTCAGCACGCTCGGCAGTATTGGGACTTCTGTCCCCCTGATAGTACTGAACTCCTACTTTAAATTCAGTAGGTGAATACTTCGATAGATCATGCACGAGTCCCTGCCAATACAGGCCCACATGAAAGCAATGGCGCAATACGAGCACTTTATGATGCGTGATCGTACAAAAATGATGCCATCCTTTTGAAAGCGAACCCATACTTCACCTCGCCATTATCAGGGTTATAATTCTCGCCGTTACTGCAAATATAATTCATCGCTCGAAGAAATGCGTATTAACCGCAATCTCGCTTGACTCGTCCTAAATCCATCCGAAATGCTCACATGCTTTCTGTATGCCATCATCATCACAATTAGTTGTCACATAGTCAGCACGCTGCTTTAAAACCTCACGAGCATTGCCCATCGCAATTGAAGTCCATTGAGGTAAAAACATAGACACATCGTTGTACCCATCACCAAAGACCACCACATCTTCTATGGGAGCATTAAGCAGATCCATCATGTAGCGAATACCTCGCTGCTTATCCATAGGTTCAATAAAAATGGTGTCGGAATTATAGCGAACATGAGGTACCCCATCGAGAGCACCAGTTTCTAAAACTAAATGCTCGTCTTCTGCTTTACAGGGAATATATGCTTTATAAACCGTGGTCAAACCCTCGATCGAAAGATGGGGGTCGTACTGAGTTGGTACATAGTAATCGCCTGCAATTTCTGCAAAATCCTCACGTGGTGAATACCTAACCAACTCATTTGCAGTCGTTACTGCCCAAGGAATATGGTGCACATCTAAAATGCGCAAACATTGTTTTACTGGCTCAATCGCAAGAGGTTCCATCCACTTCAAATCGCCTGCTAACGTAACGGAATAGCCTCCGTCAGCAACCAAATTATCTATTCCAATAGAAGAAATGAAATCAACCGCATTGATTTGAAGTCTCCCCGTTGCAAGAGCAATAAAGTGGCCCTTCTCGCGCAAACGCGCAAGTGTTTCTTGAGTAGACTGAGGGATTTCACGCGTACGTGGTACCGCCAAGGTACCATCATAATCAAAAAAGAAATACTTCCGCTGCACGTATATCCCATCCTTTCAAGAAAAAAGCCCACGCTCGACCTCTCCAGCGCTTTTTACCATAGCGCGTTTTGATGATTAGAGGCAAAGCGTGGGCTCGTTGTTTAAAAAAGTTTACAGAATGCGCAAGGCAACTTCTTTGAGCTGACGAGTGGTTACCTGACTTGGAGCGCCTGTCATAGGATCAGAAGCACTTGAAGTCTTAGGGAAGGCAATAACATCGCGGATAGACTGCTTGCCTGCAAGCAGCATAACCAAACGATCAAGACCAAGAGCAATACCGCCATGAGGAGGAGCACCTAATTCAAGCGCATGAATAAGGTGACCAAACTTTTCTTCAATCTCTTCGTCGGTTAAGCCGCAAACGCGCAAAATACGCTTCTGCTCTTCTGCGTTGTGAATACGAATGGTTCCGCCGCCCACTTCAAAGCCGTCCATTACCAAGTCGTATGAATAGCTGCCGCACTCGAGTGGAGCAGTCTCAATCTTGTCCAAGTCCTCTTCCAGAACATGCGTGAAAGGATGATGTTCTGCCGCATACTTCTTTTCGTCTTCGTCGTAGCGGAACATTGGGAAGTTCACAACCCACAGAAGCGCATGACCCTTACGCTCGATGCCGAGAGCATCAGCCATATGCAAACGAAGAGCAGCAAGAACCGCATTTGCCACTTCATACGTATCAGCAGCAAAGAGCAGCAAGTCGTCTGGCTGAGCATCGGCTGCCTCTTTGATCTTTGCATAGGTTTCATCATCGAAGAACTTAATGATAGGGCTCTTTTCCTTACCATCAGAAGTAAAGGCAATCCAAGCCATACCCTTAGCACCATTTGCTGCAGCAATATCAGCAAGCTTCTCGATCTCGCCACGGCTCCAGTCGCCAGCACCCTTTGCATTGATGCACTTAACCAAGCCGCCCGACTGAGCAACGCTTGAGAACACCTTGAAGCCGCAATCCTTAACGATATCGGTCAAGTCAACCAATTCCATGCCAAAACGGATATCAGGACGATCGCAGCCAAAGCGATCCATTGCTTCTGAGTACTGCATGCGCTGCAGAGGGAAAGCGTGTTCAACTCCAACAGCCTTTAAGGTTTCAGCCATGACATCTTCCATCATGACCATAACGTCTTCACCTTTAACAAAGCTCATTTCGATGTCAACCTGCGTAAATTCAGGCTGACGATCAGCACGCAGATCTTCGTCACGGAAACAACGAGCAATCTGGTAATAACGCTCAATACCGCCTACCATCAGCATCTGTTTGAACTGCTGAGGGCTTTGTGGAAGTGCGTAAAACTTACCTGGGTTTGGACGAGAAGGAACGATATAGTCACGAGCGCCTTCAGGAGTAGAATTTGCCAAAATAGGAGTTTCTACTTCTAAGAAGCCACGCTCATTAAGAGCACCACGCATTGCTTGGGCAACCTGATGACGAAGCTTCAAGTTTGCAAACATCTCAGGACGACGAAGGTCAAGGTAGCGCCACTTCATGCGAGTGGTTTCATCAGTTTCAATTCCGTCTTCGATAGAGAACGGAGGAGTTACAGAAGAATTCAAGGTTTTCACTGAACTAGCAAGAACCTCAATTTCGCCCGTTGCCATGTTGGGGTTAACGGCATCGTCCATACGAGCGCGAACTTTACCTGTTACCTCGATCACATATTCGCGACCAAGATGCTCTGCAACTGCAAAATCCTCTGCACTTACGCAGTCAGGATCGACCACGCACTGGGTATAACCATCACGATCACGAAGGTCAATAAAGATAAGGCCACCATGGTCACGGTTGTGCCATACCCAACCAGTCAAGGTTACTTCCGCACCTACGTCTTCACGACGCAACTGACCGCACGTATGAGAATGCATGCAGTACTCGTTAAGGAAATCTGTCATGATTTCACTTTCTCCTCGTTCACTTTTCCTCTATACAGGGATGCACGAAGCGGTCTGGCAAGTCGCTCGAAACATTTAAGATCTTCGAGGTTCTAGCTCTCACACCATACAATGTTTGTCGGGCAAGCGCCGCGGCATCCTTGTGTTATTCCAACCGTAATACTATAGCGAAAACCGCCTGCATCAGGAATGATTTACAAGCGGTTTTCAGAAAAAACGATAGTTTATTGACAAAGAACCTTAATTAATTCATCAAAGGCAACCATCTGTTCTTCATGCGTTTCCATATTACGCAGCTTAACGCACCCTTGAGCCACTTCGTCGGGACCCAAAATTGCCACCTGCGCTGCATGCAGTTTGTCAGCCAACTTAAACTGACTCTTCAAGCTGCGTTGCTGATGATCCATTTCGGTTGCAATTCCCGCATCGCGGCATTCCTGTACCAGCGAGAAAGCGCGTTCACGAACGGAATCATCAACACATGCCACAAACAAATCCAGCGTGCTTGCATTCGGGAATTCCACACCCGCTGCCTCAAGCGCCAACACGCAGCGCTCGTAGCCCAAAGCAAAGCCCAAACCGGGAACATCGCGACCGCCAACTTCTTTGGCCAGTTTGTCGTAGCGACCGCCACCACCAATGGCATTCTGTGAGCCCATGCCGTTATCAACCTGAACCTCGAAAACCGTACGCGTGTAATAGTCCAAACCGCGCACTAGACGAGTATCCTCAACAAAAGAAAGACCCGATGCAGTCAAATAGCGCTTTACTGTTTCGTAGTGCTCGCGGCAATCATCGCACAAATGATCGGTGATTCGCGGAGCACCCTCCATGATTTCAGCGCACTGAGGATTCTTACAGTCAAACGCACGAAGGGGATTAATTTCAGCGCGGTGATTGCACTCATCACACATATCAGCTTCATGTTCGTG
>FR896080.1:41592-52829 GCA_000435475.1 Cryptobacterium sp. CAG:338 | reverse complement strand
GTGGATAAATTCGCGCACTAATTCGCGATATGCCGGACGGCATTTTTCGCAACCCATGGAATTAACCAACAGACGCATATCTTTTGTAGGGATGCCGATTGCTTCATAAAAACGCATCAGCATGATAATAGCTTCAGCATCAACAGCGGGATCATCAGTTCCCAAACACTCGATGCCTACCTGGCGGAATTGACGCAAACGTCCTTTTTGTGGACGCTCTGCGCGGAACATAGGACCCGCATACATGAGTTTCGCAGGAGCACCGCCTTGAGGAACCAAGTCGTGCTCTACTACCGCACGAACTACACCAGCAGTGCCTTCAGGGCGAAGAGAAAGTTTACTCTTCGACTTAAGCGATCCACCTTCCAATAACTTGGTCATGTTACCGCCTGAAATTACCGTAAACATTTCCTTAGACACCACATCGGTTGCCTCGCCAATGCCGCGCACAAAAAGTTCCGTCTGTTCGAACATAGGCGTTTCGATAGGCTGATAGCCATAGCGCCCAAAAATAGAGAATGCGGTATTACGAAAATAATCCCAAAACACCGCATCTTGCGGCAACAAATCAAATGTTCCCTCAGGAGACCGAATAGCCATAAATGTAGAAGCCTTTCGCTAAAAATCATGCAAGGTACCCCTTGCACTTGCTTGATCCAGCACTCTTTCTTAGTCTTGCTGGCTTACCAAATCTTTGCCCTATAACGTAAACCACCCGCACTCCCTTAAGCAAGGAAAACCCCCATTTTAGGAGAGGAAAGGGGGGGGGTGGCTTGCAATTAATTCATCTTTTAAAGATGAGCAACTACTAAATCACCCATCTTTGTGGTACCCACAATCTTATCGGATGGGGTTGTTTCATCGGCAATATCGCCCGTACGCCATCCTTCATCAAGCACCTCAGTAATGGCACGTTCAATGTCATCAGCTGCTTGGCCCATATTAAAGCTGTAGCGAAGCATCATGCCAACAGAAAGAATTTGAGCCAACGGATTTGCAATACCCTTACCTGCAATATCAGGAGCACTACCATGACTTGGCTCATACAGCGCAACGCCATCGCCCAAAGAAGCGCTTGCAAGCATGCCCAGCGAACCGGTGATCTGCGCAGCTTCATCGGAGAGAATATCGCCAAACATATTCTCGGTAACTACCACGTCAAAATCAGCAGGACGATTAATAAGCTGCATTGCCGTATTATCTACCAGCATGTCTTCAAGCTCGACATCAGGATATTCTGTCTCACCAATGCGATGAACAATCTCGCGCCACATACGGCTCGTTTCTAAAACATTGGCCTTATCTACGCTGGTTACCTTGTTACGACGCTTGCGTGCAGCCTCAAATGCCTGACGTGCAATGCGTTCGATCTCATACTCGCGATACTCGAGCGTGTCGTAGGCACGCTGCCCTTTCGCGCCGTTCGTGCCTGCGCCCTCTTCGTCATAGAAACGCTCACGCTTGCCAAAATATAAGCCGCCTGTAAGCTCGCGCACGATCATCATGTCAACGCCATCAATCACTTCTGGCTTTAAGGTAGAAGCCTGCGAAAGGGCTGCAAAAATCTGAACGGGGCGAAGGTTAGTATAGAGACCAAGAGCCTTGCGAATACCAAGGAGACCCTGTTCAGGACGAGGCTTTTCTGGATCGGTGGTATCCCATTTCGGTCCACCAACTGCAGCTAACAAAACCGCATCGGATGCGTTTGCTACTTCAAGAGTAGCATCAGGAAGGGCGGTACCGCACTCATCAATAGCACAGCCACCAATTAACGCATCAGTGCACTCAAAGGTAGCCTCATATTTTTCCCCTATTGCGTTGAGTACCTTAACTCCTTCAGCAATAATCTCAGGTCCAATACCGTCTCCAGGTAAGGTGCAAATTTTATAGGTTTGTGCCATACAAAATCTCCTAGGTCACTCAAGCTTTTCAATCTCTCAGCATCAGGATCGGATCAAGTTCAAAGGTTTATGCGAGACCAAGAACCTTTCGAGTGCGATTCAGCAAACCGCCCTGCTCAATAATATCGGCAATAAAAGGAGGGAACGGCTGAGCAGTAAATTCTGCTCCCGTGGTTTCATTCTTGATGGTGCCTGTATCGGTATCAACCGAAACAACATCGCCATCAGAGATTGCATCCACCGCTTCAGGGCATTCCAAAATAGCAAGACCAGTATTAATGGAGTTGCGATAAAAAATACGAGCAAAGCTTTTTGCGATTACTACATCAACACCGGATGCCTTAATGGCAATAGGAGCATGTTCACGAGAAGAGCCACATCCGAAGTTTTCATCAGCAACAATAATATCGCCCTGCTGCACCTTATTTACAAAGTCTGCATCCAAGTCTTCCATGCAATGCTTGGCAAGTTCAGAAGGCTCAGAAGTAGTCAGATAACGAGCAGGAATAATTACATCAGTGTCAACATCGCGACCATAGCGATGAACGGTTCCTTTAAACTGCATGTGCTTCTCCTAATCTAAATCTTCAGGAAGACCAATGTGACCAAGTACGGCACTTGCTGCCGCAACTGCAGGTGAAGACAGATAAACTTCACTCGTGGGATCACCCATGCGGCCTACAAAATTGCGGTTTGTGGTAGCAATAGAACGTTCTCCAGCTGCCAAAATACCCATATAGCCGCCCAAGCAAGGACCGCAGGTAGGAGTAGAAACTGCGCAATTTGCATCCAAGAAAATATCCATCAAACCTTCTTCGATGCATTGACGATATACCTGCTGAGTCGCAGGAATAATAATGCAACGAACGTTAGGATTGACTTTATGACCCTTCAAAACCGCAGCCGCTTGACGCATATCTTCAATACGACCATTCGTACAAGAGCCAATAACAGACTGATCGATGGTAATATCACGCGCTTCTGCTGCTGGACGAGTATTGGAAGGAAGATGAGGGAATGCAACCGTAGGAACAATGTCAGCTGCATTGATGTTGTATACCTTTGCATAAACCGCATCGGGATCGGAATGATATTCCTTATAGGGACGCTCGGTACGGCCATCCATATAGGCGCGAGTAACCTCATCAACGGCAATAAGACCTGCTTTGCCGCCTGCCTCGATTGCCATATTTGAAATGGAGAGACGTTCATCCATGGTTAGGCTCTCAATAGCGCTTCCACGGAATTCCATAGCCTGATAAAGAGCACCGTCAACGCCAATCATACCAATGATATGCAAAATAATGTCTTTGCCAGTAACGCCAGGCTGAAGCTGTCCTTCAACATTAAACAAGATTGACTCAGGAACCTTAAACCAAGCTTTACCAGTTGCATAACCAATAGCAGCATCGGTAGAACCAACACCGGTAGCAAAAGCTCCCAATGCGCCATAAGTGCAGGTATGACTATCGGCACCAATAATTAGGTCGCCCGCACCAACTACGCCCTGTTCTGGTAGGAGTGCATGCTCAACACCCATGCATCCAACTTCATAAAAATGCGTAATGCCTTGCTCACGCGCAAACTCACGCGTCATTTTTGCCTGCTCAGCACTTTGAATGTCCTTATTGGGGACATAATGATCAGGAACAAGCGCAATCTTGGTGGGGTCAAATACTTTGTCAACGCCAACCTTTTTGAATTCTTTGATTGCAATAGGTGCCGTAACATCGTTCGACAAGACAAGATCAAGATCGCACTCGATTAGTTGACCGGGAACTACTTCTTCGAGTCCTGCATGCGCGGCAAGAATTTTCTCGGCCATAGTCATCGGGCGTGCCATGTTCTCTCCTTCTATGTTCGTCTTGTGATAAAACTCATTCATTATAACACCGCCCTATACACGGAATTACGGGTTGGCGCGGTTAAACGTGTTACAACTTTGTTTCGCCCGCAAGCGGTCATACACACAAAAGGAGCGGCATTTTTGCCAACACCGATACGCTGCCCCAATAAGATGGAATTTGATATACTATTTAGGTTATTGCAACTTACGCAGATAGGTTTCTTATACGGTGAAATTCAACTTCCGAAATCTTTTTGCCGGCTTAGTAATTATCATTGTTCTGGCATTCGTCTTTCTTCGCGGTGACCAGTTAAATGAATTGGCAGCCACCATGGCACAAGGTGCCATGATCCCTCTCGTTATTGCAATCTTTACTCAGCTTTGCAAATACTTTTCCCAAAGCTTTGCCTACAAATATTCTTTCCAGGCGGTCGGAGAAACCATGCATCCCAAGCATACTCTTCCGCTTGTATTCGGCACCTTTTTTCTTAACACTGTTTTTCCGAGCCTAAACCTTGCGGGAACCACTTTGGTGGTAGACGATGCACGCAGACGAGGTATTGCACCTGGTAAAGCAACCTCCGCAGCAATACTGATGCAAATTACGGTTGACTCAGCTTTTGCAACCATCATGATTATCAGCTTCACGATTTTAGCCCTTACCGTTGGTTTGTCTCCTTTATGGCTTTTGTTGGGCTTGCTGGTAATTCTTTTGGTCAGCGTCCTTATTGGCATCATGGTTCTTGGAAACAAAAACCCTGCCCTTATTATTCGAGTACTCACGCCAATCTCTAACTTCATCAACAAAGTACTTGTTCGCTTTAAGAAAAAGCCTCTGGAGCCTTGGGTGGAAAAAACCATCATGAGCTTCTCTGGTGCCGCAAAACTTATTGCAAAGAATCCGAAATCTACTGCGAAAGCATTTGGCTGCTCGATTATTGCGAGCTGTTGTGAGCTTTCCGCTTTTGCTCTCGTCGGCTTTTCTTTCGGCGTGAGCGTTCCTGAATCTTTGGTTTGCGGCTATGTGGTTGCCACCTTATTTGCAATGATATCTATCACCCCTCAAGGAGTAGGCGTTGTAGAAGCAGCAGTTACGGTTGCTTTCACCGCTTTTGGTGCTTCAGCAACGGCAGGTATGGCAATTGGTTTGGTATATCGCGGCATTGTTTTCTGGATGCCCTTTATCATTGGAGCCATCCTTATTCAAACCACCAAAACCTTCCGACCTACCAAAAATAAATCAAAAGCAGACACCTCTAAAGCGGGTAACTTTAACTACGAACGCAGAAAAGCTGCTCTCACCAAGGAAGCAAGCGAAAAACGTGATATGAGAAACGCGCATCGCCCGCATATACCCAATGCTTCTCCCAGCGAAACTGATTCAATCAATCAAACCCATCCGAATACAAACAATACTTCTCAATCCAAGAAGAGTGATTGTGAAAAGGAAACAGAACCAACCCTTTAGCTTAAATACCCTAAAAGAGCGGGGCTCTAAAGTGGCATCTCGCCAAATAAAGTAGCATCTGACCAAGAAAGGAAGCTGCATGCCTAGTTTTATCAAACATCTTGCCAACACCACGCGAAGCTATCGTCGTTTTCGTCAAATTTATCCTGTTACCCCCGAGCTTATGACTCAATGGGTTGATAACGCACGAGTGAGCGCTAGCGCAGGAAACAAGCAGCCTTTACGCTATCGAATCGTAACCGACAAAGAACAGTGCGCACAGATTTTCGAAACCCTTACCTGGGCAGCAGCTCTTCCCGATTGGGATGGACCCGAATCGGGACAGCGCCCAACAGGTTACATTATCATGGCAACTGACTCCGAAACTTTCAAAGGAGAACTCTGGCGCTTCGATGCAGGCATCGCTGCCCAAACTATAATGTTGAGCTCTACCGAAGAAGGATTTGGTGGATGCATTATGCTTTCTTTTAAACGTGGCGAACTTAAAAAGATTCTTTCGATGCCTGAAGATTTAGAACCCGTATTGGTTTTAGCGCTGGGACGTCCTATCGAAGATATTCGCTTAGTAGATGCCGTTCAGGGCGACACCACGTATTACCGAGACGAACAGCAGGTTCACTATGTTCCTAAGCGCAAACTTGAGGATATTTGGTTTTAACTTTATCTAAACAACAATCTCAAGAGCCACTGCGGTGGCTCTTTTGCTACTGTAAGCAAAACAAAACTTTCACGATACAGATTTGGTACGTGCATGAAAAAATCTACCGCACTAAAAACACTGGGGCTTTCCGAAGGTGCCAGCGATGAAGATATCAAAAAGGCTCACCGAAAGCTCATCATAGAAAATCATCCCGATAAATTCGGTCAGGATGCTACCGCACGTGCAAAAGCGGAAGAAAAGACCAAGCTTATTAACGAAGCACGCGATGTTCTGCTTAACCACTCCTGGGATCCGGAATATGCTTCTGCGGGAACTGCCTATGGCGCTCCCTTTTCCTATGACCCTTTTGCTGCTGCTTACGGACAAAACCCTTTTGGAGGACGTTCCGCAGGATACGCAGCAAAATCACAAGGGAGTGCAGGCAATCCACGGGGCACCAATCCTTCGGGAAATCCGTTTAATGGATGGCCCTTTGGAGAAACGTTTGTTTGGACCACTTGGGATTCCTCAGGACAACAGCATACCTACACTTCAAGCACTTCTACAGGCAGAACTGGTGCCACGGGCGGCACTAATCAGGATCCTTTTGCGGGCTTTAATCCCTACGTTAATCCTTTTAGTTCCTCCTACACCAGTCGCGCAGGCAACGATCCTTTTAGCAGCCTGTTCAACATGTTCTTTCCTCAAGAAAAAACACTTGAAGACCTTTTGAAGGAGGCTAAGAAGGATTTAGGGCTCGATGTTAAGCTCATCGCAGTCAAACTTATTCTTTTAGCTCTTGCGTTTGCCCTATCCGTTCCTGCGACTGGATTATTCCTCTATACCATTATTTCTATCGGGCAAGGCGTCTGGAAACGTTTACGCTATCTGTCGCTTATTTTCTTGGTTCCCTTCGCTATGCTTGCGCTCATTTTTGCACCTGCTGGCACCGCGTATATCGGCTTGATACCTTTTATACTTTTCGGGTGTGCTGTTATCTTTGACATTCAAAATGTCTATCGTCACGCTAAGCGAATAAGAGACATCAAGCGAAAGATGAATGAGTAAGAAATACTAAACGGCGGGCTCATCAACGAAAAAGAACCCGCCGTTTTCACTCTTTAGCCTACTAACGCTCTACTTTGCAATACGAGCATTCAGCGCTTGTTCGTCTTCCTTATTTTCTGGCTTCTTGTCGATCTCCAGATCGTCAACCGTCAAAGGCATATCTACCCCAGTCCAAAGCTTAAACTGCCTTGCCCCTTGATAGAACAACATTGAAAGACCATTGATGTATCGACATCCTGCTTCTTCTGCTAATTCAAGAAGCCTTGACTTTGCGGGACTGTAAATGGCATCTTGAACCACCATATCTTTAGGGAAGAAAGAAGCATCAGGCACAACCGACTGTCCTTCAAGTTCGCCCATCCCAACATTCGTGGTATTTCCAAGCATCTGGGCATCAGCCATTTCAGAACGTAATAGTTCCTTATCGTTCAGATCGCACAACTTTGCCTTGCATGAAGTCTTTTTGTTAATTAAGGCCACTAATTCTTGAGCGTGAGGCCACGATCTGCCGTTAGCACGATTAAAGATCGAGATCTCACCTAAATCGTATTCCATAGCAGCGGTAAGTGCGACTGATGAACCTGCTCCACCTAGGCCTAAGAGAACTAATTTACTGCCAGCAATTTGCACGCCCATTTCTTCAAAGGTATGCAGGAAGCCGTAACCATCGGTGTTATAACCCTTGATCTTGCCTTCATTTACTACAAAGGTATTCACCGAACCAATAAGTTCTGCGGTAGGATCAATTTCGTCAAGATAAGGAATGCAAGCAAGCTTATTTGGCATAGTAACACTACAACCACGAATACCTAGCACACGTACGGCATTCATTGCTGCCTCGATTGTTTTTTCGTTTGCCGTAAAAGCTACATATACCCCATCAATATTTGCTTTATCGAAGGCTTTGTTGTGGAGTCTAGGCGAAAAACTATGCTGTACAGGATCCCCAAATACACAATACAGTCCCGTGCGTCCAGAAATAGGAATAGCTATCAGTGCTCCTTTTAGTTTTGCCACCACAAATACCGCTTACCCGCATTCAAAGACTGTTTTCCTTGGACAGCAAGCCGAAATCGTAAGTGGTAAGTTCCTCTCTCTACTCTCGTATCACTCATAATACTTATTTTGTATAAGATTGTTTTACAAAATAAATAAAGTGATTCAGCCAATAAAAGGATTGGAGAAAATTCCGAGCCCTGACCTTGCTTATCTATTTCGTAAATAAATAATTAGGAATCATAATGCTTATAATTCGCACAGAATGTTCACATTTAACAAGGATTTTGGACGATTTTGGACGGGTTTATCCAAGTAGGGTACCAAGCGCATAAGCCCAAAAAAGGCAAAGCGAAGGCACAAAGCAATAAGCAATAAAGGAATTAATGCACTGACTTTGACGTAAGATGCCACCCATTACAATAGGGGCACTTGTAACAATGAAGACCGGTGGTGCCGTGTTCGGCGCAGGCAATAATGGCAGCTTCTGCATCACTTTTGCAAGAGTAACGATTTTTCGACTCGCAAGCTTTCCTACGCAACGCGGCATCCTTTTCTGCTGCCTTCTTCGATTTACGAGCATTTTCACGAGCAAACACATCATCCATGCCACCAAGGCCAGCCTTAAATTCGGCAATACGTTTAGCCTTGGCAGATCCTTTTCTGCTGCCCATGAGAACCCTCCTTAGAAATAAAGCGTCAATACCTACACAACGTTACTTGACCATATATAAAAAGTACCCAACACTATTGTGCTATTCAGAATATGCATACCACTTTTTCAATACAAGCATTTTAACGAGCTTCATATCCAACCTATGATTAATCTCGAAAAGAATGTCAAAAAGTCTTGTACAAAACTTTAAGACTTCAGATCAGCTCTAATAGTGATACACCATAAGAAGTTAAGGGGTTAACCATGGCAGAAATCCTTCATCCTGTACGTTTGGGCCATTCAAATATCCAAGTTTCTCCTTTGTGTCTAGGCGGCATGAGCTTTGGCAAACCTTCTCCCAAATTTCATCAATGGACCATCGGCCCTAAAGAAACCGAGGAAGTAATTGGGTACGCCTTTGATAGAGGTATCAATTTTATCGATACCGCAAACGGATACGCGTTTGGCACCAGTGAAGAATACATTGGCAAGGCAATTAAGAATTTGCACATTCCCCGTGAACAGCTTGTTCTAGCAAGCAAAGTTTACTTCAATGAGGGACGTTTAAGCCGCAAAGCAATCATCCGAGAAATTGAAGGTACCTTACATCGCCTCGAAACAGACTATTTGGATCTTTATATTATCCATCGTTTCGATTACGACACGCCTATCGAAGAAACTCTTGAAGCGCTTGACTCGTTGGTCAAAGCAGGTAAAGTGCGTGCGCTTGGTGCAAGCGAAATGTATGCTTATCAACTGCATAACATGCAAGTTTGCGCTGAACAAAATGGATGGACCAAGTTTACCAGCATGCAATGCCATTACAATTTACTCTACCGAGAAAATGAACGAGAAATGATTCCCGTTTGTCGCCAATTCGATATGGCAATAACTCCTTATAGTCCGCTTGCCTCGGGACACCTTACGCGCTCAACGTGGGATTCCGATTCTAAGCGCTCTACCACCGATACCGTGATGCGCAACAAGTATGATCGGGATCGAGAAACTGATATGCCTATTGTTACGCGCGTTGCCGAATTAGCTAAAAAGCATGAAGTACCGATGGCGCAAATCGCCCTTGCCTGGCATTGGGCTCGTGGCATCGAAGCGCCTATTATTGGCTGCTCAAAGCCTAATCGCGTAGAAGATGGCATTCAGGCACTCAAGATAAAACTAACCAATAAAGAAGTTGCTTATCTGGAAGAACCCTATGTCGCACATGAATTAGTAGGACCGCTCGCCCGACCTGGCGAGAAACCCCTAGCAGGAACGACCGATCCTAATGCGTAAATACCTCTACAGGACTAGCATCTAAATCGCTAAAAAGTAGAACTACTGATTGCTAGCCAAGTCGCTCTAGATTAACCATATTCCAATCAAAAACTTCGAATAACAAAACAAAGCAGCGGACAGATAATTCCATCCGCTGCTTTTTTCACAATATGCAAAATAACAGCACCGCTATTTCCCTATATAAGCAACTTCACGCTTGCCGCACTACAGCGCTTTATACTGATCGTCATCCACCGGTTCAAGCCATTCGTTGGAAGTATTTTCTCCTTCAACTTCAATAGCTAAATGAGAAAACCAGCTATCGGATGCAGCACCATGCCAATGCTTAACGCCTGCAGGAATATTTACAATATCGCCCGGATGAAGTTCACGCGCTGGCTTACCCCATTCTTGATACCAACCACGACCGCCAACACAAATAAGCATTTGCCCACCACTCTTATCGGCGTGATGAATATGCCAATTGTTGCGACACCCTGGTTCAAACGTTACGTTAAACATTGGCACTTGCTCGGTACTGACAGGTGCTAAATAGCTCTGACCAATAAAATACTGAGCGAAGCCATCATTAGGATTTCCTATCGGGAACATTAACGTGCGCTCATATTCCGCGCGGCCTTTATCGTTGGTAGCTATCGCGTTTTCCTTATCATTTTCTTCAACATTCTCATCTACCCAAATTTCTTTAGCCATACGAAACACTGCCCAAGCCTTTGGCCAGCCCATATAAAAAGCCGCATGCGTTACGATTTCCGCAATTTCTGTCTTGGTAATGCCATTCTTTTTCGCCGTTGCCAGGTGATACTCAAACGAAGAGTCAATCAAGCCCTGACTCATTAAAGAAACAATGGTTACCAGGCTTCGATCGCGCAAAGAAAGCGCATCTTCCCTACTCCATACTTCACCGAACAACACATCGTCATTAAGTTCAGCAAATTTAGGTGCGAATTCCCCTAGCTGATCTCGTCCAGCCGTTTGTTTTACTGCCATATCATCCTCCTGCACTTTTCAATGATAAGAGCTCTATATTTTTGAAAGCCTCTTATTTGACCTGCATATTCTGATGTTTTTTCTTTCCATAAATATCGTATGCATGCGATTTATCCATGTAAAATAGCTATAGTGAAAACTTTGTATGCAGGATTTGCATACAAGCTCTTTCAATAAAGAAATCAAGCACGAAAGGTGCAATAGAATTAGTTAATCAAACAATTCAATTGGCTAGCCGACGATCATTGAAATAAACCCACATGATTACAATCCAAGAAGGAAGCTCGCATGGAACTACGTGTTTTGGAATACTTTTTAGCTCTTACCCAAGAAGGCAGTATTTCGGCTGCAGCTAAAGCATTAAATGTTTCTCAACCCAC
>FR896080.1:26615-41570 GCA_000435475.1 Cryptobacterium sp. CAG:338 | reverse complement strand
TTTCCAGACAGTTGATGGATTTGGAAAAAGAATTGGGGTGCGTCCTATTTGAACGCAGCAAGCAAGGAATCATCCTAACCGACGATGGTATGCTATTGCGCCGTCGAGCAGGAGAAATAGCTCAACTTGTTCATACTACCGAATCGGAATTGCAGTTATCTCACGATGTTATTGCAGGCACTATTTCTATCGGCTGTGCCGAAACAAGAGCTATGGAGTGCTTAGGCACAATTATGCAAACAATTCGAAACGCCCACCCTGATATAACCTACAACATCGTAAGTGATACCGCAGAAAATGTAGCCGAAAACATCAACAAAGGCTTGCTTGATTTTGGCCTAATGCTTCGTCAAACCAAAAATGAAGGACTTGATTATATTTCCTTAGGCTACGAAGAGCATACGGTAGTGCTATTCAGGAACGATTCTCCTTTAGCTGAAAAAGAAGTCATTACCTTGGAGGATCTTATTGATATTCCTCTTCTGGTACCTTCAACCTACAAGCACAGCAAAATACTAGGAGAATATCGAAGCAAAGACGAAGGGGGAATTCTGACGTTCGTGGCAACGTATAACTTACTCTACAATGCCGCACGCCTCGTAGAAAACGGATTCGGAGTAGCTATTACTCTTGAAGGTTTAGTAAATGTTTCCCAATCGGCCAACCTTGCCTATAAACCTTTGAAAGACGCGCCTGTCTTACAGGCATACCTTGCGTGGAAACCTTTCCAATTCCGTTCAAACGCCTGCAAAGCATTCTTGGAAGAAGCTAAGAAAATACTAGCTTAATAGCAGCACATTTCCCCTATGACCCTAAAAACCGAATCGGGAGAATTTACTCCCCCGATTCGGCCAGTTTTAAGAAAAGGGTTTTACGTAACCAGAACTATATTAGTGACGGAAGTGGCGATGACCGGTAAATACCATAGCGATGCCATGTTCGTCCGCTGCCTGAATTACCTCTTCGTCGCGAATGGATCCGCCAGGCTGGATGATTGCCTTAACGCCATATTCTGCCAGCGTGTCAATATTGTCACGGAACGGGAAGAATGCATCTGATGCACAAACTAAGCCTGTAGGTTCAACGCCCATGCGTTCACATGCTTCATGCGCACGCTCGCACGCAAGCTTTGCAGAGTCCACACGATTTGGCTGACCTGGACCCATGCCAATACCCGCATGATCTTTAGAAACCAAAATGGCGTTAGACTTTACGCCCTTGCAAACCTTCCAAGCAAACAGCATCTCATGCAGCTGATCATCAGTTGGCTTAACCTTGGTAGGAACCGTAAATTCAGCAGGATCTTCATTTACGCGGTCAACACTTTGTGCAAGCATACCGCCATCAACACTGCGGAATTCAAGTGCTGCAGGAGCATCTACGCCACCCGTGCGTAACACACGAACATTTTTCTTCTGCTGCAAGAGTTCAAGAGCACCTGCTTCAAAATCAGGAGCAATAACTACTTCAATGAACTGCTTGTTTTCATTGATATGCTCAACCATTTCCTGGCTAACAGTAACATTTGCCGCAATAATGCCACCAAATGCACTCTTAGGATCGCACGCAAATGCCTTATCGTAGGCAGTAGCTACATCCGCGGCAACGGCAGATCCACAAGGATTCTGGTGCTTCAGAATAACAACCGCAGGCTCATCAAATTCGCGTACCAGCGACCAGCATGCATCGGTATCAAGAATATTGTTGTAGGAAAGTTCTTTACCGTTAAGCTGTTCGGCATTTACCAAAGAATGTGCCGTTGCAAATTCATCTAAACGATAGAACATAGCATCCTGATGAGGATTTTCGCCATAGCGCAGACCCTGCTGCTTTACGAGATGCAAATCATAGGTTTCAGGCAGCGCCGCAGCATTTTCGGTACCGTCTTCACCAAGCTGGCTACCCAACCAAGTAGCAATTGCGCCGTCGTAAGCATTCGTAGTCTGAAAAACACGAAGAGCAAGCTTAGTGCGCGTTGCAAGCGTAGTAGCACCATCGTTTGCCTTCATTTCTGCCAAAATAGCGCCATAAGAATTAGGATCAGTTACTACCGCAACGCTCGCAAAATTCTTTGCAGCAGAACGCAACATTGAAGGACCACCGATATCAATGTTTTCAATGCAGGTACCAAAATCTGCACCCGATTCAACCGTCTTTTCAAAGGCGTACAGGTTAACAACTACCATATCGATCATTTCGATACCGTGTTCAGCTGCCTGTGCCATATGTTCGGGATTGTCGCGTTTAGCAAGAAGACCACCATGCACTACAGGATGAAGTGTCTTTACACGACCATCCATCATTTCTGGGAACTTGGTAACCTCATCAATAGGAGTTACGGGAATACCTGCTTCCTCGATAACGCGCGCAGTACCTCCCGTTGAAATAATTTGAACACCAAAGTCCTGCACGAGAGCACGAGCAAATTCCACAATACCCGTTTTGTCTGTTACGGACATAAGCACACGCTTGACTTTAGGATCAGCCACCTGCTACCGCCTTTCCTCGCTGAGTAATAACCTCTATACCAGTAGCATACCAGCGTACACAGCGCCGCAGTACCAGTATTTTGTCTGTGAAACCAGTATTGTCTTAATTGGATGAAGCTATATGAACCGTTCGAGTTTCTTCGTCTATTTGCACGCGTCCTGCGGCTAACCAAGAAATAACTTCAGGATACAAAGCATGTTCTGCCTCATGAATGCGCGTCTCAAGAGATTCAAGCGTATCATCCTCGCGTATTTCAACCGCACGCTGCGCAATAATAGGCCCTTTGTCGTAATCTTCATTAGCAAAATGCACGGTAATTCCTGTTACTTTTACCCCAAAGGTAAAAGCATCTTCAATAGCATGAGCGCCTTTGAAAGAAGGCAACAAGGCAGGATGTAAATTCACCACTTTATCGGGATACGCATCTAAAACCTCGTTTGTAAGCTTGCGCATGTAGCCCGCCATAATGACATATTCTGCGCCTGCTTCCTTCAAAGCGTCTGCAATGCGTTTATTTGCTGCTGGTGCATCCTGATACACCTCGCGATTCAAAGCAAGAGTTGGAATACCGGCTTTTTCAGCGCGCGTTAATCCAAAAGCATCGGGACGAGAAGAAATAACCAATACGATTTCTGCATCAAGTGTTCCCTGGTCGATACGATCAATGATCGCCTGCAAATTGGAACCGCTTCCACTGATAAGTACTCCGATTTTAAGTGCACCTTGAGATTCAGACACGAAAGCTCCTTTTGAAAGTCCTACTTATTCTTCAGTTGCGGGCTCACTTGAAACACAATTAGCAAAAAGCTGCTCTTTATTCACGTAAGTTACTTCGCCACTACCTGGAACAATACGACCCACAATACCAGCTTGCTCGCCCTGCTCTTCAAGAATAGCCAATACTTCATCAGCCTTTTGAGGGGCAACCACCAGCACCATGCCAAGACCCATGTTGAAGGTTTTCAGCGCTTCGGTTTCGTCCAAGTGTGCTGCGCGACAAACAAAAGGAATAATGGGAGGCATACCCCAGCTACCCACTTCAACTTCAGCATCCATGTTATCAGGCAAGGCACGATTGAGGTTTTCCGTGATACCGCCGCCCGTAATATGAGCCAAGCTACGAACCGCACCTGGCAATTGACGAAGCACTGCGCGTACAGGCTTCACATAAATTCGGGTAGGTTCAAGCAACGCATCCAGAACGCTCTTACCATCCAGTGAATCCTGTGGCATGCGTAATTCATAAAGCGTTTTGCCGTCGGTTACCACTTTACGAACCAGAGAATAACCATTGGAGTGAATGCCCGAAGAAGCAAGACCGATCAAAACATCGCCCTCTTGAACTTTGGAAGGATCGAGCATTTCAGGACGATCAACTACACCCACACAGAAGCCAGACAAATCGTATTCATGAGGATCCATAACACCAGGATGTTCTGCCATTTCGCCACCGATAAGCGCGCACCCGCTCATCTGGCAACCATCAGCAATACCAGAAACGATTTCTGCCACTGCTTCACTCTTCAGTTTTCCAATCGCAATATAGTCAAGGAAGAACAAAGGTTCAGCGCCTGTTGCCAAAATGTCGTTGACACACATAGCAACCAGGTCGATACCTACCGTGTCATGCTTACCCGCAAGTTTAGCAAGCTGAATTTTGGTACCAACGCCATCAGTACCAGAAACCAAAATAGGGTCAGCCATATTTTTCGCTACATTGATGGAGAACAGTCCACCAAAACCACCAATGTCACCACGTACTTCATCGCGGTACGTACGATGAACGGCATCTTTAATAGCATCCACCGCACGAGCACCTTCTGCCGTGTCTACCCCCGCCTGTGCATAAGTAGTTGCTGCGCCTTGCGCAGTCCAGCTGGGCCACTTAGTGGTGTCATTATCCATAGCATTGACCTTAATGCGATCAGTCATGATATCTCCTTTTATTGTCTAAGTAGCTCTATACTACCCAAGAATAGCGCTACCTTCGGGCAAAAAACTCTTTGCCTTCATGGTATCAGGAATTGCTACAGGATAGTCGCCCGTAAAGCATGCGTCGCAAAATCCTGGGTGTTCGCACGCCACTGAAGCATGCAATCCCTCAACCGATATAAAGGCAAGCGAATCCGCCCCAATAAATTCGCACATTTCTTCGTTGGTCATATTTGCTGCAATAAGCTGATCTTGAGTGTCGGTATCAATGCCATAAAAACAGGGCCATCTTACTTCAGGTGACACAATGCGCATGTGTACCTCACGAGCACCCGCTTCACGAAGCATGGTAACGAGTTTCTTCGAGGTGTTACCACGTACAATGGAGTCATCAATTATTACTAATCGTTGATCTTTAATGATAGAAGAAAGCGGATTGAGCTTAATACGAATACCCATCTGACGCATCTCGTCCGTTGGTTCAATAAAGGTTCTACCTACATAACGGTTCTTAACGATGGCATTGCTGTACGGAATACCGCTTTCAAGTGAATACCCCATAGCTGAAGGTAGGCCAGAATCGGGAACTCCTACTACCAAATCAGCTTCCGCAGGCGCTTCACGAGCTAAAATTTTGCCCATTTCACGACGAGCCAAATAAACGCTTTGACCATCCATCACCGAATCGGGACGAGCGAAATATACATACTCAAAGATACAGCTCGCACGTTTTCGGGGTTCTACACCCATTTCGGAAACCATTCCCTCTTTGTTAAAACGAATGATTTCTCCTGGAGCAACTTCACGAATAAAAGTAGCACCAACGATATCAAGACCGCAGGTTTCAGAAGCAACTACCCATCCACGATCCTCAGGTAACTGACCTACAACTAAAGGACGAATGCCGTTAGGATCACGAAATGCATACAGAGAATCAGGGCTTGCCAAAACCATGGCATAGGCGCCCTCGATCATCTTCATCGCCATACGAATACCATCACGCAATGAATGAGTCTCTCGCGTTACCTCTCCGATTATTTTTGCTGCTGCCTCTGAGTCGGTTCCCGCACGTAAATGAACCCCATGATCAACAAGGCGCGCTTTTAGCGCATTGGTATTCACTAACGTTCCGTTATGAGCAAGCGCGATAAGAACCTCGTCTATAGCAGAAATATGAGGCTGTGCCGCTTCCCATGATTCAACCCCACCGCTTGTGGAGTAGCGAACATGACCGATAGCCAAATCACCCTTAAGGGCTGCAAGTGCACTTTCGTTAAAAGCCTGGGTTACTAACCCTAAATCTTTAGAAGCGAGTATGGTGGCACCGTCGCCCACCGCAATACCAGCTGATTCCTGACCACGATGTTGAAGAGCCTGTAAACCAAAACAGGTCATTCGAGCAACATCTAATCCAGGAGCATATATTCCAAAAACCCCGCATTCCTCTTCAAGTCGGTCAGGGCGCTCCCCCGGAAATACCGATGTGCTCATTTATGCAGCCTCCTTATATTGACTATCCAATTCTTGAGATTCATTGGTAGAAATACCTGTAGTTCCCTGCGCAGAGGATGCAATATAGGGGTCGTTTGCAACGGTGGTTTCCACTACCGCAGCAAACAACACTGCACGTCCATCTGCCTGAGAGTATTCACATGTAGAGAAAAGCATTGACTGGCGAATATCCGCAGCGGAGAGCACTTCACCTTGCTGAGTGGTTACGCTGCGATCAAGTTTATCTTGAATGTAGGACTGATAACTTTCATCGGAAGAAAAAGTCGTCTGAACAAGTGCATCATCACCGGTGGTTTTCACCAAGGCAAACGTTTTCAAACGATAATTTCCTTGAGGAGTCAAAACATAGATATCACGATGAGCGTTGAATTCATCGTTGTTTTGCCAATCCGAAAGAGAAGCAAACATCGATCCATCATTCATATGATGGCCATAAAGAGCACTATTCCGATCAGAAAAATCTGAAGAATTCGTACTATCTAAAAAGATGGTACCAGCTGATGCGAGCCACCCCGTAGACCCATCAAAGGCTTTATGAAGATACTCCTCATTATCGTCGCCTTGCACCACAGGATAATTAATAGGGCTATCGGGAACATAAACCCATGCCACGATATCAGGATTTACTGCACGAAGCGCATCCCAGTCCACCGTCAAGTCAGCTAAAGCCACGTTTTCAGAATCTGACAGTGAAGCATATTGCTCCAGATCATCATAAGCACGCTGCTGCGAAATATATTGAAACGCTATAGCGCCTAGACCAATAAGAGCGGCAATCAAAACAACAAGCGAAACGACAAAAACTACACGCCAAGGATTTTTTCGTGAACGACGAGAGCCGGAATTGCTTGAATAACGTAGTCGCGCCTGCGAACCGTAGTTATCACGAGAATAGATATTTGCAGTTACTGGCATGTCTTGATGCTTGGCTGCATGCTTTCCGTTTCCTTTACGACGAGCCATACCTCACCTTTATTGATAGCAATGTGAACAAAAAATCACTATAGCGCCTTAAGAACCTCTATAAAGGCACGAGCGTGATTTGTGACCTCATCTTAACAAAAGAGCCAAGCACGAACACATTCGCACCCTAATCCCACAACCTTTTTAGCTTATTGGCAGGATTTCTCTTGCAAACCGTTCATACTTGGCTCGAGGTTATTTCCGTAAAACGACTGCCAGTCAGTAGCAACTGCTAATTCGTAAAACAACTGCCAGCCAACAAAAAGCTACTGACCAGCACCAGCTATCTACGACCAGCACCTACTTATCTAGTAAATACCTAAGCGCTTTTCGAGTGCCTCATTGATAATTCGAAGCGCTTTTACGCGAGCATAATATTTATCGTCACTCTCCAAAATAATCCAAGGCGCATTACGCGTAGAGGTTAAGCGGAACATATCTTCTACCGCTGCACGATACTGAGGGAACTTATCACGATTACGCCAGTCCTCTGCAGTTATCTTCCAGCGTTTTTCAGGATTGGCTTCACGTGCCTCAAAACGCTCAAGTTGCGTCTCAGGAGAAACATCAACCCAGAACTTCAACAAGATGGCACCCCATTCGACCATGTCACGCTCGAATTCATTTATCTCCTCGTAGGCACGCGACCACTGAGCAGGACTTGCAAATCCTTCCACTCGCTCAACCAGTACGCGTCCATACCAACTACGGTCATAAATTCCTACATGACCAGCCTTGGGCAAACGCGTCCAATAGCGCCATAAATGAGGATGAAGTAATTCTGGTTTAGTAGGTACAGGACTTGGATAGATGGTATACGCACGCGCATCGAGCGCCTGAGCAACACGTTTAATGCTGCCTCCCTTACCAGCCGCATCCCATCCTTCATACATAATCATCATGGGAATACGTCTGATGTACATCTCAAGTTCAATACGACGAAGTCGTTCCTGCTCTGCTTTGAGCTGTGCTTTATATTCCGAACGCGTCAAAGCCAAAGTATGATCAACCTCATCGAGCGTAGGTATATGCTCACTCGGAGCAAAACGTGTCATCGTAGGCGCATGAATACTAGCGGCACGCGCTTCCTCTTCTGCCAACTTCCACAAGCGCGCATTTTCTTCTTCGGTGCGAGTACGCTCGTCCCCTTCTACTGCTTTTGTGCCATTTGCTGAATTTTCCTGCGCCTTCTTTTCCGCCTCCTGAGCTGACGCATCAGCTGGTTTCGACAGTTCCTTTTCAAGTGCATTGACGATAGTTTGCACAACGCTTAAGTTCACGCGGCGATGATCTTCAGCATCTAGCAAGATCCAAGGTGCAATTTTGAAATTTGAATGATCGAGCATCTCGTCATAGACCTGATAGGTACGGTCATAATCGTCAAGATGCTTCAAATCTTTTTGAGAAACACGCCATGAGGTTGCAGGGTCGCTATACAGGCTAACAAGACGTTCACGCTGCGTTTTTTCAGAAATTTGCAAGAAGAACTTAATGACGAGATAACCATCGTTGCGCAGCTGGGTCTCGAAATCTTCAATGGACTTAACCATGCGTGCTGCATGAGCCTTAATGGCACCCCGTTCCTTTTTAGATAACTTACCTTTTTTGGGAAGGGTGTTGATGATGTGCTGCGCAGCTACAGAATACCAACCGCGATCGTAGAAAGTCATGCTGCCACGCTGGCCGAGCGCCTTCCAGAATTGCTGTAAGAAAGGATAGTATCCCGTAGCGCCAAAGTCCTCATCTACTACTAGGGCGGCTTCTTTTTCATCAAAGTCTTCTGTCACATAAACAGAAGTATCACGTGCGTCTAAATGATAAAGCAGATCAGAAATTCGACTACCCTTGCCGGCACCTTTCCATCCCTCAAATAATACTACGGTGCCCAGCTCTTGTTTTTTCGCTTCTTGTTGCAAAACCACCAAACGGCTTACCAGTTCCTTAAAGCGAACCTTATATTCTGCCTTACTTACTTTCTGAGTCCCCATACGTACGCTATCTAACATGAGAAACCCCCTCTCCCTTGCTGGCGTTATTCCTCCGCAAGCCATTTATTGCAATTAATCTGCCAAAACATCGTATTACTATTAAAAAAATGTGACATAACTGATGCTACTTCACTTCTTTATAAACGAATATAGTTAAATCTATTTAACAAACGCTTTTGGCGATAATTTGTTACAGTACGATCTGTCCACTACGAAGAGGAAGACAACTATGGCCCGTTTTGGCATTATCGACTTTGGATCAAACACTATTCGTCTTTGCATTTATGAGGTTACTTGCACCCCCCGCAAACCATTACTAAAAAAAGATATTCAAACTCTTCTCAATTATAAGGTAATGGCTGGTCTTGCAGCTCATATTAAAGATGGAACCATGACCGAAGCGGGAATTAAGAAGGCCATCAAAACCATTAATGCCCACCTGCGCCGCGCTTCCCATTTTTCCTGCGAGCGTATAGATATTTTTGCTACAGCAGTATTGCGCAATTGCACCAACTCCCGCGAAGCAACTGCCGCAATCGAAGCAGGTATTAACAAACGCATCACCATTCTTTCCAACGAAGAAGAAGCTCACCTAGGCTTTTTAGGAGCAAGTCTCGATCGTTATTTGGATCATGGCACCATGGTTGATATTGGTGGTGGCTCAACCGAGCTTACCCATATTCTTGATGGACTTGACCTGGACAAAGTAAGTATCCCTCAAGGATCTCTCTCTTCTTTTGCTAACTATACTTCCGGCATTTTGCCAAGCGCTAAAGAAGTGGAAACCATCGCAAAACAGTTCCGCACCCTTGCTTCTAAAGAAGGTGCTGAAATATACGCTTCCAAACAGCTTTATGGCATTGGCGGCTCCATCCGCTCGGCTGCAAAGGTGTATGGCGATTTATGCAACGACGGCGAGCGATATGAATATCTCTTACCCGATCATATTGATGCTATTTTGTCCCTCTACGCAAAAGATCCCGAAGCATTTGCCCGCCAGGCTCTTCATACCGTCCCTGATCGTATCCACACCTTCATCCCTGGATGCATAATCATCAGAGAGATTTTCTCTCTCTGCAAAGCGCAACGTCTCGACATCTTAAAATACGGCGTTCGAGAAGGATACTTAGCCGAACGAGTACTTGTTAAACCAATCGGTAATTCTGAAAACGAATCTTAAAATTCCCAAAGTGCTCAAGAGTAATTAAGAGTAATTGCCAGTTCATGCGCTAAAACCGTTACAATGGAAATAAGAAGATTACTTCGTCAGTTGTTTCTGACGAATTATTGGGGAATCGATAAAGGGAGATTAGACCTTATGATGGACACGAAGTCGAAGACCGACCGAACCAACATGCCCGCAGAAAGCGCCAACAAATCAGGGCGGCCCTACGTTCTTCCCTATATGCAAAATCGAGAGCTTTCTTGGCTTGAATTCAATAAGCGCGTTCTCGATCAAGGCGAAGATCACAACGTACCTCTTCTGGAGCGTCTTACCCGCGTATCTATTTTTTCTAGCAACTTGCAAGAATTTTTCATGGTACGCGTAGGTAGCTTAACCGACCTTTCTCTGGTAAATAAGGAGTTGCGCGACAATAAAACCCAAATGACTCCCGATGAGCAGCTACGCGCAATTTACGATCGATGCCACGAGCTTTATCCTGAACAGGAGCGCATTTATCGACAGATTCAAGAAAAGCTTGCCGAGCGCGGTATTCGTCAGCTCATGGAAGACGAATTAAACAAGGAACAAGCAGCCTATCTTCGTGAATATCTCAACGCTCAGGTAGTTCCTTACCTTTCTCCTCAGATTATTAACTCGCGCCATCCTTTCCCTCATCTCGAAAACGGCGCACTCTACGTACTCCTTCGTTTGGACGAAGAAAACGCTCCCGAAAAAACCAAGGGCAGCGACAAGAAAAAAGAAAAGAACCTTGGCGCTGAAGATGCCACCTTCGGATTGGTACCTCTTCCTCGTCAAGCAAAGCGTGTTATTCCCCTGCCAGGCGAAGGCACTCAATTCATCTTGCTTGAAAACGCCCTGAAAACTATTGTGGGTGACGTCTTTTCTATGTACACCACCAAACGCGCAAGTGTGATTTGTGTCACCCGTAATGCTGATATTGATCCTAATGACTACGGCACCGAAGACATGGATTACGATTATCGCGAGCATATGAAACGCATCCTGAAAAAGCGCGCTCGTCTGGCACCTGTTCGCCTGGAAACTGACACACCTCTTTCTCCTGTCACCAAGAAGTTTCTTCTTAAGCGTCTTGGTCTCAAAATGCATCAGGTCTACGTCACAAGCGTTCCGCTAGACATGGGCTACGCATGGGGATTGGACGGAATGGTAAAACCAGAGCTTGCCCGCAAGCTTACTCCTGAACCTTTCACTCCCACTTGGCCTGCCTGCCTCGATAGGAAGCGTTCTATTATTGAACAGGTATGCGAAAAAGATGTTTTGCTTATGTACCCTTACGAAAGCATGGATCCCTTCGTCAACATGCTTCGCGAGGCAGCAAATGATCCTTCGGTTATTTCCATTAAGATCACCCTTTATCGTCTGGCAAGCCAGTCTCATTTAGCGGAAGCGCTTCTCGCAGCTGCTGAAAATGGCAAAGAAGTTACTGCTCTGTTTGAACTTCGTGCCCGTTTCGATGAATCTAACAATATCGAATGGTCACAACGCTTCGAGCAAGCAGGAGCCAATGTAATTTATGGTTTCCATGACTTTAAAGTTCACTCTAAGATTTGCGCTATTACCCGTCATACCGACAAGGGTATTCAGCACATTACCCAATTAGGTACTGGCAACTACAACGAAAAGACTTCAAAGCTCTATACCGACTTCTCCTTCATCACCACCAATGAAAGCATTGGTAAAGATGCTGCAGAATTCTTCCGTAATATGCAGCTAGAAAACGCATCGGATCGTTATCAGACGCTCTCCGTAGCTCCTCTGCAGATTAAGCCGATGATTCTGGCAAAGATCGATGAGCAGATTGAACTTGCCCGCGCAGGCAAGCCTAATGGATTGATGTTTAAAACCAATTCCGTTACCGATAAAGATATTATCGACAAAATCGCCGAAGCATCTCAGGCAGGAGTTCATGCAACCTTATTCGTTCGTGGCATTTCCTGCTTGGTACCAGGCGTTGAAGGCTATACCGATAACGTAAAGGTAGTGTCCATTGTGGGGCGCTTGCTCGAACACAGCCGCATTTATGGGTTTGGCCCACGTGATAACCGCGAGATTTATCTTTCCAGCGCAGACTTAATGACACGCAATATGGAAAAACGTGTCGAAATTGCTTGGCCTATTATTAATCCTGAGCTTAAAGAAAAGGTAAATGAATACCTGGATACGTCGCTTTCCGATACGGCAAAGTTGCGTATGCTTAAAAGTGATCTTTCTTATACGCCGCTTGAGTTCTTCGCTACGGAAGGCCCTGACGGTATTCCTGAATCGTTCGATTCTCAAGAATACCTTATCAAGAAGGCACGCGAGGACTATCTGCACTCCTTGGAGGTTCGCGAAGAGCAGGCCGCTTTGCGCAGTGCTACCGCTCGCGTTCAGCGCATCCGTGACCGCGAAATGAAGGAATCACCCGTAACTCCTTTGGTTGAAAATCCTGAAACAGGAGAACCACTCACGAGCGCTCAGACAACGGTTCCTGAAGCAGACGAATCCTTGCAAGAAACAGCAACCAATGAACAGGTCACCCTAGAAATTCTGGCAGAAGAAACGCCCCTTCAAGAAACTGCAGCAGAAATCTCAACTGACACTTCAGCGCAAGCTTCTGTGGCTCAGGCAGCTGAGCCTGGCGCTGAAGTTAATGCCGAAACGACTGACACCACGATTGACACCACTGCGCAAGTCAATTCCGCTTCTGCTACAGGTGGCATTGAGGAGATTGAGCCCGGCGTTGCAGGACCTTCTGCTATGACTTCGGCTTCCGCCCCAGCAGATACCTCTGTTTCTTCAGGCGTACCTGCTGCTTCCACCGAAGCTGACCCTGCTCAAACACAGATGCCATCCGTTCAAACAGCTACCCCCGAAGTTGAAGTTCTTTCCGGAGAGCAGAAAGCAACTGATGCAGGAGTAATTCAACTGGTACCTAAAAAGCCAAGCTTATGGACTCGTATTAAGTTCTTGTTCACAGGAAAGTTGTCCTAGCAAGCGGTTTTTGGGCTGCCTGCTCGATGCAACAGTTTTTAGGAGGCCTACTCGATGCTACAGTTTTTGAGCCGCCTGCTCGATACAATGCTTTTCGAGCTGCCTGCTTAATGTAGCCCTTCGTTGAGCTACTCCATTGAGCTACTTTGATTAATACAACGCTTTCGAGCTGCTTTGCTTGATGCAAAGTAGCTCGTTTTTTACATGCTGTTGCAGAAATTTAATGCGAATAACTCTTAAGAACTTCTAAGATACAGACCGATCTAAAAACTCAAACATGCTTTCTATCTCTAGCTCGATTATTGCTTCCTAAAAGGTTGTTGCTGCAAAAACGTTTGGTTATAGCCCAACGTTTTTAACTTCGAGCCCTATAATCAAGAAAAACTATTCTTTTCAACACCCGCAACTCAGTGAGGCCATACATGATTTGCCCAATCGTCACTTCTCCTGTTCTCCTACAGATCCCCAGCACAAACGCCACGCAAGCAGACCGTAGCGTTGGCGAAAATCTTAAAGAAACCCTTCAGACGCATGCGCACGAATGTGTTGGTATGGCGGCAAACATGATTGGAGTACACAAGCGCATCATTGTCGTAGCAGATCAAAACACCACCCATAAAATGAGTAAAAAGATTCTCTCCAAGCAAGAAGGACATACTCTTCCCGAGCCAATTCTTATGTACAATCCGGAAATAACCAAATTCAGTAAACCCTACGAAACAAAAGAGGGGTGTCTTTCTCTTTCAGGTGTTCGTAGCACCACGCGCTACGAACAAATCACCGTGCACTACCTCGATGAACAATTCAACGAACGTACCGAGCAATTCAGTGGTTTTACTGCACAAATCATTCAACACGAAATCGACCATTGTAATGGCATTTTGATCTAGGAGATTACCATGTCTCAACCCTGCGCTACTCACTCCCAAACCTCTCATGTAATTCATGAAATAGCCCCTGTGTTTAATGAGTATTCTCGTGTTCTCCTGTTGGGCACCATGCCCTCACCCAAGTCACGACAGCAGGGATTTTTCTATGGACACCCACAAAATAGATTTTGGCGTGTTTTAGCTGCCTTGTTTGATGAACCGCTTCCAGAAACCATAGAGGAAAAGCGTGATTTGTGTTTACGTCACCACCTTGCCCTTTGGGATGTCCTTTCCAGTTGCGATATAAAAGGCGCCAGTGATGCAAGCATCACCAATGCTCAACCCAATGATCTGTCACAAATTATAAAAAACGCACCCATTCAAGCAATTATTACTACGGGAGTTAAAGCAGGTCAGCTTTACCATAGATTATGTGAGCCCGTAACAGAAATGCCCTGTTCCGTTTTGCCTTCAACCAGTCCTGCAAATTCGAGGGTATCCTTCTCGGAGCTTTGTGAAGCTTACCGTCAGGCACTTTCCTCTTATATCGAATTCGACCCCTCTTATCCAACCCTCGATGTTCCTGAGGTGGTCAATCTTGAGCAGACAATCGCCAAAACGAGCACCTCGCTTTATACCCTTATGCACCGTGCTGGTAAATTCCTCGCATACGAGACTGAAAAATTCGCAAAGCAACAGAGCAAACCATCTCAGAGAATTGTTGTTTTATGCGGCCACGGCAATAACGGTGGAGATGGCTGGGTAGCAGCTGAATACTTAGCGAAAACAGGTTTTGACGTAGATCTTATTTCTTCATTAGAAGCGCAGGATATTAAAGCAGAACCAGCACATACCACGGCTTGCGAGCAAACAGAAAACCTTGAGACCTACCCTAATGCACGCATTCTGATCAACCCTACCTACGAAGAGGTAGAGCAGAGTCTATCGCAAGCTGACCTTATAATTGATGCGCTTTTAGGCACAGGATTTTCAGGCGATACCATACGCGAGCCCTTTGCTA
>FR896080.1:21479-26565 GCA_000435475.1 Cryptobacterium sp. CAG:338 | reverse complement strand
TATTGTTGCCGCTGATGTTCCCAGTGGATTTTCGGCACAAACAGGCAATGCTGCCACACCTTGTATACGAGCGGCTCACACCGTTACTATGATTGCTCTCAAAACGGGACTAGCTCACCCAAACGCAAAAAAATATTGCGGAACCATACGAGTTGCACCCTTGATTGATACAACTCCCTACCTCGCATAATGCGCAGCAAATCAGGTTCCGCAATTCTTACTTGTAGACAAAACTTCGAATAGCGTTTCATCCCTATTGTTGTTCTTGAATCCCCTAAGGCTAAGGTTAAGAGTATTAGCGATGGTGAAAATATTAGCTAGAGTTGAGGACATCAACTAAGGTTGGGAGCATTAGTTAATGTTAAGGATTTTAGCTAAGGTTGGGGGGCATTAGTCTTAAGGAAGCAACAACAGAGCAATTTGAGTTGCATTCAAGGCAGCACCCTTACGGATTTGGTCTGCTACATTCCAAAACGCAATGCCATTTTCAACCGAAGCATCCTTACGAATACGGCCCACAAAAGCGCCGTCAGTGCCTGCAAGTAAACCTGGCATGGGATACACGTTGTTTGCGGTATCGTCCATTACCGTAATACCAGGTGCAGCCTCCAAAGCGGCACGTGCTTCTTCAACGCTAACTGGACCTTCGAATTCAACATTGATAGCTTCACCATGGCAGCGCAGAACGGGAACACGAACACACGTTGCTGCCACCTGAATGTTTTCATCACCCATAATTTTCTTTGTTTCAACAACCATCTTCCACTCTTCTTTGGTAGAAGCATCATCTAGGAAAACATCGATATGGGGGATGCAATTGAAAGCAATTTGATGAGCAAAAGCATCAATGGTTAATTCTTCTCCGTCAAGGAATTGACGAGTTTGAGCATAGAGCTCTTCCATTGCCTTAGCTCCTGCACCCGATGCTGCTTGGTAGGTGGAAACCACCACACGCGTAATGCGCGAAAGATCATAGAGAGGCTTAAGCGCTGCAACCATTTGAATGGTTGAACAATTAGGGTTAGCAATCACTCCGCTATGCCATGCAATATCCTGTGGATTAACCTCAGGAACAATCAGAGGTACGTCATCGTCCATGCGAAATGCGCTTGAGTTATCAATCATCACTGCGCCTGCATCGACTACCGCCTGACGGAACTGCTTTGATACCCCTGCTCCGGCACTAAACAGAGCAATGTCAACTCCTTCAAATGCTTCAGGAGTCATTTCTTGAACCGTCAGTTCTCCTGCGGGTACCTGCCCACAACCCTTAAAAGGAAGCTTCTTGCCTGCAGAACGCTTTGATGCAAGTGCACGTACTTCGCAAGCTGGAAAATCGAGGTCGTGAAGAACCTCAAGAAATTCATGACCGACTGCGCCTGTAGCACCAGCTACAGCAACAACAGGATTCGCAGGTATTTCCTTGGTCCAAGACATAAAGCACTCCTTTATTTTGGGGTTAATGGGCACATCATACTACTCAAAGATATAGAATAGTGGCAAATTGCTCCAAACGTACTTCTTTGAGGTAAACGGCAACGCGCTCATGTTCTACCGCTAGAAAACCTGCTCAAGAACACAAACCTTAACCTAACCGTAACAAAACCCATCTTGACAACCTTGGAAACAACCTAAAAAATAAAAGCCGTTGTCAATCGAATAACTAAACCGTTGAAGCGGAAGTAAAAGTGGCCGTGCGCGCCCAGAGAGTCCGGGATGCTGGGATTCGGATCGAACTGCAAACCACTAAATGGACCGCTGAGGGCGCACCGAACTTTTGGACTTTTAATCTTGGTAAGCTTGATTAACTCAATCTGCTACTTTAAGCGCTAAGCAAGATTAAGCGCCAAGCAAAACAAGCCATCAAAGTAGGATGCGACGTGAAGGCATACGTTAGTTGTCGGAGATGTGATGGCATCTCGCTAAGAGCACAAGCGAAATAAGCTTAAAGCGCTAGAAATCATTACACTCCCTGAATTCGAATTGCTTGTCGGTTTTACCGTCTGAACAGCAACTAATTCTTGGAGTTTTTATTTTCTAGACTTGTTGTTTTACCGCAAAGTGAATCAAGGTGGCACCGCGGGTGATATGAATATAACCCGTCCTTGAACGTTAAAGACGTCAGGGACGGGTTTTCCTTTTCTGGGGTCTTTCATACACAACAACCTCGGAAAGGACCTACATTAATGCAAAACACCCTCGAACACCTTCGGGCACTTGCTCAATCTGGTGATTATCGCCGTATTCCTATCAAGCGTGATTTGTTGGCGGATTTCATAACGCCCATTGAAGCTCTACGCGTGTTACGCGCTGCGAGCACTCACTGTTTTTTACTTGAAAGCGCAGAAGCTGAAGAAAGATGGGGTCGCTACACCTTTCTTGGTCTAAAACCCTCGCTGGAATTCTGCTGCTCGGGCGGTGTTGCTCGAATTCGTAAAAACATAGAGACAGATCGCGAAACGTGCGAAATCTTTAAAGTCGAACATCCCAGTACCGTTATTCGCCGCATAATCGCCGAAAACAAAACCCCGTCTTGAAGGGTTTCCACCCTTTGCAGGAGGCCTTGTAGGTTATTTTTCTTTTGATTACCTCTCCTACAGCGAACCTTCTCTGCGTCGCCACCATTCAACCGATGATTTTCAAGCCACTGAAAACGAATTATTCGAAAAAGAGTTTCTTGATGTTGACCTCATGCTTTTTGAAAGCATATTGGTTTTCGACTCCTACCGACAAAAAATTTCCTATATAACCGGCGTGCGAACCGACGATCTTGAAACTTCACAGCTGGAACGCTCTTACGAAAAGGCACAACAGGAGCTTGATACCTTAGAAAAGCTTCTTAGAACAGGAAAACGAAAGAGCTTTGAGCCTTTACGCCTTAAAAATGAGCTTACTCCACGGTTTTCCGAAACGGAATATACCGAAATGGTAGATAGAGCAAAACGTTATATCTATGAAGGCGATATTTTTCAGGTGGTACTCTCCAACCCATTAACAGCGCCCGCAACAGGAAGTCTTTTCGATACGTATCGAGTCCTTCGTAGCGAAAACCCCTCTCCCTATGCTTTCTGCAGGAACTACTACCGACAAAGTGTTTGATCTTGTACAAAAAGTACGAACACGATCTGCGATTCCCCTTACATTCATGACCTACGCCAACGTGATTTTTTCTTACGGGATAGAAGCGTTTGCACAAAAAGCAGCCGAGGTTGGCATCGATGGCATTATTTTGCCCGATGTCCCCTTTGAAGAAGCCGATGAATTTGATGTACCTTTCGCCGCCGTGGGAATCGATCGAATTTCTATGATTGCCCCTACTTCCCATGAGCGCATCGCTACCATTGCGCAGAAAGCTCGTGGGTTTGTTTACTGCGTATCTTCCTTAGGAGTTACAGGTGTGCGCTCCAACATTACAACCGACATTGCAAGCATGGTAGCACTCGTAAAGCAGCAACAAGATATTCCCTGCGCTGTGGGATTCGGAATATCCACTCCCGAGCAAGCGCGCAATATGGCCGCTCAAAGCGATGGCGCTATTGCAGGAAGCGCTATTGTGAAACTTTGCGCCCAATACGGAAAAGACTGCGTACCTTATGTTGAAGAATACGTGCGTTCCATGAAAGAGGCAGTCAACCAGGCACAGTAGCTCGTTAAATTAGCGACCCTTTGCCATCTTTGCTGCAATCTCTTCAGGAGAAAGCTGAGTTTCTTCAAAGATGCTGTCAGAGTCCAATCCGAATGCGGTGTGCAAGCAACGAACTGCTGTTTGAACTTGGCTGCCCTCTACCACTACCGAAATGCGGATAGGACTGGTAGAGATCATCATGATGTTAACGTTGTTTTCCGCCAACGCCGCAAAAGCCTTAGCAGCAACACCAGGACTAGACTTCATGCCTGTGCCTACCAACGAAACCTTAGCAATATTGTCGTCCATCAAAGAAGTCGCCCCAAATTGCTGGGTAATGCGTTCCACTGCTGACAATGCTTGTTCTTTCTGAGAACCAGGGAATGTAAAGGAAATATTTGCCTTTCCGTCATTGGTAACGTTTTGAATGATCATATCGACCGAAACATCACTTGAAGCAAGAATAGAAAATACTCGCGCCGCGATACCTAGTTCATCGGGAAGACCACGAAGGGTGATTTTCATTTCGGACGTATCGTGTGCAATACCAGAAATAACTGCCTGCTCCATAGAAGGAACGACCTCCTTGATAAGTGTGCCTTCTTCATCCGAGAAAGCAGAACGGGAATGAATTACCACCTTATATTTACGCGCAAACTCTACTGCGCGAGCCTGCAAAACGCCTGCGCCACCACTCGATAACTCAAGCATGTCATCGTAAGAAATACAGCTCAACTTACGGGCACGCGGAGCAACACGCGGATCGGCGGTGTAGATACCTTCAACATCGGAATAAATCTCACACACATCCGCATTAATACCGTAAGCAAGCGCAACTGCCGTCGTATCAGATCCGCCACGACCAAGCGTAGTAATATCGCCATTTTCAGAAACCCCCTGAAAACCAGCAACCACCACAATGGCACCCGTAGAAAGGGCTTTTCGGATTTTATCAGCATCAATACCTTCGATTTTTGCACTAGAAAAATCGTTATCAGTGGTAATTCCAGCCTGCCAACCCGTAAAGCTTACCGAGTTATATCCCAACGCCTGAATAGCCATTGCAAGCAACGACATACTTACCTGCTCTCCCGTAGAGAGCAACATATCCATTTCTCGTTTGGAAGGATGATCGTTTAGCGCCGCCGCCAAACCAACCAATTCGTCAGTTGTTTTACCCATTGCAGAAACAACCGCCACCACGTCATTGCCTTGCTGCTTCATGGCAATAAGACGTTTTGCTACATTTTTAATTCTTTCAGGGGAAGCAACAGAGGTTCCGCCAAATTTTGAAACTATTAACGCCATGATCTTCTTTCTCGCAAGAGAACAATGGGTATATAGTACCAAAAAACCTCCTTTGCAAAGGAGCGAGATCATATGCGGTATTACAAGCAGAAGAAGCGGAAAGAGATTAAAGAAATACCGAGCGAAAATCAGCACCTCTCGCATAGCGAATGA
>FR896080.1:20448-21450 GCA_000435475.1 Cryptobacterium sp. CAG:338 | reverse complement strand
CGCTTTGCGTCCTCAACTGGGTTGAAGACCCAGAATACAAAACGCCGACAAGTGTTGTCGGCGTTTCTCTTTAAATAGTTATGGCTGATGCTGCTAGCAGATAGAATTGTCAGCAGCTGATACTACTAACAACTGGTATTGCTAGTAGTATCGTTTAAGCATATTTCACCATTACGGTATTCATTTTGTTGGCAACCAATTCACATTGATCAACGCAATCTTCCATGGCGTCCAACAAACGCGTCCAAACTATCACGCGCATGCTATGTTCGCGTTCTTCGGTGTAGAGCTGACGAATAAGCTTGATATAGAGCTCATCTGCTTCATCTTCAAGCTGATTAACCTGATAGATAAGAGACTTGAAAGTGTTTGATTTTTTGCAATTGCGAAAATCCGCCATAGCATTAGACAATGCTTCGCAAGAGCGAACGATAAGCTTTACGAACTTCTTCGCATCGTCATGCATAAAGTGGATATCGTACATATAGAATCGCTGGATAATCTCTTCAGTAAGATCGATTACCTCATCCAGATTTTCCGCGATACCAATAACATCTTCGCGGTCAATAGGTGTCACAAAGTCGGTAATGAGGCTTTCAAAAATACTATGGCAAACTTCATCGGCTTCTCGCTCAAGAGCATGAGCACGACCGAGGCGCTTTTCAACTTGCTCCACTGACTCAAACTCGTCAACGATTTCCTTTAAGAGCTTAGCTTCCTTTACGGCGATTTCTGCCTGAGCCTCAAAAGCATCGTAGTAATCAAACTTTTTCTTCTTTTTCTTAAGTTCTTTCTTTGTCAGCTTCGCCACCGTAATCCCCCCTCGTATGTTTCAAGAAACAATTCGTTAATAATTGTAAACGCTCATACGAGTTCTTTTAACAATTTCTTGCCCGTCTTTTGCAATTTCTTTTTCAGCTCATTGAAAATACACGCAACACCACGAACGCAAATTCAACGGCTTATGCGCAAATTCAACAGCGCCAACACAAACACGACGCT
>FR896080.1:15178-20365 GCA_000435475.1 Cryptobacterium sp. CAG:338 | reverse complement strand
CGCTGCTCATCTGCAATGGTAGTAAGCGAATTGTGCCCTGGAAGTACAAGGGTATCGTTAGGAAGTTGCGACAAACGACGAAGGGAAGCGCGCATTTGCTTATCATTGCCCCCCTCAAAATCAGTTCTTCCAATCGAACCGCAGAAAAGTGTATCTCCCGAAATCAGCACATTGGCACCATCGAGATATTTGCCCTTTTCTGCATCGAGGAATAAACAAATTCCTCCTGGGGTATGCCCTGGAGTGGCGATAACTTTCCATGCCATATTCCCCAACTTCACCGTATCCTTATCCTTCAGCTGAACATCAACCTTACAGGATTCGGCTGGCGGAAAATCTTTTGGTTGATTTTCTATCACGGGGGTATCTATAGCCGAAGCATACACAGGTGCTCCCGTTTTGTCCTTGAGCGCCTTGAGAGCACTGGTGTGGTCGGCATGGTGATGGGTTACCACAATTGCATCTACGTTGCGATTGCCGACCATCTTTAAAATTGCATCAGCATCATGAGAAGGATCTACTACAAAGGTGAAATCCCCATCAGAAATTACAAAGGTATTGTTGGCAATTGGACCAAGCACGGTATATTCAATATCCACGCAAGCGCCCGTCACTACAAGATTGCGCCCCTTGCGTTTTACTTGTATCTTCATTTACGAAATCCCTTCAATTCTCCTATTTTGAAGTATTGCCAGGCATCATGCGGCGTGCGTCAAAAACGCCCTCAACCGCTTGAAGCTTTGACAAGATGCGCTCAATTTTACTGATATCAGAAATCTGGAACAAGAAACGCATTTCTGCCATGCCGTCTCGATGGGTTGTCGAAGAAACATTAAGCATATTTGCGCCGTATTCCGACAAAACTGAAGCTACATCGATAAGTAAGTTCATACGATCGAGCGCTTCAACGATGATTTCCACGTTATAGATTGCATCAGGAACACTGTCTTCCCAATGTACTTCAATAATTCGCTCAGGGTGCTGCTTGAGTTCTACTGCGTTAGGGCAGTCTTCGCGATGAACCGAAACGCCACGACCACGAGTAACAAAGCCGATAATCTTATCTCCCGGAACAGGATTACAGCAACGCGACAAACGCACTAACACATCATCTATTCCACGCACCACGACACCATTAGAAGCATGAGTTTCATGCTTCTTAGGTCGTTTCACACTGGTGAGCATAGGGGGCATCTTGCCAGTCGAAGAAGCAGACATTCCCACAAGAGGCTTTTCTGCCTCTTCCGTACCTTTGTCCACCAAGATTTTCAGCATGCGGTTTGCTACATGCATCGGGTTTTCTTTACCCGAACCGATATTAACCAGCATGTCGTCTGCGCTCTTGAAGCCCATCGCTTCAGCAACCTGCTTCATAGCACGCATACTCTGAGCTGACGAAATACCCAAACCGTGCTTGCGCATTTCATGAACCAGCTTGTCGCGACCTGTCTGCAAATCGTCCGAACGGCTCATCTTTGAAAAATACGAGCGAATTTTCGAACGGGCAGAAGGCGTCTTTACGATATTGAGCCAGTCGCGGGAAGGAGTAGCGCTCTTCTGAGTCAAAATTTCTACACGATCGCCCATTTGAAGCTGATAACTCAATGGAACGATAGATCCATTTACCTTTGCTCCCACACAATGGTGACCTACTTCGGTATGGATGGCGTACGCAAAATCCACCGGCGTTGATCCAAAGCGCAAACTCATTGCTTTGCCCTTTGGAGTAAAGACGAAAACTTCTTTTGGATCGAGATCGGTTTTTAAGGATTTTAAGAACTCGCGCGAATCCTTCGTTTCGTCCTGCCAATCGACCATTTCGCGAAGCCAAGCAATCTGCTTATCAAACGAATCTGATCCCTTGCCGCCCTTTTCCTTATAGCGCCAATGTGCCGCAACGCCATATTCACTCATACGGTGCATTTCTTCGGTGCGAATCTGCACTTCAAGCGGGCGCCCTGTTGGGCCAATAACCGTAGTGTGAAGACTTTGATACATATTGAACTTTGGCATTGCAATGTAGTCTTTAAAACGACCAGGCATTGGATGCCATAAACTATGCACGGCGCCAAGAGCTGAATAGCAATCCTTAACCGAGGTGGTAATAATGCGCACCGCACTTAGGTCATAGATTTCAGAAAACCCTTTACCGCGCTTAGTCATCTTCTGATAGATGGAATATAAGTGTTTTGGACGCCCCATAATCTGGGCTTCCACCCCGATTTTCTCCATTTCACCATGGAGAATACCGATAATGGTTTCCAGATATTCCTCGCGTTCTTTGCGTGTTTCAGCAACCATTCGAGAAACCTGTTTAAACTTCGTGGGTTCAAGATAGAAGAAAGCTAAATCCTCTAACTCCCACTTTATGGAGCTGATACCTAAGCGATGAGCAATTGGCGCATAGATTTCCAAAGTCTCACGCGCCTTAAAGATACGACGATCTTCACGAAGAGCCGAAAGAGTACGCATATTATGCAAACGGTCTGCAAGCTTAATAACCACAACGCGGATATCTTTATTCATGGCTATAAGCATCTTGCGGAATGTCTCAGCCTGTTCGTCCGAGAGCGTCTCAACGGAAAGTTTCGTGATCTTAGTTACGCCATCAACCAGATTCGCAATTGCTTCACCGAAGAGCTCGGTAACTTGTTCTTTAGTTGCAACCGTATCTTCAACCGTATCATGCAAAAGAGCAGCGCAGAGGGTTTCCACATCCATATGAAGGTCAGCCAAAATAATGGCAACTTCTACAGGATGGATAACAAATGCCTCGCCTGATTTGCGTTTTTGACCAGCATGCATCTCGTCAGCAAAGCGAAAGGCTTTTTCAAGTAAGGCTCGGTCTTTATCGTCTAAATACGAAGAGGTTAAACGCTCTAACTCTAAAAAGCGCTCTTTTGGATCTGAACCAACAGGGGCAGACGTGGATGATTTGATGGTGGGATCAACGGCTGAAGGAACCAAGCCCACTTGATGAACGTGAGAAGAATTTGCCATGATCTACCTCCCCTCTCCGTTGTTATCGTACGGAAGTAAAGGGTGCCTAATGCGGTCTTGTAACTGATCCGCAGAACTCCCCAGCACCCAATCTTTAAATGACATAAATGAATCGAATTCGTCTAAACCTTCACGATACTGGACACTATCGCTCAGTTCAACTTTTCCTTTATAGTCTACGACATATACGCTTTGTTTAACACGACTACCTTGGGTCTCATCAGCCTTTGTTTCAACCAGACCAAGCTCTTCAAATACTGCGACTCCTAGCTGAACTTGCGATGGCGTTACGGTATTTCCAAACAAACGAGTTGCCCGGCGAGCCACCTCATCCTCATCAAGCGCAAAGAAAGCCTGACCACTTGTTTGCTGAAGAGCGCGTAGACTTCGATAAATCTGTGCCATTTCATCATGATCAGGAGCAATGCCATGGAGCAATTCAGTATTCAAAGAAACGTCACCCTTGCCAAACAAAAGATGAATATGCGCCTCGTTGCCATCTCGTCCGGCACGTCCACTCATCTGATTAAACTCCACCTCACTGAAGGGCAGGTGGTAGAGCACTACATGACGAACTCCTGGAATATCAACCCCTTCTCCAAAGGCAGAAGTTGCCACAAGAACCTGAAGTCCACCTTCTCTAAACAGCGCTTCAACGCGTGCTCGTTCAAGGCGAGATAACCCTGCATTGTAGAAACCGATGAGAGAAGCAATATGAGGCTCCTGTTTACGCAACTGACGCACTAAAGCTACGCTCTCCATACGAGAATTAACATAGATCAGCGTCTTTTCTCCCTGCGCAACCAAACTTGCAAGATAACGCTCGCGCTTCTTGCTATTGCGTTGATCAACAACATGTAAGTTTGCGCGCTCAGCACGATCGCAGACCATCTCATCAAGCTTAAAAGCATCGCATATCTCTTGAGCAACTGCTGCATCTGCTGTTGCGGTTACTGCAAGTACTTGAGGATCTCCCAAGCAATGAATCGCATTTCCTAACCTCGTATAAGAAGGGCGAAAACCCGCTTTAGAAGTGCCTACATGATGAGCTTCATCTATCACTACAAAACCAATAGAAGAAATCTGCGCAAGTTCGTCTTTATGGAAATCCAAATATTCTGGAGTAGTAAGTATGATATCGAGTTCACCATTTGCAAGATCGGTCATTATCTGAGCACGCTCTGGAAGCGAAGTTGCACCTGTCAATACACCAATCGTTATCCCAAAAGAACCCAAGGTGCGTTCAAGGTGAAACGCTTGATCAGCAACGAGCGCACGGAGAGGATACACAAACAAACTTGTCGTTTGCTTACCCAGCGCTAATTCAGCCGCATGAATCTGGAAAATAAGAGACTTGCCACGCCCGGTACCCATTATCGTCAGAACCGAATGTCCAGCACCAAGTAAATCAAGTGTTTGCTGCTGCGAATCATGCAGTACTCCATCACCCAGAAACGCTTGAATTAAGTCTTGTCTGAAAGCCTGCGGGGTCGTTTGTGCACGTTGCTGCCACATCATTCGATCAGATTCTGGGCTTTCCCATTCGGGCATATCGCACATATCGCGCTCCGTCATCCCTGCCGCAATAAGCCCGGTAACAAAGTCCTTATCCGCATCTTCAAGACAAGCCTCCAAGGCCGCACAAGGAGATAAAGGTGTCAGCGAAGTGATCACCGCTTTTACCGAACGACGCCCCTTCCACGTATCAACCTGAAGCTCGAATACCGCCTCAAGGGCACAACCACAGTGAAGCAAGGCTTGTACGCTAGAACAATGAAACATAATGCAATTGAGCGAATGCATGCCATCGGTCAGAGTGCACGAAAGATGATTTTTATCCACCCCTACTGCGCGGCCGCCCGCCATCATGACACCGTGTGCCAGAAAATGAGGGCTTACATTTTCCTGCCCAAAAGGAGCAAGCAGATCAAGTTTTTCTACATTCGAAAGAGTTAGTTCGCTAAGGTCAACCGAAGCATCTACTTCAACACGGGGAATAAAATCCTCAGGAGGCAGTTCGTCCATATAGCGACACAGGCGTTCGGTAAATTCAGGAATTTTATCAGCTTTAAGGGTTACACCCACTGCTGCATGATGGCCACCAAAACGCACCAAAATATCCTGACAGCTAGAAACTGCTTGAAATAAATTTACCTCTCCTACACTTCTTCCTGAACCATGGGCTTC
>FR896080.1:0-15151 GCA_000435475.1 Cryptobacterium sp. CAG:338 | reverse complement strand
TGGTAAATAGAAGGGTTGGCACGCCATAGCGGTTCGCCAAGCGTGAGGCAACAATTCCTTTTACTCCCTCATGCCATCCTTCACCCGCTACCACAAGCGCTCGCTGACCTTTAAAAACCTGCTCTGCCTGAGCAGAAGCAACCTCTGCCAACTCTGCCTCTATAGTTCTACGACGCGTGTTGGTATCTTCAAGCTCCGATGCTAAATGAGCAGACTCCGCGAAATCGTCACTAAGCAGCAGATCAAGAGCAAGCTGAGCGTTACCCATACGTCCTGCCGCATTCAAACGAGGCACCAAGGTAAAACTTAAATTGGATGATGTAACTGGCTTGTCAGCAAAACCAGACTCCCCTAGCAATGCAGCGATACAGGGTCTGGGGTTTTCGTTTATCATACGCAGACCTTCACTTACCAAGGCGCGATTTTCTTCACGCATAGGCATAAGGTCTGCCACCGTACCCAACGTTGCCAAGTCAATCAGTTCGCGCCACAGATTAGGTTTTCCAAAACGAGAACCAACTGCTTGCATCACTTTAAGCGCAACCCCTGCGCCCGCCAAAATGGCACTCGGATTATCATCGCACTTCGGATCAACAACGGGCACGCCTTCAGGAACCAGATCGGCTGGTTCATGATGATCGGTGATAACAACATCAATTCCTCGATCAAGGAGCAGCGCTACTTCCCGCTTCGCTGCTATGCCATTATCAACCGTAACAACCAAATTTGGATTATACGAAGCAACACGTTTAATCGAAGCATCAGAAAGTCCATATCCTTCTTCAAAGCGAAGAGGGATAAAAGGGGTTACCACCGCAGCCCCACAAGCACGAAGTCCGCGCGTCATGAGAGTGGTTGCCGAAACCCCATCGAGATCAAAGTCGCCGTACACAAGAATATGCTCTTCGTTTTGTATAGCTTGAGCAATTCGATCGACTGCGGCATCCATGCCTTCTATCAAATAAGGATTACCCCAAACGCTCTCAAGATCGGGATATAAAAAAGCCTGTGCCGCTTCGAGCGTGTCTATACCACGAGCCACTAAGGTAGCTGCAATAAAGTGTGGTAGATCCAATTCAGTTGCAAGACGATGAACTACGGCCTCATCTGCCGTAGCTAAATTAATACGCGCATTCATATACATTCATACCTTATCGAATTATTTTTCTCACGCATTATTGTCGCACAAGAAAAGGGTTTCTCCCTGCACGAGAAACCCTTTGATGCTAAGTGGTTATGAATGTCTATCTATTGAACAAATTTTGCGTTTTCTCAAGCCCTACTTTAAGCAGCGACTCAACTGCATCAGCCGCCTCAACACATGCCGCTTCGAAGTCGTCTTTAGCTTCTTTGCGGGGCGCCTGCAAAACAAAGTCAACCACACTCATTCGTCCTGGAGGGCGACCAATGCCAGTACGAACTCGTAAAAAATCACGAGTGCCTAATTTTTCGATAATGGAACGCAACCCATTATGCCCAGCGTGACCCCCGCCTTTCTTTACGCGTACCGACCCAGCGGGAATATCAAGTTCATCATGAATAACGATAAGCTCACTTGGTTGCTCGTCGTATTCACGACAAAGATGAGACACCGGACCCCCTGAAAGGTTCATAAAACTTTGAGGTTTTGCCAGAATGACTTTTTCTATACTTCCATCCGACTGACGAACCTTAGCTTCGCCCACCATTGCGCCACACGTATTCTTCCAATAACTAACCCCCCAGCGTTGCGCCAGGAGGTCAATTACTTCAAAGCCAGCATTATGGCGTGTATGAGCGTATTCGTCGCCGGGATTTCCTAATCCAACAATTACCTGCATAGATTACAGAGCAAACTCGGGATCGAACAGAGAAGCGACCGACTCATTAGAGTAAACATTGCTGATCGCGCTTGCCAAAAGAGGAGCTACAGAAATAACCTTAATTTTGCCAGTCTGTCGCTCGAGAGGAACTGCAATAGTGTTACAAACTACCACTTCTTCAATCTGGGAGTTTTCCAAACGCTCATAAGCAGGACCAGAAAATACAGGATGGCTTGCACATACAAAGACACGCTCTGCGCCCTTTTCCTTCAAAGTTGCTACTGCAGCACAGAGGGTACCGGCCGTATCAATAATATCGTCGTTAACGATACAAATCTTGCCTTTTACATCACCAATAAGAGCAGTAATTTCTGCCTTATTGTGACCAGGACGGCCCTTATGCATGATTGCTAAATCTGCATGCAACATATCGCAAAGTTTCTTGGCAGCCTTTGCGCGACCAACATCAGGGCTTACCACACAAAGCTTTTCTGGATCAAGATCCTTCTTCCTGAAGTAATCAGCAAAAATAGGAAGAGCCGTTAGGTGATCTACCGGCTTATCAAAAAAGCCTTGAATCTGTCCCTGGTGCAAATCGATAGTAATCATACGATCGATACCCGACACGGTCATTAAATTTGCAACAAGCTTTGCCGTAATAGGTTCACGAGCTGCAGCCTTACGATCTTGGCGAGCATACCCATAGCAAGGAACTACCGCGTTTACCGTGCGAGCAGAAGCACGCTTTGCAGCATCTGCCATAATTAGAAGCTCCATCAATGCCTCATTGACATTAGGAGTAGAGGTAGATTGAACAATAAAGACGTCTGCGCCGCGAACACTTTCCAAGTAACGCGCGTAAATTTCGCCGTTTGAAAACTTTTCAAGCTTTACATTACCAAGAGTAGTTCCTAATTTTGTCGCAATTTCCTCAGCAAGCTCGGGGGCGGTTGAACCCGCGAAGATCGCCATGGTTTTCGTCATATTACTCATTTGCTCTTTTTCCTTTCGTTCCAATGCTCGATCTCCGTCTGACGGGCGCGCCCTAAGCCAAGAGCTCCCGCAGAAACGTCCTTTGTAATTACCGAACCCGCACCAATGAGCGAGTTTTCACCAAGATTAACCGGAGCAACCATCATGACATCACTACCTACGAAACAATTATCGCCAATAGTAGTAGGCCATTTCTTTTCGCCGTCATAGTTGCAAGTGATGCTGCCCGCGCCAATGTTGACATTGCTACCAAGCGTCGCATCTCCGATATACGATAAATGAGGAACCTTAGAACCTGGTCCAATAGTGGATTTTTTAATTTCTACATGGGTACCTGCTTTGGCATGCTCGCACAGATAAGTACCCGGACGAAGGTAGGCGCGCGGACCACAGGTAACACCTTGTTCCATGGTGGTTTCGATACCTACCGTTTCCTCTACAACACAGTCCTTGTCTACCACTACATCGGTAAGGCGAGTGTTAGGACCAATTATGCTCCCTGTTGCAATTGAGGTAGCACCCAGTAAAAACGTCATAGGAAGAAGTTCTACGTCCTGCTCAATTGAAACATCAGGACCAATCCATGTAGTAGAGGGATCCATCATAGTAACGCCAGCCGCCATATGAGCTTCATTGATGCGCTGCTGCAAAATACGGGTAGCTTGCGCAAGCTGAATGCGCGAATTAACCCCCAAGCATTCCGTTGGATCTTCGGCCTTGAAGGCAAGAACGCGTTGACCGCGTTTACGAGCGATTCCCAATACATCAGTGAGGTAATATTCACCCTGCGCATTATCGGTTGAAACTTCTTCAAGCGCTGAAAACAAAAGTTCAATATCGAAGCAATAAAACCCAGAATTACATTCTGTTATAGCAGCCTGTTCTGGTGTGCAGTCTTTTTGCTCGACGATTTCAACCACATCGCCCGCATCGTCACGAACAATGCGTCCATATCCAAAGGGATCCGATGCTTCCATGGTAAGAACTACCACTGCTGCATTGTTTTCCTCGCGCGTGCGAACAAGATCCTCAATCGTGGAAGGACGAACGAGAGGAGAATCCCCCGTAAGAACGACCAAGGAGCCGCTTTTTCCTGCAAGCGCCTCACGGGCAACCAATACCGCGTGAGCCGTACCAAGTTGCTCTTCCTGTACCACCATAGTAGTGTCAGACAAAAGAGGTTCGACCTGATCGCGACCGTGTCCTACGATGCTTACCACCGAATCAATACCCGCCGAATGTGCTGCATCAACAACCCAACGAACAAGAGGTTTTCCTAGAATCTCATGAGCAACTTTGGGTTTCGACGATTTCATGCGAGTGCCTGCACCCGCTGCAAGAATAAGTGCTGAAGCTTGCAAATGAACGCCTTCCCTTCATAAAGCGATACTTCATACATCGATCCACTAAAGCAACCCGCAAACTATTTGCAAAAGTATTTGCAAAAGTGCCCGTCTTGGACACTTGGCTACCTTTTGTCGATGCGTTCCACAGTATAACAGTCCTTAAGCCTTGATGTGCGATACCAACAAACAAAAACCCCTTCACTTTGAAGGGGTTTAAGACTACTTATGATTGCTGTTCAAGCACAAGCAAAGCACTACAGAGCGCATCGAGCAAAACGATTGCATAATGCTGGGCAGAACGAGCTGCTCCTGCATCCTCCCATCCTTCGTTCGAGAGCCGAACGGCAATGCGACGATCATGATGCTCTGTTGCCTGGATCGCTTGAGCAATACGTACACCCAAGCTGTCCTCATCTTCAAATTCAACTACAGGGATAACTGACGCGGGCTTTTCTTCCCCGACAAGGATTTGCACAAAAAGCGTGCTTCCCTCGGGAGGAACCAACAGAGAATCTGCACTCATTACCTTTGAAGTGGGATTTGTTGCAAGGGCAAGATTGGACATACGAGCAGCAACTGAACGAGTAAATTCATTGACTCCATAGAGACAAATAAACGTCGACTCCAAAACATCTGCTGCGCGTGCAAAACCGAGATGCGGCATTGCCGTAAACGAATCTTTTCCCTTCCAAGAATGCTGTAAGTGATTAAGCGCACGAAACGTAAAAGCACCTACAATGCCATCGGAAGGCAGACCCATGTTGAGCTGAAAGCGACGAACTGCATCTTCAGTGTGCGCGCCAAAAATGCCGTCTTTTTCACCACACGAAAACCCTAAAGCAGACAATGCCTCCTGAAGAGTACGCACATCGCGACCATGGAAGAATGGAACGCGCAAAAAGAGATTACGATCGCCCAACTCAAATGATTCATCAACGAGCTTGTTCCATACAAGTTCGTCTACTTCTTGTCTGGGATCAATACCACAGGCAACACAAAGCTGTGCCACTGCGTTGGCTGTTTTCGCATCAAAGGTTCCTGTAATTGCTTCTTCAGCTAAATAGCCTGCCGTAACTAGTCTTCTCTGAACGTCTAAAACGGCAGCTCCAGAATCATTCCTACGAATTGGATCCATATATCACCACTACTTCAAACGATCAACAAACCAATTTGCCATAGAGACAAGCAAATCACGCGCAGGAGACGCAGGGAGAAGCGCCACCAAACGCTCTTGCGCATTCGCAGTGAGACGCTCTGCATAGGAGCGCGCATAATCGATGCTTCCCGACTCACGCATGATTTCAACTGCTTCCTCTAAAATAGCAGGATCGGTTTCCTTTGAAGAAAGAATTTCAATTAAACGATCGCGTTTAGGCGAATGTTGAAGCGCATGTACCACCACAAGAGTACGTTTACCCTCGGTGATATCGCTACGAAAATCTTTTTCTTTAGCTTCTTTAGTGCCTACCAGATTTAACAAGTCGTCCTGAATCTGGAAAGCTAAACCTGTATCAAGTCCATAAGAGCGAAGACCTTCAATTTGCTCTTCGCTGCCGCCTCCTACTAGTGCACCGACCGCGAGAGGAACCGCGCCAGAATAATGCGCAGTTTTATGAATAGCCATAGCAAGGTAGTCTTCAGGCGTAATGTCATAACGGCTATCGCGCGCCCAACCGATATCGAGCGCCTGGCCCTCAACCGTATTTTGAGCCATGGATACCAACTCTATTGCCACGCGCACCTTCAAGGAATCTTCCAATTGAGGATCACGCATAACAATACCGTTGACAATAGAAAGGGCAAGATCGCCTGCGTTGATAGCCAGACCAATGCCTTCGGTAAGATGCATGCAAGGCTCACCACGACGCAGTGAAGCATCATCGGCAATATCATCATGAATGAGTGCCGCTGTATGAAAGTGCTCGATCGCTGCCGCCGAGGAAAAAGCACGAGAAGGAACGCCACCTACCGCTGCACACGCTGCAACACAAATCAAAGGACGATGACGCTTTCCTCCGTTTTCACTATATTTACGCAAGGGAGCATACAGATAAGTTTCCATATCAGGATGCGAGCCAGAAGGAATATAGTGATTGATAATATCGCCCGCTTTTTGAGCATAGCGGTTTAAATACAATTCAAAAAGTTTAGGAGAATCTGCTTGCGCATCTACTTCATGAGTGAGCGCTTCAAAATCTTCAAAATTAATAGTTGAAACGTTTTGAGCTTCCACAAAAGAGGAAATATCTGACATATCAAACGCTTTCCATGAGAAAAGTACTTATACCTTATTTCGCATGACAAAGCTCAGCAAGTTGGAGGATAAGCCTGTTATGCAGCTCGCTAACATGAAGAGAACTGGTAGGAGCGGTGGGACTCGAACCCACAAGCCCGAAGGCGGCGGATTTTAAGTCCGCTGCGTATGCCAATTCCGCCACGCTCCCATGATTTCTTCGTAACGAACGCCTATTATCATAGCAAAAATAATAATTTGCAAGGCTTTAACGCCGAAGTTGTAAGAAAGTCTTAGTTTCTTACGGGCGAAAATCTTGTTCTGTGAGAAGAACTCCTTGTAATATATCAGATTCACTCACCGTAAATGAAGAACAATTTGCCAAAGTTAGAACTTCAAGCAAAATTGCCAGGCCCGCCACAATAACGCTTGCACGAGCGGGTTCTAATCCTACCACGCCTTTTCGTTGTTCTAAAGACATTGAGCAAAGATTATTAAAAATTCGTTCAAGAGTTTCACGTGGCACCACCGTATTATGCACCTGAGATGAATCATATACTTCCATACGTTTTTCAATAGAAACAACGCTGGTAGCTGTTCCAGCAACTGCAATAATGCGATCTATGGCGTATCCCCTTTGAGCCGCCTTGACAAAGTAAGATTTCATCTGATCATGAACAAATGATCGAAGCTGATTACACTCTTCCTCACGGGGAGGATCGCTTGCTAAAAATCGTTCGGTCATTCGGCGACATCCAATATTAAACGAATGCGAAGTAAGAGGATCTTGTCCCCCTATTCCAAAAACAAGCTCCGTGGAACCGCCCCCAATATCTGCAACAAGCAAGTGTTCGCCTTCATGCCCCTGCGCAGCGCCCCTAAAAGAAAGCGCCGCTTCACGAGTTCCTTCTATAATCGAAAGGTTCACACCTAGCTCTTTAAGGCGTTCAACCAACAGCGCAGAATTCTGAGCATCTCGAGCTGCGCTAGTAGCAACAGCCCTAATTGGGATTTCGGGAAATTCTTCAGTCTTAAAAGAATTAACCACTGAAACATAGTGGGCGATCTGCTGCACCACTCGTTCGATTGCTTCATCTTGAAGAAGATGAGTTTTATCTACCCCAACTCCAAGATTCGTTATGGCAACGCAGCGCTTTAGCTCTTCACAATCGTTTTGAAAAACATCAGCAACAAGCAAACGACAAGTAACGGTGCCAATATCTAACGATGCAAGCCGCTTTGGTTTTTTAGGCGACAAATCGCATTCGATCGCCGCTCTCTGATCGTTTCTATTGTCCATAACCAAAAAACACATCCAAAACGCCCGAATACCAGGTATCAGGAGCAGGTATGTCCTCATTGAGGGGAGAATGCGTCGTGCTGGATTGTGTTGAGCCATCAACAGACGATTCAACACCCTCGACCGTAACCATATGCTCATCCTGGCGAATCCAGCCCAGTTCTGAGCGGGCATATTCTTCTAAGCCTTCATCGGTATTCAAATAATCAATCTGAGATTGCATCTGCGTGTTGTAATCAGTAAGCGCCTGATATTGCGCCTCTAGCTGCTGGAGTTGTCTTGTTTCGTTGTAGTAATTCTGACATGAGGGATACAACATAAATACCGTAAACACCACCGCTGCAAGCGCCACGATACCACGCGTTGCTGCCACCGAGAGCGACTTGCCGCCTCCACCAAAGGGAAGCGCGAAGCCAAAACCACCAAATCCGCTCTTTTTACCCTCGTTGTTTTGCATACGAGCGGATTTGCGATGGGTAGCACCCATACGCATTTCATACACCGCAGCCCTGCTAGCCTGCGCCTGTTCCGCATCAGCTTGTGCCTTACGCTCACGCGCCCCTATAGTTTGATCGAACTGGCGTTCTGCTTTTGCAGAGCGAAAGCGCTTTTGCAATCCGCTGAAAAGACCCTCTTTTTCTGGAGTTCTTCCCTGATGCATGGCGCGAGAGTTTTGTCGCACATCATGAGAAGCATATCGAGAGGACCGTGAACTCGTTGTCTGATTTCGAGAATCATGTCTGACAACATCACTCGAAGCAACACCCTTATGGGGATATCGAGATGCTACGCCCTGAACTCCCGTTGCTGAAGTACTACGAAAACCCGTTGATGAAGCTACTGACGCACCTCGAAAATCCGTTGCAGGAGCACTGCGAAACCCGGAATTAAAACCGCGATAGTCGGCAGCAATACCCGAAGTAAAATCGTCGGAAGCAAAGCGGGAAGATTGATAAGCATGCCCTCCGCTACCACGAAGGTTAGCACCACTACGAGAAAAGGAAGAATCGGCCTGATAGGCATGTCTAGCGCGAGAAGTCCGCTTAGATGAAACGGTACGCGGCGCGGAAGCCCCACGGGCTTTGACCTCGTTAAAAGAGAGAATGTTCGCATTTTGCGTCACGAAAATAGCCCCTCGAGCATCGTAGTGTGTCTAAGTAGTGCGATTAATGCTTTAGTCATCACACTATAGCACGCCCAAGACGTCAACTTCGCACTAAACAACAAAAAGTTCATGATGATTGAAATAAAAAATGCTGCCCAAGTAATTTGAGCAGCATTTTTAGTAATTATCCAGCTATTTTAGTCTGGGCTTAGTTTTCTAAAACTATTCTTCTTCCAGTGCTTCTGCGATTTCGTCAGTAATATCCATGGTGTGATAAACGTTCTGAAGATCTTCAAGCTCTTCAAGCTTGTCGACCAAACGCATAACCTTTTTAGCATCAGCAACGGAAACCTCTGCAGGAGTGGTAGGCTCCATGATGAACTCAGCACCCTTTACTTCAATGCCCTGCTCGGTAAGACCGTTCTTAACAGACATCAAATCAGTAGGCGCGGTATAGACAATCCACTCATCGCCCGCATCCTCATAATCGCTGCCACCAGCTTCAGCAACAGCCATCATGAATTCATCTTCATCAACCGCATTTTCTTTATCGGCAACTTTTTTCTCTTCAGACTTGATTACTTTTTCAACCAAGATCTGACCTTTGCGCTCAAACTGGAAAGCAACGGAACCCGAAGTACCCAAGTTGCCGCCATGGTGATTAAACGCAGCACGAACATCAGCAGCGGTACGGTTACGATTGTCGGTCAATGCTTCGCAATAGATTGCAACACCACAAGGACCATAACCCTCGTATACAACCGTTTCGTAATTAGCCGCATCTTTTCCAGAACCAAAAGCTTTATCGATAGCAGTCTTGATTTTATCCTTTGGTAGAGAATAGCTTTTTGCCTTATCGATTGCGGCAGCCAAAGAAGCATTGTTATCAGGGTTAGGGTCGCCGCCCTCCTTTGCAGCTACCGTAATATTACGGGAGAGCTTGGAAAACAGAGCGGAGCGCTTAGCGTCCTGAGCTGCTTTACGATGTTTGGTGGTTGCCCATTTTGAATGCCCTGACATATATGCACCTTTCGACTCATTGTCACATTCGGTTATCTTCCGACCGAATATATTAGCACATACGCACGCATGATGCAGAAAATGCAGGTCGCCACGAAAAGAGCATAAACCATTTAAAAGAATCGTTTAATGTATTGCTGCATCAAAGATGGTGCACTATTACAATTTGCTTATGATTATCTCTCTTCAAGAACATATCAATGATCCTATACTGCGCGTTTTTTCGCGCATGACCGATTCGGAACTTCGAGATCCAAAGCAATTGATTGGACTGAGTCGCGCAACCGGCATCCAGTTTAACAACGAAGGTATTTTTATCGCAGAATCAAGTAATGTCATACAGCGCGCACTCAATGCGGGGTTAAAACCCTTTGCTCTGATCAGCGAAAAACGCTGGCTTGATCCACATCGAGATCTTTTTGATCGTATAGAGCATCTGGAATTATCCCTGGAAAGCCCTATCCCCCAATACCTTGGGAGCCATGCTGAAATTGAAAACCTCACCGGTTTTAAACGTACCGTAGGTCCCATCGCTGCTTTTCACAGACCATCGCTTCCTTTGTTAAGCGACATTCTTAAAGAGGCGCGCCGTATTGCTATTTTGGAAGATATTACTAACTTCACTAATATCGGTGCCATCTTTCGCAGTGCAGCAGCTCTTGGAATTGATGCGGTACTCGTAACACCTGGCTGTCATGATCCGTTTTACCGCCGCGCTGCTCGCGTTTCAATGGGATGTGTATTTCAAGTTCCTTGGACCCGAATCCCCCAGATTCAAGAGGCTAAAAGATTAGAGAGCCCCGATTTCAAGCCTGATTCCAAGCCTGATTTCAGGCTCGATTCAAATTCCAAACTCGATTCAAACTCCAAATCTACGTTTGATTCCGATACCTGGGCGCAAGTTGGAATACCGCAGCTTCATGCCTTTGGTTTTCGTGTTGCTGCTCTTGCCCTATGCGACAATTCCCTCTCCCTTAAAGATCCCCGTATTGCGCAAGCAGAAAAGCTTGCCCTTGTTTTAGGTACCGAAGGAGATGGGCTTGCTCAAAGCACCATTGCAACGTGCGACTACACCGTGCGAATACCAATGGCACACGGTGTAGATTCACTCAATGTTGCTGCAGCAAGCGCTGTTGCTTTTTGGGAAACGTGCGGACAATACCAATAGATCAACAAATCGTGATAGATAAATACATCGCAATTTATACTGGCTCAATTTCTCCCGATAAGATGCGCTGGTAGTCCTCGTAGTTTTTACGCAGCAAATTTGGCACATCGAGACCATAAGGACAACGATCCTTACATGCCTCACATTCAGTACAATCCTCAATTCGTGCCATATTCTCTTGCCATTCCTCAGAAAGCCATGCAGAAGAAGGTGCACGACGAATCATTAACGACATACGAGCACAGTTATTAATAGGAATATCCGCTGCGCACGGTAAGCAGTAGCCACAACCACGACAAAATTCCCCTTGAAGTTCCGCACGCTCCTGATCAAAGAACTCTTGGATTTCTGGAGTAATAGAAGGAGTGTTCTCCATATAGGACAGCCATTCATCCAGTTCTGCCATGCGCTGAATTCCCCAGATAGGTACCACATTATCAAATTGGGTCATATACGCCAGCGCTGCCTGAGAGTTAGTGATAAGACCACCTGCTAAACCCTTCATCGCAATGAATCCTACGTTGTGCTTTTCGCACGTCTGTACCAGTTCAACCTCGCGATCAGTTGCCAAATAGCTCAAAGGGAATTGAAGCGTTTCGTAGAGCCCTGATTCAGCAATTTCCTCAGCAACAGCAATCAGATGAGCAGTGATGCCAATATGACGAATTTTGCCTTGGCGCTTTGCTTCTTCCAGGCATTCATACATGCCCGTTCCATCTCCTGGGCGATAACATTGCGGCACACAGTGAAGCTGATAGATATCGAGATAATCTGTTCCGAGCGTGGATAACGAAGTCTCCAAGTCTTTCCAGAGTGCCTCTGGAGTACGCGCCATGGTTTTAGAAGCAATAAACACTTTTTCGCGCATACCCTTAAAAGCTATTCCCACACGTTCCTCACTGTTTGAATAGGCGCGTGCAGTGTCGAAAAATACCATTCCACCCTCGTAGGCTTTCCGCAAAAGCGCTACGGCGTCCTCTTCGCTGCAACGCTGCAAAGGCAATGCACCAAAAGCATTTTGAGGAGTGGAAATACCAGTATTTCCCAAAGTAATTGTTTTCATTCACGGGCTCTTTCTCGCGCAATTGATTACAAAATCAAAACCACCTAATAATCTAGCAAATCTGAACAGGCAAAATCTAGCTTTGAGCAATGTGCTTACCCGATAGGCACAATACAAAGGGTGTGATGTATAAGTATTACCAATTAGCCAAACCATCTCATTTGAGCTATAAAGGAAATTTGCGGTGTACATTCGATGTTTTCCTCATTGTATGATACCGACACTACTCATATTTTTATTTTGTAATACGGAAAGGTTCTCATGACGAAATTTAGCCACGTAATCGTGCGCCGTCCCGGTAAATCCCTTTGCGACGGCATTACGAGCGCTCCCGAACTCGGTCAGCCTATTTATGAACGTGCCCTTGAAGAGCACCGCGATTATGTTCACGCTCTCGAACAGTGCGGCGTAGACGTAACCATTCTTCCTGCCTTGGAAGAATATCCTGATTCTTGCTTTGTGGAAGACCCTGCAGTTATTACCCGCATGGGTGCAATCATCACTAATCCGGGCGCTGAAAGTCGCAACGGTGAAAAGAACGAAATCGAACCAGTTATCCGTCGCTTCTTTGACGAGGACCACATCAAGCACATCACTGCTCCTGGTACCCTTGAGGGCGGCGACGTAATGATGGTTGGCGATCACTTCTACGTGGGCCGTTCAGCACGTACGAACGAAGAAGGAATTCGTCAGTTTATTGAGATCCTTGAAGGTTGGGGTCTCAAGGGATCCGAAGTACCTCTGGAGAAAGTTTTACACTTAAAGACAGGGGTAAACTACCTGGAAAACAACAACATGTTGGTATCAGGAGAATTTATTGATAAGCCAGAATTCGCTCAGTACAACAAGGTAGTTGTTCCTGAAGAAGAAGCTTATGGCGCAAACTGCATTTGGGTAAACGATACCGTCATCGTAGCTGAAGGCTACCCAAGCGTATTAAAAGCAGTACAAGATTTAGGCTACAAGACCCTCGTGGTAGATACCTCCGAATATCGCAAGATTGACGGCGGTCTTTCCTGCTTGAGCTTGCGATTCTAACGCTTCTCGAACGATTCTCGAATTTTTGAACGCTCAAGGTTTTTGCACGTTCAAATTAAAAGGCGCACTGGATTTCCAAATGGTATCCGGTGCACCTTTCTCTACAAAATAAGGTACCTTGAATTAAAAATCGTATCTAGATTTCGGCCTTAAGTAACTGGCTGTTTCATACCACCCCACCCTCGTTGCCTCTACCAAATTCATCTGCGATATACCTGGATAAGCAGGAAGATTCAAGATGACGCAAAGGTGAAGGCAGGACACACAAGGTGACAGGACATGCAAGGTGACAGAGCACACAAAGAGCAAGAGCTCTAAAGAGCCCTAAAGCTGTTGAGCGGTTTAGCTGCTTTAAACCTCTCGGAAAAATGCTCTGGGTATTTGCGATGAAACGCCAGTTCGCCTCTGAAAGGATAGCGAATGTCAACTTCTGAAATATCATCTTCAGCTTCCGCCAAAGCTCCTGAACTTGCCGATTCTGAAAACGGCATTATCGACCCCAATGGTTTAAGTGTTTTTCGTCTTACTATGATGGTTATTACCGCTAGCGTTTGCGGCGGTATCTTTTCTCTCGCAGGCGACCTCGCTGCCGGTGGCGCCAATACCGCAGCTGTCTTGGTTTCCTGGGTTATTTGCTTTGTTGGAGTTCTTTCTCTTGCTTTAGTGTTCTACGGACTATCTCGTGTTCGCCCCAACTTAACAGGCGGTATTTATGCGTATGCCGCTGCCGCTTTCGGCAAGTTCGTAGGCTTTAATTCTGCTTGGGGCTACTGGATAAGTTCATGCTTAACCAATGCTGGCTACGCCATTATGCTCTTTAGCGCACTTGGCTATTTCTTCCCCGTCTTTGGAGCAGGCAATAATCTTCCCTCCCTGATTTGCGCTTCTATCTTTTTGTGGTTTATTGCGTTTTTGGTATCGCGTGGTGTCAAAGAAGCAACAGGTATCAATGTAGTTGTAACTATTGCAAAATTAGTTCCTCTTACGTTGTTTATTGTTTCTATTACACTCTTAGGAAAATTTGATCCTGCCATTTTTATGGACAATTTCTGGGGTGAACCAGGTGGTCCCGACTTCTTTACCCAGATCACTTCTACCATGGTTGCCTTGGTATGGGTATTCGTAGGTATTGAGGGAGCTATCACTATTTCTGGTAGAGCCAAGTACGTCAAAGACGTAGGTCGCGCTACGATTTATGGCTTTGCTTCAGTATTCGTGCTGTATTTAATTATTTCTCTGCTATCTATGGGTATTATGCCTCGTGCAGAAATGGCAGAACTTGCTACCCCTTCTATGGCTGGCATTTTAGAAGTTGCCATTGGTCCTGTTGGCGCCATTATTGTTAATCTTGGTGTAGTACTTTCACTCGTTGGCGCTATGCTCGGCTATGTCATTATCGCCTCCGAAACCCCTTTCCAAGCGGCACGATGGGGTGCATTCCCTCGCGTTTTTGCGCGTGTGAATAAACATGGTGCGCCTATTGTGACTATTGTTACAAGCGTTGCTATTATTCAGCTGTTTTTGGTTTTGTCCGCCGCCGCTGAAAGCACCTATCAGTTCTTCTACGCTTGCGCTGTATCTATGATTTTGATTGCGTATGTATCATCAGCTTTGTATTACGCAATTATTTCCTGGAAAAACGAACGGATGGATGCTCCGGGGGCTCCAAAGCTCTGGATTGCACGATTGGTTGGCACCGTTTGTGTGATATATACCGTTTTCTTGGTATGGTCATGTGGTTTACAGGGCGTCATGATTATTTCGATTCTGTTGGCCCCAGGCATTCTTATATTCGCCATCAGCCGACACGAACATGGCGAGCGTATTTTCCCGCAATGGCGTGATCGTATTATCGTAGTTATCATTCTAGGTTTTGCGCTGCTTTCGCTTTATCTGCACTTCTCAGGAATTTGGCCTATCGTTTAGCGCAGCTAGAAACGCACTCTTGCACGCGCTTTTGGCCTTTTTCCAGTTGCAATAGCAACGTCTCGCAGCTGACGCACAATTTGCCCTGAGCTTTCCCCTTATCAAATCTTGAGGCAAATGCGTCAGAAAAAAGTTGGGTTATAGGAAAAAATGTGTT
>FR896079.1:3903-6731 GCA_000435475.1 Cryptobacterium sp. CAG:338 | reverse complement strand
TTTTGAAGGTGTATTTCAGGGCGAGTCCTAAAGTGCGGAACTGAATACCTCGTAAACGGAATGTAAGGAAAATGCCGCCCAATAAAATAAGGGCAATAAGGGGTGGACCCCAAACAACACTATCGATTGCGGTAAGTATATTGGTGAATTCTTCCAAGGTAGCACCTTCTTCCTGCCTTTAACGCATCGCCTCTTCAAGGTTTGAGTTGCAGAAATGAAAGAAGATGAGGAATTAAAACGAGAACAAATAAGGCAGTGCTCTGTCCTTTTGCCTGAGAGTTTCGGTACGGTGCAGACAGGTATAGCGTCAACAAACGAATTGCTGTCAGCTAAGTTAGCTGTCGTGCTTTTGCACCTTGCCCCTTCGGCACCCGCTTTTCGCGGGATTCTCCAGAGACCTCATCCATGTCCAGTTTCACAACGATTCAAGACATTTTGTAGAGGAGATGATGTGGTGAGGGTAGTTTACTACCGCAAATGTTTCGAATTTGAGTCGAATACTCTTTTCGGATGAAATTGAACCTTTGTGGTAGTAAAGGCGAGGTGGGCCTTGGTGTCAAAGGTAGGTAATCATCGATCAGCGGATTTTGCACCTAAATATCTAAGCGGCGGAAATCCAATGTCGAAGTGAATTGGACGCACGTCGAAGGGGATTACCTGCCAGGCGCCAGCTGTCAACAGGCTTTTACTTGAGCGAGTCATTAGCGGGTTATTACAGGCAATCTAGCCGAGTTAGTCGTAAAGCATTCAATTACAGGTTTTCACCCAAGCGAGCCATCAAGCAGGCTCTCCAATTGCGCTAGGCGCAATAGGATAAGCCTGCTTGGCTAAATCACCTGCTCGGCCAAATCGCTGAGTTTTACGTGGACTGGTTTCTACCAGATAGAGCGAGCACCGTCCACATAAAGGGGTGTGCCATTAACCATATCGGAGCAATCGCACGCTAAGAAGAGCGCTGCTGCTGCAATGTCCATCGGGTCTCCCACTTTGCGGTTGTGGGGGATAGGATGGGTGATTGCCTCGTATGCGCGAGGTTTGTTCAGGGTGCTTTGCGTCATGTTGGTATCAATATAGCCAGGGCAAATGCAATTGACTCGAATGTTGAAACGAGCCCACTCAAAGGCCATGCAGCGTGTCAACTGCAAAACAGCAGCTTTTGCTGATGCGTAAGCTGCCATACGGGTAGAGGCAACGCGGGCTACCACTGATGCCAAATTAATGATGTTGCCCTGTTCTTGTTCGATCATTATTTTCGCAACGCGCTGCGAAAGGAAGAAGACCGCTTTGTAGTCAGTATCTACTACTCGATCGAATTCATCTTCATCGGTATCTACGATAAGCTGGTCATTACTCAATACTACGCCAGCATTGTTTACTAGGATATCGATGCGACCGAAAGCATCCATAGCGGTTTGCACAAGAGAGTCTTGATCTTCGTTGGATCTAACATCGCATCGTACAGGAATAATGTGCGTACCCAGTTCGCGACCAGATTCTTCTGCTATTTCTTTGGCACGGGCTACGATTTTCTCTTCGTCCATATCGGCAATTACTAAATCGGCGCCATATGCTGCAAAGGTACGTGCAATAGCGCGTCCTATGCCGATTTCGCTTCCAACCCCGGTAATAATTGCTTTTTTCCCAGTCAGATCAAAGCGTGGGATCCCCATTTGTCCCGTGGTAAAAATAGTGTGGTCGCTTCCCTTCATAGTTCCCCTCCTATGATTGCGGTTATTAATGTGCGTCATTAATGATAAAACGAAAGGACGCCTGTAAGGGCGCCCCAACTAATTGACTTATTTCAAGTTTAAGCCTTCTTATTAAGTATCTTTTGTGCTATGGATTGTCAGGCTTTGGAGACCTCGGCGCTTTGCCAGTCAAAAGCCTTAAACTCTAGAGGTCTCGCATTTTAGGCATTTTAGAGACTTACACTTTGGAAGCTGTATCTTAGAGACCTTCACGCTCCAGGTAGGATTTCATGGCGTATTGCGTAATGTCTGAACGATTTATAACACCCACCACTCTGCCATGATCTAATACGGGCGCTTTCTTTAAATGGTTGTCTCCTAAAATTCGGCAAACTTGAGGGAGGTCGGCATCGATGTCAACTCCGATGGTGTTTCGCGTCGCAATTTCCATGACGTTACGATTAACCAAAGCATCAAGTTTCTCGTCGAATCCTGAATTATCACGCTGCAAACGCATGATTAGAACCACTGGGTCAGTATACATATGGCTTCGATCGGATAATTCACGCATAACGTCGCCATCAGAAACAAAACCGACAGGTTCGTTTTTGTCGTTGACAATAGGCATAGCACTTACGTTCTTTTCGACAAACATATGAATCGCGTCGAGTACCGTTGCACTAGCAGGGAGTGTGAATACGTCGCGTCGCATAATGGTTTCCAAAAGCGAAGTTTCGGTACGAATAGGAGCTTCGTCCGAACGGGCGGCTGGCTTGTTCTTCACAAAGATAAAAGTCATGATCAAGCCGATAGTGCATAGCACTCCTGATACGGCAAACGATACATTGATACCAGTAATGCTTGCATGAACCGAATCCATGGAACCCATGAGAGATGCGGCAACAAGGGTGTAAACCGAAACTAAGATTGCAGTGCCAAGAGAACCGGAGACTTGGCGGAAGGTATTGTTGACCGAGGTCCCATGATTCATCACTTTATTGTCAAGGGCGTTCATTGCCCACGTTGTAATTGGCATGTTGACTAACGAAAGCGAGAACATACGAATCGTGTAGAGCACCGTGAGGAATACCACATCGGTACTGTCGTTTAAGGTCGCAAAGGCAAAGGTGCTGATAACCA
>FR896079.1:530-3876 GCA_000435475.1 Cryptobacterium sp. CAG:338 | reverse complement strand
CGATAATACTCAGAACACGGGGGCCGTGTTTGTCAAAGAGGCGACCAGCAACGGGACCCATAATGCCCATCAAGATAGCACCTGGCATAAGGACTAAACCTGATACGGTGGCGGAATAGCCCATGAGAGACTGCAGGTATATTGGCATCAAAATGCCTGCGGATAGAAGAGATGCTTGTACAAGCATGCCAATGATGGTACCCATCAAGAATTTGTGATTCTGAAGTACCCGTACGTTAAGCATGGGTTTTTCCATGGAAAGCTGACGACGGAAGAAGAAAACAAGAATCACTACGCCGATAAGACTTGCTACAAGTGCTTCGACGCTGATGCCTGATGAACCAATTACGCTAAAGCCGTAAAGCATAGTGCCGAATCCGAGGGTGGATAGGATAAGTGAAGGCTTATCCAGGGTAACGCCTTCAGAATTGGGCTTTTGTTTCTGTAGAACAAAGGGAGTTATTGCAATAACGATTGCGGCAAACACCGCGATTGCCAAGAACAAATCGCGCCAGCTGTAGTGGTCAATTACCAAACCTGCAACAGTAGGACCGATGGCGGGGCCGAAGGCGATTACCACACCAAACATACCCATTGCCGTGCCACGACGTTCGACGGGGAACATGAGCATGAGCACCGTCATAACCATAGGCATAAGAATACCTGCGCCTGCTGCTTGTGCTAAGCGACCAGTAAGCAAAAGAGGGAAATTTGGTGCTAAGCCACAAAGCAAACTACCCAAGGCGAAAACGCCCATGGAAACAATAAACAGAGAACGAGTCGTGAAACGGTCAATCAAAAAGGCCGTTATAGGGATCATGATTGCATTTACAAGAGTAAAGCCTGTGGTGAGCCATTGCGCCGTTGCCGCATCAATGCCCATTTCTGCCATGATGGGAGGAAGTGCGGGGGTTACTACTGTTTGGTTAAGTACGGTTACAAAAGCGCCCAGAATAAGAATAATGAGCGTAACTTTTTGTTTGCTTGTTAAACCCCAGCCCATGTGCGACCTTTCTTTTTGTGCTCTTCGACAGCTTTTTTGCAAGTGATAATATTACACTCGGTGTATTAATATAGTAAGTGTAAGTTTTGTAGATATACGTAAACGGCATGCTAAACATCATATTTACAAAGTAAGTTTCGAAATTGTAGTGCGGGGAGTGCGAAAAAGGTAAAGGCAGGGCACACAGGGAAATCATGAGCAAGCAAACTAACAAAACAGACGAAAGTACCAGTCTTAAAAGTGATGGTGGTATTAAAAGCGATGGTGGTACTGTCTCGCAAAGTAACGATAGCCTCGTGAATCTTAGTTTGCGAGAAAGAAAAAAGGAACAAACTCGACAAGCGTTAGAAAAAGCTATTCTCTGTCTCGTGATAGAAAAAGGCTATGAAGAAGTCACCGTTGAAGAGGTTTGTCAAAAAGTAGGTATTTCACGTAAGACCTTCTTTAATTACTTTTCTTCAAAACGAGCTGCTGTTCTTGGTCGTTCCTACATCCCCAGTAAAGAGATGTTTTTGAAAGCCTTAGAGTCACATCCAGATTCTGATTATATTGATGTGATTACGGGGTGCATCGAACATGGCCTTACGGCAGAAGACGCCTCTCAAGAAATTAGGGACTTACGTAAAACTGCCATGCTGGGTTCTCCGGAAATATTTTTCCGAAGCAATAAGAGCTCTTTAGTGTTGCAGCCCGCCATCATTGAAACTCTTCATGCTTACTTCGCCAAGTATCCCGAAAGACGTAAAGCACCTGAATTGTCTCTTGATGAAGAATGTCTCATTGGCACGTCAACCATAATTTGTGTCATGCGTTCGCATATTATGCTCTCGAGTTTTAAGGATCACCCTGCTCGTATTAGCGAAGCAAGAGAAGCGGTAAAAAGGTATTTATCGTAAAAATTTTCAAATTTAAACAATTAAAGTAAAAACATTTAAAATAACGAAACTGTGTTTATTGGACCGGTGTCGTCATAAGTACGCCGTTTTATATCGTCAAAGGACAGTTTCGTGGAATATAGTGCCGCTCGCACAAAACTTGCAACGGTAGCGTTGGTTACGGTTGGCTTTGCCCTGGGGTTTGCAGAATTTATCGTTATCGGTATTACTCCTGATATCGCGGAGATTTATCAGATTCCTCTTTCCGATGCGGGCAATCTTGTGGGTTATTTTGCGGTGGCTTATGCGGTTTCTACACCCATTATTGTGCTTTCAACCGGTCGCTTCAGGCGTTTTCCTCTTTTTGTCATATTTCTCATAGTGTTTAATATGGGCAATATACTTGCCATCTTGGCACCAAGCTATGAGGTTTTGATGCTTGCGCGCATTTGCACCGCTATTGTTTCAGGTGTCACCCTCTCTACCGTAATGACGTTTATCAATGACATCATTCCCCAGGAGCAGGCTCCTCGTATTATTTCGTTTGTGTATGCGGGCTTTTCGGTAGCAAGTGTATTGGGCACTCCTATTGGTACTTTGCTCTCGGATGCGTTCGGTATTAAATCTGCCTTTGTTGCAGTGGAAGCGGTGGCGCTTCTGGTTACGGTTCTGCTTTTAATCTCCGTCCCTCGATCGGGATCAACCGATGTTTCTTCGAGCGTGCGTGAACAGTTGGTGATTTTGAAAGATCGTCGCATCATTCTCGTGCTTGTTATGAAGGCTTTCGGAATGGCAGCAACGTATGTCTTCTATGTATATGTAACTCCTATTCTCGAAGATTCAGTGGGTCTTTCGGTTTGGATGGTAAGTTTAGTTTTATTCTTCTACGGTGGGGCTACTATCGTATCCAACTTGGGCAGTGGCTCTCTGGCGCAGCGTTTTGGTCTCGGGAAATTGCCGTTGATGTTTGCTCTACAAGCAGTGGTTTTGGCGCTGCTTGGGATAAGCCTTGCTTCGGGAAATACGGTGCTTTGCATCATTAATGTGGTATTGACGGGCGTTTTTATTTACCACATGAACGCACCGCTCCAGTCATATCTCTTGCAGGTTTCAGCAAAGGATTATCCGCGCGCTCTCACGTTAGCATCGGCGGTTATGCCAACTTCGTCTGATATTGGTATTGCAACAGGATCCTTCATGGGTGGGGTTGTGGCAACCAATTTAGGCTTTGCATGGTCGGGACCTGTAGGAGCGGTTTTGGCAGTCGTTTCAGTAGTCGCTGCTTTTATGATTTTGCAGCCTGAAAGTCGCATGGGCGGTTCTCTGCGTTCCCGTCTTCGCAGGAATCGCAAGCAATAAACCACCCAATAAGGCTTAAGAATCGCGCGGAAGTTAGATTAAGAATCGCGCGGAAGTTAGAGACCGTATAAGGCCTCAAGGTTTTGTTGTCTTGCTTGAGAGAAACTTT
>FR896079.1:0-514 GCA_000435475.1 Cryptobacterium sp. CAG:338 | reverse complement strand
CTTTTTGCGGTTTTGCCTGGCAGGGTTTACCTAGTAGAGAATCCCAAGCTTTTTTGCTTCATAGACAAGCTCATCACGGAAATCGGGGTGAGCAATGTTGATTAAGCGTTGAGCACGGGTGGGGATGTCAGCCCATCTCAGATCGGCAACACCATATTCGGTAACTACGTATTGCAGATCATTGCGCAACGACGTAATGGCACTGCCTGGCGCAAGCGTAGGGACAATTTTCGAAACGTCACCCTTCTTCGTATGGGCGACACTTGTTACCGCGATAAAGCCACGTCCGTTTTTAGAATTTTTAACGCCGCGCACAAAGTCGAATTGGCCGCCGCTTGCAGAGTATTGACGAGTACCAATACTTTCCGCACAAACTTGACCCGTTAAATCAATGCTTACTGCGGTGTTAACAGAAACGAGATTGTCGTTCTGGGCAATATTGATGGGGTTGCAAACTGTTTCGTACGAACAATAGTACATGTCTGGATTGTCGTTAATAAAGTCGTATAAGCGC
>FR896078.1:4119-6225 GCA_000435475.1 Cryptobacterium sp. CAG:338 | reverse complement strand
TGAACTTCGTTAAATCTTAGCCAAAACGATATTCTACACCCATGGTAGGCTGCGGATACTCCCACTTCTCAAGGATGGTTTCACCACAGATCATGCGGCACGTGCCACATTCGAGGCAACCAGCGTAGTCAAAAATGGGCTCGTCGCCTTCTGCGGGCATCTTGTACAGTGCAGCTGGGCAGCACATAACAAGTTTCTGGAATTCAGGATCGGAAGCCTTAACACCTTCCTTGATCTTGATATGAGCATTTTCCTCATCAACATTAAACTTGTTGAGAGAAAGCTTCTCGTCGACGTTAACCGTAATATCGATCATAGAGCCTTCACACCCTTCATAGCAACCTTAGCAAGCTTGAACAGACCCTGCTTCTTTACTGGAGGCAAAGCGATCTTCATGACATGCTGGCGAGGCTCACCGTCAACCATGAACAAAGGAGTCATGATGTCGCGGATCATTTCAGGATAACCGCGGAACATGCCTGGGCAGTTCTCCAGGAATTCAGGAGCATCCTGATACATCTTCATGTCGCGCATTACAAAAGAGTTATCCAACATAGTCTTGTAATCGGACAGACCAGCCTTGGAAGTGTCACCAGCATCAAGAGCTTTAATAGCTGCCTTAGCAGCAATTTCACCAGAAGCAACAGCCAAGTCCATACCACGAACCGTATAACCAAGGTTCATGCACAACATAGCTGCGTCACCTGCAACCAAGACACCATCGCCAACGATTTCTGGCATCATCTTCAGGCCACCTTCAGGTACAACATGACCAGAATACTCAACCGTCTTACCGCCAGCAATCAAAGGCTTGATCTCAGGACGATTCTTGAAGTTTTCAAGCATCTGATAAACAGGGATGTCCTGCTTCAAAACTTCACTCATGGTAGCAACAATACCTACGGAAACAGATTCCTGGTTTGCATAGATGAAAGCACCACCAATGATGCCGTTAGAGCAATCGCCTGCGAACAGCCAGGAAGCACCCTCGCCTGGATTGCAAAGGAAACGGCTTTCGATAACATCAGCAGGAAGCTCAATGGTTTCCTTAGCGCCAACTGCTACCTGATGAATAGCAGGAGCCTTCTTGGAAAGACCTGCCTTAGAAGTAAGCAAAGAATTTACACCGTCAGCAAGAATTACTACATCAGAAGTAATTGCGTCACCAAATGCGTCAATACCTTTTACCTTGCCATCTTCGATGATGAGGTTTTCTACTGCAATACCGTAAATGTATTCAGCACCAGCATTTTCAGCCTGCTCAGCAAGCCACTGATCGAAGGGGCCACGTAAAACAGTGTAAGATTCTTTACCTGCTTCTTCGAGTTCACGTGCTGAGTAGTCAATCGTGAAGTTTGAATCAGGCGACATAAGCGAAATACGCTCATGGGTAACTTTACGCTGCAAAGGAGCTTCCTGATAATTTGGGAAGACCTTGGCGAGCGAATGCGTGTAAATACGACCGCCCGTCATGTTCTTTGCGCCAGCGTAGTTACCACGCTCGACAACAAGAACCGACTTGCCAGCGGACGCGAGGGTATAAGCAGCTACGTTACCGGCGCAGCCAGCACCCACGACAATCGCGTCAAAATCGGACATGCTTTTCCTTTCAGAGAGCGAACAAAAAAACAGGGCGCAGAAAACCTGCGCCCTGCAATAATAAGCTTTTTTTTACAGCTTTTCAATCAAAGCAGGAAGAACCTTGTAAATGTCACCTACGAGACCGTAGTCGGCCTGCTTGAAGATAGGAGCATTCTGGTCCTTGTTGATTGCGATGATAGTGTCAGCACCCTGTACACCTACCATGTGCTGCATCTGGCCGGAGATACCCAAAGCGAAATATGCCTTAGGAGCAAGCTGGAGACCAGAAACGCCGATGTAGAGGTTGCGAGGCATCCAGTCAACGTTCTCAGCGAGAGGACGAGAGCAACCAAGCTCGCCGCCAACCTTAGCGCAAAGATCGCGAGCCATCTGGAGGTCTTCTTCAGCACCAAAGCCACGACCAGCACCAACAACAACGTCGCACTTGGTGAGGTCAGCGCCCTCACGAGGTACTTCCTTGGTACCGCGAAGTACGAGAGGCTTCTCAGGAGCGGCGTATGCAAT
>FR896078.1:0-4114 GCA_000435475.1 Cryptobacterium sp. CAG:338 | reverse complement strand
AGCGGTGTATGCAATGGTTTCAACGTCGTCAGAACCAGTTGCTTCTGCGTCAGCAAAGCAAGTAGCAGCTACGGTGTAAACCTTAGCGCCCGTTGCCTTCTGCTTGGTAGAAGCGAGACCGCCGAAGTACATGTTGGAAACGGTGTCACCGTCGATAGCTGCTACATCGGAAATAACAGCAGTGCCAAGCTTAGCAGCCAAAAGACCAGCAAGGATCTTGTTGCGAGGAGTTGGCTCAACGAGTACTACGTCAGGCTGAGCAGCATCATATGCTGCCTGTACGCCAGCAGCTGCATTTTCAACAGGCTCGCCAGCAGGAAGCTCAACGTCATAAGCCTTATCAGCAACACCCGTAAGAGGAGCACCCTTTACGACTGCCAATACTACTTCGTCGGCGATAGAACGTGCGCCAGCGCAAAGAGCGCGCTGAGCGTCGGTGGTTTCTGCAAGAACAAATGCTTTCATGTTTTAGTACCGCCTTCTCTTTACTATTTAAGTGCCTCAGCAACAGCGGCTGCAAATGCGTCGATGTCGCCTTCTTCAAAGATCTGCTGCTTACGAGGTGCGAGTTCAGGAGCCTTGATCTCCTCAATCTCTACCTTGGTGTCGAGAGCACCAGCGAGGTCCTCAACCGTGGAAGGCTTCTTGCCAGCTGCAAGAATCTCACGCATGCCAGGAATGCGAGGCTCACCAATGGAAGGAGAAACAGATACTACTGCAGGAAGAGGAACTTCGATCTCCTCTACTTCTTCTTCAAGGGTGCGCTCTACAACGAGCTTGTCGCCCTCAGCAGCAATGGAGGTTACCTCATTGATGGTAGGTACACCAAGAGCAGCTGCGAGCTGTACGTTTACCTGACCAGCATAGAAGTCAGCAGAGCCGTCACCGGTGAGGATTACGTCGTAATCAGAGCACTTCTCGTCGATGATACCCTTGAGAACCTGTGCAGTTGCATAAGAGTCTGCGGTCTCCAGAGAGTCATCAGCAACCATGAAGAGCTCGTCAACGCCACGGGACAGGATGTCCTTCTTCAGCTTAGCGTCGGTAGCCTTAGTGGTGGCTGCACTGATCACTACAACCTGACCATCGTTAGCAGCAGCGAGCTGAGCTGCAGCTTCGATAGCATTCTTGTCGTAGGCAGAAATGATCTGGTGAGCCTTAGAGTAGTCGAGCGAACGATCACCAGCAACAAAGATGTCCTGGTCGTCAGCAACTACCTTTACTGCGACAACAATTTTCATAACTTTCTTGCTCCTATTCTCCTTGTATTCCTACAAAAGGGAGTTTAACGCTACGTGTGTGTTGATTACTTGTAAGCCTTCGGAACTGCACGACCAGCGATGTAATCCATAACCTCGCACGTACCGCCAGCAAGCATATTACCACGAAGGTCACGCCAAATGCGACCCACACGAACTTCGTCAGTATAGCCAAGACCGCCATAAATCTCAATGCAGTTGTCAGCTACCTGAAGATGAGCACGGGTACCCCAAGACTTCAACATAGCAATGTCAGCATTGATGGACTCACCCTGATCAAGCTTCCAGAGGCAGTAGTAGAGCCACCAGCGAGACTGCTGAAGGATCTTTTCATTCTCGGTGATGAGGTCCTGAACGCGAGGATTGGTAATGATTGGCTTATTGAAAGCAATACGATCCTTTGCGTACTGAACAGCATCGTTCTGAGCAGCCTGTGCAAGACCGAGACCCTGAGCTACAACGAGGCAGCGCTCGAACTCAAAGTTCTTCATGAGGAGCAACCAGCCTTCGCCAGCACCACCAATGCGCTGATCTTCGGTTACTACTACATTATCGAAGAATACATCTACGAAAGGTACGGTGTGCTGACCAAGCTTGGTCAAATGAGCAGTAGAAACACCTTCGGTTTCACGCTTAACAAGCCACAAAGACATGTCGCGGTTTTCACGAGCAGGATCCTCATCCTTGCAGATTACCAACAGATAAGGTACGTCAGCACCATTGGTAACCCAAGTCTTCTGGCCATTGAGTACGTAAGTACCGTCAGCCTGCTTCTTAGAGGTCATGGTCATGCCCTGGTTGTCAGAACCAGCAGCTGGCTCGGAAAGGCAGAGTGCTGCAACAGACTGACCAGACTTTTCATATTCTTCCATGATGACAGAGGACTGTTCAGGAGTGCCGAACTCAGCAAGGTCAGCGCAAGCGAGCATACCGGTCATGAAAGGAGTCATAGCGCCGGTGAACTCATAAAGCTTCTCGGTCATAAGACCCAGGGTTACGTGGTCAGTTGGAATACCGCCAACTTCTTCTGGAAGACCCATGAATGGGAAACCAGCGTCACGATAAGCATCCTGAGCTTCTGCGGAAACCTGATGGTTTTCGTACATCTGCCTTACAGACTCATCGTCGAAATAGCGATCAGCATATTCCTTGAGGGATTCAACAAGGAGCTGCTGCTCGTCGGTAAGACCAAAATCCATAATCTTCTCCTTCTCCTCGTCTTCATAGAAAAGACGAACGTAGTCCTGGCAGCACAAAACGCCAGAAAACGGACTTTCTGATTCCACAAGTTTAAGCGCAAACCGCAATCCGTCCAACAAAAAATAGTTAACTGACCCTAAGAAAAAACCGATTTATACCTTAGGTTTTTATAGGAGGAGTCTATTAGTGGACGAAATTGACAAGTTTTTTCCCGTGGAATTGTTGCAACTATATATTAGTTATAAAACAAAATTGAGAGTTCTTTTTTCACGCATTTTTCTTTTTAAATCTATTGAAAAAATTTTTTAACGTTTTCTTGATCTCTTTCAAACTATTCCTTCACCTTCCAGACCGCTCACGGAAAATAAGCAGCCTTTTGCTCTTGGACAACCTAATCAGTAGCCGTTCATCCAAAAGAAAACTACGTTTATCCCGAACGATAGAGCGCACCTATGAAAATAACTTGATTGAGCGTTCATATCCTATTGGACACTCTCAAGCGCACGAATGATAAACTAGCTCGTAGCGGAATATCCGGAATCTGCCGCATAAGGGTTAAACCGGAGCTGTTTGGCTCCAACTCACAAACCGATTAGGAGGGTTTATGAATCCGAATGCAACCATTACCGACGAGCAGTTTAAGCAGTACCTCAAAGAGGTACGCGAAATGGTCGAAGGTCCTTACACTGAATGGCAGAAGGAGATCGAGGTAACCAACACGTTCCCCGAGAAGTTCTACCAGTCCAACATTGAGCACAACATTTATCGTTTCTCTCTCCCTGTAGAGTACGGTGGATGGGGCCTCAATGAGAAGGAAATCCTTCAGGTACAGGAAGAGTTCTCTCGTGGTCCTTCGGGCATGCGTATGCACATGCACTATGCATCTGACCTGAACTGGCGCATCCTTGACGACTTCGGTCAGCCAGAAATCAAAGAGAAGTATATGCCTCTCTTCCAGGACAAGACCATCTTCACCAACTTCGCTCTCACCGAGAAGTCTGGCGGCACTGGTGCTGACCTTCACTCCACCGCTGTATGGGACGAAGAAAAGGGTAAGTGGATCCTTAACGGTGAAAAGTGGCTCATCTCCCACACTGACTGCTCTCAGTTCTCTTACGTAATCTGCGTAACCGACCCTGACAAGAAGGGCGACGATCGTCTGTCTGCCTTCTTTGTACCAATGGACAAGCCTGGTTTCGAACTCGTACCAATGCCTCATATGATGGGCTGCCGTGGTTCCGGCCACACCGGTCTGAAGTTCACCAACGTTGAACTCGAGCCAGAATTGATGCTCGGCAAGCGTGGCGAAGGCATGAAGGTTGCTATGCACTCCCTCGCTGTATCTCGTGTTCACATTGCTACTTCTAACCTCGGTATTTCTCAGCGCATGTTCGAAATGTCCATCGCTCGTGCTCGCGACCGTGTAACCTTCGGTAAGCCGATCATCAAGCGTCAGGCAATCCGCGTTAAGCTCGCTAACATGCAGATGATGATCCATGCACTCCGCTGCTGCATCATCGACTTCTGCGACGACTTCGATCTCGATCCAGAAGGCGAGTACATTTCTGAGAAAGCTGCAATCTGCAAGCTCTTCTCTATCGACACCGTTCGTCTCGTTTCCGACGAGATGCTTGAGATCTTCGGTGGCGACGGCT
>FR896077.1:31183-35810 GCA_000435475.1 Cryptobacterium sp. CAG:338 | reverse complement strand
CTATCTTTAAGGATGCTCCAAGCTACAAACACTAGCCAATCCGATCCAGTAATCAATCCAGTGATAGGACTCTTATGGCAGCATTCGATCGTATTTCGTGTGGCATTCCTCAGCTTGATACTGTTTTCGACAACATCCGTTTAGGCGACAACGTTGTTTGGCAGTTATCATCACTTGAAGATTTTCCAACATTCGTTGAGCCGTTTGTGGCACAGTGTCTCGCAGACAAACGTCCCATTATTTATATGCGTTTTGCCTCTCATGAGCCCCTGGTAAAACCGCAGCCAGGCGTTACTATCTATGAGCTCAATCCTCATAAAGGATTTGAGGCATTCACGATCGAAGTTCGAGAACTTATCACCAAAGAAGGTCGCGAAGCCTGCTATGTATTTGATTGCTTAAGCGAATTGCAAGCTGCCTGGTCTGCTGATCTTATGATGGGCAACTTTTTTAGAGTAACGTGTCCCTACTTATTTGAACTTGATACGGTTGCCTACTTTCCTATTATTCGCGGCGGTCATTCGTTTCAAACCATCGCGAAAATTCGCGATACTACTCAAGTTTTAATCGACGTGTATTCTTCACCTGAAAACGATCTGTATGTTCACCCTCTCAAGATGTGGAACCGCTATAGCGAAACCATGTTTTTAGCCCACCGCTATTCTCCGCAAACCAAAGAAGTTTTTACTTTGACCGATGGCATGGAAGCAAGCAAATTTTATGCCCTTGCAGGCGAGGAAGCTCAAGCGGCGCCTGATCGCAACACCGACAGTTGGGATCGATTTTTTGCGGCTGCTCAGTCGGACTTCAGGCAAGGAACTTTAACCGCTAACACCTGCACCAAAATGTGCAACATGATGATTACCAAAGATCCCAAAATGCGCGAAATGGTTAAGCGTTATTTTGAACCAACCGATTATTTCGAAGTCCGCAATCATATGGTAGGAACCGGAATCATTGGCGGCAAAGCTTGCGGCATGCTTCTCGCGCGCAAAATGATTCAACTGCAACAGACAGAGGTGTATAAGCACCTCGAACCGCACGATTCGTTCTATCTTGGTTCGGATGTGTTTTATTCCTATTTGGTTGCAAACGATCTGTGGACTATTCGCATAAAACAACGAAGTGAAGAGGGATTTATCGATGAAGCTCCTGCTCTGAAAGAGGGTTTGCTTAATGGGTCCTTTCCTGAGGACATACGCGAACGCTTTATGCGCATTTTGGATTATTACGGACAGGCTCCCATCATTGTGCGCTCCAGTAGCTTCTTAGAGGACGGTTTCGGTAACGCCTTTGCCGGAAAATACGATTCGGTTTTTTGCGCCAACATGGGATCGCTCGAAGAGCGACTTGACGCATTCGAATCGGCAGTACGCCGTGTCTACGCGTCCACTATGAATCCTTCCGCTCTTGAATACCGTCGTCGTAATGGGCTTGATCGTAAAGAAGAGCAGATGGCGCTTCTTGTTATGCGCGTAAGCGGATCGCATTACGGACATCGGTTGTTTATGCCAACAGCTGCAGGTGTTGGCTATTCCCATAGCACCTATCGCTGGTCTGATTCGCTTGACCCGAGCGCAGGGATGCTTCGTCTTGTTGCGGGGCTCGGTACAAAAGCCGTCGATCGAACTCAGTCAGACTACCCACGCATTATTAGCCTTGATAAGCCTTTGGCACAAACAAATCAAACTTGGGCAGATAAACATCGTTATTCTCAGCATAATGCCGATGTTCTCGATCTAGAAAAACGCACCATAACCGAATGCAACGTGCTCGATTTGGCTGATTTGTTTCCCCGCTTTGCCCAACAAGCCGTGTTCGAACACGATCGCGAAGCGGAGGGGAGACTGCGCGAACGAGGTCAGTTTCGTCCCGTTTTATTCGCTTCGTGTCAGGGGCTGGCTGAAAACCGCGAATTTACGACGCTAATGGCGAATATGCTTTCGACCTTGGAGCGCTGTTACGAACATCCCGTCGATATTGAATACACCGTAAATGTTGGCAAGGACAACGAGTTTGTTGTTAATCTTCTGCAATGCCGACCGCTTCACCTGTTGCAATCTGGAAAGCGTATTGATTTACCAAAGCTGCTCCAAGAAGATACGTATTTCAGCATTAAGCAGTGCGCGATGGGAAAATCGCGTGTTACCCCCATCGATGTCGTAGTAGTAGTTGATCCCTTTCATTATTATCAGTGTCCCCACATCGAAAAGCCTACGGCAGCACGTCTCATTGGAATGGTTAACGAGCATTTTCGCAATACGGGCAAAAATTGTTTGCTGCTGGTACCGGGGCGTATTGGCACTTCCTCTCCTGAGCTTGGCGTGCCTGTCGCCTTCGCCGACGTAAGTAATCTTATGGGCATATGCGAAGTTGCTTCTTCGGAAGCTGGTTATTCGCCCGAGCTTTCCTATGGCAGCCATTTGTTCCAAGACCTGGTAGAGGCAGATATCTACTACGGAGCCTTGCTAGAAGATCGTTCACACGTGTACTACAACCCTCATTTTGTTGAACGTTTTATCGATATCACAGCAGAAGTACTGCCATCGACCGTAACGCCATCGGCGGGAATGGCATCGGTCGCAACGCCGTCGGCGGCGATGGCGTCCACTGCAACACCATCGGCGACACAGCAATCCGCAAAAGCTTCTTCTCAATTTGGAAAATCTGCCTCATATGAAAAGACTACAACGTTAGTACAAGTATTTGATACAAGTAGTTCCTCGCTCACTTTGTGGCATGATTTGCGCACCAATACCAGTATTTGCGGATTACAGAAAAACCTCCGTGAATAACAAAGGGGAATAGGAAATTTGGTAGTTATTGGGGTATTTAGATCTTTTTATCTAATTTTTACCCCTATAACTTAATAATTTGATATGCATGATTTAGCATGCGCCTTTAGAGAAACATCAGCGAACGCGATAAGGCTTCTTGCCCCAATACACTTTCGCGAAATGGCGCTTTGGCAGCTGTATCTTTCCCACCATATCAAGCGTGGTCGTAGCAATATCGCGTGCTGCATGGGGACGTCGCAAAGATTCGCCACCAGAAAGCATAGTTTCAAGCCGCTCGGGATTCGAGTGAATTTGATCAAGTTCGGTGAGGAGCTCTTCGGAAGTTTCCGCCTTTACCGCAGCACCAGCCGCGGTTACGGTAAGCGTATTAGCGCGCTCTTGCCCATAGGATTTACCCACCAAAATTAGTGGCAGGCGAGCACATAAGCATTCTGTAGTTGCTAAGCCTCCCGACTTAGCAATGATCATATCGCTTGCCTCCATAAGCCCTGGGATATCTTCCACATAGTTAAACACCGTAGCGTTAGTGATGTTTCGTTCAGTGAAAAATTCTCGCAACTTATCGGCGTATTCCTTATCCGCTCCTGCAAGAATCGCAAAGTGCATTTTGGAAAAATCAGACAGGCAAGGCAGGATTCTATTTACGATTTCTCGAAAAGGAATATACGGTTGAGATAAACGAGCACCCGCCATGACAATGACGTTAATTTTGTCATGGGGTAAACCGAATTTATCTAAGACAGCATCTCTATCGCATGGTTCTGAAAAGCCCTTACGAACCGGAATGCCCGTCACTTTTATATGACTATCAGGCACTTTTCTTGGCTTGAGCTCTTTTACCATTTCGTCATCTGCGCAACAAAAGAGATCGCAATCGAGATGAGGCCATAAACCTTCCGCGCCGTAGTCGGTCGGCACACACACCATGGGGAACGCTTGTCGAGTTATCATGCGAGCCGCTACGGCAGCATTCGCAGCTACGATATGGGTTGCAATAATCGCAATTGGCCTGCGCTTTTCTACCAGTTTGGTGAAAGGCTTGAACATGCACGGCGACCAGCCCCATCCGCCTGCCCAGAGAAGGCGGCCTGTAAATACATGATGCCAGGTGAAGTCATAAAGCGAATTGAAGACCACCGTTACATTGGCGGTTTTGTCGCCATCGAACTTCACATACCCGTAGTCCAAAATATCCAATACCGCAATTTCAGTATCGGCAGGAAGATTAGGATGTTTTCCACAAAGATCTTCGAGAGCCTGAGAAACAGCTTGAGCAGCGCTCCGATGGCCAGATCCAACAGAAGCATGCACGACAATTACGAGAGGACGCGTAGAATTTTCATCACATGTCGTGGTTATCATCGCGCCTCCCTTCAATTAACGCCTTAGGTGCTTTAGTTCTAACTTTCACATACTGCACTGCGCGCGTAATGCTTACTGCAATGCACGCGTGATGCTTACTGCGCTGCACACGCAACGCTTACTGCAACACACGCGTGATTATCTAGTCTACCTTAGTTTATCGCACCCGTTACCAGCCACAACAAAAGCCACGATCTTGCTACATATGCTTCTTATAAGGGAATATATTTTTTCGACTAGCGGTTATTGTTGTAATCAGGCCTGCTCGCAGGAAATGACTTATGCGCAGGAAGAGACTTACTCACAACTATATCTTGAACCTGCAACTACAGAGTTAAACACCGTTGACCCATAACCCTAACTACATTCTGAGCTGAAATAAAAACCTTCAGTCGGGTCAAAAAATCCCCATCGGATCAAGAATCTTCAGTCGAGCCAAGAAAATAGCAGCCATAAGACAAAACCCC
>FR896077.1:8897-31143 GCA_000435475.1 Cryptobacterium sp. CAG:338 | reverse complement strand
GGGGGTTTAATGTAAGTCAATTCAATGCAGCTTTAATTCAATGCAGATATGTAAGTTTGCACTAGTTAGCAATCCTAATGGCTAACCCTAATGATCAATCCTGATGGTTAAACCTGATGCTTAAACCCGATAGTTGATCCTGACGATTAACCATGATGAATACTAGTTGCAAATCTTTCCAGGATTCAAGATCATATTCGGGTCAAACACTTGCTTAATGCCTGCCATCAAGCCAATCGCCGTATCACCAACGGACTCACGCAGGTATTCTTTCTTTGCATGACCGATGCCGTGTTCACCAGAAACCTGACCACGAAGTTCAGTACATTTCTCGTATGCTGCCTTCATAACCTTTGCGCTGCGCTCCAAGAAAACTGCTTCATCCATGTCATTTGCACAGCAGTAAATATGCAAATTGCCATCGCCTGCATGACCAAATGAGCGAATGCGAACTTCGTACTTATCGCCAATTTCGTGAGCATATTCCAAGAATGTTGGAATCTTATCAACCGGAACTACCACGTCCATTTCGTCAATAAGATCAGTTTCCGCTTCGATAACGGTCAAAAAGGCACTACGTGCCTCCCAAACCGCACGCTTGTCAGCAGGATGGCTCAATACCAAGGTGTCGTATGCACCAATTTCGTCACCAATCTCGGCCAAGGTTTCTGCGCGCTGGAAAATTTCATCCTGATCGTTGCCATCAAGCGTAACCAGAATATAGGCGCCCGCTTCCTTGCCGTCGATCACGGTAGGAATGATCTTGTTGCCGGTGTAGTTTGCCGAGGAATCCACAATGTCGCGTTCCATGAACTCGATAGACTGGGGGCTAAGGCCAGCAAGTTTAATCTTTGGCACTGCAGAAATTGCTGCATCAATATCAGCGAAGGGCAAGATGAAGCTGATATCTTCCTTGGGATTAGGAATGAGCTTCAAGGTAAGTTCGGTAATTACACCCAGAGTGCCCTCGGAACCAATCATCAGATGGAGCAAGCTGTATCCGGAGCTTGTCTTAGTAACCGAACGACCAAGTTCCAAAATCTGACCATTTGGCAAAACAACCGTCATTGCCAGTACATAATCACGCGTAGTGCCATACTTTACTGCACGCATACCACCGGCATTGGTGCTCACGTTGCCACCCAAAGAACCCGTCTTCTCGCCAGGATCAGGGGGATACATCAAATCATGTTCGAGAGCATCGGCAGCTAAATCGCATAGACGAACACCAGGCTGTACGTGAACAAGCAGGTTGTTCATGTCATAGTACAGAATTTTATCCATGCGCATGGTGCACAATACCACGCCACCAAACAGGGGTGTTGCGCCACCAACCAAACCGGTGCCAGCGCCTCGTACCGTAACAGGGATCTTGTTGTCATTGCACAGCATCATAATTGCAGCAACTTCAGCCGTGCTTGCAGGTAAGCATACCGCTTCGGGCATTTGCTCGCCATAAATAGGCATTTCGTCATGCGAATAGTCAGCACTGATATCGTCACCGACATAGCAGTTTGCCTCGCCTACTATTCCTTTAAGTTCCTCGATAAGTTCTGGAGTGAGCTTGTTGTACTCAGCCATCGCAACCTTCCAAATAAAACGAAGTACTTCAATTCAATCAAGGGGATCAATTCAAAAAACGCTGATATGCGATCCCCACCAAAGATTGATCTTATCGTAGGGAAAAAAGATATATTCCCTGTCTAGGTGAAACTCACCGATCAGCGGACAAACGGCACAGGAAGTATGGAGGACTCATTAAGAGCAAGACTCATCGTGATGTCCACTTCCCTGGCGATTTTGCTGATGTTCGTCATGATAGTTGGAGTCATCGTGGTTACCAGCACTCTGGCTTGTCTCGCCTTGATCTGCTGTGCTTTCGTCCGTTGCGCCTTGATTCATCTCATTTTGATCCGTTGCGCTTTGATTCGACGCACCCTGACTTGCCGCACCTTGATCTATCGCTACTCCTTCTTGAGCCGCAAGGGCACGCAATTCCGACATGGTCATATGAGCTACATCATCTGCTGAGATATCCACTCCCGCATCCACAAGAGAACGCCAGGCTAAGTACTTCCCCATACCAAGACCCGATTCGTGCGCCTCGTGATGTTCTGCGGAAGTAGCACGAGAACAGTGCACACCTTGCCCTGCTGATGAGAAGCAACGTTGGCTTGTTTCCTCAAGGTTTGAACATCTGCTATCGTCGTCACACATAACTGTAACCGCAACTGCAGCATCCGCAGTTAAATAACCTTTATTCACCAATGAGTCATTGAGCGACGCTAGCGCCTCTTCATAGCTCATTCCTACAACATTTGTTTCAGAAAGAATATCTTGCCCGTCAGCGTTAACTCCCTCTGCGCTCACCACGCGATCAAAGTAATTCACGCCCAGTTCTATCGAGGGATTAATATCGATCCCCACATACGCTACGGGAGTCTGGTGAGCATAAGCACCGCCACCAATCCCGAGAGCTATCAATACTGCACAAGCCGCTAGAGTGATTTTTGCCCGAAGAGAAGTTATCACGCGGATCTTTTTCTTAGTTGCAATGCTCGCGTCATCAGCGACGTCAGTTTGAAACGCGTCGCCAGCGGCAACACTAGTTCGAAACGCATTGCTAGTGTCGACGTCAGCTTGCCCATCTGTCGCATCAGCTTGATCAACGACACCATCAGTTTGCCTCATGCGCTGAGCTTCTATCATCTCAACGGTGCGCATCTTCAATTGTTCCGGCGCATGAACCTTGTCGAAAGCACCGCTCAAAGCATCGCGCAATTGTTTATCGGATTCGCTCATCGCAGTGCCTCCCGTAATAGTCTCTTGCCACGCGAAATCCAGGAATAAACCGTGCCTTCAGGCTCACCGGTCATCACTGCAATCTCTTTAGCGGTATAGCCTTCATAAAGTGAGAGATATAACTCTGTTTTTGGTGGATCGCCTAAAGAATTAAGTGCATCGAGAATTTCTCGCAAGCCAAACACCGATTGTTCCACCGATGGCTCAGATAACCCCAAAGCGACTTCGCCTGAGGCTTCGCCTGGAGAAATGTTCTCCGCACCTTTCAATGAATCTTCCTCCGTACCTCTTGATAGAGCTTCCCCGGCAAAAGCACCTTTTACATGATTTGCTTGAGCAAGCTGGCAATCAAGCGAAACATCTTTTCTCCTTGCCGCCTTGAGCACGTCTTTACAGATATTTATCGCCACTCGCAAAAGCCATGCTTTTTTATGTTCCTCGTCGTTAAACAGCTTGTCGCACAAAGCATATTTCATAAAGGTATTCTGAAAGGCATCTTCAGCCTCCGAAGGGACAAGATACACCAAGCAAGCGCGCCACACCGCATCGCCATGGGAATTAATCGTCTGTTCTATGTCAGATGAAGCTCGCATACTAATTTCAGACTCTCTATAGCCTCTCCAACGAATGTCGTGTCTTTGGCTGCGATCTTTTGTAAAACCGAAGGCATCGTTAAAACAATAATTGACAACTAATGACAACAAATTTTGTTCGGATAGTTTTGTTCAATCTCAATATACCTTGAGATATCTAAGCATATAAGCTCAATGCAAATTAGGCGCAATGCCGAGCAAATCCTTTTTGACAGGAATTTCCCTTGTCTGCAGAGCCTGCCTGACCATTCCAAGAAGAATTTGTGCCTACTCTATTTACACCTGTTCCATTAATGCCTGATCCATTTGCGCCTGTCCCATTCATAACACGATGATTTTCGCTGATATATTCGCGATGGTCGCAAATGCCATTATTGTTTTCATCGACATAATTCGAAGAACAATAGGTGTAGCCCTTACAAGCGTTCCCACAGTTGTCACACAAACCATCGTTATTGGCATCGTTACATTTCTGGCGAGCATCTTGATATGAGCTGCCACAGTTGTCGCATATGCCATCATTATTGATGTCGCTGCATTTTTGACAGATCCCCTGATACGCCTGTGATAAACCGGAAGAATTACCGCCTACCGTTTGAGCACTTTGTTCAACCTGAGAATCCTTTACAACAGATCCACCTAGCGCATGAGCAGGCAAAATCGAGCAGCCGGACAAAGTTGCCAGGCAAAGCCCTGCCATCAAAACCACCAACGCCCCAACAAAAGCCAAACGCACTTTTCCCCGAAAGCTCCAACTCGTTTCTTGGCTCGCATTATTAGTACCACTTCTCATAATTGCACCCCTTCGTATCCTTTGTGTCTGAATTTCTTCTTTCACTTAGAACACGAATGGGGTGCGTAAATCCTTGCATATTTTTGAAAAAATCTTAAAACAGGCAATGCGAGAAACTGAGAGAACAAAACCTTTAACAGACAATGTAAGAAGCCGCGAGAACAAAAATCTTAGAAATCGTCAGCAAATTGCTAGTTATCTCGCACCAAGCGCTTAAAGAGCGCCACGAACAAAATTGCACAACCAACAGTCCAACCCAAGGTCACCGCTAAAGGAACCAATGCTTCATTCGTAAATAAGTTACCCTGCATCATCAAGCCCACGAGTGTATTCATGCCACCAGTTGGCAAGTACAAAACAAAGTCAGATACCGTTTCGTTGTAAGCACCAAACATAGGCGCCAATGCTATCAAAATTACAGGAACGGCATACAGTCCCGCAGTCATCTGATCACGCGAAGCAAGCCCCAGCACCAACGAAAGCAGAATTATAGGCAATGACCCAAGAACACCCAATCCCAAATAAGGAAGCAAGAGAGTTACCTCAGAAACATCAGCAATGAAAAAACATGCTGCTGCCACTATAAGCATCATCACCAAAGAAATGAGCGCACGCGACACAATAATTTGTCCAGCACTTACATTCGCAAGCATGAGTGTGCGCAAGGTGTGCTTTTCTTTTTCTTCAGCAATCCCATAGACCACCGCCATGCTTACAACCATACCTATTGCCATGCAAAGCGAAGATGACAACTCGAACGTAGCGAGTATTTGGCCTACTGCAGCTCCCGCCGCATTAGGATCCTCGCCAACGGTTGCTACCCCTACATCACTGAGCATATAGCGGAAGAGCACTGCAAAACCGATTGGCATAATCAAGCACACCAACATACTGGGATTTTTAAACATGTCGATAAAATCTTTTTGGCAAAGAGCCCCAATTTTCCTCATAGTTGCTTGCATTAGAACTCCCTCCCCGTCAAATCCAAAAAGACTTCCTCTAAATTTGGTTCATCAGAATGAATGGATAAACATTCGCCCGATTCTAGCAACTCACTAATTATTGCAGCACCCGCCGCATCTTTGGTAGTTGAAATCACCCCGCGTGTTTTAGTGTGAATGGTGACGTTATTCCGTGCGTGTTCAAGCTTGAGCTTTTCAGGAGAATCGCACGCTGCAATATGGCCTTCGTCAAGAATAGCTATTCTATCGCACACGCCATCTGCTTCCGACATATCGTGCGTCGTCAGAAATACCGTCGTTCCTGCCGCCTTAAGTTCTGCAAGCATACGATGCACTTCAGCGCGAGCCGCCGGATCGAGCCCACTAGTTGGCTCATCGAGAAACAACAACTCAGGCGAATGGATAAGCGCCGCCAATAAAGCAGCACGCTGCCTCATACCCTTTGAACAGTTCTTGATAAGTGTCTTGCGATCATCCTGAAGCCCCATCCGTTCAAGCAATACAGGAATGCCCTTAGGAGAAACTCCACGAACTTTGGCATAAAACTTCAAATTATCTTCGATAGATAAGCGTTCATAGAGAGCGCTCGTGTCAGACAGAATTCCGATACGTTCATAGTCGGCATCGCTCGCATTTTCAATAGGACGATGAAAAAGCTGAATGCGTCCTCCATCTTTTTTCAACTGCCGCGTTAACAACTTGATAGTAGTGGTCTTTCCTGCGCCAGAAGGCCCCAAAAATCCAAATGCTTCACCGCGACGAACCGCAAAAGAAAGATTGTCGAGTACCTGCTTATGAGCGGCGCGAGGCCCTGATCCAATCTTAAAGGAAAGGTTAACCCCTTCCATCGCCATTACCACACTCATTGCAGACCCTCCTTCTTAGTAAAACCACCCTTGCGATCTTTAATCCCGCCTTTGCCATTTTGAGCGTTTTTGCTATCTTTGCGCCCGATAAAGTAATCAACGATCGAAATAGCAATATCTGCTATCCCACTATCTTTAAGAATGCTCATAAGGAATTGCGAACCCATTGTTGTCTCCTTTTCGTTTTGCCATCGCATTTTCTGTGCTTCGTTTTGCGTTTCTCAAGTTTTCTCAAGTTTTTCCTTGGGACACCTGAAGTTTTTCATGAACGCCAGTTCAGATACAGAGTTTCGGTATGACGGGAGCACGCCAAACTACGAAAGGAGCACTGGGCTATACGAAAGGAGCATCTTTCCCGCTTCGAACAATGCCCCTCACATCTTCGCCCGTACGTCCTGTGATACCATTTCGCATGACGAAAGATTTTCCAAGCAAACGAATTGCCAACCAACCCACACGAGGACGACTACATGACAGCAAATTCGCCCGACTACAATTCCGTTGAAGAACTTATACAAGGCGAACTTAATAAAAGCATCCATTTGGAATGCGGACGCGAAACCAGTCGAAGCGTCCTTGCTGCGGTACGCTCGGTTTATCAAAAGAAACGCTGCGCGTTTTATCTTGAGTCCGACAAAGGCTTCGAACGCGATACGGTACGTTCATACTTGAAATTTTTTGCACGCCTTGCGGGAAGCAAGATTACCGCCAAAGAAGTGATTGATCATTTTGGGCTGAACAAAAAGAAGAACACTTCGGTTTTAAAGCTTACTCCTGAAGAACGCGCCTTGATGAATTTTGCGCGTATGGCTCTTTTTGAACCTGAAGTCGTATTCTGCGAGCGCCCTCTACTTGAACTTGGTCCCGACTCTCGATCGCTCTTTCTTAATTGGATTGCCAGCGAAACTGAAAAAGGCACGATTTTCATTACCGTTGGCGAACCGCTCCGTGAAGCACTATTAATGCCAGGCGATGCTTGGTGGGAAGAAGAAGGACGCTTCTTCCCTGCGCAAACATTAGAAGATAGCTTAGGCGAAACTAAAGCAGCTTCCGAAGAAGAGGATTCCTTAAAAGAATCTGACAACGACACGATTGCTTTTGCGGGAGATGAAGTCCAAGTATGTAAAGTTCAGGCTAAAGCAGGATCTTCTACGCTTTTGTTTGATCCTCGAGAAATCGATTTTATTGAAAGTGTTAATCGCCAGATTTTCGTTTCAGTGCGTGGCGAACTTTACCAAACACCTTCTACTCTCGATGAACTAGAAAAAGAACTTACCCGTTTTGGCTTTTTTAGATGCCATCGTTCTTACATCGTAAACGTACAGCGAGTCGCAAAAGTGGAGCGCTTTACTCGCAACTCATTTAATCTAACCTTGTCGGACGTTGCACACAGCTCGATTCCTCTTGCAAAGGGACGCGCTGAAGAAATGCGTGCCACCTTAGGAATGAAATAGCCATGGATAATCTTCGCAAGGTAGTTGCTCTCGCTCTTCATGAAGTGCGTTCGCTTGCAGCAAACCCTTCTATGGCTGCTACTATTTTCGTGCTTCTTTTTTTTGCACTATTGTTCACTGACTTTTTTCACTTCTTCGAATGGTTTTCAGTGCCATTTCTCTGTCAGCTTGCCGTGTGCAGCATTGGCGGAATTGGGACCGTATGCATCTTGGCAGAAGAACGTGAACGAGGAACTGAACAAACGCTTCTTTTATCTGGCACCAGTCGCGCAACCATTGCTGCTGGAAAAGTAATTGGATGCATTATCGTTTGCGAACTGGTCTCTTTCATCTGTGCGTTTGGAATAACACGAGATCTAGGGCGTGCAGGCGAAACCGCTCTTCTTTTGCTTTTTACCACTATTCCCGTCGCGTTTATTTCTGTTGCGCTTGGCATGCAACTCAGCGACCAACAACGTGCATCTTCTTGGGGAGCTCCTATATTATTCTGCGGCAGTATCACCGCCACCCTGGATGCGCTGATTGAAGTATCACCCTGGATGCTTCCTACTGGAGCAGCGCCAGAACTTATAGATCTCTTTGTTTTTGGGAATATGGCTTCAACAATTTCTCCAGTGCTCACCTGCGGAATAGCATTTATATACTGCATTATTGCGCTTTTAGTTTTAATAAAAAGCGTACGATCATAGAGCTCGACGCTTTAAACCTCTAACGCTTTTTTAGACTGTCGTTGTGGCTTTCTTGGTCTTCCTGCTTTAGGGCATTCTTCAAGTCGTGCCTCGATAGAACTTCTCAGGACCATACGCTTAGTTCCCTCTTTCCAGGAAGTTAATTTTCCGTTTAAACACATTTGCGCCACCCGAGCTGAACTAACCTTCAACATTCGTGCGGCATCCGCTGCGGTCACCGCATCTGCATGAGACAGATCGCACTTTACCGAAACCGCGATAATGCGTCCTCCATGCTTCGGAGAATGATTTAACTTGCCGCCTTCAGGTACCTTATGGTTAGCCAAATTATCCAGCACAGTTTCGTAGAGCCAATCACTTGCAGACTCTACTGCGTCACGTAAATCAGAACCAAACGTTCCGCCCTCCATGTCGCATGGTTCAGCGATAATTTGTCCGCTTTCGCTAAGATAAAACTCGAATTCTCGAATATAGATCATTGCCTATCCCTCCGCTTTAGCGTAAGCCTGCTTGTCGTAGTATTTTCTGCGCAACTATATCTTCGATCTCTCGATGACGTTTTACCAAAACGGTTACTTTCCCATTGGTGAACTTCTCGTGCCTAGTACCACCAACCGACCAGAAACCATTTTTCGTAAGAAGCAGCACTAAATCTCGCCTTTTAGTCATAAAGGCTCCTTCATTTTTAAATATTAGTAAATGCTAAGATTTATTTCAATATTCATTAGCATTTGCTAATAATTTAATTCCTTGCTTCTTTTACTCTAGCGGGCAAATCTGTCAGAAATCTCGTATAAAGAAACCGTCTTTCTCATATCGAAATCTTTCTTATATTGAGACACTTCGCATATCGAGAACTTTCTCATATCGAGGCGTCCTCGTATTGAGGTCCTTCCTATATCGAGGTCGTTCTCATATTGAGGCTTTTCTCGTATGAGATCTTTCTCACACCAACTGTTTAAGCAGATTCAATTTCGCAAGTAATTTGGCATAAATGTGCTCACGGATCCAAGGCTCATCTGACATATTCAGAACCTGATCTAAAGAAACCCATTTAACTCCGCTGTTTTCATCGGGTTTTATTCTGAGCGCTTCAGAAGGATCAACTTCTACAAGATATGTGACATTGAGATGCAAATGTGAACTTATATAGCGATTATTCTTTTCATGTCCATCGACCGTTAACACCTCAAGAGAGAAAAGAGGGCTTGTAGGAGATGGTGCGGTTGCATTCACTACTTCATTGGGGATTTTGTTTGCGCTCGCTGTTTCATTTGAGATTTCATTTGCGCTTGCTTTTGCCTTTTGGTCGGCATTTAGCCTTCGACTTGACCTATCCACACATTCCCAAGGAGAAACAATGCGAGCATGTTCCACTCCTGTTTCCTCTCGAAGTTCACGCAAAGCTATTGCAGCTAAATCGCTACATCCATCTGCATGCCCACCAATCCAGCTCCATGAGTTATAGATGTTGTGAAACACCATGATGGTTTGTGTCTTTTCAGGATTTACTACCCATGCAGAACACGTGAAATGAGCTTGTGACTTTCTATCGAAACAAAAGCGATTTGATTTAAGCGCGCGCAGCATGACGTGTCTATCAGCCGCCTCTTGCTCATTGAAGGGATGATACGAAGCGATATCTTGATACAGAGCCATCGGCTCTTCCTTCCTCTGCTACGCGCGACTTTGTTAGTAGCTTATTAGCGTCTTGATTGACAGCTTCATTAGCTACGTTGTTGGTGCATTTATTAGCTTTCCATTAAAAGCTCTACTAAGCGCTCCACTAACAACTCTACTAAGAACTTTGTTAGCGCCTCCCTATAGCTTACCTCAGATTAACAGCTTATCTTTATTTATCTTCCTCCAGTACCTCAGCAATAAGACGAACCAGATTGCTTCGATGAACAACACCCACGAGTTTGTCGCCATCAAGCACAGGCAATACTTTTAAGCGCTTTTCTGCCAGCAATTTACATGCCTCACCCAACGTAGTATCGGGCGATACACCGATAACTTTTTTGGTAGCAACATCGACAACCTGAATGTCTTTCATGCGAACAATTTGCTTGCGTACATCTTCATTATCAAGCTCACGCAATACCACAAATCCCGCCATACCCGTTACCAGGCGAGACTCATCAGCAAAGAAGCGGAGAATGTCACTGTTAGAAATGAAACCACGAGCCGTTCCTTGCTTATCAACAATAACCGCTCCACTAGCATCTGCGCCCGCCAAAATCTTTGCTGCCGTGCTCATTGGCGCATCAAGAGGAACAACAACGGGATTAGTATCCATAACTTCTCCTACTGTTTGATACACGCCAATCTCCTCCTTTGCTTGAGGTTCGCTTTTGGCTGCTGCAGCCACTTTGTCGGACTTCATATTACGAATGAAGAACACCACTAAAAGAAGTGCGATAACTCCAAGTACCAGCACTGACGTAAACGACCAATGATAGCCATAGAATATTCGTTCAAGCTCACTTCCTTGAGGTGCCATTGAAGTACCCAATGCACTAAAAGACATAATAAGTGCCGTACCCAAAGAAGCGCCCACTTGGTTGACCGTGTTGGTTGTTGCAGTTGCGTGTTGCACTAATTCATTATTCAAAGAATTGACGCCCCACGTATTAATAGGAGTGAACAAAATCTGGAGCGCCCCACAGGTAACCATATTTGCAGCAACTACTAATACCATTGAACTATCAATCGCGTAGAAGTACATACCGATACAACCAATGCAAAGTGCCGCAACGCCACCTAACGCAACACCACGAACTCCATGCTGGTCAAAGATTCTGCCTCCAACTAAACCGGCAATCGCCCCAAGTAGAGCACCTGGTAACGTAGCCAAACCGCTGATAGTTGCCGAATAACCCAACACGTTCTGAATATACAGAGGCATTATTACGCTCAAGCCAATAAGAATTGCCTGAAGCAAAGCACACACGATAAACGCCATGCGATAGCGACGGCTATACAAAACCTCAAGACGGAGCATTGGTTCATCTATCTTAAATTGCCGCCATACAAATAGTCCTACAAATATCAAGCCCGCCACCATAAGAGCTACGCATACTTCAACATGGTCAGAGGAAGCAAACGAGGACAATCCGTAAAGAAGTGCCGCAAGACCGATTGATGAAAAAATGATCGAGGGTGCATCAGCTGAGGTACGAGGAAATCCTTCACGATTCTTGAGCGCACGAGCAGCAAACAAAATAATAAGCACCGAAAACGCCACGACGATACAGAACAGCGCACGCCAACCAACCACGTCAACAAGCAGTCCACCAAGCGTAGGTCCTATCGCAGGAGCAAAGCCAATAACCAAGCTCACCAAGCCCATCGCTTTTCCGCGGCTTTCACGAGGAAACGTAAGAAGGATAAGCGACATTACCATTACCATCATGACGCCCGTCGCCATTGCCTGCATAATGCGGCCAACCAAGAGAATGGCGAAAAAAGGAGCAAGCGCAGCAACTAAACTACCTGCGCCAAAAAGTGCCATGCCGCCCATAAATAAAACACGTGTACTAAAGCGACCCATAAACCACGCAGCAAGAGGTATTACCACCGCTTCAACTAAGGCATAAGCAGAAGTTAACCACTGCACCGTCGTGGCATCTACCTGCAAATGCTGCATGATGGAAGGAAGCGCTGGAGAAAGAAGTGTTTGATTCAACACTACCAGCACTGCACCACAAAGAAGCACCGCTACCATATTTCTTTGTTCGTTTGATAAGCCTAGGGGAGTCATTTTTCTCGCTTTCATTACCTTTACTTTTTTGTGATTGCCTTGATGAGATACGTCAATCGCTCGTACCCCTATTAAAAGTTGACGATTATCAAGTGTATGGAACACTTGATTAAAGTCAAGTAATAGTAAGTAAAAGAAGGAAAACAAAACATGAATTGAACGCACGTAAATTTTGGGTCGTAGTCTCTATAATGAAAAAGCAACAAGAGAAAAAGCGAGCGAAGATATCCTCCGCGGACAGGAACGCACCTATGATTAGCAACACCGATGCACAATCTCTTATTCAGGCATCATTTTTTTTCAACGAATTATTCAAGAGGACTGTTCTGTCAGCCCCGCTTCCCGTTTCTGTTACTAAAACCCAGATGGATATACTTATGGCTCTGTATTCGGATGGCCCTATGAATATGTCCACTTTAAGCGCAAAGGTATATATTGCCCCCGAACAGGCAACCCGTGCCATTCATGGTCTTCGTGAAAAAGGGCTCATCGCTTCTGAGCGCAACGAAGAAAATCGCCGTATGGTTATCGTACATCTTACCGATACCGCAGTTCTCATGTTAGATGACCATATGCGTGACTTAAATATGACGCTACAGTCTAACCTTGACGGTTTGACGGATGGAGAAATAGACGAACTTATTCAGGCGGCTTCTACTATTACCAGGCTGTCGCAAAAAACAGGCATCAAGTATGTTTTGCCAAAACCCACCAGATCTTAAACAAACCCTGACACACCACAACAAATCCCACAAAGTCCGAGGCAGAACCTGTTAGACCACAACGAAACCCACCAAGTCTTAGGCGGATCCTGGCACGCCATAACAAAACCCATAGAGTCTTAAACAAGCTCTGCCCAACCATAGCAAACCCGAGAAAGGCCTAAACAAAAACTCAGCAAACTTAAAGATGAATTCCATGCACCATAGGTGCTTTAGGTGCGTCTCCTACTTTAAGGCACTCCATAATTAGGCAGAGGTTCAAGCGATTGAGTGATGCCAGTATATTTCTTGCTTTAAAATGCTCCGTAATAAGGACGTTGCATCACAGCACTTTCCACCCATTTTGCAAGGGTAATAAAGTCGAAAACAGGCAAGCCTGTTGCGCGTTGAATTGCAGCGGCGTATGGCGGCAAATCGCTACATTCTAAAAGAATCGCATCGATCTTTGGATCGCTCTCGCATACTGATTTTGCCAGCGCGCACAAATCGTCCTCAAGTTTTCCATTGTTAAGAGGACCCTTCCCCCAGCGGATAGGAGCAAAACTTTCCATATCGCCCACATTTACCACGACAATCTGGTCGGTAGTAGTGTTGACGTTTGACAGAAATTCATCATCAATACTTGCGCCATCAGCGGCGAAGACTGCAATTTTTCTATCGCAAGGAAGCCATGTTTTAATGGTTGCAAGCTGGCATAAGCTCGACATAAATACGGGTACTCCCACCGCAGCAGCAACATCTTTTTGAAAGTGAGCAAAATAACCGCAAGCACCAATAATGGCACGAACTCCTTCGGCTTCAAGCTTTTTTGCAGCTTCAATTACCTGCTGCTTGATAGCAGGATCACCTGCAAAAAGTTGTTCGATTTCAAACGAAACCATCTCGTAGAGCACGGGAAAATCGTACGTTGTTGCATTGACCACATTGCCTGGAACTTTCGGATAATCTAGATCGACTGCAATAATGCCTAAGGTTTGTCCACTGGTATAACGAGGCGGAAGCCCAAAAACGCCTCGACGTTGTTCTTCGTTTATTATTGCGCCATAGGCGCTACCCCACGTAACTGCCATTGTTTCCTCTTTGCTCCATAGTCCTACGAATCCCCTGTTTGAACCCGTAGTTTCGTTAATTCTCTGTTTGGACCTGCAGTCTCGAACATTCGTTGTGAATGCTTTGGATTATACAAAAGGCTGGCATTATCCCGAACAATAACTGCCCACGACAACGCCAGCCACAGATCACTCAGTTGAGCGCAGATAGTACAGGTTATGCCTCTACATACTCGCCCTCGTGCAGATAAGCAAGCAGTTGATCCTTGTCCAGATGAGCAATACCAAGTTCTTCAAGGGTTAGACCCGTTGCCATGTAGTCGGTCTTATTCATAACGCCACCAAGCACGATCATCGAATCGATAACCGGCGTTGGCACTCCGAATTTTTTGCCCAACTCATGGTATACATGGCAGCCAACAGGTACGTCTTCGGTTACATAGCGATTCTGAATCGTGAAAGGACCTGTTGCATAACCTACTTCCCATTCCTCTTCAAAGGGAACATTGCAACCTTCTCCCATGTATTCTTCTCCCAATACGCTGGTGCGCTGGAAAAATACTTCCTTCTTGAAAGGCTGAATACCTACCCCAATAGCTTCTGCCAGTGCAATTTCTTCGTTGTAGAACTGATACTGAACCTCGCTGATAGAAGGACAGAAAGAATGTGAATAGATGCTGTACTCATGGGCATTTTTGCCCAGTACCGTGCTGAAGTTTTCCATCGTAGATACACCCAGCACCGTACCAGGAACATGAATAACAGGGTTCACATTCGAAAAACCAATATCGAGCACCGTATCGCCACAAACCGCACCGTCGCCTTCGGTGATAGCGTCAAAACAACCCAGCGCTTTGGAGCTTTCTACGAAATCTTCCGTATCCTTTGCGGGAAGCGCAGCACCACGCAGCGTAATGGCACGATATACCAAACTGCACGTAGGTTTCATTACGCCACCCTCGGTATCCACACGCGTACCGTAAGGAGCAGATGACCAACCACCGATGATAACGTTTTTGGTGCACCCCGCTTCACGCATCATCTTGCGCAATTTCAGAGAACCATAGTTGTCAGGAATGATATGAATGATCTGCCCATCTTCCAAACAAGGAATAAGTTCCTTAAAGAAGATTTCATGAGCAACAGAAGGAATACCAACAATGATAAGCTTTGCGCCTTTTACGCATTCCGCTACCGAATTGGTTGCCAGCGCAAATTCTCCTTTACCCATACGGCGAAAACCATATTTAGTCTGAGTTCCGGGAGCCTTGTCCTGCAAAGTAATGCCCGTCTTAATAACGGTACCCAGGGTTTTTTCAAAGAAAGGATCCAGATCGCAAATGCGAACCTCTTGACCAGCGAGTGCGCAATCCGCACCGCAGGTTTTTCCAACAGCGCCGCCACCTAAAATCGCAACAGGAGCGTTCCTTAATTCATCAACATTGATCATGGTATATGTTCCCCCTTTTTTGTAATCTCCATCGTTTCACGTTGAAGAAGGCCGTCCTTTTGGACGACCTTCAAAGAATTTGAATACTTACTTAGAATACTGGCAATACTGAGCCTTGATAGTTGTTGGTGATGTAATCACGAACCTCGTCGGAATTCAGAGCCTTTGCCAAAGCTTGAATGCCCTCGTTGTTTTCGTTGCCTTCCTTAACAACAAGCAGATTTGCATAGGTCTGAGCTGCGTCACCATCAGCACTTTCAACCGCCAGAGCATTGTCGTTTACGGTAAGGCCAGCCTCGATAGCGTAGTTTGCATTGATGCAAGCAACGTCGACGTCAGCTAATACTGTAGGAACAACTGCTGCCTCGAGTTCTTCAATTTGAAGATCGAGCGGATTGTCAACAATATCGTTGATCGTAGCATTAACGCCCACACCTTCAGTCAGAGTAATCAGGCCTTCCTGCTGAAGAAGCAAAAGTGCGCGAGCTTCGTTCGTAGGATCGTTAGGAACTGCAACGGTTGCACCTTGCTGCAAATCATCCAAAGAGTTTACCTTGCCAGGATAGATAGCCAACGGCTCATAGTGTACTGAAGTTACACTTACCAAATGAGTTCCACGCTCAGAGTTGAAATTTTCCAAGTAAGGACCATGCTGGAAGTAGTTTGCATCAACTTCCCCATCTTCGGTTGCCGTGTTTGGCTGTACGTAATCAGTGAATTCGGTTACCTCTAAGGTATAACCCTCTTCTTCCAAAAGGGGCTTAACTACATCGTTGAGAATTTCTGCATGAGGAGTAGGTACAGCAGCTACCTTGATGGTTTTGTCAGCAGAGTCTTCAGAGGCAGAATCGGTTGAGCTACCACTACATCCCGTTAAGGCAAGGGCAGCACAAAGAGCTACCGCAATCGTAATTACGGCAAACAGTTTACGAGAAATGAACTTTGTCATGGATTTTCCTTTCGAAGAAATGAGAATTAAGAATCGTATCTTTGCGTATCAGCAAATTTGAGAATCGGGCCATTGATCTTGCCCAGCACGTCGTCGGACTTGCGCATTCGAGCAATTCGCATTCGCTCGTTAAAGCTATTACAGCCGCGTAATAATTCTTTTGATAGACTGCTCACAAGTCCTCCTCTCGACGAGTTATAGATTCCTGATTCAGCATTTCTGAAAACACTTGAATTGCTTCAGGATTTCGATTGACGGGGTTCAATCCTACCCGCTTTTTCCCACAAGTGTTAATCCTAAAAACCGAATACTGGCTATAGTCGAAACCGATAACCCTTGTTAGCTGGAAAAATAGTTAAAACCATCCAAATAAACCGCAATAAAACACCCTTAACACTTGATCAGGAGCCGCTTGCTAGGGGCTGTTTGTTTGGAGCCACTGACTAGGAGCCGTTTGTTTGGGGTCGTTTGCTTTCTCTTTTGTTTTTTAAGCCTTACCAAGAAGCGAGAAACAGACTTGTTTCATTTGTTCACCATTTGCTGCTTGTTTGTCATTTATTTTCATTTGCGGCAGTCAACTTCCCTCAGATGTTCGCCCCATTTCCTATAATCCCTGTTTCGCTCGCCACTTACTTTCCGCTCAAAAAGTAACAAATGCCAAGCCCTTCATGACAAGCCCTCTATAATTCTGAGTAAGCTTCGAAAGGATGCCTCATGAACCAGCAACGCAAACATGATCTTTGCCTCTACCTGGTAAAGCGCCTCATGAAAGAGCGCCTAGACAATGGTGGATACATCACTCAAGCACTGCTTGATATTGTTCCTGACCGCACGGCAATAGAGACAGACAACGCCTCAACCACTCAGTTATGGCTTGCATTTCGAGCGCTCGTAAATATGCGCGAACCTTGGCGAGCTGATACAGACTTGCTTGCCGCACAAGATGAATTACTTCAGGGAATGATTGAAGAGGCAGGAATCATAACCGTTGACGAAGCAACGCCATCGCCTCTCGATCCACGTCTTCGTCTTTGGAAAGGCGATATCACCACACTCGCAGCCGATGCTATTGTCAACGCCGCTAATTCTGGAATGACTGGCTGCTGGGCACCCCTTCACTATTGCATCGATAACGCCATTCATACCTTTGCTGGAATGCAGCTTCGCTACGAATGCGCGCGCATAATGATCGAGCAAGGCCACGAAGAACCCACCGGCAAGGCGAAGATAACTCCCGCTTATAACTTGCCTGCCAAACATGTAATTCACACGGTTGGCCCTATCGCCAATGGCGCTCTTAATGACAAACTGCGCGAACAGCTTGCATCAAGTTATCGTAGTTGTCTTGATGCAAGCGTTGAAGCAGGAGATACCTCTGTGGCATTTTGCTGTATCAGCACTGGCGTATTCGGATTTCCTGCAGAAGATGCCGCACGTATTGCGGTAAAAACAGTGCAAGATTGGCTGGACGATCGCGAATCAACAGGAAAAGAAATACCGGTGATTGTTTTTAACGTCTTCCTTGACTCCGATGAAGACATCTACAAGAAAATTCTAGGAATCTCGTAGCTAACTAGAGTCTCTCGAAACGAGCTTCTGCTACCCATCGTCAGTCGCGTTTCTCGATTGCATAGTCGGTTGCGTTCCTTGCTTGCATCGTCGGTCGCGCTCCTCGCTTGAAGCTGTTCGCAATCGTTCACACCCTTCGCTCATAGCTACTCCTAGCTCGTCGTTACTTTTTATTGCGAAGAGCAAAAACAGCCACCGCAGCACCTACAATACCCAGGATTGCTACACAAGAAACAACCAGAAGCAGTATCCCATCCCCTGTTTGAGGAAGGTTTTTCTGCGATGCAGCATTAGACTGCTCTTCTGAATGATTCGCAGCTTTATTCTGAGCTTCTGAACCATTGTTTTCCGGAACCGTACTCGAATCGTGGGTGTCATTAGGATCGTTTGAATCATTCGGGTCAGTTCCCTGATCGGGATTATCTCCATGAGAGTCGCCGCCGTCACTGGGGTTATCGCCGGAATCACCGCTGCCAGGGTTGTCACCGCCACCAGGATTATCTCCGCCATCACCAGGCTTGTCGCCAGGTTCGTCTGGATTCTGGGGAACCTGAATGAGCTTATAAACCACCTGGTCTCCATCGGCATAAGGGCGAGCTAAATCACCAAAAGCAACAACCTTATTTTCCAGATCGGAACTCCAGGTTTTTGTACCATTATCTAGCACTGCAGAAGGGAACTGATCTTTGTCTGGTTCATATTTTCCACCAAGCAAATTCAAGATCCCAGCAATCTTCGCCTGATCATCCGCGCCAAAATCGTTGAGGCTTTTCGGAAAATCCTCAGCAGAAATATGATCCTTGTTATTACGATACGATCGCGTGAAATTCAGTGGAATTGACTGCGTGACGCCTTGATCATCAATATATTGGAGAACGGTACCCACTGTAGAAGTTCCCTCTACTGCGATTCGGGCGCCATCCTTTAAGCCAACACGAGAAGGAAGAAGATCGTTCGAATAAAGCGTATAGGATAGATAAGCTGTCTTTCCCGCATCGTTGTCTAATGTGGCATCTTTTCCTTCAATTAGTACCCTTCCCAAGGTTGTATTACCAGCCATATTTCCCGCATCAATAAGCACCGCTTTAACTTGACTCCAGTCGCTAACTTGACTTGCAGTTAAGAGGTTTCCCGTATCAGGAGCTGAAACCTGAGAAAGATCGAACTTTTCGGTCGAATAGTACACCTTAGCTTGCTGGCTTTGAGTGCCGTCGAGTGAAATCGGACCGTTCAAGGTAAAGTTAAATTCGCTTACTCCATCATCTGTCGCGGGAAGATTCACAGCAAGCTTTGCTCCTTTTACTTCATTTGCCGTGGCGTTGATGATATTTACCGCAAAAGCCATATCCTCGGACCCTTTATCGTCCGAACGACCAGCATGAATAAAGTGCCCCTCGTCAAGATTTCCGCTTGCTACTGAAAACGGCATCAGAGCTTTTGCTTGCAAAACCGTCCAGTTACTTGTTCCGACGCAATACGTTTTATCCGCATGCCCTTCGGTCATTTCGGGGTTCCACTGTTTTTCGTCGGTTGCCTTCTTATTGGTCATTCCCGTTGAGGTAGTGACAAAAGTGTAAATCTGATAGGTACCAGGCATAAGATCGCCATCAGCAGCAAGATGAAAGGCATTAACTGCAGAGGTTTTCGTCTTGAACGAGTAGCCCGTACCAGAATAATCCGCCTTGATTACCTGATGAGCATCGGCACCACTTCCCGTCCAAAAGGTTGATACCTGAGGGTTTCCTGCAAGCCATTCCACTTTGCCGTTATACGTAAGCCCCGTCGGTAATACCGTATAGAAAATTGGCTCATAGATGGTATCTGTGGTGTCGTTTGAATTGCCCGTTCCCGTTACTGCCGTTTTACCCGCATCGGCAACTCCAGGCATTCTGCTCGACTGATAAGTCCATACTGAAAGACTTGTTTTTAAGCTCTCAGCTCCGATTACTTTTTGTTCGCTCCATGCACTTGATTTTACTGAAGCTCGCATTTCTCCCTTATTGTTTGGCATCTTTTCTACTTCAAAGGAAAACGACGAGGTGAGCGTATCACCAACGGAAACCGTGTCGCCTGCTTTATGAGCGTCATCATCCCAAAGATAGGTTTTGGAAACCTTGCCATACACAATGAAGTTATTACCACGGGTATTAGTAGAAGCGTTATCGCTGCGTGCGCCAGGTAGAACCTGATCAGGCTTCAGAATAACCTGCTTGATTGTTTTGCCTTCCGGTGCGTCAAGAGAAGCACCCGCGTCAATGGTTCCTTCCGTAGTTGTGCCGTCGTTGTAAGTAACTTGATACGAAAACGATTTTGTTCCCGCAAGATTTCCCGAACCTGCAGGAGTCTTTATTGAAGAGGCCGCCATACCGTTCGCAATATCAATAGTAAACGTGGGGTTGCTTCCAAGTCCAGCGCCTTCCTTTAGCACTAAAGCAGAATCATTATCAAATCCAAACGTATTCAGAAATCCTGGGTCATTGCTTTCGTCTTCGTCTAACAAGAGTTCTCTTGAAGTAGAAACTCCCGATGCTGAAGTTTTAACCGATCCTGCCCCTAGTCCGCTGCTCAATCCACGAATGACTTCAGTCCACGGAGAAAAATCTGCGGAGATCACATTACCCTTTTCATTTACCTTTGTTTCTACATGGGCGGTTCCTGATGCCGTTAGATTAACGTCTGATTCTGGGATAGGAATTTCATAGGATCCAACAAGTTTGTACCCTGGTTTTCCTTGGTGATACTGCGCACCAGCCCCTTTTGGAACACTGATTACAAGAGCGCTTCCTGCTCCACCCTCTTGGGTGATGGTCGTTCCATCGGTAAAGCCGTTGCTTGCCGCGGTAGCTTCAGCATCAAGCTGAAAACCTTCTGGCACCGGAATAATGACTGTCGTGCCGTAATTGATGCCCGAATTCGCTTGAGCACTACTATAAGAAGTGCTGTCATCCACGCCGGTGTTTTCTCCTAAATTAACTTCATAGGTGTAGTTAACGCGAGGAATAACGGCTGGCGCACTTGAAGTAGTTGGATTGATGCGCTTTACGCTTGGATTTATACCTGGCTTGATATACTGCGTAAACAACTCTTCTTGAATTGTTTCTCCACCAGAACTAAGCTCGACCGTTTTAGCGGTCTCTCCGATCTCTTTTAGTAAGGGCTGCCCTGCATAATTGTTCTTCTGGCTAAGGGTTATCGACTGATTAAAAGAACCTGCCTGCGAGAGCGTATCGGTAATGTAGTAGTACTGGCTATCTTCACTGAGTTTTGAAGTGCCTAGAGTTCCGATTTTTTCAAAGTCGAGATCGCTCAGTCCATACGTCTCTCCCTTTGAAATTTTAAGAACGAAACTGTCGCCCTCTTTTCCTGAGCAATCGAGCGTTATGGTGACGCTCGTAGGAAGACCATCATTACCTATAGTGTTTTGATTGAGCGAAAAATGCGCTGACTTTGCTGCATTGGAGTTTGCTGGTGATGCCGTTGGCAGCGCAGCCGAATCTGCCGTTGACGGCGTTGTGTATTCCGTTGTTGATGGTGACGTGTCAGCCGATACATCAGTAGATGGCGATGCACTAGCTGACGCGCCAGTCGATGCTGATGCGCCAGTCTGCACGCCAGTAGATGCCGCTGCACCAGTCTGCGCTGCCGCTGACGATATTGCGCCTTTCTCCGCCGATGCCGCTGACACTGTTGTCCCCGATGCTGTCGATGATGTCCTCGGTATCATTAAGGACGTCGCCCCTAACGCTGCTTCTCCAGATAGTTCACTTGCGCCTACATCCCGCGAACCTTTATCAGCTTTCCCTTCTGATTGTTCAGCCGCGAAAGCAAGCGGCACTATCATTTGGGTAGAAAGCAAAATTGCAAGAACACTTGCAAGAATTTTATACATAATAATCGCCACCTTCACTGGCCTTAATATGCGTGACTTTTGTTCGCCACGTTTTACCAGTGCAATCGAAATCTTTGATTCTGACATCGCGCTTTAGTCCTTTTCAAATGCTCTGTATATCACTTAACGACGCAGAATATTCCCTAAAGGTGGTCCGTTTGGAATTTGTTACTAACCAACTCCCATTTTAAGAGAGTAATCGTCATTTATTAGAATCTGTGGAGAAGCGGGTTTTCACGGTTAGGAAGACTTTTTCAAAAGGATCACTTTATTTGACTGAAGTGGCAATTTGTGGAGAAACAGAATTTCCGGTTTTCGGCGGCCTTTTTGGCAAGTAAGTCGAGTTGTGTATAGATTGATTGCACCCGTTGGGGAAACACGGGAATAAAAGGCTCTCTTTTGTTGAGGTTGTTACCATTATTTGATGTTTTATGACACACTGCTTTCTTTCAACGCTACGTTGTTTGACGAGACCAGTACACAACTCGCTTTACTTGTCATTTACGGAGGAAAAAACCGGAAATTTTAAATCGTTGACTATCGCGCACTGCAAATAGGATTGCAGTTGTGATCCTCTACTATTCGTGGTGTAAAAGTCTTGGTGGTTTACCGCTACTTCCAAACGCCAGGAGCGTTTTCGCGACTTTTTTGCATTAGTAGCAAAATTGCGTGAACTTAGCGTCTTTATAGACAAAT
>FR896077.1:1196-8811 GCA_000435475.1 Cryptobacterium sp. CAG:338 | reverse complement strand
CTTGGTCGCGGGGGCAGGATTTGAACCTACGACCTCCGGGTTATGAGCCCGGCGAGCTACCAGACTGCTCCACCCCGCACTATCTGGTTGCGCCCTAAGCGCAATAATTTATTTTATATAGCTGAGAATTTAATGCAATGGAAATATGACTTATTCATAAAGTTATCACAATTATCCAGATTAAAGGCTCCGAAAACGGATTATTAAAATTTCATGCCCCCCTTTGACCAGGTATTACAGGGGGGTATGCACCTAAGAAGGGACAGTCGGGTTCCACGGACTATCCTGCTTCTCTTCAAGGCCGAATGCCTGAGCGCCTTTAAGCTTGTACATGCCTGCCCACTCTTTGACACGATGTCGATTGGGAATGTGATATTTCGTCATCACCTCCACCACGCCCATGCCCGCAATCCTATCCTGAGCTACGGCAACTTTTATCTCCGGCGCATATTCAATACGCTCTCCGATGTGGCTTTTTAGGAATTCGTCGGTGCCTAACGCTCGCCAAGTGTACGACCAATCGCGCACCGTTTCGCGATTAACGCCCAGCTCAGATGAAACCGCTTTATAGCCAAGGCCTTTTTCGAATAATTCTGCTGCTTTTTGTCTGAGCCCCTCACTCCAATTCATAACGTAATCCCCTCACGATTTCGTTAAACAGCGAGGGAGCCCGAGCGCTTTTGTCTCGAACTCCCTCGAACCTAAAACCTTCCCGCGCTTCCTAGAAGGCCTTAAGGTTTTGATAACTGGTTGGCTTCGAAGCATTGTCTGCTTTGCGTTTTAAGCCCCGAAGCCAGACCTTTTATTGTTTAGCGTGCGTGACGCCCGCGAGGACGACGCATCTTGCGTACCGCATACGCTGCACCGCCAGCTGCTGCAGCAATCACCGCAGCAATTACTGCCATCATGCCGCCCATAAAGTCGCCTGTCTTTGCCATGCCGAACAAGCCGCCATCATCGGTGCCCTGCTCAGGTTCGGCAGGAGGCGTATAGGTGTTAACGAAGAGTGGAGCCGTGCCATCTTCAGTGCTGTAACTAATCTGAGCAGTCAAATTGCCCTTACCGTTGTCGGTAACCTTTACGGTTGCGTTATATACCGACTCATCGTAGGTCACACCATTGTTCTGGATGCCGTCCGTGAAGGGATCGGTATCTTGCGGAGCAACCTCAGTGATGGTGTACGTGTAATCACCAGGCGTGTCGTAGGTGATGGTGTCGAACGTTACGGCGCCGTTTTCTTCATTGGTAGCAGTGCTTATTTCGTTACCATCAGCGTCTGCCAGCTTGAAGGTAAATTCACCTGCCGCAAGAGCACGACCCTCAATCAGCTTACCGGTACCAAGCGAAACGCTGGTGGGTTGAGCGGTGTAGGTGTTGTTGAAGGTGATGCTTGCATTCTCTCCAAGTGGGTTACCCTGTGCGTCGGTAAAGCTCCACTCAACCTTGAGCGTGCCGTCGCCGTTATCGGTCACCGTTACGGTGATCTGGAAGCCTGCGGTGTCGATTGCGCTCACGCCATCGTCCAGGTTGGCAGTATCCTCCGTCACCTTATAGGTATAGGTGAAGGTGTCCTTGCCCTCTACGAGGCTCGGTGTTGCCAGGCCGTTGTCCACGTCCTTAAGCATCTGATCGATGCTGTAGTTGATAGCGCTGAAGTTGATGGTGCCGTTAGCATCGTTGGTGCCGGTGGCAACCACCGTGTTGCTGTCATCGGCGGCGTTGATCACGTTGAACTTAAACTCACCGTCGACCATAGGGCGGTTGGTGAGCGTCTTGGTGGCGTTGATGCTCACGGCACCGTTGCCGCCCAACTGCCCCTCAGCCTTGTAGGTGTTGGTGAACGGAACCACAGCCGTCTGGTTCTCAGTCTCAGCATCGTTATCGTAAACGTAAGTCTGCTTATAGTCAGCACCATTGGTTACCGTCGTAGTTACCTTGATGCCGCCCAGACCATCGTCAACGGTGGTAATGGTCACGGTGTAGACCGTACCATCGTAAGTCACGCTGGCATCATCGCCCTTGGTCTCCTGTACCGTGTAGGTATAGGTATCATCAGCGTCGTCCTGCGTGAACTTCGCTTCTGTGCCAGCGTCGATCACCATGATCTCCGCATGGGACGCATCGTCATCTCCGATAGTTGCGTCCGACTTAGTGGTGAAGGTCTCACCTGCCATGTCAATACCCAGCTTATCGGCAGAGGCCTCGTTCTTCGGCGTTACCGTGAAGTTAAATTCGCGCATGTCAGCGTTCTCGAATGTCTTGATGATCTCGAGGCCGCCGCCCGCAGCGTAGTCAAGTTCACTGGCGTAGGTGTTGGTGAACACGTTATTTTCAATACCCACAGTGGCAACGAGAGCGCCCTGGTGGTTGTCTACCACCTCGATGGTGATGGTCGCCTTGTTGCTGGAGTAGTCTATGCCGGCGTTGCCACCCGCAACCTCGGTCACCTTATAGACGTAGGTGCCCGGAGTGTCGAAGGTGATGCTGCCGAAGGAGAAGATGGCGGTCTTGCCGTCCTCTTCCGTCGGAGCGTTCACGGTCACCGTGTTGTTGCTGCCGTCACCATCCGCATCGTCATTCGGCATGGGCATGTCGGCTGTCTCGATGCCAGCGGTGTTGCTCTCAGGTTTAATTTCGAACGTGAAGCTGTCGCCGTCCCACACCTTGCCTTCGAGCACCTTGGTCAGCTTCGCCTCGGCAGAGCCGGTGTCCGCATCCGTGCTGCTCGTGCTGTAGGAGTTGGTGAACGCAGCGGCGTTGTCAACGGCCTTATCCGCATCCGTGGTGGCGCCTGTGTTGTCGTACGTCACCGTAGCGTCGAGCTGACCGTCGAAGTCTTGGTCGGTCACCGTAACCGTCACAGTAGCCTCATGCTTGTCATATGTCCAGCCACCAGGCGCCTTATCGGTGTCATTCTCAACAATCTTGAACTGGTATTCGCCAGCAGCGTTGAACCTGATACCGCCAAACGTCGCCGTCTTAACGTCGCCGTCGCTGAAATCTTCGGTGATCGACGAGCTGCCGTCATATCCCTGGTCAACGACTTCCACGTTGTCCCACTTATCGTTTGCCGGGTCGACCGCAACCAGCTGGAAGGAGAAATCGGCCTGCGTGTCGCTACCCGACACAGTCTTCTGAACCGTGATGGGAGCAACATCGCCCTCTCCGACTGTCACGGAACCGGGCTCGTAGCTGTTGGTCACTGCAACAGGGCTGCCCGTAACATTCTGGATGTACAGATTACCGTCGTATTGGCCCTCCGAGTTACGGTCGGTGACAACCACGCATACGGTCTTGGGCGTGGTGTCATAGGTCCAACCGGCATCCTCGGCGGGAGCATCCTCCTGTACCGTAAAGGTGTAAGTTCCCGGAGCGCTGAAGGTCAGCTGGCCAAACGAGACCGTCTGCGACTCGCCCGCATTGATGACGCCCGAAGTGCTGACGGTCAGTTGGTTGCTCCCATCAAGGCCACCGATGTTCGCAATCGGCCCTTCTGCGGTATCCTGCGCCGTCAGCGTGAAGTTGTACCCAACGCCGTCAGGAGACGGGGCTCCGGTCACGGTCTTGGTAACCTGCAACGCTGTGTCTGCGTCACCGCCGATCACCGCCGGGTTGGGGTTGTAGTCGTTCACGAAACCGAAGGTCGGTACAGCGTAGTCCCCACTATCGGAGTTGGCATGATCGACAACAACTGCGTTGTCAGAACCACCGGTCGCGCTCATGATGCGGGTTACCGTGGTCACGGTGTGCATGCTTCCGTCGCCGTTGTCAACGACCTCAATCTCGACACGGTACTGGCTCTTGTCATAGACCACGCCAGGGATCGCATCGTCGGCAGCAGGGTCAACCTCGTCTACGGTGAAGATATAAGTCTTGCCCGCGTCATCCTGATCGAACGTCAGACCCTGCAGCTTGGACATGCTGACCGTTCCACCGGCAAAAGCGCCCTGGGCGTTTTCGAAGCTCTGGTCGGAGCTGCCGATCAGGTCGGCAGCGTCACCCTCGCCAGTAATGATGAAGTCGAAGTCACCAACAGCCATGTTGCGGTCAAGCAGCTGCTTGGTCACCACGATACCGCCCTTGTCGCCGTAGTCCATCGAGGCGGCGTAGGTGTTGGTGAACACAGCCTGACTGTTGTCAGTGCCAACCGAGTTGCTGTACTCAACGGTCGCCGAAAGCGTACCGTCTTCGTTATCGTCCACATGGACTGTCACGGTGCAAAGGTTCTGGCTGTAGACCAGCCCATTGCCATCGGTGGTCTCGGCACCATTAGCATCAGCGACCTCGTTGACGGTGAAGGTGTAATCACCTGTCTGCGAGAAGGTCATGTCGCTGAAGTTGAAGTTCATGTCTCCGTCGGCAGCGGAAACCGTAGCGATCTCAGGCGCATCGAGCACCTTGGTGCCACCCGTCTGGGTGAGCTGGAAGTAGAAGGTCTCACCCTCGTTCATGGAACGACCGTTAAGGACCTTAGTGCCGTGGATGGCGTCGCCACCGGTCAGCGTCGCATCAGCCGGATCGTAAGTATTCGTAAACTTCAGATCCGTAGGCGTGATGCTCGGCGTGGCAACGATGTGCGCATGAGCCTCGTCGCCCTGACCGTCATGCTCCTCGGTCACCGTAATGAGCAGCGTGTACTCAGTATCATCGTACCCCATACCCTGCTCGTTGCCGGCGACCTCGGTCACCTTGTACTCATAAGTTCGGCCCACATCGTCGCCATCAAAATAGATGGTCGGGAAGTGGAACTCATTGCCGCTGTTACCAGTCGTGATGGCCTTGTTCTGAGCACCAGCGGGCATAGGAGTCTCGCCAGCGGCATAGGTGTAGCTGCCGTCTCCGGGCTTGTTACCCGTGTCATAGCCACCCAGTGCCTCAAGGCGGAAGGTGAACTTGCTAGCATCAATGTTATTGCCGCCCGTGGTGTCGTCATACACCTTCGTACCGTCAATGGTAGTCGATCCCTGATCAGACAAATAACGGTTGGTGAAGGTCACCGTACTGCCCTGAACTCCCGACGTGCTGTCAGTGCTTTCAGCGCCCTCGTCATCCTGCAGCTGCTCGATAGAAACGTTGCCGATGGCGAGCTTGCCATTTCCGCCGTCAACCACGTTGACAGTCACGCGGTACACCGCGGCGGAGTAATCGATGCCCACGATAGGACTGTCGTCGTTTGCCTCGGTGATGGTATAGCGATACTCGCCCATCGCGGTAAACGTGATGTCACCGAAGGAATCCGTATGGTTGTTGCCTGTGGCATCGGTAATCACAACCTCAGCCTTGGAAGATGCAGGTGCACTCTGGACCGGAGACAGGTTGAACGTGAAGCTATCATCGTCGCGCCAGTCACGACCGTCGAGCACCTTCTGAACGCTCAACGTAGTATTGGCACTCAGGTTAACCGGGGTGGATGCGTTATAGGTGTTGGTGAACGTTGCACTCTGCTGCGATCCGCCGACAATCATGCCATCGACTACACCGTCGGCGGTATTGGCACCGTCACCCACAGAGTTGTCCGTGGTGGTGAAGCCGTTGGAGTTGGCTCCCTGCTCGGTCACGGTGTAGGTGGTGCCCGCAGGCAGCCCTGTGATCACGACGCGCTGGCCAGCCTCGATGGTCACCGTTCCGTTATCAGCAATCGCACCGTTCGACACCGGATCCTCACCGCTGCCGTACACTTCGTACGCAAAGTTGCCGTCAAGCGGCTCATCACCGTTGAGGTTCACCTGGAAGGTAAAGTTCTTCTGGTTCTCCTTGGTTTGGTCGGACGCGTTGCCCCAATCGATGTTCTTGGTGATCACGAGGTCGCCGGGCAGCTCGAACGACATCTTGCCGTTGTTGCCCAGGTTCTGAGTCACGTTATTGCCAGACCATTCGGGATGAAGCACGTTCGTCGCCGTCTCGGTATTGTTGGGATTCTTGACCGACGTCAGCGTGTTGGGGCGATCGAGACGCTGCGTACCGGAAGGAATGTACGCATTGCCGCTACCGTCGTAGCGAACAAACGTCAGGTCGGAACCGCTTACGTTGATCCCAATATGCTCTGTCTCCTGAGAGGCAGCACCGTTTTCGCCCTGCTGCCAATAGGTGTCCTGGTAGTACAGGGTCCCGCTGTTGTCGTTTATGTTGTAACGAGTCGCAGGCCGAGTGCAGTCCTCATCGAGGGAAAGCTGCTCGTGAGGTAAAGCTGCTCGTCCTCAGTGTAGTAATAGAAGCGGTTGCTGTCGCTCGGCGTGAAGGTGGAAGTGGTAGCACCGTCCGTGCCGCCGTTGTAAGCGTTGGAGTAGAAGTCGAGCGTCTGCCCGTCAGCCGATGCGTTGGCCTTGACGACCTCGCTGTACAGCTCGGGGTCGCTCGTCGGATCATCGAGCACCGCTTGGACATCAGCCTTGATGCTCACCCCGTAGAACAGGCGAACGGGGTATGCCTCGCTCACCGTCATGGTGTTGTTGTCGGTGTTGACATCGTAGTTGCGCATAGGGATGAGCGATGCCGGAATTGTCACCGTCACCTGATCGCCCATGGCGGGGTCATCGTAATGGGTCACCACAACGGAGAAGTCAGCGAGATTTGCCTCGTGGTAAACCTCGTTACCTTCGACCGTTCCACTGAAGTGATAGGTGTAGATGGTCGCGTTGTCGGCCGCGTTCCTTGCCTCGTCGCGCGAATTGCTCGTGATGAGCTGGTCTCCGTAGGCAATCTGCATCTTGTCCGCGCCAGCACCCGTACCGGTGACTTCCATGTACGAACCAAGCTGGTCGGTGAAGACGAGGTTGCCTGGGGTGTTGTTAGCACCGCCGGTCGTCACCTCTTCGATGGGAGAGCCGGAACCGATATTCGAGGTCGTTTCGTCGAAAATCTCGTCGAAGATGGTGGTAAGCTCGCTGGCGTCGCTCGTTGCCTTATAGTAGTCAGGATCGCCCTGAGCTCGATCCCCGAGATTGTCCCATGCACTCGAGTTCGGATAGTTGCTCGAAACCGCGTTCATGAAGACGTTTGCCTGCCGTGTCTCACTGGGGTTCCAGTCAGGTTCAGTCTGGCTCGGATCAGCACCGTTGAAGATACCGATGGAGTAGACCATGCCGCCACGGTTTTTGATTGCGTGGGCATTCTCAACAGCTGTGTTTGCAACGCTCTCGGAGAAGTTGCTCTGAGTAGTAGGAACGCCGTCAGTAAAGAAGATGACAACCTGGTTCGCATTGAGACGGTCGGATCCGTTCAGTACGTTGTTTGCGTTACTCATACCCGCACCGGCGTTGGTCGCACCGTCCCCACGCAAGTTGCTTACCGTCCGCTTAAGTGTGTTGACATTGTTGCCTTCGCAAACCGTCAGCCCGTTCTCGGTTGTCGCACCGTCTTCGAATACGACGATAGAAATGCGAATCTTATCTTCCTGGTTCTCAATCGAGCCGTTCAGCGTGGCAGCCTGATCAATGAAGCTGTTGACGGCGTTCTGCAACGCCTCGGTACGGGTGATGGTCCCACCCTGCTCATATCTATAGAAGGTGGCAGTTTCGGGGGTAACCTCTTGACCGTTCAGCTCCCAACGAACATGCTCGTTGTAGTAATTACCGAACATGTCGGGATTACCAGCAACTCGGTTAGAGATCTCCTC
>FR896077.1:0-1183 GCA_000435475.1 Cryptobacterium sp. CAG:338 | reverse complement strand
CTCCTCGATTTGCTGATACTCCCCATTAACCAAAGCGTAATATGTTCCACCAGTCGTATCTTGGTGAGCAATCTGTGCTCCAAGAATCCCCTGTTCGAGATGACCGGTCGACTCAACAACCTCATTCGCAGGGACCTCGATATAGCGTCCCTCCATGGTCATGTACTCGTCCATCGAACCGGAGTCATCCAGCACGAGCACGATGTCGAGCGGCTCAGTGGTAGTAACCGTCTCACGCACGTTGGACATGGAAGAAAGCGCAGACAGACTTACAAGGAAATCGGAGCTTCCCTTCCCCACGGAACCCGAAATCTGCCCGCTGAACGAGTAATCCTCGCTAAACACGCTCTTGTCGGTCCAGATGCGACCCACATTCTGCGTGGAAGTCACGCCTCCGGGAGCGGTATGGTTCGTCCACTGGTTCGTGGTGTTGGGATCGACCTTTACAGTATCAGCATTCTCAACCGCATACGTTTCCGCACTATCGCCAACCCCGAAAAAGCTAGCGATTGCACCAAGCGGATCAAATCCAGAAGAATTACCGTCATCCGCATAAGCTGTAGTTGGTGCAGCCAATGAAAATGCAAGAACAAATGCAAGTAGCAACGCAAGAAGCGTTCCTGTTTTTCCGCTGTTATACTGCGGTGCGGTTTTTAGACTTACCGCGGCGCTTACTTGCTTAGAAGTGCCCCCCCCCCGTGAGGTTATTTTGAGCGTTAATCAAAGCAGCATTGTGCTTCCCCTGCTTTGATTTGTTGTGCCCACCCCAGGGTTTGCGGGAGGTACTCATACCCGATGAGTGACGACCCAAAAACGACATACCATCTACCTTTCAGACAAAAACCTAAAATGGTTTATTTCATTAGCTGTAAGTAACCCTCTGATTTCAGCTAATGAAAGCAACTACGCATTTTTGGCGCAGTTGTCCAAAACAGAATACAGATGCAATCTTAACAACTTTGCATCACGAAATCATCAAAATAGCTACATTTTTTTGGATAAATGGCCTGTTTACCTGGATTTATTCGATAATTTTACCTTGCAAAAACATACCCACCCAGGGGGGTATGTTTTGTATTTTCGTACCCACCCACGGTGCTTTTTTTCGGAAATACCACAGGGACCCAAGGACCTAGAACAACAGGAATACTTTCGCCAACACGTATCCTATGATGCCGCAACC
>FR896076.1:52931-82044 GCA_000435475.1 Cryptobacterium sp. CAG:338 | reverse complement strand
TTGGTGCAGCTGACTCTGCGGGCTGAACAGGTTGCGCTGGTTGAGCAGGTTGCGCTGGCTGCGACTCTACTGCCTGATCAGGCTGAACTGGTTGTGCAGGCTGAGTCGGCTGCGGCGCCTGTTCTGGCTGAGCTGGTTGAGATGTTTCTTTTATTTCTTCGCCCGATTGCTGAGGCTGCAGGATATTCTTATCTTTTTCGTCCATGGCTTCCCCTTCCAATAGGAGAAATCTTCTTACCACAAAGAAGACCCACCCTTTTAGCTTTATTAAAAGGCTGCTAAGCAACCTTTTAATAACGAATTGCCCTTCTTATATTCACAATTATCACACAAAGGCATCACAAACATGTCAAAAAAGCCTTAATTCTTGTAGCCAAATACGATCATTATCCAAACCCTAAGCTCGAAGTTAGTCAGACTTTTTCCAATTAATCAGCCGTTTTGTGGTTTATCCTCTTCTTTTTTAAATTTGAGAAACTTTCTCAAATTCGTTGACTCTCTCTCGGTATTCCATAAAATGAGAATCGTTTTCATTTTTGCACCTAAACCTTGCGAAGGAGAAGCAGGATGTCGTCTCCGCGACAATATAAAACTAAACAAAAAGAATTGATTCTCGATTGCATTCGCCTGCATCAAGGCTCTTTTATCACTATCAAAGACGTAACCGAAGCCCTCAGAGCCCGACATGAGAAAGTTGGCACCGCAACGATTTACCGCAACCTTGATCGCCTCGAAGAAGAAGGCATTATTACACGTTGCGTCATCGAAGGCATCGATGGAGTTTGTTATCGCTATCTGCAAAATTCGCCCGAGAATGTCTATTTCTTTCTAAAATGCGAGCAATGCGGCGATCTTTCTCCTATTGACTGCGGAGAGCTTCAACATCTCTATGAGCACGTCATTGAACATCACCATGTGCGCATTAATCCAGCAAAAACCGTACTGTATGGCTTATGCGAAAAATGCCTCAAAGATGCGGAGGCTTAATAAATGGAACTTCTCCCCCACCTTCTCGAACACGCTTTTGAAGACACCATCTATTTGGTTCCTTTTTTGCTCGCTACCTATATTCTGCTTGAGCTTCTCGAACATAAGGCAGGCAATAAAGCAGCTGTCCTAGTACGAAAAGCTGGCATAGCTGGTCCTTTTGTAGGATCTCTTTTGGGCGCTGTTCCTCAGTGCGGATTCTCCGCTGCAGGTTCTGCGCTCTATGCTAGTCGCGCAATTACGCTTGGCACCCTTTTTGCAGTATTTTTATCTACTTCAGAAGAAATGCTTCCTCTATTTATCGCTGAGCAGGTTGATCCCCTTATTATGCTTTCGATAATTGGAACAAAAATTGCTATTGGTATGATCATGGGATTCGCCATTGATGGAGCTTTGCGCTTACGCGTTAGGTCTGAAGTAAAGCATGAAGAGAAACGTTTACGTGACCTTGGTCATGGCGTTAGTTGCACCCACACGGAAAATCGCGAGTACGAACACGAACATGATCGCCAACATGAGTCCGAGCATGAGCACGAACATGGGCATGCCCACGACCACAAGCACGAGCATGGGCTCAACCACGACCATGGACATGAGCGCAAAGCCGGATTCGCCTGCTCCCATGAGCATTCCATCTCCTGCGCCAATTCACACAATAATCCCGTTTCTTGCACCTGCCCCCATGGACATCACCTTACTGGGACAGAGCTCGAACAGCCCTTTTCTCATCATCACTGTCACAATCCCAGCTGCAGCGTTTCCGAAGAATCAAGCAGCTGGAAAGATATCCTGATAAGCGCCCTTAAGCATACGCTTCAGGTGACCATCATTGTGTATCTCATCTCATTTGCACTCGTAGCAGTGATGGAGCTTGCAGGCGAGGATGCCATTACAAATTATTTAGTAACGAATCCTGGAATTGCCATTTTTGGATCTGCGCTAGTAGGTTTAATTCCTAATTGCGGAGCAAGCGTAGTCATCACTCAGCTTTATCTTGATGGCATGCTGGGAACGGGAGCAATGATTTCAGGATTACTCGTATCTGCTGGAGTAGGCATTCTTGTTCTCTTCAGCGAAAATCATCGCCTTCGACAAAACATTTTTATTCTTGTCGGGCTCCTTATTATAGGGGTAGCTTGGGGAAGCTTATTTGAACTGCTAGGCATTACCTTTATGTAGGATCGTGGGGTTTTAGCCCTCTTGCGATATACAACTCTTTAGTATTAAACCCCACCAGCGTAAGGCCTCTCTAGCGTTAGATCTCTCTAGTGTCTAAAGTTGCTGATTTTTAGCAGGTTGGTGTAGAAATCATCGCAGCAATCGCCAGGCACGCCGCTGTTGAATCAGCAAACCTATCGCTGCAGCAATGACTGCTAAATCCACCACTGCTACAACAACCACCAAATCTACCGTCGCAGCAATCGCCAGGCCCACCGCTGCTGTAATCGGCAAATTTGTCATCAAAGCAGTCACTACATCTGCCACATTTTCAGCTTGCGTGCACTTTCATGTTTGCGAATTGCAAGTTTTGTCACATTTTGGTCTTGTGTGCATATAATAAATTTAATAACAATTCTCAAATTCACGAATCCCTAAATATCGCTTCGAGCTCCACGAATTTATACAACATTTTCAATATTAGTGTTTATTTTTTAGATAAGATATTTCACATTTGTGGAATATTATTCTGAAACAGTCAAACACAAAAATACACACGAGCCTAAAATGTGTCAAAATTCAGACTCACAAAACCAAATTTAGGCCTATAGGTCAAAATCCAGACTTATAAACCAGAGTCCAAGCTCATGTGTCGAAATCAAGGCTTATAGGTCAATATTTAGGCTCATAAGCCAAATCAAGACTTGCGTTAAAATCCACACCCATAAGTCAAAATGCAAGCTTATAGATCAAATCCTGACTTATAGATAAATCCACACCTATAAGCCAAAATCCAAACTTATGGGTCAATCCACACCTATACCAGACCTCTAAGCCAAATCAAAACTTGTAGGTCAAAATCTAAGCTGCTCCCAAAAACGCTCCCCAAAACATTCATCAAACCGCTCCCTAAACCAACCGCTTAAGGCGTAGTTTTAAGAAACAATATCCATCTGCTTAGCGGATGATTCATTCTTTCGGACACTTCGCGCCCTAAGCAGGCTGAAACTATTAACAAAATAAGGGCGGCAGAGCACAATAGGCTCATGTCACCCTCTACTCAATTACCAGCAAATAAAGAATTTTAAATGGCGTGTTTCTATTCAATTCCCAACCATTCAAGCCAACGAGGAAATTCCTTTTGCGCTTGATTGTACCCATCAAAATAACTCGAACGTAGCTTTTTAATATCAGTAGTGTTATTTTCAACCGCCATTTTATCGGCATAAACAATATAAGCCTTGCCTTCTGCTGCAAGCTGCTCAAGCTTTTCCAGCTCAGCGTTGTAGCGCTCATTGCGCGTCAGCAGCGCTTCGCGTACATAGGGATATTTATGGTAGCTATTTGCAATCATGCGAGCAGAACGACCAATGTCAGGGGCAGGTTTTCTGAAACCCTTTGGACGTGTCAAGATGGCAAAAATCCGAGAGCAACCTGAATCCAGCGCGAGCTGCAAAGGAATTCCTGCGCCCTGTCCCAATCCGCCATCGTAATATACATGACCATCAATATGGACTGCGGGCATAACAAAAGGCAAGGTACTACTTGCGCGAACGCGAACCATAAGATCTTTCAACGTCGCCATATCTTCCTTGTGCCAAACGACCGTTTCTCCCGTATCGCGATCAAAGCCCTGAATTGCACAAGGAGTAGGATTATTCCAGAATGCGTCAAAGTTAAAAGGAAGTACCCCTCCTGGCAAGCCGGTCTCTTCGTAAATCCATTCAGCAGAAAACATTCCCTTACCTTGTAAAAAAGTTGAAAGCCCGCCAAATTCGGGCTCCATTACTAAATCAACAAAGCTCTCTCGTGTTCGCTGAATATCCCCTGAAAGGAAATTGACCGTATTACTTGCGCCAGCAGAAATACCACAAACGTAATCAAAAGTTATACCCTGCTCCATTAAGAGAGATGCCATTGCGGAGGTATAGCTTGCGCGCATACCTCCGCCTTCAAACATCAATACGGTATCTGAAACATGCCGATTCATTTTTTTCATGTCAGCGTCCTTTTTGAATTATTGCTCCATGTAAAACGCAGTGTTTTTGCTTAATTTTATCCATCTTACCGCGTATTAAAAGGGCATGCTATCTATCTTCGCTGACCCAAAATTGCCAAGCCCTAATTACAACTATTGAAGGTTTTCACGAGTTCGCATAAGCGCTTCCCCTCGCCTTTCGCTTCTTACCAGAAGAATTGTCATAATTACCGCACAGACAATAAGAGCAGAACCACCTACAATTCCTGTTGCCATAGGACCGATAAAGCTGTTTCCGCCTGTATACGAAAAGAGCATCCCCGCTGAAACCATCGCATTAAATCCACCATGCGCCAACGCCGCCGGAATACAGCTACCTGAACGTAGTGTCACATAACTTAAAAAGGTTCCCATTACGATGCACAGTACGCACATGGCAAGGATACCTGTTACGGGATATCCCCAATATCCAATCCCGTAATTGTGCCCCAGGATTGTTACTGGCGCATGCCAAAGCCCCCAAATCACTCCGCAGATTAGCAAAGTAGGTACAATCTTGAAGCGTTGTATCATCTTAGGAAGCAGGTACCCACGCCAGCCCCATTCTTCACCAAATCCAGTAATAAGATTCAACAGAGGTCCCACCAAAATACCAAACCCAAGCTGTACTGCAATTAACGCATGTATTTGCTCGGCGCTTACGTCAGTCATTCCCGCAGAAGCAAAAGAGGTAGTAATCATCAGCGCATCGTCTAGGGTAAAGTCATTCGGATTTAATATGAAATAAACCGCCGCACCAGCCAGAACAAGAAATGAAGGACCAAACCAACCTAAAAGCCAAAACTTCCAAGTTTTCTTAAAGGCAACCGGAATAATAAACCCAGGTTTGAAGCCTTCACGAGTAATCAAACGAGTGAGAACAACCGCAATTGCAGGAAAAAACATTGCAGGTGCAATAGAGAGTTGCAGCAGCGAAGAGGATGCCAGCCCTCCGTTTACTTCCTGCGCCAATGGATATGAAACACCAAACCAATAAAGCCAAGTTGGAATAAAAGCAAATGCCAAATAGAGCAAGATTCGTTTCATGTTTTCACACCCCTACCAACACACCAATTACCGCAATAAAAACAATCGTTAGCACAACAAAAGAACCAATTACTAACCAGGAAACCGGACGTGCAAAATTAAAAGTCCATCCAATGCCAAAGCGTTCAGGCAGCACTACGCTTGGATCTTGAGGATTCCAATAAAAGATACCCAACTTCCAATACGAATCATCGTCGGAAAGAATTTCGTTCGATTCGCTCAAACGACGAATCATCCGCGCACCAGACTGGCCATATACCACAGAGATAATCACGCCCGGAACTAAGATTGCCACTACGAGCACCATGATTACAATTGCCACTTGACCTAATGATATCCAGTCAAGTGCTGACAACATGAAAAGTAACCCAATAGCTGCAGAAATCAATACCCCCACTACCAACAAATACATGGTTTGTGCACGAGCAAACATCCCATACGCAAGTGCAGAGGTGATCGGACGTTGCGGATCAATGGGTTGCTTAGAACGAAGAATCATTACATGACAGACCAAAAAGCAGACTGCCATAAAGATCTGGACAAAAACAGGGAACCCCACCACTCCAAAAGACTTAGGTTCATAATCTGTCACATTGCCAGAAAAATCAGCATGCATAGGAATCATGTCAGGCATAAGAGGGTAGCCAACAAATCCAATTAATGCAGTAGATGCAATAACCGCCACGTAAAGCCAATTCCATTTCAAAGACAAAGGCTTTGGAATATCACCTTCTCCTGACACTGCAGCATGCTCGTCCCGTTGTGCGACCCAACCTTCTTTCTTTTTTAAAACAGTAACTTTACGACGGTAATAGAGCATTAATCCAAAAGATATAAGGGGAGGAAGGAGTGAGCCCCCTAGAAGAAACCAAACCAAAAAGGTACTGCTTTCTGACAAGGAAGCAGATGCTGTCGAAAATCCAACCGAAGCAGACGAACCCTCAAAAGAAGAAGCTCCCAGCAAGAATATTGCTCCCACAATTACACAGTTGGCAATAGTTACAATAAGCATTATCGCTGCATATCGGTGCTTGAACATACGCAAGCGTGTATCGTTTTGAGCAAATTCAGGAACCGTTACCGCAAAGCATTCCTGCTTTTTCATCAACCAAGGGGTTGCGGCAAGAATCAATCCCATCAAGGCAAATATGACTACAAAAATGAGAGCAATTCCCACAGACATGATCTTACCTCCTACCCCTCTTGCGAATGAAACTTATCAGATAGGCGAGAAACACCAGAAAGAGAACCGCTACTAGACCTCTCTTGCTTAAGCATCTCCCCTTTTTCATCAAGTCCCAGTACAGAAACGTTTCGTTTTGCGCCCGCAATTCCAGGATCTCCATACACTTGTGCCACTTGCGTTTCCGCCTCACTTAAAAAGGTCTGAGCTGATCCCCCTAAGGCTTTATGCTCCTGAACAAGAATTCTCAGCTTCTCTCGCAATTGCTCCTGTGCAATTGACGCTTTTGCACAGGATTCCTGAAGAGGCTCGGCAACAAAAGCACCTGATCTGCCTCGCATGATGAGATACCCTTCATCGCGCAGTACTGCATATGCTTTATTTACCGTATGCAGATTAACTCCCAGGTCGTTAGCTAAAGATCGGACGCTCGGTAAGCTATCACCTGGGCGAAGAACTCCTTGTGCTATAGCAGCAATTATCTGTTCTCGGATTTGAATATAAATCGGATCTTCAGACATCTTATTTATTCGAATAATCACGTTGATCACCGCCCGAAAAACCAGTCTGTTATATCTGTTATATATGAAGTATAACAATTAGAACAAAATGCGTCAATTCAACAGCGAGACACGCTCCGTCGCATTATCGAGAGAACGAAAGACCATTTCATAGCCCATAAATATCAATTTAGGCAATTTTAGCGTGCAAAGAAAATACCTTGCCTCCGTTCGAAACTAAAAAGAGCGCTATACTCCTATTAATGCAAGTCAGAGGGCTTTTTATGTTGTGTAAATAGGTTTTTACAAAGAGGGAATGTATAAATCTTGCACAAGCTTATTCAAACAGCATTCGGTGAAAAACTTTCCCGTTACGTCTTTTGCGTTTTAACTGAAGTCCTTTGCTAAGCATTTTCTTGCATGTCATCAAAAAGGGGATCAATGAACAACACAACGCGCGTGATTAATCGCACTACACCATTTTTACGCAAGCTTCATTCATTTGCGGGAGTTATTCCTTTAGGAATATTTCTCTGTTTTCATATGCTGGTAAATTACTCTGCCAATTGGGGAAGCACCCCTTACAATACGGTAGGCACCTTTTTGGCGCATATGCCCTACAAAATAGTGCTCGAAACCTTCATTATTTTCCTGCCGTTATTATTTCATGCACTCTATGGCGTATATTTAGCTTTTACTTCAAGCGTTACTGTAGGCACTTTTACCTATTTCCGTAATTGGCGCTATGTCTTTCAGCGGATTACGGGACTTATCGCCCTTCTCTTTGTGGCGTGGCATATCTACGGCACAAAACTTCAAGTTGAACTTACAGGCGTAGACCCCAGTTTTGCCATGGTTGCAGGCATCGTTGGCAATCCTCTCGGACTTACCCTGTTTGCCCTTGGCCTTCTTTGCTGTGTTTATCATTTCGTAAATGGGCTTTGGACTTTTCTGATCACGTGGGGCATCGCCCTTACTCCCCGATCGCAAAAAATATCCGAATATATTCTCATCGTTGTATTTTTTGTTTTTGCTGCTTTTAGCATGAGAGCACTCTTTGCGTTCGTTTGATTGTTTTACTTACCACTTTATCGATAGCCCAAACAGCCCAGGGTACCTCGCTTACCAAATGACCTTTTATAAAAACCCCGCATTCCTAAATGATTTCCCTGGCATTTGCTTATGACTTTTTTGAAAGGATCTCATATGAGTAAAGGAACGATTGCCGTAGTTGGCGGTGGACTTGCCGGATTAATGGCAACTTTAAAAATTGTCGAAGCAGGACTCTCGGTTAATCTTTTTTCTCTTGTTCCTGTCAAACGGTCTCATTCAGCATGCGCCCAGGGAGGCATCAATGCCGCACTTGATACGAAAGGCGAAGGCGACTCTATAGATGAGCATTTCGACGACACAATTTATGGGGGAGATTTTTTAGCAAATCAACACCAAGTTCGCGGCATGGTTGAGGCTGCACCCCGCATTGTTCATATGTTTGATCGCATGGGAGTTATGTTTAATAGAACCCCAGAAGGATTGCTTGATTTAAGGCGTTTTGGCGGAACTCAGAAGCGTCGTACCGCATTTGCTGGAGCAACCACCGGCCAGCAGCTTCTTTACGCTCTTGACGAACAAGTACGAGCCCTTGAAGTTGAAGGCAAAGTTCATGTTTTTGAAAGATGGGAATTTGTCTCCGCCATCATTCATAACGAAACCTGCTGTGGGATTACCGCCCAAAATTTATCCTCGATGGAAATACGTTCCTTCCCAGCCGAGGCAGTAATAATAGCAACAGGTGGATGCGGAGCCGTTTTTGGGAAATCTACCAATTCAACTATCAACACAGGCTATGCTGCAGCACGCGTTTATAAACAAGGTGCGCTTTATGCCAATGGCGAATTTGTCCAAATCCATCCAACCGCTATCCCGGGAGAGGATAAAAACCGTCTCATTAGTGAATCTGCCCGTGGTGAAGGTGGGCGTATCTGGACCTACAAAGACGGAAAACCTTGGTATTTTCTCGAAGAAAAATATCCCGCCTATGGAAACTTGGTGCCTCGAGATATTGCTGCGCGAGAAATATTCGATGTCTGTGTAAATCAGCATCTCGGAATTGATGGTAAGAATGTTGTATATCTTGACGTATCCCACATAAAACCTGAAATTCTCGACGTAAAACTCGGTGGAATTCTCGATATTTACGAAAAGTTTGTCGGCCCCGATCCTCGCAAAGTGCCAATGCGCGTAGCGCCAAGCGTACATTATTCTATGGGCGGGTTGTGGGTTGATCTCAACCAGCAAACCTCTATTCCAGGATTGTTCGCCGCAGGTGAATGCGATTTCTCTCAGCATGGCGCCAATCGACTTGGGGCGAATTCCCTTTTGTCTGCAGTTTACGCTGGATCAGTTGCGGGTCCTTCTGCTGTCGAATATGTCAAAGGACTTAGCTCGGGTTCTGCAAGCATTTCTTCGCAGGTATTCGACCAGGCTGTCGCAAACGACGAATCCGATTACCGCACGTTAGGTGCTCTCGCAGGACCAATTAACCCCTATGCCCTTCACGAAGAACTCGGAGCGCTCATGACCAAGAATGTAACCGTGGTTCGCAACAATAAAGATCTTGCTCAAACCCTCTCTGAACTCGACAACATAGAAGAAAAATATCATCAAATTGGCGTGCAAGACCACACCTCTTGGAGCAATACGGTAATACCTTTTGTACGTCAGCTAGGAGGCATGATCGATTTAGCAAAGGTCATCACAAAAGGAGCGCTCAATCGCAACGAAAGTCGCGGGTCGCATTATAAGCCTGAATTTCCTGAACGCAACGATGCCGATTGGCTCAAAACGACACTCGCATCCTACAATGCCAACACCAATGCTCCCGATTTAAGTTACGAGGCCGTTGATATCTCCTTGATCAAACCCCGTAAACGCGATTATAGTCACGCGAAGAAGGAGTCATAAAAATGCCTGACAATAACAACCCTTCTCAAACCATTCAGCTCAAAATAAAACGACAAGAAGGACCAGAAGCTACACCGTACTGGGAAGAATTCGAAATTCCCTATCGGCCTCATATGAATGTCGTATCCTGTTTGATGGAAATTCGCAAGAATCCCGTCAACGCCCAAGGCAAACCTACCACTCCTGTTGTTTGGGAAAGTGTCTGTCTCGAGGAAGTATGCGGGGCATGCTCAATGCTTATCAACAACATCCCGCGTCAGGCGTGTTCTACTTTGGTTGATTCTTTGAAACAACCCATAACTCTCGCACCGCTCTCAAAATTTCCTCTTGTACGCGACCTAAAGGTAGACCGAACCAAACTATTTGACGCACTCAAACGTATTCATGGGTGGATTGATATTGATGGTCCCTTCGATTTGGGACCAGGACCCCGAATACCAGAACGCAGACGACGCTGGGCTTACGAACTATCGAAATGCATGACCTGTGGATGCTGTTACGAAGCTTGCCCTAACTGCAACACGCGCAATGAATTTATGGGTCCTCATGCCATATCGCAGGTACGTTTATTCAACGCTCATCCAACGGGGGCCATGAATAAAGAGGTTCGTCTTTCGGCTATTATGGGTGCCGACGGCATTACTTCATGCGGCAATGCGCAAAATTGCGTCCGCGTCTGCCCAAAAGACATCCCTCTTACCACTTCAATTGCGCACATGAATCGCGAAACATTCAAACAAAGTCTCAAAAATACTTTTGGAGGATTTTCAGAATAATAGTCCAAGACTTGCCCCTGCGACTCATGCCTGTTAATTTCATCTCTAACTGCAGCAGGGACGCCGAAACATCCGACGTCCCTGTTAACTCGAGGTTTTCCCAAAACCTTATTGTTCTCATTTGACTGTCTTAGAATTCTGCTAATTTACCGGTCTGCTGAATTATATTTTGAATCTCTTCGGCTAGAACGCGGGCTTTTGTATGCGCTATACCAGCTTCAACTCCTACAACCACCAAATCTTCAAGAGCGATATTCTTGCCCTTTCCGTTTACCGTAGTAGCGTGTTCGCCATATATCCCCGAGTTAATCGTAAGATCATAAGCTGGTGAAAGCTCCCATCCACTTTCCTTGTGATACACATACGAAAAATTTTTTGCATGATCATCTCTATTGCCAATAAACACATTGAAACACATTAGACGATACAGCTGCTCGATACTATTCGCTGGACACTGTAAAAGAGAGGTTAACTTAAATAGATTTTCATATTCTAGATTTGGTATTCGATGACTTGTCTCCAATAAGGCACCAGCGGAAACCATGTGCACCTTTTTATGCAATCCTTTATCAATTAAGCGATCAAAGCGCTTTACGCCAAAATATCCGCTACAGCGTTTTGATTTGAATAAGCGAACTTTCGGGAAAGTAATCCCGCACCGTTTCGCTAACAACGCTAGCTTATATTCCTCTTCTCCAATATTGTGCGGATCAACAGAAGAGGGGAATTTAATAATCCAGTCTTCGTCATCTACCGTTGTGAGGATCTTTGGACGTGCACCACCCGAAGATCCTCCAAGCATAAACAAATCATCTAAATCTTCTGAATAATTCGATAAGAGAATTTGACTGCATTCTTCAGATATTTGATCTAAATCTAAATCCCCGAACTCATATGAAAAAGGAATTTGCGGAATATATTCAAGCGCTCCCATACCACTACATCCGACAATAGATAATCGTGCTAGTGGAGTAACCCCATTAGGATCAATCCCGTGCTTCAGCAGCACTCTATCTACCAATAGGCGGCCCCAACCATCGGGAAGACTGTCGTTAAAAACTCCAAATACACCCTGCAATGGTTGAGAATTGGCAACAAAAACGCGCTTTTCCAAAGGCAGACTTAACGGACTGATTGAAAATCCTTTAGCCAGCCACGAACTTGAGTATTCAAATGCAAGACAACCGTTTTTTGCCATGGCTAAAGTGCCTACCCAAGTGCCATCATAGTGCACTTTAACTCTATCTATTTCGTTTAATAGGCTACTCGAAAGCACGTGGACCCCCTACTTCTTTTTGGAGTCTTTAATTACATCCTCGATGGAAGCATACGTAGGCCTTGCGAACAGAGCGTCAAAATCATCTGCACAGTTAAGGGTAAAAGCAATATTGACTAAAGAAGCAAGCGATATCTGATGCAGGCGTTCAAAACGCTTAATTGAAGCCAAACTTACCCCAGATTTTTCAGCAAGTTTTGCCTGGGTTAAGCCAAGAGCTTTACGTTTGAGCACCATACGCTTGGCAATATCCCCTAAAACTTCCCCTGGTAACTTATAATCATCTAAATTAATCATAGCTAATATTTTAGTCATTTCTAGTATTTATCTCAATATTAGCTAATATTTTAGCCATGATTTTAAGACTAAAATTCCTGCCTAAACTAGATTCCAAAGCAAGGCGGTTAATAAAAAAAGACTGTAAAAGTAAAAAGGACTGAAAACTTTTGTTTTCAGTCCTTCTATCGAGGTTCAGTTCAACCGCGTAGCATCCTGACCAATAATTACATGCTGTACTAAGCTCGAAGCAAATCAGCCGCAACCTCCTTCGCGCAAAGAAGACCATCAGCAAGTGAATTCACCACAAGAGTAGAACCATGACGAGCATCACCTGCAGCATATACGGGCACCTTTGGTGTTTTGTTTTCCTTCATTGAAACTTGATGCGTTTCACCAACCATTACAGGGCGCACACGAGGACCCTCAGTTGTTTCTACTTCAAATGCATCGTAAACACCACGCTCAGGACCATTAAACCCACAGGCCAAAACTACAAGCTGAGCTGGAACAGTATATTCAGTATCCATCATGCGCTTCGGAGCACCATCGCTCCAATCAAGATTGACAATACGTAAGCCAACTACTCTATTGTCTTCTTTCAGTACTTCTACGGTATCCGCCGTATACGAACGTGGATCTGAGCCATACGTTTCAATTGCCTCACGTAAACCATAATCAGTCTTTTTCACGTTAGGCCATTCGGGCCACTGATTAGAAGCCGTGCGCTGTTCAGGGGGCATAAGATTATATTCCAGCTGTCGAATGCTCTTTGCACCCTGACGTACCGCTGTAGCCACACAGTCGGTCCCCGTATCTCCACCGCCAATAACGACAACATCAAGATCTTCAGCAGAGACAGTTGTAGCACGGTTTTCCAACTGACTGCGCGTTTGTTCAGTTAAATAATCAACCGCATAAACCACACCTTGCGCATCTGCACCAGGCGCAGACAATCCACGCGCATCAGTTGCACCTACTGCTACTATTACGGCATCAAAATCTGCGCAGATCTCTGCAGCAACCTTTTCATCTGCCGCATCAACATTGAGCCTAAACTCTATACCTGATGCCCTAAGTTGCTCAATACGACGAGTTACCACTTCCTTGGGCAATTTCATACTAGGAATGCCGTACATCAGCAAGCCGCCCGGAGCATCGTGACGCTCAAAGATGGTTGCACGAATGCCCTGCTGAGTTAAACTCCAAGCTGCAGCCAAACCGCACGGCCCCGATCCAATAACGGCAACATGAGGCGCATCGGCCTTGGGGTGAGGCAAGGGAGCTGGTCCACCCGCAGCCCATTCGTGTTCAGAAATTGCACGCTCGTTATCGCGAATCGTAGTGGCTTCATCCACATACGCTAAGTTGCAGGCAGCTTCACACAAAGCTGGGCAAATACGTCCTGTAAACTCCGGAAACGGATTGGTTAATACCATGCGCTTTGCTGCTTCATCCCACAATCCGCGATATACCAAATCGTTCCATTCCGGAATGAGATTATGAAGAGGACAGCCTGAAACACGAGCCGCACCAAAGTTCTTTCCGAACTGACAAAACGCCACACCACACATCATGCAACGACTTGCCTGTATTTGCTGCTCCTCCTCCGATAGAGGGATTGTGTAATCATCAAAATCATGAATGGCTTCTTCAGTGGGACGCTCGCCATGATAGTGGCGTCCGTATTCTAAGTACGCTCCCGCTTTTCCCATGGCTAGTTCCCCTTTCCTACTACTTCAAAGGCTTCTTCAAGTGCTTCTTCGTGGGTTTTTCCTTGAGCCTTTGCTGCTGCCACGATATTCAGCACATGCTCATATTCAACAGGTATAACTTTCTTGAAATGCTTTGCCATGGAATCGAAGCGATAAAGCATCTTTATGCCACGTGGACTTGCGGTATAACGCACATGCTCTTCAATGAGCGAACGGATAAGATCCAAATCTTCCGCACAAGGAACATCAATCTTGACCATTTCTTTATTGCAGCGGCCTTCGAGAGTGTTGTATTCGTCGAACACATACGCAACGCCACCACTCATGCCCGCTGCAAAATTCTGACCGACCTCTCCCAAGATAAGTGCCGTACCGCCAGTCATATATTCGCACCCGTGATTTCCAACACCTTCTACCACCAAGGTTGCACCAGAGTTGCGAACACCAAAGCGCTGTCCTGCTAAGCCATTAATAAATCCGCGACCGCTTGTTGCGCCATAAAATGCCACGTTTCCAACGATGATATTTTCATCATATTTGTAAGTCGCCGAATCGGAAGGATGAACGGAAACGATGCCGCCGGACAAACCCTTTCCGAAGTAGTCATTTGCATCGCCTGTTACCTTCATGGTTATACCTGCGGGCAAGAACGCGCCGAAGCTTTGACCTGCCGAACCTGCGCAATCGATGGTGATAGATCCGTCAGGCAATCCTTCAGGATGCGCCTTCGTTACCGTTGCGCCCAAAATGGTACCTACGCAACGATTTACATTTGCAATATCCGCATGGAAGTGCACCGGCTCCATATGCTTGCGTGCCTGTTCCGACATAGGAATAAACAAGGTGGCATCCAGGGTCTTTTCAAGCTCCACATCATATTTCATCTCTGGCAAATAATGACGACCTGCTGCGCCAGGAATATGGGCGCCAAATTCACAAACCGCTGGAGCCAACACGCTCGATAAATCGATAAGGTTTGCCTTCCAGTTGTTTTCTACCTTAACCTGGCGCAAACACTCCGGATGACCAACCATTTCATCTACCGTACGGAATCCCAACGAAGCCATAACTTCACGAAGCTGTTCAGCCACGAACAGCATGAAGTTTTCAACGTATTCGGGCTTACCATGGAAATGATTCCTTAAGCGACAGTTTTGTGTTGCAATACCCGCAGGGCACGTATCTTGCTGGCAGTCTCGCTGCATCAAGCAACCCATCGCAATAAGAGGCATCGTAGCGAAGCCAAATTCTTCAGCACCCAGCAAGCAAGCAACCGCAACATCGGTACCATCCATCAACTTGCCATCAGCTTCAAGAACTACACGCGAACGCAAGCCATTGCGCACAAGCGTTTGCTGAGTTTCCGCCAATCCAAGCTCTAGCGGTAAGCCAGCATGCCAGATAGAATCTCGAGGAGCAGCACCCGAACCTCCGTTATGGCCCGAGATCAAGATCTTGTCGGCAGCTCCCTTGGCAACGCCAGTTGCAATAGTACCCACGCCTGCTTCGGATACCAACTTCACCGATACGCGAGCATTTTGATTTGCATTTTTAAGATCAAAAATAAGTTCTGCCAAATCCTCAATGGAATAGATATCGTGATGTGGTGGAGGAGAAATCAGCCCAATACCTGGCGTAGAACGACGCGCCTGAGCAATCCAGGGATACACTTTCTTACCTGGCAAATGACCGCCTTCGCCAGGTTTTGCACCCTGTGCCATTTTGATCTGTATTTCAATTGCAGACGCTAAATAGCGGCTTGTTACACCAAAACGACCCGAAGCAACTTGCTTGATAGCAGAATTGAGTGAATCGCCATTAGGAAGGGGTGTTTCACGACGCGGATCTTCACCACCTTCACCCGAATTAGAACGTCCACCTAAGCGATTCATCGCAATCGCCATGCACTTATGCGCCTCTTCAGAAATAGAACCATAACTCATAGCGCCGGTATTAAAGCGCTTTACGATTTCACTGGCAGGGTCTACTTCATCAAGAGGTACCGCAGTTCGGTCAGTTACAAAATCAAGCAGATCGCGCAGACGAATTGCCCGACCCTCGGGATGCAAGTGCTCGCTATATTCTTTGAAGGTTTCATAACTGCCCTTCTGGCAAGCATGCTGAAGAAGATAAATTGTCTCCGGATCAATGAGATGCTCTTCGCCACCTTGAGGTCGCCATTTAGTAAGCCCCAAAGAAGGAAGCTGATCGGGTGCAGGTGATGCAAGAAGCGCTACCGCATCGTCATAACGTTGGTTTTCTTCGCGCTGTACCTCAGCGACACCTAAGCCTCCTACACGAGATACCGTACCTGCAAAGTAACGGTCAATAAACTCCTGAGTGAATCCAACCGCTTCGAAAATCTGGGCAGAATGATAGCTCTGCACCGTAGAAATACCCATCTTGGACATAATTGCCATTATGCCCGCCATGACTGCCTTGTTGTAATTCGCTATGCCTTTTTCAGCTGAGACGCTAAGCTGACCAGTCTGTGCCAGGTGAGCAATGCATTCGTGAGCCATGTAAGGGTAAATACCTGATGCAGAATAACCAACAAGTGCTGCGAAGTCATGTGCAGAGAGAGCATCACCTGTCTCCATCACAATATCGGCAAAAGTTCGCTTACCTACCCTGATAAGGTGATTATGTACTGCGGCAACCGCTAAAAGCGAAGGAATGGGAACTTCGCCTGCATCGGCGCGATCAGAAAGAACAATGATGCTAATTCCTTGCGCCACCGCCGCTTCTACTTCTTCTGCCAAAGATTGAAGCGCTTGCTCTAGGGCATTGCCCTGTGCATCCCGTTTGTACACCGCCGAAAAACGCTGCGCTTTAAATCCAACACGATTAATTGCGCAAATGCGATCAAATTGATCCTTGGTCAACAAGGGCTGCTCAAGACGAACAAGCTGACATGCTTTACGGGAGTCCTCCAACAGGTTGCCATGATTGCCGATATAAAGCACGCTCGACGTTACGAGACTTTCGCGCAAAGCATCGATGGGCGGGTTAGTAACCTGCGCAAACAGCTGATAGAAATAATCAAAAAAGGAACGATTTTTCTTCGATAAACAAGCAAGCGAAGCATCGATGCCCATAGAAGCAAGAGGGACACTTCCCTTTTCCGCCATGGCACGAATTACTTCATCTACGTCATCCCAGTGATACCCCAGTTTTGCCATACGTACCGTAAAGGGGACTTGAGAATCTTTACTTGGCTCACTCTTCTCGGGCGCTTCGAGGTCTTCAACTTCGATTTTTTCTTCGCGAATCCAATCTCCGTAGGGCTTTTCTTTTGCATAGCGCATGCGAATTTCTTCGTTCCAATGGACGCGATCAGCCTTAGTGTCTACCTCGACCATCTCGCCAGGGCCCAAGCATCCTGCCACCAAAATATTGGAGGGATCAACCTCGATAGGTCCAACTTCGCTCGACAATATGAAACGATCGTCGCGCGTAACGTAATAACGAGCAGGACGAAGACCGTTGCGATCAAGCGCTGCACCAAAGGTGCTACCATCGGTATAGGCAATAGCCGCAGGTCCATCCCAAGGCTCCATAATCATGGATTGATACTCGTCATAAGCACGACGACGCTCGGGCAAAGCAGTGTTTTTATCCCATGGCTCAGGCAGCAACATGGAGACCGCGCGAGTCATGTCACGACCATTCATAACGAGAAATTCCAACACGTTATCTAAAATTGCAGAGTCAGAACCCTCTTTATTGATGATAGGCAGCACCTCTTCAAGATTGCTTCCTAAAATGGGCGAATACAAATTGGGTTCACGGGCACGAATCCAATTTACATTGCCCTTTAACGTATTAATTTCACCATTATGAATAATGTATCGATTAGGATGCGCACGCTCCCAAGAAGGAGTGGTATTAGTCGAATAACGCGAATGCACCAATGCAATAGCAGTTTTCACCGCTGCATCCGAGAGGTCTAGATAGAACCGACGCATTTGCGTAGCTACCAACATACCTTTGTAGACAATGGTGCGTGCAGAAAATGAGCATACGTAAAAGATTTTGTCATTAAGTGCAAATTCCGCATCTGCCGTCTTCTCTATGCGACGACGACACACATATAAGCTTCGTTCAAAATCAATACCGCGTGCTACCTCTTCGGGACGAGAGACAAACGCTTGCAAAATAGTTGGCATGCATGCGCGAGCGGTGGAACCCAAATCGTGAGGATCAATGGGAACTTCACGCCAAAACAAAAGTTTCAAACCCGACTGAGCGCATCCTTCTTCAAAAATGCGCTTAGCAACTTCAACTCCTGCTGCATCCTGCGGGAAAAACAGCATTGCAACGCCATAATCGCCTTCGTCGGGAAGCAAATTGCCGTACTTTTGAGCCTCTTTCCGAAAGAAATGATGAGGAATCTGAAACAAGATGCCGGCACCATCGCCTGTATTATGCTCCAAACCCTTACCGCCGCGATGCTCCAAATTGACCAAAACCGACAGTGCGTCATCGATCATTTGATGTGAGCGCTTACCCTTCAGGTGTGCCAATGCGCCGATACCGCACGCATCATGTTCGAATTCTGGACGGTACAGACCACAAGACGCATTAAGCGGCAGTTGCTCATTTTGAGCGAGAGTCGCATTGCGCGCGCAGTCTTCATGCGCTAAATCACTCGGGGTGTTTTGCGCGGAAACCTCACGTACTTCCATACTCAACCTCTCCAATAGACTTCCAGTCACCTTAAAGGTAATACCTTTTGGAAGCCCATTTGGAGTGTTACGCCAGACGTAACACAGGAGAAAAAGGAAAGTAACATATATGAAATGTTTCTGCCCGGTGAACGGGTTATATTGCAAAAATCCTGAATATGCTCGTTTTCTGCCCCCGCGAGAAAAGTCTCGTCTCACGAGAGAAAAGCCCCGTCCTCGCCTCAACTTCGCGATTTCACAGGTCCGCAGTATTACTTTAGGGGGTTCTTGCACAGAACCCTGCGTGCTAGTATTGCCCCATGAACGATTTCGAAAAAAGATGGCAGCGAATTTCACAATTACTTGCCATGGAGGCAACGGGTAAAGAGCGCCCTATGTTTTCGAGTGGACGCACGCTTTTTGGCATCAAAAGCAGCGTCGAAGAAAAGATGGATCAATTTGCTCGAGAGATCGAAGAGGAACAAGCCGCAAAGCGCAAGGCTGCACATGCCGTCGCCCAAAAAGATGCAGATAGCGCAGATGACACACTGAATTCCGCCACAAAATCGAGCAGTAATTATTCTCTCGAAAGCGGTTATTCTCCGAACAAACCAGTTGAAACAGGCACAGATAAAGCAAACGACACAGGGCATCTTACCGAAAACGCTACAGGATCTCGCTTTGTTGCAAGCAATGCCTACATTCGATCTTCAGTGCAAGAATTAACGGAGCGCGCTTTAAAGCAGGCCATACGGGATGCCAATGCAAAACTTGAAGAGGACTACAAATCAGGAAAAATAACCAAGCGAAAAAAGTTCAACGAGCAGTAGCTACAAGATTTGCCACCCATCCCTTTGCTTTTCGTTTTGTTTCGCGCTTTTGGCTAATCTACGATTCATTTTTTTTCGTGCCTCGGGCTAATCTGCGGCTCGTTTTTTGCACCTCGAGCTAACCTACGACTCGTTTTGTTTCACGTTCTGGGCTAATCTACGATTCCGAGTGGGTTATACACCTTACGATAAAGATGACCAAAATGGTCATCAACAAATTGGCAAGTGTTACCGATAGTAAATACGCAGATAACCGTACCAATTCCAACTCCAATAATATGGCCGAGCATAATAAGTCCAAGACCACCTGCAATTATGAGACGCAGACCATCATTGAGCCACTTGCCGCGCCCAAAAGGAAGCCCCGTTATTTTACAAAGCGCCTGCGTACAGCCATCGGGAGGATTCGGCACGAAATTCATGCTCATAATCATGCTTACTCCTACTCCTGTGAGCAGGATTCCTAATACCAGCATGATGATACCCATACCAAGATCTGGGCTTTGAAAAAACCAGAGAACTCCCGAGCTTATAAGGTAGTCATACATATCCACCAGCAGACCCACAACAAACGAAAAAGGTATCTGGAGCGCCATGCGAATCGTAAACTTCCGAAACACAATGATCTGAATGACGATATCAATGGCATACAAAATCATGCAGCCCTGACCAAGCGTTATTCCTGTCGCTTCGCTAAACACAAACGGAATGCAATTTACCGTTGATGCCCCCATATCGCAACGCGTATTCAGTACCACACCAAATGCGATTAAAAATGCGCCTACAACATAGATTGCAAATCGCGGAATTATCTTGTTAACTTTTGCCTCTTCGGAAGTAGATACTTCTGATCGAGAGCTTCTCTTCAATCTTGTTCTCACTAATTCCCCTCACATCATTTTCCGTTCTGATTTATAAAGGGAATTGATTCTTGGTTCAAGCGATTACTTCAAATCGCAATAAAGAAACGAATCAAAGACAAGAAGTGATGTGATGGATTCATCACATCCCAATTCGGAAATAGTCATGACGCAACCGATTTCGCGCATCCAAGATTCCATGGCATCAAGGCCTTCAGCAGCAACTTGTCTCTCGTCTATAAGTAACATCGTGTAATTTGTAAATACCTTTTTTATCTATCTGTCATTTAGAATTGCATTTAGCACTTTTTATGTTCCCTGTGTTAAAGTGGAGAAGACAAATAAGGTACCTGGAGCAAGTTATGACAGAATTTATCCGAGCAAGAAGCAGCGAGCAAAAAGCTCAACGACTTGAAGAGATCAAAAACGTCGCTAAAGCACAATTCGCGACACATCCCTACCACGAAATCACTCTCACTACGATTGCGAGCGATTTGGGCTGGTCGCGTGCTAACTTGTATAAATATGTCACCACTAAAGAAGAGATTTTCTTAGCACTCGCCAGCGATTCTTACAATGCCTACATTGATGCTTTAATGGCTGCATTGCCAAGAGAATGCGGGTTTACCACTGAAATTATTGCGGAAATTTGGGCAGGAATAGCTAACGCTCATCGCGATTATTTCCAATACGGAAATATTCTCTACACCATTATTGAGACCAATGTAAGTGTCGATCGCCTCGCAGAATTTAAGCGCAATTTTTACGATGGCACGACAAGACTTTTTGATCAGATTGAGCCTCTCCTTGGAATAAAGAAAGAATATCTTGAGCAGATATTTATAGTTATTTATCACCAAGGCGTTGGATTGGCAGGAAACTGCCTGAACAATCCTCTGGTTCAGCAGGCTCTTTCCGAGATCAATATCGAGCGCAAACCAATCGATTTTAAAGCGGAAATGCGCGAAATTATTTTGATGACCCTTTCTTGGTACCAGAAGAAGTAAGCACCAAAAACGCTACTATCCCCACCACAACAATACTGATCACAATCGCCGTCGTAGACTGCAAGTGAATCATCGGGATTCCAATGAGCATTCCGATAATGTAGGGAATAAGCCAAACAAGCCACACAAACGTGCTGAATTTATGAAACACCTCTTGACCGTGCTTATTGTGGCGCAGATAGGTGATCGTTGCCCAAGAGGCATGAATAAGCATTAAAACGATGGCAAGAAGTCCTGTTAGCCCATGAATACCGAAATCACCAGCTGCAGCCGCTGCAGCTGAACTTTGCGCTATGGAAGTCATGATGGTGGTTCCTGTTACATCAAAGACCAAACCGGTCCAGAAAAAGAGAACATGGTTCAAGCGCAATATTCCTGCTTTTCTTTCTTTAAAAACTCCGATCGTATAGAAAACAAGTGCCAGTGTAATAGATGACGTTGCAAGAATAAGTTCGACACTCATAAGATCATCTTCTCTCCTGTCTTCTGAACAATGCTCCAGTTTTCTGAAGATTGCTCTTGTTTTCTGAACAATGTTCATTATTGAACTATGTTCATAATAGATCGAAAATTTCGTAGCGCAAGCTCTTTCTTTATTTCTTTCCTTATATTTTTCTTATTCCAGCACTTCGCCATTACAATACATACAGGCTTTCAAACGAAGTGAGAGGATCCCTATGGGAAACAAGGCTATCATCAGCAAAGACAATATCCTCGAGGTCGCCTTCGCAATAGCCAGCGAGAAAGGTCTTGCCGGCCTAGGCATTCGCGAGGTGGCAGATGCTTGCTCCGTTTCTGTGGGATCGGTATATAACTATTTTCCCTCGAAAGCACATCTCATCTCGGAAGTTGTCGGACGGTACTGGGAACAAGCCCTCGATAAAAACGAATTACACGCAAAGCAAGACGAAGACTTTCTTTCGTTCTGCCACCGCTTATCCGAACGTATGGAGCAACCAATCAAGCACTTCCAGCAAACTTGGTCTGGCCAAATGAAGTCTCTCGATGCTCAAAGCCTTGCCGTAGCGCACGAGGAAGAAAGTTCCTATTTTGCTCATATAGAGAAAGGCCTTCAACTTGTTTTAATACGTGATAAGACCATTCCCCACGAACAGTTAGTAGGACCCCTTGAGCCATCCCGCCTCTGCGCTTTTATCTGGAAAAACCTCCTTGAAGGGCACCGCAGAAGCGATGGTTCGGTTGAGGTGCTTTTCGCGCTACTCGAACGTCTCTTCGATAAGGGGCCATCACTTCAGTGAGCAAACAAATGCAGGCTTCCCCACCATTCAGCAAAGGAAACTCATGAATACTATCGAACTTGTTGATTGCCACACTCATAGCGTTTTTTCCGACGGGGGAAGCACCCTAAAGGAAAACATGGAAGCAGCCCTGAGCGCAGGCATAACCACCATTGCTTGCACCGATCATTGGGGGCGCCCTGATTTTATTGACTGCTCAATAGCTCATAACCAGCTAAAGCATTACTTGAGAAGCGTCGCTCAACTTCGCGAACACTATCCTGATCTAGAAATAATTAGTGGACTGGAGGCAGACTGGTACCACGGCTGCGAAAATGATCTCAAGTCGCTTCGTGCTACCTTTTCTGGCGAAGCCGATTATCGCCCCACCCTTTTGCTCGGCTCTATTCACTACCTGCAAGAAAAACCAATCGACTGGGATGAGCATACCGAAATATGGGAAGAACTAGGAGCAAATGCTCTGTGGTGTTATTACGCAAAGGAATGGTGCACGGCTGCCCGTAGTGGAATCTTTGATTCGATGGCACATCCCGATCTTCCACGGCTCTTCAGCACTGAAGGATATCAACCAACCATTGATCTAACGCCGCTCTATAAGGAAATGGCAGAAGCTGCTCACGAGGGTAGTGTCCGCGTAGAAATAAACACTGCCGGACTTATGAAAAAGTTTGAAGACTTCTATCCCTGCAAAGCACTTCTGAGTGAATTCCAGGCCACAGGTGTTCCCCTCACCGTAGGATCCGATGCGCATCATGCGTCAAGGATTGGTGCCCACATCGAAGATGCCTATCAGTTTGCTCGAAGCGTAGGATACTCATCTATTGACGTGCCCACACCCTATGGAACCTGGCGTTCCATTCCTCTTGGCTAATACTGCTTCTTCTTTTGGCTTACCAAAACAACCTGCTAGGATAATTTGTCGACCTGCGCCAAATTACCAAACGCACGAATATAGATGCGAATTGCATGCTTGATAGCTTCTTCGCTTACCCCTTCGTCTGCTCCGTGCATCTCGCCCACCCAGTCAGGAACCTTAATAACTTCTGGATCTGCTGGGCCAAAACTTACAGCGTGAGGAAATTCGCGCGCATAGGTAGCTCCACCCATAGTAAAGGGACGAACTTCCAAACCAGTTGCTTCTTGATAGGCATCTACAAGCGCTTGCACTGGAGCGGTGTTTGGATTCACTAAGAATGGGTCTTGATTGCGCGTAATTTCAACTGAAGCTCCTCTTTGAAAAGCAACCTTTTCAAATGCCTCTTGCAATTCAGTTCCCGAAATTGAAGCAGGGAAACGAATATCGTCAGTAAGAATATAAGCGTCACCCATCTTCTTCATGGTTCCAACAACGCTGGTCAAGCTGCCGAAATCCTTGTCAGCGGAAGCAATACCTACTGCCGACCCATCGTTTGATTGAGTCAAATCAGCCACAAATGCAAACCATTGCTGCTCTTCAGAAGAGCAGGCACTTAAGCGCGCGAGGAAATCGGCTAATACTCCTATCGCATTCACCGTGCCTTCCGGTAGCGAAGCGTGTCCACTCACTCCTGTTGCGGAAATAAAAAATCCCTCTGCTTTTTCTTCGAAGGTAATACGATCAGGATTAGCGCAAGTCCTCAAAGCTTCTTCGATATCTTCACGAGTTGTTTTGACCAACGCCTGGGCTAACGCAGGAACTGCATTGGTGGCAATTCCTCCTTCAAAAGACACTACCGCATTGTTTGTACGTTCTTCTACTGTCTCGAAATCACGCTTCAGCGTAACTCCAAACAAACCCTTCTCTCCGTAGCAAAGAGGAAAATCCGCATCGGGGGTAAACAGAAAATCTGGCGAATCATTATGGGCCAAGTAATAGGAAACGTCCTCCATGCCCGTTTCTTCGTTGCAGCCAACGATAAAACGAATGTCGTGATTGAGAGAAATTCCCTTTTCAAGCCAAAACTTAACCGCATATAAAGCGCTCAAGAGAGGAATTTTGTCATCAGCAGTTCCCCGACCAATAAATATCCCGTCCTTGTGAGTAAGCTGAAAGGGTTCAAAGGTCCAACCTATACCCGCTGGTACCACATCAACATGACCTATCACACCAAGCTGCTGCCCGCTTTGTCCAGCAATATCGGCATATCCTGCATAACCATCACCATCGAAAGTCATAAAGCCAAAACGCTTAGCAATCCCTAACATTTCATCAAGGGCTCTGCGCGGACCAGGGCCAAATGGTGCTCCGTCACAAGCATGCTGCTTATCCAAGGAGCTATCAATCGCAATTAAGCGTTCTGCATCTGCTATAAATTCATCCCAATTTTGACTAATAAAGGTTTCTATTTCTTCATTTGTTATTTCGTAACTCACGGTATTCATCCTATATTCTGTGCCTACCTAAAACATTGTTGCACTATTCGGCAGATCTCTTAGTCCCTGCTATGATGACACAGCACCATTTTCTGTGAAAGGACTATCATGACAGACCAGTTTTCACGAAGCCGACTCATATATGGTGATGCCGGAGTCGAATCTTTGCAAAATGCCCGCGTTGCAGTATTTGGCCTTGGTGGCGTTGGTGGACAGGTATGCGAAGCTCTTGTACGAACAGGTCTTGGTTCCATCGATATCATCGATCATGATGTGGTTGATCTCACTAACCTCAATCGACAAATTATTGCTACTCAAAATACCGTAGGAATGCGCAAAATTGATGCCATGGAAAAGCGTCTGGCAAGCATCAACCCTCAATGCAAAATAAAAAAACATGATTGTTTCTTTCTTCCTGAAACGGCACCGCAATTCGATTTTTCATGCTATGACTACATCGTAGATGCCATTGACACCGTAACGGCAAAACTGGAGCTAATCATGTGCGCTAAAAATGCGGGGGTGCCCATTATTAGCGCAATGGGTGCAGGAAATAAAACCGATCCTACCGCCCTACGCATCGCCGACATTTCTGAAACCTCAGTTTGTCGTCTCGCTCGCATCATGCGCAAAGAATTGCGAAAACGAGGCATTGAGCACGTTAAAGTCTGCTATTCAACCGAACCTTCAATAACACCAGACGAGAAACAGGAAAATCAGGAGCAGGTAACAGAAAGTCAGCCTACTTGCGCCGACAGTCATTCAACCCTGAACGCAGACAGCGCAGCTCCACACGCAGAAAGTACAACTCCACATAAAGGTCGTCGTTCAACTCCAGGATCGAATGCTTTTGTTCCTTGTGCAATGGGGCTTGCCCTTGCCGCTGAAGTAGTTCGCTCGTTAACAGATAAAGCTACTAGCACAAACTAGGCTGCAAACAATCATTGATAATGCATGGCCCGTCGCAATGATCTACGCGCTGTTTGTACACGGCCTGTGCACGGTTAATGCGCTGGTTTATGGCTTATCTGTGTGGTTGCCTATGCAACTCTATGCACTAGCTGTACGATGCCTGCGCGATACCAACGCTGCCGGCGCGGTGCCTACACGCTGTCTGCGCACTGTCCGCAGTATACCTACACGCTGTCTGTACGATGCCCGCGCAATTTCCTTATAAGTATGACTTTTTTGGCTTGTTAAGCTTGGTAGTGCTCAGAGCCACACGAACTGCCTCTTCTGGATCATCAGTCAAAACTACAAGACTCGTATCGAGTTCATCGATCATTCCCCGTTCGGCAAGAATGGATTGCGTCCAGTTCATAAGACCACTCCAATATTCTTTACCAAACAACACCATAGGCATATTTGCCACTTTGTGCGTTTGTACCAACACAAGCAGCTCGTACATTTCATCAAGTGTTCCAAAGCCGCCTGGGAAGAAGATGGCTCCCGATGAATACTTGACGAACATCGTTTTTCGAACAAAGAAATAGCGGAAAGTCATTCCTAGATTAACCCACTCGTTGAGTTGTTCTTCATGGGGCAACTCAATAGCCAGACCAATCGAAGTACCACCTGCTAGCGCAGCACCGCGATTTGCTGCCTCCATAATGCCTGGTCCTCCACCAGTAATAACAGCAACACCTTGATTGGCAAGTAAAGCTCCCGTTAAAACAGCCTCTTCATAATAGAGGTCAGTTGGTTCAGTGCGAGCCGATCCGAACACCGCAATAGCAGGGCCAACTTCCGCTAATGCCCCAAATCCATCTACAAATTCAGCCTGAATTCGCATAACGCGCCAAGGGTCTGCATGCAACCAGTCCGTATCATGACGATCGTGAGAGCTTGCGATCAGGTTGCCCGTGGTGTTGTCCTGAGGAATCATAGAACCACGCATAAGTACCGGACCGCGACGATACGCAGCACCAAGAGGAGAATCTTTAGTGTCCGTTACTTTATCCTGAGCAGTTTCAGCAAGAATAGCTGCAAGCTTTTCGCGAAAAGCATCGTCGATCAGCTTCTGCTCTGCTTTCTTTCCTGATTTTTTCTTATTCCCCTTTTTAGCCACGACAATCCCCTCTTTACCCATTTTTGATATCACAGTCGTAAAGATTTACCACATTCGCTTGTTACCCCACTATTGTAATGGCAAAACGAACAAATCGGTTTACTCTTCGCTATCTTCAGCAGCCTTAAGCGCCGGATCCGAATGGAGCTCCTCAAACTTTGCTTTCATAGTAGGATTATTACGTGTCAGTTTTTTAATGGTAAGCGCTTCTGCCTTATCATTTGCGAGGCGAAGATTATTTTCCGAACCAAGTAAAGCTTCTTTAGTTTTCAAAAGATGGTCGATAGTCTTGTCGATTTCATCGATTGCCTTTTTAAACTTCTCGCTTGCCAAACGATAGTTTCGCCCAAACTTTTGTTTGAAATCTTCCATCTCGTTTTCAAAATTAGTGATATCAATATTTTGCTTTTTCACTAATGCAAGTTCTGCTTTGTATTCCAACGCACTTTGAGAAGTGTTACGCAAAATACTGATAAGAGGAATAAAAAACTGAGGACGAATAACATACATTTTCTCGTAGCGATAGGACACATCTACAATACCGGTATTGTAGAGTTCGCTGTCAGGTTCCAACAAGGACACCAATACTGCATATTCGCAATTCTTTTTTCTACGATCAGCGTCGAGCTTCTTGAAAAAGTCTTCGTTTTTGTGTCGATGAGTTGAATCATCCTGTTCGTTTTTCATCTCAAACATAATGGAGACGAGCTCATTTCCTTCGTTATCGGTTTCGCGGAAAATGTAGTCGCCCTTGCTTCCCGACGAAGCGTCATTATCCTTTTCAAAATAAGCATGCTGAAAAGCCGTAGCACGCAAACGATTAAACTCGATCTCGCAGTGCTGCTCGAGTGTTTCACCAAGCATCTTGGTTGATAGGCGCGCCTTCATGTCTCGATAGCGCTCGATCTCTTGCTCTTTATAGGCGATCATTTCATCTTTTGCGCGAATCTTTTCTGCCATCTGGGCTTTAAGTTCATTCTCGCGCTGATTTTTTTCCGCCTCTTTAAGTGCTATCTGCGCCTTGCTTGCCTCACGTTCGTGTTCAATTTTTGTCTTAAAAGCATCGCGCTCGTGGTTTAGCTGAGCGTTGAAGGTATCTCGCTCGCGTTCGATTTGCGCTTTAAGCGCATCACGTTCTTTTTCGATTTCGGTTTTAGCTTGTGCTACCGCCAATTCCTTTTCGGCAATAAAGGCTGCTTTTTGACTGTCCAACTGCGTTTCCAGTTCGGCAATACGTTGATCTTTTGCTGCAGCATCCCCTTTCAGCGTTGATGTCAATTGGGCCTGCGCCAAAGCTGCCGCATCTTTTTGTTGAGCCAGCTGCGCTTCAAGTGAAGCGCGCATCTGGTCTGCCTGAGCTTTTAAGGTATCACGCTCGCGTTCTATCTTTGCAACAGCATTTTGCGCATAGAGCTCTTTTTCGTTTGCCAGAGCATCAATCTGCGCCTTTAGCTCCGCTATCACCGCATCACGCTGAGCAAGCCCTTGCTGCATAGAAGCATCTTTTTTCGCAAGAGACTCCTGAAGTTTTCCCTGCGCTTGAGATTGAGCTAACGCTAGTGCTTGTTCTTTATCTGCCTGCATGAGCTTTTCGCGCTCAGCTAATTCGCGTTGAAATTCGCTATCCCTTATCTGTTTTACGATATCAGCAAAGCCAGATTCATCAACTTGAAAGACTTTTCCGCAATGCGGACATTTTATTTCATTCATAAACGTACCCCTCTACTATTCCCAGGTCATAGAGTACTTCTCTTAAACGAGCAGCCAACCACCCTCGGCATAAACAACCTGACCCGTTAAATAACTGGACTCTTCGCTCGCAAGGAACAAAACACAATTTGCAATATCGTCTTTTGTGCCACGACGACCAAGAGGAATTTTGTCACACAGCTCAATTTCTTTTTGAGGATCAGCATACAACGCAGCGTTTAAGTCGGTCGGAATACTCCCTGGTCCCACTGCATTTACGCGAATTCCGTGCTTGCCCATATCGCGAGCAAAGGTTTTCGTAAGAGTAACCACGCCTGCCTTGCTGACATTATAAAGAGCATTATCAGGCACATAGGTTACTGAACTTACCGAAGCAATATTCACCACGTTTCCCGTAGTGCCTGCCGCAAGATGATGTTTGAAAAACCACTGACAGGCAAAAAACACTGATTTCAAATTGG
>FR896076.1:52475-52886 GCA_000435475.1 Cryptobacterium sp. CAG:338 | reverse complement strand
GTTACCTCACACGTATCTTCCTTCGAATAAATGCCCGCGTTGTTTACCAACACATCAATGGTTCCAAAGGCATCAACCACCGCCTGCAGAAAAGCAGCTACCTCTTCAGGGCGTGAAACGTCTGCCGAAAGAGCCATGATACGGCTGCAATCATCTCCTGCGATTTCCTGCATCAATTCTTCTTTTCCTGTTTTCGAAATACTACAAAGAGCTACCTTTGCTCCAGCAGCATAAAACCGTTCAGCAATGCGACGGCCGATGCCACGCGCCGACCCCGTCACCACTACCACTTTTTCAGAAAAATCGTACGTAATCATGGCAGCATCCTTTCTCGTTATCGCTCATCATACCAATCGTTGCGACTGAGGGTGCCCATGCTTTGGTACAGGCGTTACAAAAAAATGGCAAGAA
>FR896076.1:22760-52451 GCA_000435475.1 Cryptobacterium sp. CAG:338 | reverse complement strand
GCTTGTTCTTGCCATTTAACCCTTACTTGCTTGAGGTTGTCTCGTTGCCAACATCACGTGCAGCAACTTTTTGATCATCATTGAATCTATCGGCTCGAAGCTGTTCGCTGATGGTTGCTTTTTTATATTCAGCAGGCTGATGTACAACAACTTGCGAGAATGGAATCTGAATCTCATGCTCGTCAAAGATGAGTTTCATCTCGCGACGCAAATCACGCGTGAGCTGTCCTCGATCGTTCTCATTACACATAACCACCACACGAATAGTTACGCTGTTATCTGCCAAGGAAACAACACCCTTATAGAAGGGGCCATCCTCAATAGCGGGCAAGCGACGACGAATGTTGGGGAATTCATCTTGAAGAATGCTCTCCACGCGCTCGAGCGATTCACCGTATTCGATATCCATATCAACCGATGCATACGAAGACTCTTTGGTCATGTTGGTAACGTTGCTTACCTGACTGTTGCGGATAATAACCACGTTGCCCGATCCATCATTGATCTTAGTGGTTCGAATGCCAATCTCCATAACGGTACCGTTGAAAGCACCTACTTGGATAACATCACCTACTCGGAATTCCCCTTCGAAGATAATGAATAATCCACTCAAGATATCCGATACAAGCTCTTTTGCGCCAAACGTAATTGCGATAGACAAGATACCAGCTGATGCCAGAAGCGTTGTGGTGTCGATGCCAATAAGCATTAAGCAGTAGTACACCATGCCAATAATAGTTGCATATTTAATGAAACTACTTAGCAAGCGGCACATGGTTTCACCACGAGCACCAAATACCCCTGCCAGCATATGAAGCAGTTTTTGGATCGCTACCGTAATAGTAGAAACTACGCAGACAATCATAACAACTGCCGTTAGCGCAAAGACATTCAGTCCGTATTCCCAACCACCATTGAGAACATAAGCAAAGGCAGAGTCGTCAGGGAATACCGCATCTTTGAAAATAACACCCAGGAAGACCACAACCGCAAAGACCGCCATAAGAGCCTTCACCACGACAACCACTCGCTGCTCAGGCGTTTTGTCTGCCCACTCAAGCGATTGATACAGCCAGCGACTTGTCGCAGATTCTGTCTTCGTTACACGGCCATCAGGCAAAACGGTATCAAATGTGCGGGAATCGGGATTCCCATCATCCTCAGGTGCCGTAGGAATATTCTCTCTTCCAAAACGCGAACGCGTAAGCTCAAATGCCACCAACATGAAGATAATGATTTGGCAGATCAAGCCGCAAAGCGCCGTCGTAACGGTAATAGGCACGCGCTCGGTCATCAACTCGTTTTCTGGCTGAGCAACATAGATATAGTTTCCGTTCGATTCGAAAGATGAAGCATAGTAGGAAACGCCATCGATCGTAATAAAGTCGTTGTAGCCTGGCTGTAATTGCTTGTCAGTCATACCATGCGCTGTAGCAGAGCTTCCTACCAGTTGCTCATCGGGATAGTACGAGAACGTCTTATCATTCGCATTCACCGCAAAAGCAAAACCATTTTGTCCAATCTTTACACCGTCAAGAATGCTCTCGATCTGAACACTCGAAAGAAGCGTCTCTAAACGATCCGAACGAATTCCGATCTGCACGAACCCATCAGCATTCCCCTGTGCATCATGCAGAGACACACCAATATACTGGCGTAATTCCCCTGAAATATCATCAGGCATAGGATCCTGAATCACGTATTCCACACCCTGCAGAAGTTTGCGGAATTCGTAGCTTTGATCCTCAGGATTATCACTCAAAACAAAATTTGTATAAGAAGAGTTGGTAACACTTAAATTGCCTGAGCCGTCAAAAATGTAGAGGTACTGAACCTGTAGCGTATCTGCCAACTCTTGCAATTTTTCTTTAGTTTTAAGCTCTGGATTCTTATCCAAGATATAAGCTGCCACTTCAGCTTTATTCAGATAACGCTCGTTGTACTGTTCAGTAAGTTGCGTTGCCTGCTCGTTAGTTTCGATAATGGTTTGCTGGATGTCAGACGAACGCTCGTTGCTGCTGACTGATTCCGCTGATAGCGAAAAGAGCGTTTGCATATAAAACGTCACAACGGCAACAAGCAAAAAACCCACAAACGAAAGAATGATAGCTTTGCGTCCAACCGCTTTGTTGTAGCGCAGAGGGCCTATGGTCTTGAAGTTTTCTGGGTTATAACCGCGCTTTTCATCTTCTCGCATAACGAAAAGGCCATAAAGCGCAACAATGGCAGCGACCGAGAAGAAAATAAACAAGATAACGCCTACGGTTAAATTGCGAGAAGCAATCATCTCGCTTTCGGGAACCGCAGATAAATAATAGGTTCCTTCAATTTCCGAAACACCACAATACAGACGTTCTCCGTTGAAGGTAATCCAGGTAAATGTTCCATTCTCTAAATGCGAAGCATCGATGCCCGCATCAAGCGCATCGGTACCAATTAGCTCCTCGTTAGGATGGTAAGACACCACGTAGTCTCTGCCCGAAACAGCAAATGTGTAGCCGCTTTGACCAACACTTATACTACCTAATACCGCTGAAATCGAAGAAGTATTGTTAATGAGCTGCTCAAGCTCTTCAGGGTTTTGTTCTATGACTACCATCGTGTTGTCATCGATGCGTGCCGAATAGTAGCGCCAGGTTTGATCTTGGTCGCTAAACGTTACTTCCATTGCTGCGGAGGGCTCACCCGAATCAAACACGCTGCGAAGTTCGTTGTAGCGCTGGTAGGTAAAATTCGCAGGGGTATCTTGCGCTTTAGCGAGTACTTCACCTTCACGAGAAACAATCATAATGTTGTCAACCAAAAGCATGTCTTTATATTCAAGCATCTTGGCTTCAGTTGCTTCGTAGCCGGTATTGTTATGAGCCATAAAAGCAACACTTTGCGCTTTTGATTGATAGATTGCATCAAACGTTTCTGTGTTTTGTTCCTGCTCTGCGCTTGCCGTCTCAAGTAAGCCTGGCAACTCATCCATCTCGCGCTGAATATCAGCCTGGTAATTGTTTATCGAGATGTCATCCTGCATGCTGGATAAAATACCCGCCATGACAACGAGACTCGCTAATACTACTGCTGCAAGGAGTAGCGCTTTTACCTTTATTTTTTTAGACATAGTGCACTCCTTTCCTAATCCCATTTATCAACAAGCGTTGCGATGGTGCCATCATCAAGCATTGCTTGGATAGCATCAGCGACGGGCTGCGTTAGTGCAGAGCCCTTTTGGGTTGCAACGGCGTATTCCTGATCTGCAATACTGATATCAAGGAGCGAACGTTCTTCATTGATAAACGTATCGGTAAAGCTACCGTCCATTACCGCAGCATCGACTTCTCCAACCTCAAGCGCCTGAGAAAGGTCGGCATACGAAGCGTACTTTTTCACATAGGCGCCTTGGTACTGGGTTGCCTCGTCGGTATTCGAGATAATTTCATCGCCAATAATGCCAAGTTCGTTGAGTTTAATCGCCAAAAGGGGGCCCGCATTTGAACCTGACATGATGCCAAACGTTCCATTTTGCAATTGCGCAATATCAGTAATTTCGGAAGAATTCTCCACCATTACTGAAGTGGCATCGGTGTAGTACGCAGGAGAAAAGTCAAAGTTTTCCTCGCGCGATTCAGATACCGAATAGCACGCAATCAGACAATCAACTTCTCCATTGAGCAACTTTTCTTTTCGATCATCAGGCGTAACCGTAACAAGCTCAACATCGGAATACCCCAGGCGATTTGCCATTTCATTTGCAATATCTATCTCCAAACCGTAATACTTGCCAGTTTGCTCATTGAGATAGCCAAAGTTAACGATATCGGAGCGAACACCCACTTTTAACGTGTTGTTCCCTGTTGGCGTTGCAGTATTTCCGCAAGCAGATAAACTCACAATTGAAAACACTGCAAGCAACGCAACCAAAAGCATCGAAATCGTAGCTTTTATACGCCGCTGTGACATAGCATCCCTTCCAAACACAAACGCTCAAAAGCGCAGACAACAACGACTTGTCGTCTTTCCTTCCCAGCACAAACGCTCAAAATGTAGGCCAACAATGATTTGTCGCCTTTTCAAGCACAAATGCTCAAAAGCAAGCTAACGACGACTTGTCGTCTTTTCGTGTCTGTGCAAATTCATAGCGATTTGCTTCCTTTATCCAAACGCGCAAATTAGCTAGTTTTGTTGTCTTCGCCCAAATGCGCAGGTTAACAACGGTTTATCCTTCGCCTAAATGCGCAAATTAATAGAGTAATGGCGAGTGGAAGAAATCTTTTTCACATATTCGCGCTTTAACTAAAAGTTGAAAGCGAAATTCTGAAAGGCAAGATTATGGAAGACTAAATTTCGAAGACTGGGATTATGGAAAATAAAATTCTGAAAGGCGAGGTTTTAAGGGCAGAATTTCAAAAGGTGGGCTTCCGTAAAGCGATAAGCCATCGCTCTCCGTCCGCACAAAAGCACCAAATACGAAGTAAAGATAGCTTTTCAGCTTCTCGAAGGTCATACTTATAAGATGTATGTTGGCAAAACAGACAACGCCAACTGCATAAGACCTATGCAAAGGCACAAAACTCTCTGGGAGGGAGTTACCAATATGCACTCGAAGCTCTAGTATCTGCTAGCTTCGGTGCCTTTTGTTCGTCTTTGCACTCATAAATAAAGAAGGATGGAGACTCTTATGGCCGACAATACCATGCAGCTCGTACTCATTCGTCATGGCGAAAGTGAATGGAATAAGCTGAATCTTTTCACTGGCTGGATGGATGTTGATTTGACCGATACTGGTCGCAAGGAAGCAGCTCAGGGAGGTCGTGCTCTTTCTGAAGCTGGTTTCGACTTCGATATTTGTTACACCTCTTACCTCAAGCGCGCAATTCACACTCTTAATCTCGTATTGGAATCCATGGATCGCGAATGGCTTCCTGTGATTAAAAGCTGGCGTTTAAACGAACGTCACTATGGTGCTCTTCAGGGATTAAACAAGGCGGAAACCGCTGCAAAATACGGTGAAGAGCAAGTAAAGATCTGGCGCCGCAGCTTTGATGTTCGCCCTCCAGCGCTCGAAGAAGATGATGAACGCAACCCTCGTCTGCTCGCCCCTTACCGCGATGCCCCTGCAGATGAAATGCCTTTGGCCGAATGCCTCGAAGACACCATTGCCCGTGCTTGGCCTTATTTCACTGAAACCATTGAGCCTCAGATGCGCGCCGGTAAGCGCGTGCTTATCGTTGCTCACGGAAATTCCCTTCGTGCTTTGGTTAAGCAGTTCGACAAGCTTTCGGATGACGAAATTGTTGGGGTAAATATCCCCACTGGCGTACCTCTGGTGTACACCTTTGATCAGGATTTCAATGTGCTCGATAAGCGCTATGTAGGCGACGAAGCAACCATCGCAGCAAAGATTGATGCGGTAGCAAATCAGGGTAAAGCAAAATAAACCCTCTTATTTATTAAGACGTACAGACGTGCCCTATAGGCTTTATCAAATAAGCCTATAGGGCACACTTTTACTCAGCAAACTGGGAGTTATACAAATCAGCGTAGGCACCTCCACGTTCAAGCAGCTCCTCGTGCGTACCTTGTTCTACGATGTCGCCTTCATGAAGCACCAAAATAAGATCGGCGTTGCGAATAGTAGACAAACGATGAGCAATAACAAACGACGTGCGTCCCTTCATAAGATTGTCCATTGCCATCTGGATTCGCTCTTCAGTACGAGTATCAACCGAACTAGTCGCCTCGTCCAAAATGAGCATTCGGCGGTTTGCCAAAACCGCACGAGCAATGGTTAAAAGCTGGCGCTGTCCCTGGCTAATATTGCTTGCATCTTCGTTGATTTCCATGTCGTATCCGCCGGGCAACGTACGAATAAAGGTATCGGCAAAAGCCGCTTTAGCTGCCGCCTCTACTTCTTTATCAGATGCATCAAGTCGTCCGTATCGAATATTTTCGCGAACCGAACCCTTAAAGAGCCACGTATCTTGAAGCACCATGCCAAACAACGAACGCAAATCATCCCTATCGAACTCGCGCACATCATGTCCACCAATGCGAATAGATCCACCGTTCACATCATAAAAACGCATAAGAAGCTTCACCATGGTTGTTTTGCCCGCACCTGTCGGACCAACCAGTGCAATTGTTTGACCTTCGGAAACCTTGGCAGAGAAGTCTTTAATGATAGGCGTGTTGGAATCGTATCCAAAGCGAACATGATCGAATTCAACATCGCAGTCAACCTCACGCGCCAAAACCTTTGCCTCTGTAGAAGCTTCCTCTTCAGCATCCAGAAACTCGAATACACGCTCAGCAGCAGCTGCCATCTGCTGTAATACGTTTGACACCTGTGCCAGCTGGGTAATAGGCTGCGTAAAATTCTTTACATACTGAATAAACGCTTGAATGTCGCCTACCGTAATACGCCCATTGATAGCAAAAAGCGCACCTGCAACCGCAACTGCAACATAACCTAAATTGCTCACGAAGTTCATCACGGGCATCATGAGGCCCGATAAGAATTGAGACTTCCACGCCGATTCATACAGCTCGGCATTGGTCTTGCGAAACTTTTCAAGAGTCTCTTCTTCTTTCCCGAAAGCACGCACTACCGCCTGACCAGAAAAGGTTTCCTCGACCTGACCATTAATTGCCCCTAAGCGATTTTGCTGCATGCGGAAATACTTCTGGCTTCGTCCAACCACCACTTTTACCAAAATCGCGGAAAGCGGAATGACGAGAAGCGCAATCAAGGTCATAAACACATTCATGCTCAGCATCATTACCAATACACCGATTATGGTAGTAATCGAAGTGATAAGCGTTGTAATTCCCTGATTCAGATTCATGCCTAGCGTATCCACGTCGTTGGTGATACGCGACAAAATATCGCCGGTGCTCGTGCGCTCAAAATAACCCATGGGCAAAGCGTCCATCTTTTGGGATATCTTCTGGCGCAAAAGATATGTCGTACGCTGCGTAACATGAGTCATCAACCAGCCCTGTACAAACGAGCAAACCGATGAGAATGCATACAAACCCAAAGTGATAAGCAAAATGGTTCCCACCGCAGAAAAGTCGATGCCTCCCGTACCTGCAATCTTCGCACCGATACCCTCGAATAATTCCGTTGTTGCGGTAGAAAGTACACGAGGACCCACAATATTAAACACGGTTGAGGCAATCGCGAAAACGAACACCACACCAATGGCAATCTTGAAGTGACCCATGAACTGAATCAGCTTTTTCATGGAGCCCTTAAAATCGTTTGCCTTTTCGCCTGGCATCATGCCGTGAGGACCACCAGGGCCGTGGCCATGTCCACGACGCCTTCCCGCTCCTGCGCGAGCCGCAATGGGAGAATCGCTATCCGTCTGCACGCCCGATTCGGAATGCATTTTTGAATGGGCTCCTTGCATGCTGGGTTTTACCTTTTCGCCCTTCGATTCGTGCTTTGCCGTTTCGTCATTTGACCCGCGTTTTGCTGCTTCGCCATTTGACCCATGCTTTGCCGTTTCGTCATCTGACCCGTGCTTACTATTCAGCTCTTCAGCGTTCTTCTTTCCCTTAATCTGCTCCTTCATTTACGCGACACCTCCTTTCAGCTCCTCTTCCGACAATTGAGATTGAGCGATTTCTCTATAGGTCGGACAAGTAGACAACAACTCTTTATGCGTGCCTGAGCCAACAAGCTCGCCATCTTCTAAAACCAAGATTTTGTCCGCGTTGAGAACCGTCGCGATTCGCTGCGCAACCACAAGTACTGTTTTACCTGCAGCTTCAGTAGCCAAAGCATGGCGCAAACGCGCATCGGTTGCATAATCAAGCGCAGAAAAACTGTCATCAAACAACAAGACGCGCGCATCGCTTGCCAGAGCACGCGCAATAGACAACCGCTGACGCTGACCACCAGAAACATTAGTGCCGCCTTGGCTTATCTCCGACTCGAAGCCTTGCTCTTTTGCGGTAATAAACTCTGTTGCCTGCGCAATATCCGCAGCTTTCCGCACACGATCTTCGTCCATATCTTCATTCGCATAAGCGATAGTCGACTCTATTGTTCCGGAGAACAAAAATGCTTTTTGAGGAACATAACCTAACTCGCGACGCAATTCGTGCTGCTTCATGGAGCGAATGTCTACACCTCCGACACGAATAGCACCTTGGGTCACCTCATAGAAGCGTTCAATTAGTTTCATGATGGTGGATTTTCCTGAACCCGTCGAACCAATGATCGCCGTTGTTTTACCAGGCTCCGCCACGAATGAAATATCCTTAAGAACAGGATCGCTTCCTTCGTTATAAGCGAACGTTACGTTGTCAAATTCGACCGACAAACCCTTCGCATTCTTATCAAGCTTTTCTACCTGAGATTCTTCAGGATCATGAATGCTGTTTTCGGTGTCCAGTACTTCGTTAACTCGCTGAGCTGCAACGTCTGCACGCGGCAACATAATAGCAATCATGCTAATCATCAAAAACGACATAACGATTACCATCGAATAGGTGATGAACGCAATCATGTCGCCTGTCTGAATCACTCCAGAGTCAATATATGATCCGCCCACCCAGACAATCAAAACAGAAACGCCATTCATAACCAGCATCATGGTTGGCATCATGAAAGTCATAACGCGATTGGTGAATAGCTGAGTCTTATACAAAGCCGTGCTAGCTTCATCAAAACGCGCCTCTTCGTATTCCTGCCTATCAAAAGCACGAATAACCGACATACCTGTAAGCATTTCGCGCGAAACCAAGTTAACGCGATCAATGAGTTTTTGCATGATCTTGAATTTCGGCAATGCAAGCGCCATCAAAAGCGCTATCACTATGCCAATAACCACAATCGCCAGCACGATAATCCAGCTCATAGCGAGATTAGTTTGCGAGACCATGATGATGCCGCCAATTGCAAGAATGGGCGCATAAAGAACCATGCGCAAAAGCATCACAAGCACCATCTGGATTTGCTGAATATCATTTGTTCCACGCGTAATAAGCGACGCTGCCGAAAAGGATTGCACTTCAGCATCAGAAAAGGAAACAACCTTTTCAAAGAGACGTTCGCGAAGATTACGCGCAATTTTTGCTGCGGTACGCGATGCCACAAAACCTACCGAAATAGAAGCGGCCATCATCAGGGCGGCAACACCCAGCATCTGAGCGCCTAACCAAGCCAGATACTGAAGCTGAATTGCCCCCAGATCCATTCCGAGTGCCTCATATTCGGCCTTTACCGCTTCGATAGCCTGCTGCTGAATAAGCGAATCGTCAATGGCACCATAAGCCTGACGCGCTTGATCTATAAAGGATTGAATCTCTGCCTTAGAAATTGCACCCGATTCATAAGCAGAATAAAGTTGCGCCCAATCAAAAGAGCCCGACTGCATTGCGCTCTGCGCGAGCGCCGTCACGTCACCGCTCGAAGAGGGCGCCTCAGAAGAGCTCAAAGAATAAGCGGCGTTATTTGACTCCCCCGAAACTCCGCTGGAAGCATCGCCCATTATGTCAGACATATGCACCAAAACCAGAGGAAGCGCAATGGCGGAATCTAATTCGGCGCGATTTTCCTTACCGTATTCCGACAAAATATAGTTGCTGGCTTCGTTTTCTCCTGTGCTGGATTCATTTTCTCCCGCAGTATCCTGCTCATAAGAATCACGAATAAGCTGTTCGGTATCCTCATCTGCAAGCATACAAATATAGTTAAACGTATCAGCGCTCATCTCGTCAGGAGAGGCGTGCTCTATACCTCCCTGCTGAATTCCGACATCAACCAAATCAGAGGTGTAGCGCGGTAGTGACAAATCCGCAAATGCCTGAACGATTAAGAGCAGCGTTATGAGCAGTACCGCCACTTTCGAACTTTTAAGATACTGGATTATTCGCACGCCAAAACCTCCTTGGCAGGCTTACCCGAAGACCTCTTCGCTGACTTCGCCTCACACGTCGTTTCGTACATTTCGGATACCTCGTGACTTGCGCAGAAATCTAGCACTCTGCGCATGATGCGCATCAACGTCTGTATATCATCAACGCCAATCGCCTCAAACATTTCATTGAAATAGCGCGACCTGACACACTGCGCCTCTTCGACCAAGGCACGCCCTTCTTCAGTTAGCTCGATCACTACCGACCGAGAGTCTTTCTCCGAGCGAACGCGCTTTACTAATGCTTTTTCTTCGAGTGTTTTAAGCGTCTGAGATACCGCACTTGGAGAAACATGGGAATACTTTGCGAGCGCCGTAGGGTGGGCTTCTTTGTGATGAGTTCGCGCTATCCAAATGCACATGAGCGCATGCATTTCGGGTTTCGATAGATTTTTTGGCGTCCAAGCAGAATGAAATTGTTCACGGTGAATTAACCGCATAAGATGAACGAATTCTTCTTTGAGCGCCCCTAGATCCTGAGAGGTACCTTCCATCTCTATCCTTTGTTCTCAGACATTTTAAACATAGCGAACGTTATTTTAGACGCTTAATTATTTAGGAGCTAAATAACTTGCTTTTTTCACCAAACCGATACTTAAGAGGCATAGATACTTCAGGATTTGTACCCTAAAAATCGGACTTGCCCACTTCGCATGGGTAACTCTAAAGTTGATGGCAGGCTTCAAAACGCAAACAGGCTTTTCCCTTATAACCTGAATCATGCAGACAAATTATTAATCATCCGCTAAGAGAATGGTTTATTATTTCGGACGATTCTCATCCTTAACAGGCTGAAGCCATTAACCAAAAAATCTCGTTTATCTCAGTTGAGATAAACGAGATCTCGAATCGCCGCATGACTAAAGTTCGCCACTGGACCAATGCTATTGCGGGGCTAAAGCTCGTCAAACTCGTCGTACGATAAAACCCACCACATAACCAAAGTCCGTCACAGAACCAATTAAACTTTTCCTAGTGGCTACAAAACGACTTTCTACAAAACAACTTTCTTAATTGCTGCCATCAATTCCTCGTAAGTCTCAAAAGCAGGAATTTCAGGATTGTCTGCCTTAATGGAATCGGTGCTCTTAAAAAGAAAACCTGCTTTGCTTGCACGGATCATTCCTAAATCATTAAAGCTATCCCCTGCTGCTACCGTTTCTAAACCTGCGCTTTGCAACGCACGAACGGTAGTCAGTTTGGATTGATCGCAACGCATCTTAAAGCCCGTCACTTCACCCGTTTCTGCGACCTCCAATTCATTGCAGAAAAGTGTGGGCCATCCGAGCTTTTTCATCAGTGGTTGAGCAAACTGAGTAAAGGTATCGCTAATAATGATTACCTGACAAAAAGAACGAAGCTCATCAAGAAACTCTTTAGCGCCAGGCATAGGATCAATGGTGGCAATAACGTCTTGAATCTCTTTGAGCCCCAGATTATGCTCCTTCAAAATATCAAGTCGAAACTTCATGAGCTTATCGTAGTCAGGTTCATCGCGCGTTGTGCGCTTCAATTCGGGAATTCCGGTAGCTTCTGCAAAGGCGATCCAAATTTCTGGAACAAGAACCCCTTCAAGATCAAGGCAGGTTACATACATGGCAAATCCTCTTTCTCAATACCTCATTACGTAGCACTTCAAACAAAGCCTCAAAAGCCTGAAACTACCACCCTGCTTTCGCAAAGTATCTCACGCTCTTTTCTCGTTGACAGCTTACCCGAAATGGATAGCTTTTCACAAAATAGAAAAGGCTTTTAGCTAAGCGGCTTAAAGTATCCCCCTATTGCCCCTGTTCCGTTGCGTAAACGGTAGCAATTTGCTACTGAACGACTATCATTTCCCCCTTCGTACCCTGCATCAGACCGTTAATCGACCAAGGCTAAACATAATCCCATCTCTCATTAGTATGAGTACGTTAAAAAATGTAAGTCATTTCTTAGATGGTTTATCTCGAATCCGGATTGATTTTCATCGAGATTCGCTCGAAACACCAACTCAGAAACGACTTATAAAACAATAACTTGTACCCGATTTGAAAGAGAGTCTCTATGTTTCAAGCTGTGGTTGATCCTGTTGCAGGCAACCTTGCCCTCTCGGCATTGGTAGCGTGCATTCCGCTTGCAGCATTCTTTATCATGCTTGTTGGCGTGAAAGCGAAAGCGCATGTGTCTGCAGCCATCGCTCTTTTTGTTGCGTTTTTGGTTGCAGTATTTGCCTTCCAGATGCCTGCACATCTTGCATTCCTCTCGGGCTTGCAAGGCGCTTGCTACGGCGCATTCCCTATCGTATTCATCATTATCATGGCAGTTTGGTTCTATGAAGTAACCTCTGTTTCGGGTCGTTCCGAAGACTTCAAGAGCCTCTTCGATATCGTCGGCGGTGGCGATATTCGCGTACAAGCAGTACTGATCGCCTTTTGCTTTGGCGGTTTGCTCGAAGCACTCGCTGGCTTCGGTGCCCCTATCGCAATTACCGCAACGATGATCCTGGCTCTAGGTGTTAAGCCTATGAAAGCAGCTCTTGCTGTTTTGATTGCCAATACCGCACCTGTTGCTTACGGTGCTGCTGGTACGCCAATCACTACAGCAGGTAACATGGTTGCTTCAGGTGACGCTTCTGTAGCTTTGGAAACCGCTCAGCATGTTGCAGCTCTTGTTGGTTATCAGGCTCCTCTGTTTGCCTTGGTAGTGCCTTTGCTTGTTTTGCTGATTCTTGATGGTCGCAAGGGTCTTCGTGATTGCTGGCTGCACGCTTTGGTTATTGGCGCTTCTTTCGCGATCGTTCAGTGGTGGTGCTCCAACCACTTTGCATACGAGTTGACCGACGTTTGTGCTGCACTGGTATCTCTGGGTGTAAGCGTAATCTTCTTGAAGTTCGTTAAGCCTAAGAATGTAAACGAAGCTCGTGAACGCTTTGGCATGGCTCCTCTTCATGAAGCTGAAGCAACCAATCTCCCTGCTGTTCGCGCATGGATGGCTTTGGTTCCCTACATTATCGTTGTAGCAGTATTTGCAGTATGCAAGCTTGGTATCCCTACCCTTTTGGCAAGCACCGATATCAAGATTCCTTTCCCAGGACTTGCAGGAAATGTGTTGAACGCTGCTGGTGCGGATCCTGGAACCACCTACACCTTAAATCTACTTTCTAATCCCGGCACGATGCTCTTTATTGCTGCAGTACTGACCACCATCGTATACGCTCTCTTCACCAATAAGGGAATGTTCAAAATTACGTTAGGATCTTCGTTTAAGCAGCTTGGCCAAACCTTTGTTGCAATGCGTTTCTCCTCTTTGACCATCGTGCTTGTTCTGGGTCTTGCTTACATCATGAACTTCTCTGGCCAGACCATTTCCATTGGTCAGTTCTTGGCAAGCACCGGTGCAGTATTCGCTCTGCTCTCCCCAATGCTTGGCTGGGTTGGCACCGCCGTTACTGGTTCGGACACCTCTGCAAACGCTTTGTTCTCTAGCTTGCAGTACGAAGCTGCGCAGTCCAATGCTTCCTTAGCTCATGTAACGCCCGACTTGTTCTTGGCCTCTAATACTATGGGTGGCGTTATTGGCAAGATGATTTCGCCTCAGTCTTTAGCAATTGCTGCAGTTACTACGGGCGAGACGGAGTCAAACCTGTTCAAGAAAGTTATTCCTTGGAGTATTGGTATGTTGGCAGTACTTTGCGTGTTGGTGTTCTTGCAGTCTCACGCACTGTCCTTCATCCTGCCTTAGGCTCCGCAGACATCCTTATTCCTCTTCGACGAAGAGTTCTCAGCAGGCCAGAGTTATCTCTGGCCTGCTTTTTGTTAGGCAGATTTTGTCGCGTATGTTTTGTTACGTGGATTTCGTTGCGCGTTTCGCTGCAGGGCGTGTTGTCTCAGGGGCGCGCTTTCTTTTCGCTCGCCACTCGTTTTGCCACAGGGCGCGTTACCACGGGGCGTTTTGCCGAAAGGCGTGTTTTCTCTTCGCTTTCCGCTGCGTTCGTCATGACCTTATCCTTCTTTCGAGACAGAAGATTTACGGTTTACAAACGAAAACTGAGAGATAAATAAACCAACGATTGTAAGAACCACACCACACAAGGCCAAAGGCACCAAACGTTCGCCCAAAACAATCCACGAAGCAACTGCCGTAATTACGGGCACCAGATAGATATACACGCTCGTCACTACTGATCCCAACCGCTTGACTGAAAAATTCCACGTGACAAAACAGGCTGCTGAAGCACCCAAACCCAAAAATAACAAGTTGCCTATATTGATTGGATTCAAAAAGGCTGCCGCATCAGGTGCAAACCCAAGCAAGGGCAAAAACGGAATCATTAAAAGCAGACCATATTCAAACACTCGCCTTGTTGCCTTAATCGTCGACACCCCTAGAGCGCTAATGCGGGTCATACAAACTGAATAGCAGGCCCACACAAGAGCGGCGCAAAGCGCCAACACATCACCAGAAAAGCTAAGCTGAATGCCTGTCTCTGAAAAACTGATAAAACAAATTCCCACCATAGCAACGATAAAACCAATAACAAACTGCAGCGAGAGCGGCTTTCCTTTATTAACAAGACGCTCTAATGCTGCGGTAAAAAATGGTGCGACCGAAACGATTACCCCTACATTGGTTGCAAGTGTGCCGGTAAGCGCAATATTTTCCAGAAGATAATACAGGGTAACGCCAAACAAGCCTGCCAATAGAAAGAGACGCTCATGCCGCCAGCCCATCCAACGCAGTAACTTTGGCGCAATAAGAAAAAGTGCGACTAGACCCATCGCGAAACGGATAAATAGAATTTCGATAGGCGAAAAATCAACTAATAAAATCTTTGTCGAAACAAATGTAGTGCCCCAAACAAGGATGGTAAAGAGGGCTGCTAGGTGGCCCACCGCTTTGTCATTTTTAGCACGATAAGGTAGCTGGCTTGTCATTCTTTCCTTTATTTCTTCTCTTTTGTAGTTTTATTCCGTCACTAGAAATCGATATGCGCCTATTTCCTCTGTGGGAACTTGTGCCTATCTTTTCTCCTGTGAAAATTTTGCATCTATCTTTCTCTCCTGTGGAAGTCCTACATCCATCTTTCCCCTGCGAGAATCCTGCATCTATCTTTCTTCCCCACCACAGAAGCCTCGCGAACATCTTCCCCGCCGTAGAAACCTTGCAGGCCCTTTTTAATCGGAGGAATCTTGCGAATGTTAGGCATTAGGCAAAGATAAAGTTTCGCACGTTTAGCCCAGCCCGTCTTTCACATTACCGTCATTTTTCGCAATAATAAGGTAAACATACCTGCAACCCAAGGATCTGATAATGAAACGACCTTTCACCATCGCTGCTCTTGTCGGATTTGCCGTTGGCGCAACAGCCGCACTCACTCAAACTTACCTTCGCCAGACAGACACTCATTTTGTAAAAACATCGAAAGGCATTGCTCGCATCCATACTGTCCGAGACGAAAACAATACTCCGGTAAGAGTTTTGCAATTACAGGGAGCATACGAATCGGCAACCTATCTTGACGGAAATCGATACGAGCCAGTATTCGCCTATCAGCAAGCATTCGACCATGTTTTTGAGGAACACCTTCCTTCTAATGAAATTCTCATGATCGGCGGCGGAGGCTACGCCTGGCCAAAACACGTGCTTTCAACCAAACCTGAAATGCAGATAACGGTAGTGGAGCTTGACCCCTCTATTACGGCACTTGCCCGAAAATGGTTTTATCTCGATCAACTACTCGAAGAAATTCCCGATGCAACAGATCGTCTCAAACTCATTACGGCAGACGGCCGCAATTATCTAGAAGGCACCGCTAATCGCTACGCTGCCATCATCAACGACACCTTCACAGGAAAAGATCCTGCTCTTTCTCTTGCAACTATCGAAGCACTGCGTATAACAAAAACAAGCCTTTTACCAGGTGGTATCTATGCAACCAATGTAGTTAGCGAGCAAGAAGGTGAGGATATTTCCTTCTTACGTGATGTAGTAACAACACTCAATGAAGTGTTCGCACATGTTGTCGTTATCCCCTGCGAAGATACCAGCTTTGGCCTAGAAGACAATTACTTGGTTCTCGCAAGTGATCTTGCACATTCCTTTTCTGAAACACTACCCTACGACGATGATTTCTTGCGCAACGTTTTGCGCGATAGCAGATAGCAAGCTCGAGGCAATTACAGAGCCTTGCGGAATTCAAAACAATGCGAAATGCGATAAACATTTTTAGTTATGCCATGATTAAAAAGTAATAAGGCTGTACTTCGCACATAAACATGCGAAAATGATTCAAATCAATTTATGCGCCCTTTGTTTGCGAAAAACTTGGCGCAGTAGCATTCGATACGTTTCTTCTTAAAGACTCCTGTATCGACTCCCGTACTTTTGTTGGATCGCCAACACACCGAACCCGAAGAAAGGCTCGCACAAATGGCAGAATTTATCTATCAGATGTATCAAGCACGCAAGGCAGTAGGCGACAAGGTAATCCTTGATGACGTAACGCTTTCGTTTTATCCCGGCGCAAAAATTGGCGTGGTTGGTCCCAACGGTATGGGAAAGTCTACCCTTCTCAAAGTAATGGCGGGCCTCGAAGAAGTTTCCGCTGGAGAGGCACGCCTCACTCCAGGATATTCTGTCGGCATCCTCCAGCAAGAACCCCCTCTGGACGAGGAGGCAACCGTAATCGAAAATATCCGCCAAGCATTTGCTGATGTCCTGGCAAAAGTGGATCGCTTCAATGCCATTGGCGCTGAAATGGCAGATCCAGATGCAGATTTCGATGCCTTGATGGAAGAAATGGGAACTCTGCAAGTTGAAATTGACGCAGCAAACGGATGGGATCTCGATTCGCAGCTTTCGCAAGCCATGGATGCCCTCCAATGCCCCGATCCCGACGCACCGGTTAAGGTTCTCTCCGGGGGCGAACGACGCCGCGTTGCTTTGTGCAAGCTCCTTCTTGAAGCACCCGACCTGCTTCTTTTGGACGAACCAACCAATCATCTAGACGCAGAATCGGTACTCTGGCTTGAACAATTCCTCAAGCGTTATCCTGGCGCTGTTCTGGCCGTAACGCATGATCGCTATTTCTTGGACAACGTAGCAGAATGGATCTGCGAAGTTGACCGCGGACAGCTTTACCCATACAAAGGAAATTATTCTACGTATCTTGAAACCAAGGCAGCACGCCTCGAAGCCCAGGGCCAGCAGCAGGCAAAACTTGCCAAGCGCATGAAATCCGAACTTGAATGGGTTCGCTCAAGCCCTAAAGCACGTCAAGCAAAAAACAAAGCCCGTCTGGAGCGCTATGAGCAAATGGAGGCAGAAGCCCGCAACATCAAAACGGTCGATGCAAATGAAATTCGTATTCCCGTTGGACCACGGCTTGGATCAAAGGTTCTCGTTGCTGAACACCTTCATAAGGCCTTTGGTGATCGAGTTCTGATTGATGATCTTTCCTTCACCCTGCCTCGCAACGGCATTGTTGGTGTTATTGGCCCAAACGGTGTTGGAAAATCAACCTTGTTCAAAATGATTGTCGGACAAGAAGAACTCACAAGCGGGAGTCTCGAGCTTGGAGAAACCGTCCAGATATCCTATGTTGACCAAAACCGTGAAGGGCTTGATCCGAAAAAGACCTTATGGGAAGTAGTATCCGACGGTTTAGACTACATCAAAGTAGGTGAAGCAGAAATCCCCAGTCGCGCCTATGTAGCAAACTTTGGCTTTAAGGGTTCCGATCAGCAAAAACCTGCAGGAGTGCTTTCAGGAGGAGAGCGCAATCGTCTCAACTTGGCGCTCACCTTAAAACAGGGAGGCAACCTGCTCCTTCTCGATGAGCCTACCAATGACCTTGACGTAGAAACTCTCGAAAGCCTTGAAGAAGCTTTGCTTGCTTTCCCAGGGTGTGCAGTAATCACCAGCCACGATCGTATGTTCTTGGACCGCATTGCCACCCACATCTTGGCATGGGAAGGCACTGACGAAAACCCTGGCAATTGGTATTGGTTCGAAGGCAACTTCGAGGCATATCGTAAAAACAAGGTGGAACGACTAGGTGAAGAAGCCGCAAAGCCTCATCGTATCCATCGCAAACTTACGCGCGATTAAAAGGTGCTTCGCGAAGCGAAATGCATCCCCTCACAGTGTTTCAGTTTCGCGCAGCGAAATACATAAGACCTGCCGCAAGTTTAGCGTAACGAAAAATCTACCATTATTTTGAAGTAGATTTTTCGTTGCAGTTTTTCGCTACTATTTTTACAACAGCGTTCTTGAGAATTAAGAAAAGAGCAGCATAACCATATGGAAAAACGTCTCCACAAAACAGACCTAGGAACAATAACGTATTGGATATCCTATGCCTCTGATACCGAAGCAGATGTTGCTGTTCAAGAAGACTCTTGCGCTGATACGGCAGAAGAGCTTACTTTCGAGCCCGATGCGGCAGCCTCTGTCACATCGGCTCGCCTTAACCAAAGCATACATAAGATGCGTATTCCCGAAGCACCTTGGTTGATCTTTTTACCAGGACTAAGCGCCGATCATCGTCTTTTCAATCGCCAATTGAGCTACTTCACTGAAACGATGAACTGTTTTGTTTGGGACCCACCTGCACATGGAAAATCACGTCCTTTTAAACTTTCATTTTCCATGGACGACCTCGCTTCCATGCTGCACGAAATCTTACTTGCCGAGCAAATTGCCAATCCTATCCTCATTGGTCAGTCAATGGGAGGTTACGTCTCTCAAGCCTTTTTGTCGCTCTTCCCTGGCTACGCAAAGGGATTCATTAGTATCGATTCCGCTCCATTAGCACGTTCGTATTATCGTGCCTGGGAGATTGCCACACTCAAGCATACAAAAACTATGTATCGCAGCATCCCCTGGCCCATGTTGCAGCGGATGACCGCCAAAGGCTGCTCAACCACCCTTTACGGGCAAAGCCTCATGCGGAAAATATTGGGTCAATATCAAAAGCAGGAATTCTGTAATCTTGTAAGTCATGGCTACAAGATTCTTGCTGAAGCCATAGAAAAGACCGAAGGAGAAACAAGCTCTAATCCTTTCGGTAGACCTAATTGTCCCACTTTGCTTTTATGGGGCGAAAATGATCAAGCGGCTATGGCGAAAAAATTCAATCAAAAATGGGCGCTTGAGACTGGGTTGTCTTTTGTAGAGATTCCTCGCGCGGGACATAACTCAAATACCGATGCACCCAATGAAGTAAACAGAGACATCGAAATATTTGTAGCGGAACTCAATCGATAAACGACATCGGTTTGTGCTGGACTGGCAACGTCGCTGTCGCAGCACGCTGCCACAGCGCTCCGCTATTGACACGACATGCGCGTCTGCATTTCAACCTCAGCGCTCCGCGACTGATATGACCCCTGCTCCGTTTGATTTATTCGGTTACCTGCAAAACTATATATTCATTAAGCGTTTCTGTTCTGCCATCCGCTCGAAAACGCGCTACGCATTCTGCGCGATGCGATACCGTCGCTATCAGGGCATCCACTTCAGAAGCTGAAAAACTATGACAATAACGATAGGCACCAGGAGTGTTACGCCAGCCTAAAAGAAAATCTCCGTCATTGAAGTCGGCCGAAGAAAATCCCCAGATGGGTCCCAACTCAGCCAAGGCACGCTCGTGTGTTTTATAAGCCTTGGCAGCCAGCCCCTCATCAACTAAGAATTCCCAAAACGAGACGCAAACAAACCCTCCTGGTTTCGTTGCCTCAATCAGCGAATTCAATAGCTGCACTCGCCATTCTGGAAGCGGAACATGATGCATAAATCCAAACGACACCGAAATATCTGCCTGGGGGACACCGTACGTAAAGGCCTTCGATGACCCGATCGCTTCCATCACGTCGCAATGGAGATAGTTTATTTGGAGATGCGCACCTGCTGCATCTGTCGCGCCTGCTTTTTCTGGCGCGCCTGCCACGTCTACTGCATCCGTCTTTTCTGTTTTATGTGTCTTTTCTTTGCTGGACAGCGTATCCGCATTCACCTTTTCCACCAAAGTCCCCGCACATGTTTGCGGAAGCAACTCATCACACGAATCGAATGCCCATACCTGGATATGGCACTCTGACAATTGGGATGCCAGAAATTTTTCAAACCGCAAATTTCCGCAAGCAACATCCAAAACCACACTGTTAGGCTGATCTAGAAAAACCGACGACATCGCCTTTAAACAGCGTTCCCAACCAGGCCATTTTGCGTGGCGCGTATCCGAAAACGAAACTGCCTGATCACGGTAGAAATCGTTATTGAGTTGACACAACATCTGTGCAAATTTCGTATCCACCCGCACTCCTTTTGCACTAATTAGGCACTTTGGGTTCTTTAGGGTACTTCAACTTCAATTCTATTACGAGTTCGTCTCTTAAAATTTGCGCGCTAATCTTCCCTTCCATACGCTTTACCAAACTCGCCACAATGGCCAAACCTAGACCCGAGCCATCGCTACTGCGCGCCGAATCCACTTGATAAAATCGTTCAAAAAGCTGATCCGGATTAATGGCGGAAGGATTTGCAACTTTATTTCGAAAGATCATACAGCTGCCCTGTTGCTCAATATGAGGTGCCTCTACCCCATGGCGAAGCGCATTCGTTAGCAAATTGGAAAATACTCGCGAAAGAGCATCGTTATTCGCTAAAACAGTCACCTGCTCATCATCAAAAACAAGCACTGGCTCCCAACCTTTTTCAACGAACTGAGGGTACACGCCCGCCAACACTTCTGCCAGAGCAGGAACAAACGCTACGGGCTCAAGCTCTAAAGTATTGTCGGTATCAATTGCTTTGGAATATTCGAAAAGCGTATCGGTCAATTCGCGCATTGCCCCTAATCGCGAAGCCGCCTCTTTCAAACAACGCTGCTTCTCTGCAGGATCCTGCGTGCGTTCATAAAGCTGCAAATACCCCTGAGCGCCTGCCAAGGGAGTACGAATATCGTGAGACAGAGAGGCAAGATCTTGGCGAAATGCCTGCTGACGTTTTTCTTGCTCCAGCCGCGCATCCCGCAAAGAATCCAATTCGCTATTTACCGCACTCGCCACTTCGCGAATACCTCGCGTGGCAAATTCCACCGCAACACGCTCGTTGCTCCCCTTTTCGCGCTTATTGAGGAAGTGAGCCATGCGACGCAACTCGCGTTCGTACAAACCAATTACCAGCAGCACCACTAAAACGCAAGCCACCAAAACGGCGACGATTACCATATCCATGCGCACACCTCCTTTTCGCTTTCCTCTTCCTAAATGCGCCGAGCCTTTGCGCCTATCTACTTGGTCTCGGCATTACCTTGTAGTTCTTGAGTTTTACTGCAGATTTCAAGCCTCGTTGCTACTTCAGCCTTTTGTTCTGAATTTACTTTCGCCTTTTGGTTCTAGCTTATAGTTGCAACGCTACTTCAGCTTCTCGGTTTTAGCTTTGCTTCTACCCTCATCTCGATTTCTTGCTCTATGCCAAGCTGCGACGACGCATAACTAAAGCTGCTAAAACCACTACTACCGCCAGCGTAATGCCGCCATCCAAAAACGCGTTAGTTCCTGTTAAATCACCCGCAACTAAAGCCGTAAGGTCCATTGAAAGATAATTATTCATACACATTTGGACGGCGTAAGGCATGCCGGGAATATTAGACAACACCAGATTCAATATCGTCTCTACAGCACCACCGCCAAGAAGAATACCAGCAATTACTCCTGCAGTTGAATTCTTAGTAATTATCACTACAAGCAGCGTAATAATCATATAAGCGGTAATTACCACGACCACTTGAGCGAACCACAAAAAAGCATCCTCTAGCGTTGGCAGCTGATAATCTTGCCCTACTACAAACAGAGAAATGCTCGTAGAAAAAACTCCTACAACCATAAACCAAATTACCGCAACAAGAGAAGCAATAACCGCCGCAACCAGATACGCAAATCTTCCGCCTGAAGCTTGGATATAGTTTTTGATATAGCCTGTTTTGAAATCCGCCGAAAAGAAACTTGCAATATATACTCCTGCAAGCATCGAAATAAACGAGCCACTCACAAACGAGTAGCCAAATATCTGCAAAATTGACATCTGGCTTAAATTGCCCTCAATGATGCTCCCTAAGCCGAGACTAGGTTGCTGAGATAGCCAAATAGCAAAAGCAAGAATACAGGAACATCCAACCATGGCACAGGTATATGCCCAGTTTGAAGGGGATTTCACCATTCGATACAAGATAGCACGAACCATACTAAGCATTACGACCACCACCCTGGTTAGAAAACGAATTCGCAGCAGAGGCTCCCGCATGAGAAGTTCCACCTTGCGATGTGTCTTCCCCCATCAACGAAACAAACAATTCCTCGATGTCTCGTTCGTGAACATACAGCTCTGTTATCGGGATTCCCGCCTCACTCAGCGCATAACCTACCTGGTTGGGGTTCAATCCACCTTCCGCGCGAATCGCATCATCGGCCAAAATATTGAAAGTTGCCTGAGGAAATAAATCTTGAAGTTTAGCTAATGCAAGCTGCGGATTAGCCACACGAATACTCAAGTAATCCGCGCATTCTGCATCCACCTCTTCGGCGGCCATTTCGCGAACAAGTACGCCATCGCGAATAACGCCATAGCGCGTGACCATACGTTCGAGCTGATCGAGCACATGAGAACTAATAAACACAGTGATGTTTCGCATCTGAGCAAGATCGATAATCGTAGTGCGCAGCTCACGTACCGCCTGCGGATCAAGACCATTAAACGGTTCATCGAGCAGAAGCAGATCGGGTGACCCCACTAGCGCCAACGCCAAGCCCAGACGCTGCTTCATACCAAGGGAATAGGTTTTCGCACGCTTTTGCGCAACATTTTCCAATCCCACTATACGAAGAACATCAAGCGACATTGCCTTAGCATTTGGCACTCCAAGCGCAAGAGCGCGCACCATTGTGTTATCAAGCCCCGAAAGCCCTAAGTGAATACCCGGATTTTCGATAAGTGCACCAAGTCTGCGGCTTGTGCATCCTGGAGCCATTTTTTCGCCAAGAATCTCAATCTCGCCCGAAGAGGGTAAGATGAGACCTGCAAGCATTTTCATGACAGTTGATTTGCCAGCACCATTGCGTCCCACAAATCCGTATATCTCACCGCTGCCTATGGTAAAACTCAAATTGTCCACTGCGCGCTTTTTGCCATAGAGCTTTGATAAGCCTACGGTTTTGATCGCTTCCATGGTTATCCCCTTTCGCATTCTTGTGCGCACGCTGGAGGTTTCTTCTTTCGTTCTCTCGAGCTGTTCATTAGCGAGAGAGTTTAATCCACTCTCTCGAGCTGTTCGCAAACAAGGTTTCGCCAACCCAAATCGCTCATCAACGGGCAGTCTTCATTTTTTGGTTCGCCCATCAATAGAAAGGCTTAAAGGCTTTCGATCAGTCCTCCAAGTGCACGCGCCTTCCGACACCTCAAGTATGCGAAATGAAGTTTCAGGAAGTTTCTGATAAGTTTTAAGAAAGTTATAAGATTGCATCAAGCAAATCTTTAAGCGTCGTTTTGGCGAGATCGTCGCGAAGTGCTTGATTGGCAGACTCGAGCTTTTCATCTAATACCGCATGAATGTTTTTCCCTACTGGACATGCAGGATTAGGAGCATCGTGGAAAGCAAAGAGAGCATCATCCACTGCCGAAACTGCATCAAATACCTCAAGTAACGTTATTTCGCTCGGGTCCTTTGCGAGAGAAGCACCCCCAACACCAGCTTCGACTTTTACCAAGCCCGCCGCTTTCAACATACCAAGCGCGCGACGAATGACTACAGGATTTACATTCACGCTTTCCGCGATGAAGTTTGATGTCACTTTCTCGTCTTGGAAGTAGGATATACAAAGAAGGGTGTGAATCCCTACGGTGAATCGTGATGAAATTTGCATTGGTATGCCTCGTCTTTTCTATGACTTAAAAGCTGTTGTTTGCTGCTTCTTTTAATTGAAAATATCATAGCGATTTTGCGATGTAATTGAAAGTGTTACAACTTTTAAAAAACTTTCGTTGTAACTATTGACATTACAACGAATTACTGTTTAACTGTGAGCTGTCAATAGTTGTAATTATCATAGTTACAACTAATAGTGCAGCACTAATTCGCGAAACTCTTCTACAGAAAGAATTCCATCATGAAAATCGCAGTTGTATGCGCAAACGGAAAAGCAGGCAAACTTATCGTTGAAGAAGCACTCAATCGCAACATGGAAGTAACTGCCGTAGTACGCAACGAAAATAAAACCGCTGCTCCACAGGCTATCGTTAAAGATCTGTTCGAACTCAGTGCAGAAGATCTTTCTTGCTTCGATGCTGTTGTCGATGCCTTTGGCACTTGGACTCCTGAAACCCTACCCCAGCACAGCACCTCACTAAAGCATTTATGCGATATTCTTTCCGGAACCGAAACCCGTCTTCTTGTTGTTGGTGGCGCAGGCAGCCTCTATGTGAATCCCGAACACACCGTCCAAGTCATGGATGGTGCAGATTTCCCCGAGGTGTTTAAGCCTCTAGCAGCTGCTCAAGGCAAGGCACTTGACGAACTTCGAAGACGAACCGACGTGCGCTGGACCTTCATTTCTCCTGCTGCTGATTTCCAGGCAGACGGCGAGCGTACTGGTGCTTATCTTCTCGGCGGAGAAGAGCTTATTCTTAATGATACGGGAGAATCAATTATTAGTTATGCCGACTACGCTACTGCAATGGTTGACGAAATCGAAAAGGGCGATCATATTCAACAACGCATCTCAGTAGTTCGCAAGTAAAACAGCGTATCTCGGTAGTTCGCAAGTAATTAAATAGTAATTGAGAGTATTTCTCTTTCGCAAAAGGTGCACGGTTTTATCTTGCCGTACACCTTTTTCTTCGACGATTCTCTCCAGTCTATTCTTATTACTCGATGTCAAGCATCCAACCCGCACTCATTCGTTTTACTCGAGCCAAGTGCCAAATCCGCACCCATTCGTCTAAACGATTGTGAATAACCCAGCCCAAGCTCATTCGTTTTGCTAATTGCGAATAGTCTAACCCGTTCTGGTTCACTTTAATCAGTGGCGAACGATCCCTTTTATTTCGACTTTTCTTAATTGGCAACACCTGGGTGGTGGCAACTGGTTGGCAGCACCCTTTTAGATCGAATTGGCGAATTTAAATTAAATTGGCCAGTTTAAATTGAGTCGGCAAGTTTAAAACCAATTCCCCAAACCGTTTCAATATAGGAATCAGTCCCTGTCGCTTTGAGCTTTGTCCGGATATTCGAAATATGAGTGCTTATGGCTTTTTCCTCGACAAACGATTCTTCGCGCCATGCAGCCTCATAGAGCTCTCGCTTTGTGAACACTTTGCGTGGATGCCTCATTAATGCCATCACGATATCGAATTCGGTTCGAGTCAAACGAATCGGTATACCTCGAACCTCAAAACGACGTTGGTTTTCATCCAAAGTCCACTCCCCGAAGGTGATTGCACTTTCCGCTGCGTTTTCTATTGCGTTGTTCGTTATGCTTTCCGCTGCGTTTTCTGATGGATTTCTTAATGTGTTTATCGATGTGCTTTTCTTTGTGTCTTTCGCTGTGTGATTTACGGTGTTTTCGATCGCGTTGTTTGCCATGTAGCTTGTCGCGGTTTCATCTGCACAGTTTGTTGCGCTTTTTGTTGCGTTACTTGCTGCGTGATTTGCTACACCTTCCGTTGCATTTTCTATTGCATAGCTTTCTGTGCCTTTTGCTGCATTATTAACTAGTGCCGATCTTCTCAAAAGTGCTTCTACACGAGCCACCAATTCGTCAAGATCAAACGGCTTAACCAAGTAATCGTCGACTCCTTGTCGTAAAAGAGAAACTCGATCCACCACTTCAGCTTTCGCAGAAATCACCAAAATAGGAACATTGCTCTGCGCACGAATAAACGCAACCACCTCTTCGCCAGGCATTCCAGGCAACATCAAATCGCAAATAACCAGATCAAAGGAGTAGGTTGAAGGCTCCGCCTGCAAAAGGAGGCGCGCTTCAGTTCCCGAATACGCCGAAACGCATTCGTAACCCTCGCCTTTAAGAGTGGAACACACCACGTCATTGATTGCCGCATCGTCTTCTATAACCAAAATTGACCAACATTTGAGATTCATGTGTGTTCGCTTTCTCTTTTATGTGAGTTTTCCCCTATAGCCTAATACATAAGCCTACAAACCGACAAAGATGGAGTCGCTTATGAGTATCACATTCAGTCACAAATCGGCCTTGGAGCTCTACTGTTCGCCTTTCATACTTGAGCTTCTTCCTTACTACCGCAAAACCGATAATCAGCTTGAGCGAAAGAACTATACACCCAGGCGCGTTGCGTTAAGTCGATGTTCTGCTCCAACGAAAACCGAAATTAGAGCTCTCGAGGGCGATCAGGCACCTGGAAGCGATCAGGTACTTGGAGTCGATCGAGCGCTTGGGATTGACCAAGCGTTCGGGGCCAACAGGGCACTCGGAAGTGATCGGGCGTCCACGGTTGAAAAGACACTCGGAGTCGATAGAGCACTCGAAAGCGAGCCACCTAGAATTAGATCACTTTCTCGTGTCAGCAAAAACAATAACGCACTTTCTACGCTTGTGCCTCGGGCATCCTTCGCCTCGCTGTTGCTTCCATCGCAAGCGCTCTCGCCTCAAACATCCCGCTCATCTCTTTCACCCCAAGATCCAACTGATCTCATTCCGTCATCCATTCGATACTCGTTACCTTTTCATTTTTCACTTCCCATCCACTGTTTGGTTGACGATAGCAACAAAAGAAGAGCGATCAAAAACCTTACTTGTCACGTAAAATACAATCCGCCTGATGTCGTGCCTTTGCCGAAACTAGCCGAAAAAATGAAAGACTCCTTTGCAGCGACCCTGAATTCGATGCAAAGCAAGAATCTCGACTTCTTTTCGAGCATTGCGCGTTCGGATGCCGCGCTGAATCTCAAGTTTTCCGCAAGCAGCACCCCTTCGGCTAAAACGCAAAATCAAAACTTCACCAACAGAACTTACTGCCTTATTCCTCCGGAATATCTTTTTCTTCAGATGGCAGAAACAATGAATTTTCTCGATCTTTTGCTGCTGGGTTTTGAGCTTTGCGGAACTTATTTTTCCGGTCAAGGCATAGATGCTTTCGCCAACACTTCGATCGCTTCACCGAGGCATAAACCTTTTACACGAGCAAATAAAATCGCACGATTTCTCGATTCGGATGTCGCTTCTCAAACAAAAGGAATAACACAAGCCACGCAAGCTTCGAAGTTTCTGCTGGATAATTCGGATTCGCCCAGAGAGTCCGCCCTAGCACTCATGTTGATCCTGCCTCGTCGTTTAGGAGGATATGCGCTCCCCCGACCGTTGTTAAATCAACGCATCAATATCCCTCGAAGCAGCTCTCAATTAATTCGCAACGATCATTTTAAGTGCGATCTTCTTTGGCCAAAAGAGGGTCTTGCCATTGAGTATGACAGCGATCTTCATCACGTCGGCGCGCAGAAAATCGCGAAGGACGCTTCTCGGCGTGATGCGCTGGCGCTCCTTGGGATTCAGGCAATCACCGTAACCAACAAGCAATTCGCTAGCATGAACGAAATGGATAAAGTCGCCCATGCCGTTGCAAAAACTTTAGGAATTAGGCAGAGGAACGAAAAACGCTATAACTATCAGACGAGAAAAATTCAACTTTTGCAGCAGCTGCAATAGTGCCAGAGGAAATTCGACTTTTACAGGAGCTGCAATTGCGTCAAAGGGAAGTCATCTTTTATAGGAGCTGCAATTGTGTCAGAGGTTTTGCTTTACATGTCTGCCGCGTGCGTCTGCCACACGCGTCTGCCACGTGTATCTGCCACATGCATCTGCCACGTACCTCTGCCGTGCGCATCTGCCACATTTTTGGGAGTAATGCATCTTTGTGTTCTCAAAAGTCGAATCCTGCCACATTATCCTGTCTCATGTATAAAATTTTTCAAATTACAGAAAGCAGAATAGAGATAGCCACATTTTTATCACTGATTTCTAATTCCATAATCGAAATTCGCCACATTTTGGCAAGCTATGCACAGATTTGAACCCCTCATGCAAAAACAAAGCAAACACATTAATACACGCAAGGACTTTTTGTGGCAAAACCAAAGAAATAGTGTCCACGGTGCAAGATTAGAGGAATGAGGCCACCAGCAAATCCGCTGAAAACCTCTATTGCTTCAAAGGCTAGTTTGGAAGAGGTCGGCTTTTTTTTGGGGGGCAGTTAAGAAAGATTAGTTCGAAGAAGAATTGGCTTGAAAAGGGCTAATTTGGAGAAAGTTTAGTTTAAAGAAAGCTAGCTTAGAGGGGGTTATTTTGGGAGAGGTCGGTTTGAAGAAAGTGAAGAAAGTTGGTTGATGAGGGGAATTAGTTTGGTGGTCTTAATCAAGAAAACCGACTAAGACCACCAAGAAACACGTTTATGCGAAATAACTCACGCCACCCTCACAATTACGCGAAGCAATTCGCGCCAGATACACGTTCATGCGAAGCGATTCGTGCCACCTTCACGATCACACGAAGCAGCTCGTGCCACCTACACGATTACGCGAAGTAATTCACGCCACCTTCAAAAATGGGCTGATATAAAGTGCCGGGAACGTTTTTATACAAACCATTGCCGCTTCGTTCGCTATGGCCCATCTTGCCAAATACTCTGCCATCAGGGCTGGTAGCACCCTCGATTGCCAAAACCGAAGCACTCGGGTTAACCGCCCAATCCATAGAAGGATTGCCTGCCTCATCAACATACTGCGTCGCGATCTGACCAGCAGCTTTCATGCGATCAAGAACCTCGGAATTTGCCACAAAGCGTCCCTCGCCATTACTGATAGCAACAGTATGTATATCGCCCACCTTGCAGCAGGAAAGCCAAGGAGACAAACTCGAAGCAACACGAGTACGCACCAAGCGACTTTGATGACGGCCAATCTCATTAAAAGTGAGCGTTGGTGCCTCTGCTGTAGCAGGAACAATATCGCCATAAGGCACGAGACCCAGTTTTACCAACGCTTGGAAGCCATTGCAAATACCCAGCATCAAGCCATCGCGATTCTGCAGCAAATCACGCACCGCTTCAGTTACCTCTGGAGCACGGAAGAACGCCGTGATGAACTTCGCAGAACCATCAGGCTCGTCACCGCCAGAAAAACCACCCGGCAGCATAACAATCTGCGAATCGTTGATGGCCTTCACTAAAGCCTGCGTGCTTTCGATAACAGCATTAGGCGTAAGGTTATTGATTACCAGAACCTCAGGTACCGCCCCTACGCGCTCAAACGCATGCGCTGTATCGTACTCACAATTCGTACCTGGGAAAACAGGAATAATGACACGAGGTTTCGCGAATTTCTCGTCGCAAATCAATGGCAACTTTTCAGACCAGCTAATCTGCTCCACCTGATTATCTGCGTGACGATAAGGGAATACGGATTCGATGCCGCCTTCCCAAGCTTCCTGAAGCTGCGCCATATCGAGCGCTTCACCGAATGCTTCAAATACATACGACTCGGTAGTTTCACCCAGTTCAGTGACGCTCACCAAATCTGATGCTTCAGCGAGAATTGCAGAAAGATCAGCGCTTTCTGCTAACTCAACCACAAAGCTGCCATACGCAAGCGTGAACAAGTCGTCCAGCTCAGCGGTGTTTGTTTGGATATCAACGTCAGCCGCGCCTGCGTCGGATGAACCTGCTGCACCAGCCGCACCAGCGCCAACCGCGCCCCCGCCAC
>FR896076.1:21994-22682 GCA_000435475.1 Cryptobacterium sp. CAG:338 | reverse complement strand
CACCAGCAAGCTTCAAGCCGATGCCGTTACCGACGCACATCTTGAACAAAGTTTCTGCCATGCAGCCATAGCCAGGTGTCGCAGCTGCAGCTATTGAGCCTTCCCCGATCAAACGCTCCATTAAATCAAACGTCGCATTCAAGCCCTCAACATCGGGAACAAGCGAATCCTCATCATAGAAGCGCGGAGCAATACAAAGCACACGACTGCCCGCCTTCTTAAACTCGGGAGACACAACGCGATCGATCGAGCCCGTAGAAACAGCAAAGCTAATGAGCGTCGGAGGAACATCCAGATCCTCAAAGCTACCCGACATGGAGTCCTTACCGCCGATAGCGCCGATCTTCAAATCGACCTGAGCCATCAATGCGCCCAATACCGAAGCAGCGGGTTTACCCCAACGAGCAGGTTCATTGCGCAAACGCTCGAAATACTCCTGGAAAGACAGGTAAGCAGCATCACGCGTAAAGCCCGTTGCCACCAGGCGCGCAACGCTTTCCACTACCGCAAGATAGGCACCCTTAAATTGATTCTTTTCCGAAAGATAAGGATTAAAACCCCAAGCCATAGCGCTTGCCGTAGTAGTTTCTCCCTCTACTGGGAACTTTGAAACCATTGCCTGCGCGGGGGTTAATTGATTCTTGCCGCCATAAGGCATCAAAACGGTTGCCGCACCGATGGTGGAGTC
>FR896076.1:17758-21942 GCA_000435475.1 Cryptobacterium sp. CAG:338 | reverse complement strand
GTTTAAGTCAGTTACGAGCGATTGCATGCGCTCTGACAACGTAGCGCCCTCCCATTGAGGTTGATATGTTTCAGACTGAAGTACTTTCACATCTTGATGTTTAGGCGCACCATTTGATGCTAGGAATTCACGACTTACATCAACAATCGCGTCTCCATTCCACTCCATACGAAGACGCTTTTCCTCGGTTACCGTAGCAACAACGGTAGCTTCCAAATTTTCCTCATGAGCGTAGCCGATAAATTCATCCACATCTTCTGCCGCAAGCGCAACAGACATACGCTCCTGGCTTTCAGAAATCGCGAGCTCAGTGCCATCAAGACCTTCGTACTTCTTTGGAACTTGATTAAGATCAATCAGCAGACCATCGCACAGCTCACCAATGGAAACCGAAACGCCACCAGCACCAAAGTCGTTGCAGCGCTTGATTAAGCGGCAAGCTTCGCCACGACGGAATAAGCGCTGAATTTTACGTTCAACAGGAGCATTACCCTTCTGAACTTCCGCACCCGAAGTTTCGATGCTTTCAACATTCTGTGTCTTTGACGATCCCGTTGCGCCACCAATACCATCGCGACCAGTGCGACCACCAAGAAGAATAATCTTGTCGCCCGGAGCGGGCTCTTCGCGACGAACATGATCAGCAGGCGTTGCGCCAACTACCGCGCCAACCTCCATACGCTTCGCAACATATCCAGGGTGATAAAGTTCATGTACCTGACCTGTTGCCAAACCAATCTGGTTGCCATAGGACGAATAACCCGCTGCAGCAGTGGTTACCAACTTACGCTGGGGAAGTTTACCTTCGAGCGTCTCCGAAACAGGAACAGTCGGATCGCCTGCGCCCGTCACACGCATTGCCTGATAGACATAGCTACGACCCGACAAAGGATCGCGAATCGCACCACCAACGCAGGTAGCTGCGCCACCAAAAGGTTCAATCTCGGTAGGATGATTGTGAGTTTCATTCTTGAATAAGAACAGCCAGTCCTGTTCTTCTCCGTTTACATCCACCTTGCACTTTACCGTGCATGCATTGACTTCTTCGGATTCATCCAGATTCTGCAAACCACCATGAGCACGCAAATACTTAGCGCCGATGGTTCCCATATCCATCAAGCACACCGGTTTATGTTCGCGTCCTAACTCGGCACGCATTGCTAAATACTTATCAAAAGCAAGCTTGACCACTTCGTCGTCAATTTCAACGTTGGTAAGTTCCGTACCGAACGTAGTGTGGCGACAATGGTCAGACCAATACGTATCCACAACTTTAATCTCGGTAATGGTAGGATTGCGCTTTTCGGTTTCGCGGAAATACTTCTGGAAAAACGTAATATCTGCCAAGTCCATTGCAAGACCGCGGTCGGATAAGAATTGCGCAAGGCCCGCTTCGTCAAGGTCGATAAATCCTTCAACCACTTCAACTGGCTGAGGTTCAGGAATCTGCATAGCAAGCGTATCACGCAGCGCCAACGAAGCCTCACGCGATTCAATAGGGTTGATTACGTAATGCTTAATGGCTTCAAGCGCCTCATCCGAAAGGGAGCCCTCGAGCACATAAATCTTCACAGAACGAACCGTGGGGCGCTCCCCTTGAGAAATGAGCTGAATACATTCGCTCGCAGAATCGGCGCGCTGGTCGAATTGACCCGGAAGCGGCTCCACTGCAAAAAGCGAAACACCTTCGGGTACTTCGAGAACGCCTTCGCCGCTACCTGCCGCTCCCATTAAGACGCCCTCAACGGGAAGCTCAAAAGAAGCGTTATCTACTTGAGGTTCACTAAATACCGTAGGAACACACTGATTAAACAGCTCATCTGTGATGCCCTCAACGTCATACATATTTATGATGCGCAATTTGATTGCCTGAGGCAGTCCTTCGGTTATAACCGTATGCAACTCTTGCAGAAGTTGCTGCGCCTCAACGTCGAAACCGGGCTTCTTCTCAACATAGATGCGAGAGACCATGAATCCTACCCTTCGTAGTGGAAATGATAGTTAAAACAGACGTCTCTATGATACGACACCCGAAGCCTTTTTCGGGTAAGGGTTCTTAAGAGTTTTATACTTCATGAAGGCTCATTTACTTATCTACCTTTATAATCGCTGACATGGAAAAAGCACTCTTAGACATAGCAGAACAACTCAAAACGATTGAATATCTAGACGACAAGGCTTTAACAAAAGTTATCAATCGCAACAATAAACGCATCTTAGAAGAGGGACGCGCTCGGGCGGCTGCTGAAGAAGGGCGTGCTCGAACAGCTACGACGGCTGATGCGGGGAGCGCTCGGGCGGCGACTGAAGAGAGTCGCGCTCGCACAGCAACGGCGGCTACAACGCCAGCGGATCGCGAACCAGCAACNNNNCGAACCAGCAACAGTATCTACAGCGCCAGCGGATCGCGAACCAGCCCCTCAAACCCTCGATAAGACCGGCGCGAAAATCAACCCTGCGCGCCCCTTATCGAAACGCCATCTTATTGCCTACTACCTTGATGTTAAACGCAACGATCCCGAACATTGGGCGCGTTGGAATTTCACCGAAGAGCAGCAACGTCGAATTGAACGCACCCTTCAGATGAAACCTCGCCGTACTGCATCTGGCGTTGCCACTATTACCGTACTTACGAAACCCTGGAAATGTTCGAGCGATTGCTTATATTGCCCGAACGATCTTCGTATGCCAAAAAGCTATTTATCCGACGAACCAGCATGCCAAAGAGCAGAGCGCACCTTTTTCGATCCCTACCTCCAGGTAGCGGCACGCCTAAAGGCGCTCACCGAGATGGGTCATATCACCGATAAAGTGGAACTCATTATTCTTGGTGGCACTTGGAGCGATTATCCTCTTGCTTACCAAATTTGGTTTGTTCGCGAACTGTTTCGTGCTCTTAACGACGGTTCAAAAGCTCAAAATAACATTGCTGAACGACGCACGCAGTATGAGCATGCTGGAATTTCGAGCGATGTGGCAACCCTCAAAAAGCAAGTTGCTCCCCTGCAGGAGCGCATAGCTAACCAAGAGCTATCCTACAACCAAGCATTCGACCTCCACTACGCCACCAGTAAAGCTTGGAAAACCGTTGCGACTTGGCAATCGGCCACCTGGAAAGAGCTTGAGGCCGAACATCACACAAACGAAACAGCCCACCATCGCGTGGTAGGACTGGTAATAGAAACACGCCCCGAGAGAATCACCCCGCACCATGCCTACACGCTTCGTCGTTTAGGGTGCACTAAGGTACAAATGGGAATACAGAGCCTCGACGAACACGTACGCAAGCAAAACAATCGGCCCACTACCAACGCTCAAATTCAAAGCGCTTTTGAAACACTTCGTTTGTTTGGCTTTAAAACCCATATTCACGCCATGGTCAATCTCTTAGGAGCAACACCCGAATCGGATAAACAAGACTATCTGCACCTCGTTGAAGGCAAGCCATTTCAGCCAGACGAAATAAAGCTCTACCCCTGCGTTCTTGTGGATGGAACGGGCCTTTGCGCGCATTACCAGAACCACACCTGGAAGCCTTATTCGGAAGAGGAGTTAATCGAGGTACTGGTAGCTGGTACGTGCGCAACTCCTGCTTTTACTCGCATTTCTCGAATGATCCGAGATATCTCTGCGCCCGATATTGTCGCGGGAAACAAGAAGGTTAATCTGCGCCAATTAGTCGAAAACCGTATCGACACCGAAAAGCTGACGACCAAAGAAATTCGTCATCGCGAAGTTAGCTTGGCAGATACCGATCCAAGCGCTCTTCGATTCGAAATCGTAAGCTACGAAACCACAGTCACCACAGAATACTTCCTTCAATGGGTAACTCCCGAAGGAAAAATTGCTGGTTTTTTGCGCCTCTCGCTCCCTCATCAAGGTGCCCTCAACACCCTTGCTGCTGCCTTACCAGAATTCCCTCTCGCCGAAGGAGAGGCGATGATTCGCGAAGTGCACGTTTATGGTCGTGTCGCCAAGCTAGCTAAGCAGGGCGCAGGTGCCCAGCATCACGGTCTAGGAACTCAGCTGGTAGAAAAAGCTTGCGAAATTGCTTCTCGAAGTGGTTATACTCACCTCAACGTGATCAGCGCAATTGGGACGCGCGGCTATTATCGAAAACTGCACTTTTACGATAACGGCTTGTATCAACAGCGCCGCCTTCGTCAATAGCGCCCACTTTGTTC
>FR896076.1:1247-17710 GCA_000435475.1 Cryptobacterium sp. CAG:338 | reverse complement strand
CGCACGTTTGTTTGCAAGCCTTGTGGTTTTAACGGTTAGGCAAATTCAAGCAACGAAGCCCCTCTAATTGACGTAGTATTGTCTCCGAAAACAAACAAGGAGACACACTATGACACTTTATTCTTCTCGTGATGAAATTAGCGAACAATACCGTTGGGACCTAACCAGCATCTTTGAAACCGATGAAGCATTTTTAGCTGCTCTCGAGAAAGCAAAAAAGTATCCCGAAAAATACCTCGCATTTAAGGGACGTATTTCGCAAGCACCTGAAACGCTTCTTGAATACCTCCAATTCGATGACGAAGTGAGCATCGAGCTAAGCAAGCTTATCAATTACGCAAACCGCAAAGCAGACGAAGACACCCGCGCGAGCCTTTATCAGGACTATTCCAGTCAAGTTATGTCGCTTTATGTCAGCATATCAAGCGCTTGCTCTTGGTTTGCCTCCGAGCTTTTATCGCTTAGCGAAACCCGCATGGACGATTTTTATCAACAGTGTCCTGATTTGGAACTCTATCGTCGCGCCCTTGATGTCATCTTTCGTCGCCGCGCCCACGTGCTCAGTCCTGCAGAAGAGCAATTACTCGCAAGCGTAGGAGATATGGCAAGTCAGCCTGAAAAGGTATTTTCTTTGCTTAACGATGCCGACCTCACGTTCGAAGATGCCCTCGATTCAAAAGGCGATGCACATCAAGTTACCCACGGAAGCTATGTTCCTTTAATGATGTCTACCGACAAAACCTTGCGCGAAAATGCTTACCATTCGCTCTATGCAACGTACAAACAATTCCGTAACACCTTTGCCGCAACGCTCGGTGCTCAAAACAAGCAACTCAAGTTTTATTCCGACGCGCGAAAATATCCCTCCATGCTTGCAAGCGCGCTCGATGGCAACGAGGTGCCCACTGAGGTATATACGAATTTGATTGAAGCCGTCCACGAAAACTTCGCCGCGCTTCACAAATATGTTGCCTTAAGAAAAGAGTTACTCGAGGTTGAAGAGCTTCATTTTTCCGATTTATATGTGCCAATCGTAGATGATATCGACCTAACGTTTACCTACGAAGAAGCATGCGAGATCATCCTTGAAGCACTTAAGCCTCTCGGCGAAGATTACCTTTCCCTTGTTCGTAAGGGTCTTTCTGAACGCTGGGTTGATGTATACGAAACACCAGGAAAGCGCAGTGGTGCCTATTCTGCCGGCGGATTCGGCATGCATCCCGTTATCCTTATGAACTTCCAGGGTAAGCTGGATGATGTCTTCACCCTTATTCATGAGATGGGCCACTCTATTCACACCTATCTCTCGTGCGAAAACCAGCCCAGTTGCTATTCCGATTACGTAATCTTTGTTGCTGAAGTTGCTTCAACCTGCAACGAAGCGCTTCTCACCCATTATTTCTTAGAGCATGCGAAAAACGAACGCGAGCGCGCATACTTCCTTAATCACTTTTTGGAGCAATTCCGCGCAACGCTCTATCGCCAGACTATGTTTGCAGAATTCGAACTCAAAGTAAGCGAACTTACCGCACAAGGAGCAGGAATTACTGCAGATGCTCTCTGTGAGATTTATCGCAAATTGAATGAGGGCTATTTTGGAAGCTCTATTGTGGTCGGTGATGAAATCGCTCTCGAATGGGCGCGCATTCCGCATTTCTATTACTGCTTCTATGTCTATCAGTATGCAACGGGCTTCGCAGCTGCTATCGCACTTTCGCAGCATATTTTAGAAGGCGGCACTCAGGAACGTGACGACTACCTGAACTTCTTAAAAGGTGGTAGCTCTAAGCCGCCTATTGAGCTTCTTCGCGGAGCAGGCGTAGATATGATGAGTACGCTACCTATAACGAAAGCTCTTGCTCAATTCGATGAAATGATTGATGAAATGGCGGATGTTTGCCATGCGCTCAAGCAGGAAAAGGGTGCGGTGTCCAGCGATGCGGCAGCTCGATCTGAAGGCGGCACGGCGTCCGACGATGCAGGATCCCAGCCTGCAGTCGGCGCGTCATTACAAGTTGACGCGATACCCAGCGATGCGGCATCCCAGCCTGTCCCTGATGCAAGCACAAACCACTTCACCAACTTCACTGTCGAAGAACTTGGAGCATCACTTGCCAAAATGGAAGGAATTTTTGTTTTGGCAACCACCAACGAAGACGGAAGCCCCGATGCTGCGATCTTCGTACCGCGCCTACTCGATAAGACTCACCTTATTATGTTCTTGGCACCGAATCGAACCCGCCAAAACCTCGAGCGGACAGGCCAAGCGTGGGGTGTTTATGAAGTTACCCATGCAGATGCCACCGAAAAGCAACAGCGTTACGCTGGAGCGCGTATGAAGCTTTCCTTAGTAAAGCCTGAAGGAGAAACCGCTGAAGAGTTCGCACAAGCTACGGCACATTTCCCTTCGGTAAATCCCGCTGCCCTCGTGCTACGCATTGAGCAACTTATTGCCTTAGGGTAACGGCAGGAAAATCGATGAACGAAACAACGCTTGGTATTCTCATAGCCTTAACCCTGCCCCTCCTAGGCACAACCGTTGGCTCTGCGTTTGCTTTCTTTTTGAAAAAAGAAATGAACGACCTGCTGCAAAAAGTCTTATTAGGCTTTGCAGCAGGCGTTATGATTGCGGCATCTATTTGGAGTCTCTTGATGCCCGCTATTGAGATGGCCGAAGAACAGCAAGTTGTCGGCTGGGTGCCTGCCGCCCTAGGATTTCTTCTTGGTATGGGCTTTCTCCTGCTCTTCGATCATTTTCTACCTCATCAGCATATCGACAGCGCAGAGCCAGAAGGGCTTAAAAGCACAATGAAACGCCCTACTATGCTCATCTTTGCGGTAGCTCTTCACAACCTACCCGAAGGCATGGCAGTAGGCGTTGTTCTGGCGGGTTTTCTTACCGGGGAAGCAAGCATTACCCTTGCAGGAGTTGTGGCACTTACCGCGGGTATCGCGATACAAAACGTTCCTGAAGGGGCTATTATTTCTACCCCTCTTCTGTCTTGCGGACTCTCGCGCAAAAAATCTTTCCTGTATGGATTCCTCTCTGGAGTGGTGGAGCCTCTCGGCGCGCTTCTCATGATTGCCTTTGTAGGAACAATGACCCCCGCGCTTCCCTACATTCTTGCCTTCGCCGCAGGAGCAATGATGTACGTGATAGTAGAAGAGCTTGTCCCCGAAACACAAAGCGGCAAACACACCAATGTTGGTGCAATTGCACTTGCTTTCGGATTTGTTCTGATGATGATTCTGGACACGGCGCTCGGTTAAAGTTCGCCAAGTTTGCCACAAGATCAAGCACCTAAACTGGATTCACCGAGCTAGGCTAGCGCCGAGGACCTGGTTAGATTTGAAAAGTCTAACCAGACAAGCCCAATCCTGAAAATCTGGGCTAAACACCCAGCGCTAGCCTCGTTAGCGAAGATTCGTAAACTGGCCGAAAACGCGCCTTACAGAAAACGCACGTGCATGCTTTTATCTTTGTAATGCGGATGATGCTTAACGAAACGCCAACGGCAAATGCGCGTGATGATAAGCGCAAGCACTCCCACTATTAAGAAAGGCACCGTAATCTCAAGGACGGGGACATTTGACTCGAGAAAAGCATACGCACTGGCAAGAAGGAAAAATGCGGAAATTATAAGGGAAATTACGGTAAAGAACTGGATGAGCACCTCTTTTGCTTTTGTTGGCGAATGCATCCAAGACACCACAAAATAGATGACGATCGCCAAAATAATAAGAACGATCACCAAAGGCAAAGATTGTAGCATCCGAACAAGAAGACCCATGTTTAATCCCTTACTGTCTTTTTACCCTACTATCATACCGTTTTCGGTGCCTATTCTTCATTACAAGAAGGCAACTTCGCACTATCTCCCCGCGAACCGCTTCTTCAACCCCGCGAAACCCAGCTTCGGTGTTTCATCTCGCGCTTTTAAAGTCCCCGACTTTGCAAAACTTCGCCTCCGCAATAAACCTGGTCTAGCAAACTTCCGCCCTTTGCAAAACTTAATCCCCGCGAAACCCAGCTTCGGCAAAGCAAGAGCGCTATTCATTAATTCACCAATTCCAATGCGCAAAACGCATGATATTTCTCCTGCAGAATAGCGTAGTATCAATACCGTATCTAAACCTCATTATTTCGGGAGTATCGCATGTCAAAAACTCCTCACTCGATATCAACAACGGAAAATAGTGAAAACCTTTCTCGATCAAACTTGAACAAACCCAAGCACGATCGCCGATACAGCTACCTTATGATGATCGCGCATCTTTGCGATGACTTGAACCAAGGCGCCTTAGTTGCCGTAATCCCTTTTTTGGTCCTGCATAACGGTTATTCCTACGCTGAAGTTACAGCGCTTCTCTTGGCATCCAACGCAGCATCTGCCATTATTCAGCCTCTCTTCGGATGGCTCGGCGACAAAAAGCCGCGTCCTTGGCTTATGGCGGCAGGCATCTTCCTTGCAGGTATCGGCATGGCAGGAGTGGGAGTACTGCCGAGCTATCCGCTAATTATGGCATCAGCCATGTTAAGTGGTATTGGCGTTGCAATGTTCCATCCTGAAGGAGGTCGCTTAGGAAATCTAACCGCAGGCGAGCAAAAAGGCAAAGGAATGAGTATTTTCGCCGTAGGAGGAAAGCTCGGTTTTACCTTTGGACCCTTAGTTGCCACCGCGGCTATTACCTTATGGGGTCTTCCCGGTACGCTTATTTTTATTATTCCGTCCACCCTCTGTGCCGCCATACTGCTCTCTCAAAATAAAGCATTGCTGAGTTATAGCAACCCCGATAAGCAGTCTAGCGACGATAGCCTCTACCAGGACAATTGGGTAGGATTCGGATTCGTTATGGGCGCTATCTCTTGTCGCTCCATTATGTATTATGCGTTCCTGTCGTTTATCCCCTTGTTCTTGGTGTATAACTTGGGGCAAGAAGAAGCATTTGCTTCATCGGTTATTTCGCTTTTTGCTTTAGTATGCGCCGTCGGAACTATCGCCTCGGGATGGGCGGGACAGCTGCTTGGAGCAAAGAAGCTCATTATCGTGTCCTACGCCTGCGTTGCAATCGAGGTGGTCATCTTTGCCTTCAATGGTTCGCTTATCGTAGCACTCATTCTCATTGCGCTTCTTGCTCTTACCTGCGACATTTCCTATCCTTCGGCAGTCGCAATGGGACAGAGCTTTGTTCCCCATCACTTAGGAATGGCATCAGGCCTGTCATTTGGCGTAATGGTCTGCATTGGTGGATTAATGACTCCCGTTTTTGGCCTCATAGGCGACTATTTTGGACTTCAGGTCGTCATGCTTTGTGTTACTGCAATTGCTCTTTTGGGAATCATTATTACCCTTTTCATCCCAAAGAACAGACCGATGAGATAAACGTTTCTGCCTATCGCTCAAAAAATCTGGTTTTCCATAAACCAGATCCATTGCCCAAAATTTTCGGTTTTTGAGGCGTTTTGACAAGTAACTCGAATCCGCCCTTGGGTGCTTCGCTTTTGACCTTTTCGCGTTTTCAAAGTTGCTGATTTTTAGCAGATCGGTGTAGAAAATGACGGTTGTGCACGATTTTTCTGCCAAAAAAGGAGGCAATAAAGCTTTTTTGATGGTCAAATATCTCAATTAGGGTAGTAAATAAGCTTCAAATTGCCCGTATTACCTCTCAAGCGAACGCACAACCGCCTTTTTCTGCACCGACCTGTCAATTTTTAAGAAGTTTAACGTAGGTAACTCTAAGATCCGTATTGGTAGCTCGAAGAACCCGAGTCCGTAGTCCCCGATCCTGAGCCTGAACTTGATCCCGAACCCGAAGATCCAGAGCCCGTATTTGAGCCACCGCCTGTCTGTCCGCTATCCGAGCTGCCCGACCCCGTTCCCGATCCAGAACCAGAGCCCGAGCCGCCAGTGGTATCCGACCCTCCAGAGGTTCCCGAATTATTCGAACCTCCCGTTGTGTTTGAATCGCCTGTCGAACCCTGATCGTTCGTGCTTCCAGAACCCTGCGTTGTTTCATCATTAGAAGAAGTTGTATTATCCGAAGACGAATCAGAGGTAGAAGCACTTCCTTCTCTGTTCTGATCGGAAGAATCAGCAGCGCTGCTGGAATGTGATGAGTGACTTTGGCTGGTAATTGAAGGCAAAATTGGATCAGTTTTTGTCCCAATGCCTTCACCTTGTGTAGCAAAGGTAATCACGCACGCGCAAATTACAATCGCAACCAGAGAAGAAACAACCGAAACAATTAAAACCTGACGCTGTACTTTTGCCTTTCTACTGCGTCGTGCATGCGCGCGTTTAAGAGCAGGATCTTCACCTTGGTTATAAGAAGAAGCGTAGCGAATGTCATTCGCATTCATCACTCGAGTTGCATCGGAAATCGCTGAGGTTTCCATCGGCGAAGTAAGCGGCTGTCCTCCGCCTTCGTCCACCTGCGCCTTCTTGCTAGCAGCTGCTTCACCTGAAATATCGTCAGACCCGCTCAAGAGTGTTGTGGAGCTTGCATCACGCAATTTATCTGCAGAAGCCGAAAGTGCTTTCTTGTATACCTGTGATGAAACGGCAGAAATTACCGAACCAATCGCAGCACCAATGAGCGATCCGGCAACACCAATAACAGAAGAAAGCAAGAATACCGTCGCGGCAGCTAGCGCACCAGCAATGACCTGCGCCATCGATAGGTCGTCAAACAGTCCACGGAAAAACCCTTGCGATTTTCCCGTACCCACCGACGGCGCCGCCTGTTCAGGAGAAATTTGGATAGTAGTGTCATCAATAGAAGATTTTTCTGCTTCGTTTTGCTCAGATTGCGCATTATGCTTTCCAGCTTGCGCAGCCTGTATTTCTGCTTGCACATCTTGTTTTCCGACTTGAACAGCCCGTTTTTCTGCTTCCGCTGCCCGTTCTTCGGCTTGCGCAATCTGTTTTTCGGTTTGTGTAGTCTGTTTTTTAGAGTCTGTCACCAAAGTGCCTCCTTTGCTCTATCAAGCTATCAAGCACTCGGAAAATCTTAAAGAGTATCCACTTACTCTTCACTCATTCTTAATTTCTTCGTCACGGAAATACAACTAAAAAAGCATGACTGCCAAAACGCTCATCGCTATGACACCTGCTATAACGGTTACTACATTAGCCAAGCCAGCTAAGCCCTCGTCGCCTTTAAGCCACATGGTGAACACAGGGCCCAAGCCTGCAGCGGGTGCCCACAACATTGCCGCAACGACCAGGCGCGTTTCGTAATCAAACGGCAGCAGCATAAACACCGCAACACAAAGAAGACCCGACAAGACAAAGCGGCATAAAACGATACGAACCAACTGGCCAATCTTGCTGTGATCAATAGAAAAATTGACCATCAAGCCCAAAAGCAACATGGCAAGAAACGAATTTGCCTCCGCAATTGGCTGAATAAACGTAGCTGCCTGTTCGGGAATTTGCACTCCCGCTACAGCAAGAATTACCAATAACGCATACAGATCGAACGGAACAGACTTTATAAGGCGCTGCAAAGCCAATAAAATTCGCCCTGCCAGAGAGGTGCCCTTCTCCACCAGAGCGCTTGTGAATGGATAGATGCCACCGTTAGTCATAAGCGCATTTCCAGCATCAAAAAGACAAATCGCGACGATAGTGTGCGAAGGAAACATCGTCATAGCAAAAGGCAGCACGAAATTACCAATGTTGTATCCCGATATGTTGCACATCATGAAGACCTTATGATCACGATCTTCACGCCAGGTAATCAGCATGGCAACAAACCAAGGAATAAAACAGCATAAAAAGCCGACGCCCACCAGCATAATGAGCGAGGGATTAAATTCCGACGTTACAAAAGCATAAAAGATCGCGCAAGGAACCGTGATATTGAACACGATCTTGGACAATATATCGATAAATACATGAGGAATTTTGATAATACGAGGCATCACCACCCCTAGGATGATGATAGTGGTCAAAGAAGCTACTGTTATAAGCGCATTTTCCATACTTGTGATGATAACGCTTTATGAACCTGTTCAATTCCTTCAAATTTTGTTATGAACTATTTCAAACTAAGTACTCGTTGAGCGTTTTTCTTAATAACAGCAGCTAGATGGCACGAATCCTGGTTCCGCAATTCAGCTAACAGATGAAAGGTTTCCTGCAGCTCTTCCTGCACCTGCTCAAAAGAGCAAGAAGTTATCGGAATTGCTTCATCTTGAATGGGAACATGAGGCGCATCGGTTTCAAGAAGGAGACGATCCTCCGGTATTGCTTTTACGTATTCTTTTCCTCGTTTAGATGAAAGCATTCGCTTACTTATCGAAAAGTAACAATCACTCTCGATTGCCTGCATAAGGTCTTGCGACGACCCTGAAAACCAATGAAAAATACCCATGCAGCAGGACAACACCTTAGTTTGCTTAAAGAGATCAAACATTTCCGAATACGCTTGCACACAATGAAGAGACAAAACGAAACCGCCCCAATCGGCGCAACGACGAAAGATAAAGGAAAGCGCTTCCTTTTGATTTTCAGCAGTGTGAAGATGAAGACGAGAAAAGTCTAGCCCTACTTCCCCAATAACTTTCGTCCCAGAAAAGGCCCCATCAAAGTCGTTGAGTAGTTGATTAACGTTTTCCTTATCTTCAGGAATCCACCAAGGATGAATGCCTAAACCCGGATGAACAAAAGTAAAGCGTTTGCTGCTTGCTCCCTTCGCATGCTGACGAGAAAGCATTTCGGACGACGTTTCGGGCAACACCGCGGGAGATACTTTAGACACTTCGGACGACACCGCCGCCGACACTTCAGGCAACCCTTCGGACAACGCCCCAGACAACCGAAGATAATCCCGAGGAGTTACACTGGCAGCCAACACATGCGCCTGTGCTTTTTCCGCTTCGCGGGCAAATTGACAAGAGTTACTCATAAAACCCACATGGCAATGCATATCATCAAAGACACTTTCAGTTAATGACATTCTTTACCCTTTCGTCAATTCATCTCCTTCATCCTAACGCAACAATGAAGTAATTTGTTAGTGTGTAGATGTTCGCAGAATCGTGCTGTTAGGGGGAGCTCGTGGCTGCAAAGTATCTTGACCAATACAATTACGGCAAAATGGAACAACTCTTTCCGGGGATCTATCGTGTGCCTGTTCCTTTACCCGATAATCCTTTGGAGTTTTTAAATTCCTACTTCATACTCAGTGAAGACAAAACCACCATAATCGATGTAGGTTTCGATCATCCCGACTGTGAAGCCGCACTTGAAAATGCGCTTCATGCCTTAGGGCGTGACTGGGAATCGGTTGAAATAGTCCTTACCCACTCTCATCCCGACCACACCAGCAATCTTGATCGCATTTGGCGTCGCTGGATGCGAATTTATGCCAACATGCATTCATTTCAAGAAGTGCAAAACCTTATGAACATCCAATCTCCCGTCTTTAATCCCCTGATCGGGCATCTTCTTCGTCCCGATAAGGTATATGGACGAAGCATGCAAAAACGCGATGCCAACACCTATCGGGTAAGCGCTGAATTGTTGCCTCTTAAAAATCAACCCGACTTGTTCTACTTAGCTGATGGCGATGTCTACCGCAATGGGTCGTATCGTTTCCAAGTAATCACCACGCCCGGTCATGATGATTGGCATATCTGCCTCTATGAACCCACCCTGAAAATTCTTATTGCAGGAGATCATGTGCTGGAGCGCATTACCCCAAGCATTATGAGCTGGATTACTTCCTATGACGCCTTAAAGGAATTTTTCAATAGTCTTGATAAGGTACGTGATCTGGATGTAGACCTTATTTTGCCTGGTCACGGGAAACCCTTTACAGGCGTTGCACAGCGCGTCGATTTTTTGAAAGCCTTCCACAAAGATCGCCTCGAAGAGCTTTACGAACTGGTTGCAAATGGCCATGCAAGTCTTATCGACATTGCACGAAGCGCCTCTTGGAAGCACCCTAATTGGGATGAATGGACCATCGACCAAAAGTTTTATTCATTGGGAGAAACCCTGGCTCATCTAATATACCTGGTCAACGCTGGTCGCATTACCTTAACAGTTTGCGAAAATAAACGGCGCTTTTATGTTGCCGATCAATGGGAAGTGCGGCGCGCGCAGCCATAGCTGCCACAAGTGGCTCGTCTTATGTGATATTGGCCAACAGACTAGACTATTGGCCAACTAGATAATAAGGTTTAGCTAATGACAGGAAGGTGCTATCATGCCCACTACTATCCCTTTAAGTGAAGCTAAGTCTTCCTTATCATCCTTAATTAAAGACGTAAGTGAAACAGGCTCGGAATATATAGTTACCGTTCGCGATAAACCTGCAGCAATGATCATTCCTATGCCTAAGCCTAAACCAAACTCACTCAATGCCTTTGGCGCATTAGCAGGAAAACGCCCCGTAGCATCCCCCGAAGAAGAAAAGGCATCTTGGGCTGAGGCTATGGAGGCAAAGCATGCCTAAACTACTCGATGCTAATGCCTTACTTCGCTATTTACTCAACGATAACCAAGAACAGGCTGTCGTAGTCCGTGATGCGGTGCTCGAGGGTGCCTTTACTGTTCCTGAGGTACTTTGTGAAGTTGTCTATGTGCTACAAGGACGCGTTTATAAATTTGAGCGTCCTGAGATAACCTCCGCCCTATTAGGACTTCTAGAAGACATTGATTGCGATCGTCTTGTTTGCATGCGTGCTGCGCTTAAACTCTATAGCAGTACAACTCTAGATTTTGTAGATTGCATTCTTATCTCAATGAATAATGTTCTTGGCCATGATGTGCTCACCTTTGATAAAAAGATGAACCGTCTTATGGAAGAAAACTAAAAACTGAATTTTCACTGCATAGATGATCAAAGCGCCTCTTATTATCGCCTCATGTTTCGTAGCGCTATCACGATTCCCGTGATTGCCCCAATACCTAAAATCAACGCCACTACCGCTAGTGGAAGTGTTGAATCACTGGTTTCTGGAAGGGCTTTATTGCTTGCAGCCGTGTTGTCCATACCCTCTTGTGAGTTATCGGCATCGGGTACGGTGGCAGTTGCTTCAATTGCACCACAAACAGAACACTTTCCCTCTACGTAGTGGTGATCGGTTGCCGGAATGTCAGCAAGCACTTTTTTCTGTGTCGTTGCCCAATCAGCCTCAAAGGTAGCCGTATAGGTGGTTTCGCCTTTCTCTGTGCACGTCGGCGCTTTGGTTTGTGTGTCTGTTACCGTTGCCTTGGATGTTTCCGTATGAGATTTGTCGTTTTTGCAGGTACGGGCAGCAGTACAGGTGCTTCCGTCATCGCTCCATGTGTAAACCGCATCGTTCCAATTATGATTGATTGCGCTAATAATCCAGGAATCCTTTGCAATTTCGGTATTACCGTTGGCGTCGCTGAAGTATTTACCACAGGTTTCACATGTCCAGTATTCCTCGTTTCCATCTGCTGTGCAGGTGGCGTCTTTCTTCGGAGTATGTACCATATTGCCGTGTGTCACCGTCACGGAGCAAGAGGCGCTTACCTCACTGCCATCCGCAGCGGTGGCGGTAATGGTGGCGCTGCCGGCGCTTATGGCGGTTACTTTACCGCTTGCATCTACCGTAGCAATGCTGGTGTCGCTGCTTTCCCAAATTACATCTTTATTGGTGGCATTGTCAGGCTTTACTGTAGCAGTCAGAATATCACTACTTTTTTCTTGTAAGGTCAGGCTGTCTTTGTTCAGCTCTAAGTTAGTAACAGGAATGTTCTGCCAATGGGCATAGATGGTACTGTCCACGGTAAAGACCGTGTCGGTAGTAACTTTATCTCCGCCGTCTTTCTGCGTGTACCAGCCGAGGAAGTCATAGCCATCGTAGGTCGGAGTAGGCAGGCTTGTCAGTTTTCCGGCCACAGTCACGGCACTGGTTTGGCTTACGCTACCACCGTTGGCGGCAAAGGTCACGGTGTAGGTGTTGGCCGTCCACTTGGCATAGAAGTTCAGATTCTCGGTGCTGTTGGTGGGGATGTCCGTCACTGGGTTGCCGCTGAGTTCCGGCTCTCATACCATCCTGCGAAGGTATAACCGGTTTTGAAGGGGATAGGCAGGGCTGCCCCCGCTACGAGAGAAAACTCCGGGAGTGTACCGCCGTTCGGATTCAGGGTTATGGTGGTGCACAGGTTGCCCAGCACCACATCCCCGGCGGTGTTCAGACCAATGCCACAGGCGTCACCGTCGGAGGAGAAGTAGTCCGCCGGGTTTTCGCCCGCCATATTGTTCCCCCCCCGCCATATTGTCGCTCCACCCGCTGATGAAACTGCGGGGGATACCTTCTGCGTTAACGCCAATGTGTGCGTTTTCGCCCAGCAGCCCAGTGATGTTGATTGTATTCCATCCTAAATACAGGTTGTCAGTGGTACCAGCCTTCGTATTGTCTTGAATGATGGAATCACCGGACAGATAAAAGGTGCCGTATAGACACATAAAGGGTGCCGTAAGGACACCCCCCGCCGCCGTAGGTAGCTATCCTTCCTAAAACAAAAGGCCAGCTGAACAAACAGCTGACCTTTGCAATCACTTTTCTTTAGAACAGGAATTATTCAGCGTTCTTTTCAGGAACCACAATAGTGGGTACTTCCAAGCGGGAAAGAACACCAAACGTTACCGAGCCAAACAAAGCACGGCTCACTCGAGAACGAGCATGGGTGCCCAGCAAAAGCATACGTTTACCTTCGCTGCACTCCATTACTACCTGTGCAGGAGAAGCTCCTTCTACCGCACGACCCGTTACCTCGATATCGGGATGAGCTTCTTTGATCTGGGAAATAAGCGTATCAAGTTTACGCTGGAACATTTCACCAACAGGCTGAAGTCCGCCACCCATCACTTCTGCAGTGCGAGAAATAAGCGTCGGGATGCCCCATGCACTAACAAGCTCAAGAGGCTCATTAAAGGCAAGTGCCATGTTAACACCCAAAACAACCGCATCGTTGCTAGTGTCATCTGGGCCTACTCCTACCACAATTCCCTTTGCGCAACGATCAGTTGCATAGTCAGAAGGAATTACCGCCGTAGCAACGCTTGCCGCAGAAGCAACGCGAAGACCCTTAGCACCAAATACTTTTTCGCCTACGGTCTTGTTGTGATGCGAGCCTAATACAACAATGTCGTAATCATCGGCTGCTGCAATAAGAGCCTCAACAACATCGCCCCTTCCAACGGTTACCTGCACGGTAAGGTTGGGGTACTTTTCTGTGAGATGTTCCTGTGCCGTTCCTAAAACATTGTCAACAGCAGTTTGCAAAATCTTTTCATCCGAACCAGCCAAACGAACCGATCCAGGATCGATAATAGCAAGCAGGGTAAGTGTTGCGCCTTTTTCTCTGTCTGCTAAGGCAGCTGCCCACTCCAACGCACGCTGGCTACGTTCGCTGCCATCAATACCAACAAGAATATTTTTCATGGTATTCAGTCAACCTTTCTTAGCACTTAGTGGAACAGAGGAATCATAAGCCAAAGCGCAAAGAGCACTACAACAACGCAAGCCACAAAGCAGGCAACCGATGCAATACGCGCACCCATGAAGCCGTGACCTTCCTGCTCAGCTGCCGTGCTGCGCGCCCAAAGACGCAAACCGGTGGCATACATAGTGCCAATTCCGCCCGCAATAACTACGGCAACGATCAACACCGTAAGAAAACTAATTACTTCTTCCATAGTATTCTCCTTCCTTACACTGCTGCCGTCTGAGTGTTGTCAAGGTTAAGCTTAACTTCCGTGCCCTCATTAACATTGGTAGAGTTAACAGGATTGCGACGTGCTAAGCGGAAGATAATGATGGCGATAATGGCTGCCGCGATAACTACGGCTGCAGTACCAAAAACGTTAATCTTTGCAACCGAGCATGCCGCTGCAGCAATAATGCCTGCAGCAGGGAACGTAACAAGCCAAGCAATTAACATACGACCCGCTACTGCCCAGTTAACTTCGTTACCCTTCTTGCCAAGTCCTACACCAATGATGGAACCGGAGCATACCTGGGTAGTAGAAAGAGCAAAGCCCAAATGAGAAGAAACTAAGATAGTGGTTGCAGAGCTTGCTTCAGCTGCAAAACCCTGAGGGGTATTGATCTCGGTCAAGCCCTTACCAAGCGTACGGATAACACGCCAACCGCCCATGTAAGTACCAAGAGCAATGGCCAAGCCGCATACGGCAATTACCCACAATTGAGGATCGGAACCGGATGGCTGAATACCAACTGCAATCAAGGTAAGCGTAATGATACCCATGGTCTTCTGAGCGTCGTTAGTACCGTGAGACAAAGCTACCAAGCAAGCCGTTACTGTCTGACCATGACGGAAACCATTTTCAATGTACTTTTCATCTAACTGCTTAACAATAAAGTAAATAAGTTTTACCGCGCAGAAAGCTGCCAAGCCAGCTACAACAGGAGAAATAAGAGCTGGTAGAAGCACCTTAGTAATTACGGCAAAGAAGTTCACGCCCTGGGTGCCTGCGCCCACAATAACAGCGCCTACTAAGCCACCAAACAAAGCATGAGAAGAACTAGAAGGAAGACCGACCAACCATGTTAGTAGGTTCCAAATAATCGCACCTAACAAACCTGCCAAAATAAATTCCGGTGCAATGGTTACTGCCTGTTCATTAATCAAACCACCAGAAATGGTGTTTGCAACCTCCGTTGAAAGAAATGCACCGATCAGGTTCAACGTACCAGCTGCAATAACTGCAGTTTTTGGCTTCAGGGCGCCTGTGGCAATTGAAGTAGCCATGGCGTTGGCCGTGTCATGGAAGCCATTCGTGAAGTCGAACGTAAGCGCAACTACAATTACGAGCCCTACGACGACAAGAGTAGCGATATCCATGCTATTCTTTTTCCTCCTTCTAATGGATCTGCCTTTTTGCTTAGGCAAGAATAGCAAGGTAAATGTTAAATAGATGTAAGATGAAGTTAAGTATTGTTAAGAATCGTTAATCCTTGTTAAGGCTTGTAAAACTATTCCCTATCAAAACGTTTTACGTGGTCATTTATCAGTTTTAATTATCAATTGGAGCCTTTTTGCATGAAAAAGCCCTCAGCAGGTTACTTTTTCTCACGATTTACTTAACTTTATGAGCGCCTTGATTGTTAAATGCCTTCATCGCTCGCCTGTCGAGTATTACATAAAGACCCACGATAATACCTGCTGCCAGCACGACCATAATTAACAAAGTTCCATAAGATATTAAATAGGTTCCGGTAGCCTCCATGAGAAACCCTGGCAAAAAGGTAAATATAAAGCCACCCAGCGCATAGGCAATCTGGAAGTTTTTAATCGTTTTAACCTGCTGACCTCGTGGTGCCAACTCGATCGACCAAATAGAAATGCCAACCGTACCCAGCGCAAGTCCCGTTCCGTAAAACAGCACTCCGAACAACGCTAGATTATGATTGCCCATATCGGATAGACACAGCAGTATCAGCCCGATAATAAATAAGGCAAAAAAGACCAGAGATCCTTTGGCAGTACCAATTTTGTCGAATACAACCCCTGTAAACAGCTTCGACACCATCAAACAAGCACCACTGATCGAAACCAACAAGGCAGCATATTCAGTGGTGAATCCTTCAGAAGTAAACAACACCGCTAGATAATTTGAGCCGCCAACAGAAACGCAACCCACAAAAAGCATCGCTATCAATACCACGGGAACCATACGCGAAGGCAAGTTCCTATTGATGCGATTGCCCCGCTGCTTTTTCTGAAGCGATGTCTTTTGGCTTTCGTCTTCGACTTCAGAAGAAAGCTTAGGATCGGTATAGGGGACCAATCCCATGTCTTGTGGTTTATTTCGCAACAAAGCATAAAGAGTGACCGCACAAACTAAAGCAAGAATGCCTTCGGCAACAAATGCCGAAGAAAGCGAAAAAGCACTTTCGAGCGCCACCACCACGGGAGGCACTATTACCGCAGCAACACCAGAACCAACCGCAGCTATGCCTGCGGCAGTAGCTACATGATCCTTAAACCAGCGCCCGATCAACATGGTGGATGCCACCATGCCGCCTAATCCATACCCAAGACCCGTAAAAATAGAGCCTATACAAAGCCCCACAAAGTTAGCGGTACTGAAGGCATATATTACAAATCCTATACCGATGCATAATGAAGCGCATGCTACCCCTTTGCGGCAATCGAGTTTTTCGTAATAGCGAGCTACGAAAAACATTGCGATAACCGAGATAAAGGTGCGGATAGAAATAACGATAGAACCACCCGAATGCCCCACTCCAGGAAGTTCAACAAGATAAGGCTGATAAACGGAAAACGAAGTAGAGGCTAAACCTACATTAGTAAAGAGCAACAAAAAACAGCAGGCACATATCACTTTCTCATAATGCTGTTTTAATTTTCCTATCATAGCTATCACATCACCGTGTAATTATCGTCTTAATCAATGTGTCGCGTTAATCTGCGGCACTCGCCCTAACC
>FR896076.1:0-1196 GCA_000435475.1 Cryptobacterium sp. CAG:338 | reverse complement strand
ATATGCAGCAGGATGTGAGGTCCTGCTGCATAAACGAAATAAAGGTTTTAATTGCCGTGGGCCTTAAGTTTGCTTTTCAGCGAGTATAGCCCCTCTTATAAGCCTTGCGCCAGTACACGTTAAACATTACACCTAGGAAACAAGGTTTTCAGGATTACCGGCCAGATAAGAAGCAATATTGTTTGCAACTATTACTGCACGCTTTTGCATTGCTTCATTTGAAGCAAAAGCTACATGGGGAGTCACAATGGTGTTCTTAGCGCTCAGCAAAGGATGATCCTCAGGGAAAGGAGGCTCCATTTCCAACACGTCTATGCCCGCACCAGCAAGCCTGCCTTCATTAAGAGCATCTGCCAACGCCTGAGAGTCAACAATAGGACCGCGAGCGCAATTGATCAAAACGCTCGTGGGCTTCATTTTGGCAAGCTCCTCCGCTCCGATCAAACCAGTTGTCTGAGAGGTCTGAGGAACATGCAAGCTGATTACATCACAAGTGGAGAGCAATTCGTCCAGCTCGACAAACGTAACCCCTTCGATTTTTTTACGTGTTCGAGAATAAGCCACTACCTCGCACCCAAAAGCTTGGGCAATCCGCATAATGCGTGTGCCAATTGCACCAGCACCAATTACTCCGAAGCGCTTACCCTCCAATTCGGGTCCGACGAGTCCGTCTTTAGTCCCGCCCGAGCGTACCTGTGAATTTAATACCGAAATATTGCGATATACATCCAACAAAAGTCCGAATACCAAATCGGCAACAGCAACCGTTGAATAACCAGCGCAATTCGATACTTGAATGCCCTTTTCGCGGCAATACGCCATATCAACATGATCGTAGCCCGTAAATGCCACGCACACATATTTAAGATTTGGATTCTGCTGCATCACTGAAGCAGGATAGGCAATGTTTGAGAGCACTACTATATCAGCATCTCCGCTGCGCTCAATAAGCGTCGCCTCATCAACCTTGCGATCTGGATAGGTAATAAGCTCCACATCAGCAGTGCCAACTGCCTTTAAGATCAGATCACGAAGATAGGCATCAGGAATTCCCAGTGGTTCCAAAACGGCAATTTTCATAATGCTCCTTCCATGCTTATCGCATGAGCGTTTAACTACTCCTAAGCATGGTAAAGGAGCGTCTTCCTGTTTAAGACAAGGTATCGGCGAGCGTGCAGGAACGCGCGAACGCGCAG
>FR896075.1 GCA_000435475.1 Cryptobacterium sp. CAG:338 | reverse complement strand
TCCATGACTGGTTTAGCTCTAGTTATGACGGGCACCTACGACATTCCTGGTCTTGAAGGTGCTTCTGTCACAAGCGCCGCATTTCAAGCGGGCTTGCCCTTCTTACCTCCTGAGGTAGTTTCTTTCATTTTGATGATTTGCTTGGCTCTGTTTGGCTTTACCACTATCTTGGGTTGGAACTATTACGGTGAACGCTGTTTCGAGTATTTCTTCAATCGCAACGCTCGCGGACTGAAGATTTATCGCTGGCTTTACATTCTTTGTCTTTTCATTGGCCCTTATATGACGGTATCTGCCGTTTGGACCATTGCCGATATCTTCAATGCTTGCATGGCTGTTCCCAACATGATTGCCCTGTTTGCTCTTTCTGGCGTAACCGCCAAGGAAGCACATAATTATCTGAAGCGCTTAAAAGAAGCTAAAGGCAACGAAAAGGCTATGGAGCCCCGTCCTGATGACTCAGATGACTGGAAGACCCCAAAGAAAGCCGCCTATCAAAAGATGGTCGAACAAATTCAGCGCAACGGTTAATTGGTGGCGGGTGTCGATGATCTTTATCGGCACCCGCTAATTTTGTCAGCGTTTTTATGCCATCGATGCCCACTGCTTTGTCGGCGTTTTTAATACCGTCGACACACACTGATGTCGCCAGCATTTTTGCGCTATCCGCAACGTTACTGGCAGCTCTCGTGCTGCCGATAACACCACTGGCATTTCTAACTTCTATTGATGACGTCTCCAGTTACCCTAACGCCATCAACGACATTTTCGGCATTCCTACCACCACTGACGCTTGCCGATGATCTTCGACCGAAAACCGCCTGTTCGTTAATTTTCTGAATCGCAAGCACCTTTTTACTACACAAATCGCAAACAACGTGTAGACTAGCGTTTGCAAAATACTCTCATTGAAGTGTCTTGAATCGTTTTGAAACTGGACATGGATGAGGTCTCTGGAGAATCCCGCGAAAAGCGGGTGCCGAAGGGGCAAGGTATGAGCCGAGAGCGATCTTCGCTTGGTGGCACCGTACCGAAACTCTCAGGCAAAAGGACAGAGTTTTCTATTCGGTTTATACGAATTCTTTTTTCTGTATCCTCCAGATGCTTTATCTCTTTCCTGGAGGCGCCCAAGACCCTTCTCTGAGAACGGAATTAATTTAATCAGAAGAAGAAAGGGTTATCTTGGACGCAATTAATGAAATACTCGGTGTCATAGATACGTTTATTTGGGGTCCTCCCCTGATTGCCTTAATCCTCTTAGGCGGCATCTTTCTTACCATTCGCTTTCGCGGTTTGCAATTCCGCACACTTGGTAAAGCCCTGAAATACACCTTCAAAA
>FR896074.1:3765-6326 GCA_000435475.1 Cryptobacterium sp. CAG:338 | reverse complement strand
AGTAAAAACACCCAGATGCTTTTTGCAGTCAAGACCTGCAGCGATGGCGTTAATGATACCGCCAATACCAAGCTGGATGCAGTCGCCATCATTAACACGATCAACAATCAGTTCTGCAACTTTAATCTCCTCAGGAGTAGGAGCAGGTGTTTCGACGTCTTCAAGCAATTCGTCGTGAATAAAAAATGCATCAATGTCGTTTACGTGATAGTTATGGGAGTCGCCAAAAACTCGAGGAAGACGCGTGTTGATCTGCGCGATGATGTGTTTTGCGCCACGTAGTGCTCCCTGCTCGAATCCGAGGGGGCCAATATTGCAATACCCTTGGTCGTTTGGTGGAGTCATCTGGACAACTGCGTAATCGAGCCCGATTTCTTCCAACATGCGATTGGTGTCAGAAAAGTGTACGGGAATATGGGTGACACATTGCGACCCTTGAGCAAATCCAGTACGTTCGTTGGGACCAGCAAAGTAGGTATGATAGCGGAACTGATCTGGCGTTACTTGAAGGTCAGCAAAGGTGATATCACCATTCATGTAGTTGCCATACATGTCGATACCAGACAGCGTGCCCTTTTTAACACGATTGAGCAGCTCATTGATAATGGTAGTAGGCACATGGAGTCCGCCCAGGTATATTTTTTGCTTTGTTTCCTGAGGACTGTTATGAGAACTGCTTGCAGTGTTCTTATCAAACAGCTTGTTTGAAGTTGAAGTAGTGCCGGTAAGATGCTCTTCGAAAACTTGATCAAGCGTAATTTGCTTGCGTTCATAGTCCTGTTGCCAGTCCATGTGATTCTCCTGACTCATACTGCCCCTGAAATCCCCTCATGCACACGACACGATTTGTTCGCATACGGTCACTGCATTATAAGCTTTTCCTACGATACTTTATGTTTCGTAGGTAACGCACTAACGTAGTATCAAGTGACTTGTTGTGCGAGTCGGAAACCGTTGTCGCGACGTCTTTGCTCAGACTTTCGCCCTCCGATGCTAATCATGCAGCTATTAAATTGTGTGCAGATAAAGTGTAGCACGCTTTCTAAATGTTTCGCTTCCGTAACAAATGCTGCTTCGTTCGCCGTTCATCTTCGTATTGCAACGCTAAAAAAGTCCGTCACTTTAGTTCGGTGTAGAATTTAAATTCGCGGTTGAAAGGAATATTCATGGAAGAACGTAAGCTTTCTCTTTACGACAACATCACAAAAGTAAACTCAGTCGATCCAGAACTCTATGAACGATATCCCGTTAAACGAGGCCTTCGCAACAGTGATGGTTCGGGTGTGATCGCGGGCATTACGAATATTTCGAATGTTCATGGTTATGTGATAAGTGAAGGCGACAAGATTGCCGACGAGGGAAAACTGACGCTTCGTGGATACGATTTATACGATTTGCTCAGCGGCGATGACAATAAGCGTTTCCGCTACGAGGAAATTGCGTATCTCCTTTTAATGGGGGATTTACCCACGCAAGAACAGCTTGATTTCTTTGTATCTCGTTTAGATGCTCATCGTGAATTACCTGATGGATTTACGGCATCAAAAATTATGAGCACCCCTTCGCCTGATATCATGAATCTTCTTGCTCGCTCTGTTTTAGTTTTGTATGCCGACGATCCCAATGCAGAAGATCGTTCTTACGAACATGAAATATCTACCGCTGTTACCCTTATTTCCCGCTTGCCACGTATTATGGTGCTTGCATACTACGCCAAGCAGGCAGCATTCAATGGTAAGTCCATGATTATGCATCGCTTCATTCCAGGCGAATCTACAGCAGAAACCATTCTTTCGATGCTTCGTCCCGATCGTCAATACACCGAAGAAGAAGCGCGCATGCTGGATATCATGATGTGTCTTCATGCTGAGCACGGTGGTGGTAATAATTCAACCTTCCCCTGCCGTGTTTTATCTTCTTCTGATACCGATCCTTATTCTGCCTATGCAGGCGCTATTGGTTCCTTGAAGGGTTCTAAACATGGTGGCGCCAATCACCAGGTTTTAGCAATGCAAAAGGAAATCAAGGAAAACGTGTCGGATTGGGAAAACGAAGACGAAGTGGCTTCGTATATTGCCAAAATCGTTAATAAAGAGGCTTTCGATCATACCGGTCTTATCTACGGTATGGGTCATGCGGTTTATACCAAGTCCGATCCTCGCGCGGTTGTTCTTAAGAAATTTGCCACCAAGATGGCAGAAGGCACTGAGTTCGAAGCTGAATTAAACTTGCTAAAACTTATCGAGCGCATCAGTCCTGAAGTAATTTTGCAAGAAAAGGGCACCAAGAAGGACATGTGCGCAAATGTTGATATGTATTCAGGATTTGTTTATTCCTTGTTGGGAATTCCTATGGATCTGATTACGCCTTTGTTCGCTTGTTCTCGTATGGCAGGCTGGGCCGCTCATCGCTTTGAAGAATTGGTAAGTGGCAAGCGCATCATTCGTCCTGCATACAAAACTGGCATGAAGCCTCGTGCGTACAAGCCGATTGCCGAGCGCTAAAAATACACTTTCGCAAGATTCCTATCTTGGACTTTTACGTCCAAGATAGGATCAAGC
>FR896074.1:3610-3706 GCA_000435475.1 Cryptobacterium sp. CAG:338 | reverse complement strand
TTAGTCAGGGATATGCCGATTCTCGGTAATGATTAAACTGAACTTCAGGCAAGTTAAAATGTGATTTGCTATCATTGATAAGGCCAAAAGCAATGC
>FR896074.1:2817-3568 GCA_000435475.1 Cryptobacterium sp. CAG:338 | reverse complement strand
TTCGCTTACCTTGGTCTGTGCATACATGACAAGCAAAGGGGATCTTATGGAAGCCTATAAGCAGGAATTTATTGAGTTTATGGTAGAGAGCCAAGTTTTAAAGTTTGGCGAATTTACCCTGAAAAGTGGGCGTAAATCTCCGTTCTTTATGAATGCGGGTGCGTATGTAACAGGCGGTCAATTAAAGCGTCTGGGAGAATATTACGCGCGCGCTATTCATGATAATTTCGGTCTTGATTTTGATGTTGTTTTTGGACCTGCGTATAAAGGTATCCCTTTGGCAGTAGTTACGGCAATTGCTCTTGAAGACCTCTATGGCAAGGAAGTTCGCTATTGCTCGAATCGCAAAGAGGTAAAAGATCATGGTGCTGATGCAGGCAATTTACTTGGGTCAGACCTTCATGACGGCGATCGAGTAATTATGGTCGAGGATGTTACTACCTCGGGCAAATCAATCGATGAAACCTATCCTATTCTGAAGGCCGCTGCAAATGTCGACGTAAAGGGCTTGATTGTGTCCTTGAACCGTATGGAAGTAGGCAAGGGGGGTGTCGTTACGGCACAGCAAGAGGTTCAGGAAAAGTATGGCTTTCCCGTTGCCTCCATCGTAAGCATGGCCGAAGTAACTGAAATGCTCTACAACCGAGAGGTTCAGGGCAAGGTTGTCATCAATGATGATATTAAAGCAGCGCTCGATGCATACTACGAACAGTACGGAGTTAAAAACGTATAACGTTCGCATCAGGATGTT
>FR896074.1:2062-2793 GCA_000435475.1 Cryptobacterium sp. CAG:338 | reverse complement strand
CAGTGCTTGCGCGTTTAGCTAATTTTATAGAGCAACTTTCAAGAGTCCGCACATTATGTGTGGGCTCTTGACGTTGTGTCGCTTAAAATTATTATTACGTACGGGATGAAAACTAAATACGTTCAACTAAGGTAATCAGAGACTTAAAACCAAGGAGCCCGACTATGACAAACCTTCTTGAAATTCCAAAGCTTGGCTTTGGTTGTATGCGTCTTCCTCTAACCGATCCTAACGATCAAACTTCCATCGATCTTGAACAGTTTAAAGCTATGGTGGATGCTTTTATGGAGGCAGGCGGCACGTATTTCGATACTGCCTATGTATATCATGAAGGCACTTCGGAAGTTGCGGTACGCAAAGCATTGGTGGAGCGTTATCCTCGCGAGTCGTTCACTATTGCTACGAAATGTTTAGCGTGGGCCCAGCCAGATGAGCAGTCCGCGAAAGCGTGCCTCGACACTTCACTTGAGCGTCTGGGCGTTGACTATGTAGATTTTTATTTGCTTCACAATGTTGGTGGTCCGCGTACGGCTAAATTCGATGAATACGGTATGTGGGAATGGGCTCAGCAAAAGAAAGAAGAGGGAGTAATCAAGCACCTCGGTTTTTCTATGCATGATGGTGCTGATGCGCTCGATAAATTACTGACTGAACATCCCACTATGGATTTTGTCCAATTGCAGGTCAACTATCTTGACTGGGAGGATCCAGTAGTTGAATCTCGTCGCTGC
>FR896074.1:1632-2014 GCA_000435475.1 Cryptobacterium sp. CAG:338 | reverse complement strand
CGTGGTTATTATGGAGCCTGCACGTGGAGGACGCTTGGCTAATTTGCCTGAGCGTGGCACGCAAATTTTAAAGACCGCAGAACCTTCCTTAAGTGTTGCTTCCTGGGCTTATCGTTTCTGCTATTTCCTGCCAAATGTTATTTCGGTTCTTTCCGGAATGTCTACCTTAGAGCAGGTAAAAGAAAATGTTGCAGAATGGAAGAACGCCCAACCATTTTCCGAGGAAGATCGAAAGGTTTTGGCAGAAGCGCTCGAGGCGCTTCGCAGCGTAGGCATGATTGATTGCACGAATTGTCGCTATTGTGCAAAAGATTGTCCTGCGGGAGTCAAGATTCCTGAAATTATGAGTCTGATGAATTTGGAAAAAATGACTGAGGATCGT
>FR896074.1:1413-1597 GCA_000435475.1 Cryptobacterium sp. CAG:338 | reverse complement strand
TGTACAGCTGGCAGACCACAGGTGGCCGCGCTTCTCAATGTACCCAATGCGGCAATTGTGAAGCTATGTGTCCTCAGCAGCTGCCTATTATTGATCTTTTGGAAGATGCAGCAGATTGGTACGAAGACTAGTTTGTTAGACGATGCTAAACGGCCGGCCCTCCTTTGGGGCAGCCGGTTTTTTT
>FR896074.1:282-1404 GCA_000435475.1 Cryptobacterium sp. CAG:338 | reverse complement strand
GTTTTTTATGGCTACATTCCTAGTCCGCCCATATTATGAAATCGCTTTTGGAGCATTTCAGTTGGATAGGCGTAGTCGATATATTGCTCAAAGGCATTTTGGGGAGGGATGCCGCTTGCTCTGTCGTCGGTGCGAACTAAAACACAAATGGTCATGATTATGTTCAGAACAAGAAATACCGAAAGAGCAACGGTAACAAAGCGAGAAAGTTTGCTTTTTAAGTTGAGATAGCTAAATCCTTTTTCGCAAAGGGGAAGACCTATCTTTACCCACAGCATTCCGAGAGTACCCCACACCAAAGCATGGAATAAATCGGTTCTTCCATCGAAGTTAAACGGATTATTGAGGTAACTCCAAGCAACGATGCCGCCAAACGTTTCCATTGCCCAGCTGGCAAAATACTCTAATCCGCCTCCCACAATCGCTCCAATAGCAATAAGCACAAGGGGATTTTTCTTTTGCAGGGGTTCGAGGATAAGGGTTAGCAGCACTGCTGCAGTACCGTAAATGGGAGAAAAGGGTCCCCAAATAAAACCAGGACGACTTTCCCATTCATTAAAGACAAGATAATGCTGAAGGGTTTCGCCAATGAGCCCTACGACTGACATAAGAAGGAATACCCATAAGAGCTTGGTAAAGCTCTCACCTACATGAGTGCGCTCGGATATTGCTGGTGAAGAAGAGCGCTCGAGTGCAGTTGCTTGCTCCATGTCCCTCCTCGTTTCTAAAACTTCTCAGTCCTGAAAAGACCCCTTATTAAGAAAGGTCTCTCTTGTAAAGAAAGACCTTTTAGCTCGCTTTGCGAACTTACGTATTCAATATTTTCTATTGTACCTATTGAGATTTTCTTGTCAGAGAAAGTCGAAATGAAATAAAAAATGAACACAATGTTTAATTAATAGGTGAGTTAGCCGACAATTCGATGTTTTCTCTCCAAACATGATGAAAGGTAAAGAGAAGGGGCGTTATTATTTCGCCATGAAACAAACTCCCCTTAAACAAATATCTGTACAGCTTAAACGCCTACTTTGTGACGCAAGGCTTTGCGCTTTGAACTATTTCCGCAAGGGCAAGCAGGCTCTTTTTGAAAAAACCCAAGGTCGAAGCAGTTTAGCGAGTGAG
>FR896074.1:0-245 GCA_000435475.1 Cryptobacterium sp. CAG:338 | reverse complement strand
AAGCGATGTAAATGTAACGAGCAATTTGCAAACTACCTTTCAGCGGATCAAAGCTGCAGTTCAAAATGCTTTTTCTCAAGGAAAAGAACATCCCGTAGTGGTTGTGATTTGCGTTTGTGCCTTGGTGGTGTCTTGTCTGGCGGCAGGTGTCTCGTGTGCTTTTGTTGATAGGACTTCAGCGAATTCAGAGATGGAAAGTCAGAAGTCTGTTTTAGTAAACGACGATCCTCTTATTTCGCTTAAAG
>FR896073.1:10701-10937 GCA_000435475.1 Cryptobacterium sp. CAG:338 | reverse complement strand
GTCGAGAAACAAGGTCGCAAAAACCAGATAATTTGAAAAACCAGATAATTACGAAAAGCTCCAGCCTTTAAGTGCTGGAGTTTGCTTTATAAAGGACCGAATGGGATATTTGGCCTATTATGAAAATGTTAAACAGGAAATCTATGGGGTAAATGCAAGTAAGTAAATACGAGTAATTAAATGTAAACAATTAAACGCAAACCAATCGTACGCAATTAAACGCAAGCAGCGAGCAA
>FR896073.1:10444-10671 GCA_000435475.1 Cryptobacterium sp. CAG:338 | reverse complement strand
TGGTAGGCGGGTGCTTTTAACGAAAACACACCCATGCATAGATAGTGTATTTGTTGCGTGCTATTTGCTACATACTATCTGTTGTATGCGAGGCAGCCTTTGCCTTATCTATCATTTCTAGGGGGCGCGATGAATTCTTCAGATTTTCGCGAAAGCGAGTTAAGCAGCGAAATCGACTCGAATGACGAAATTGGGTCGAATGACAAAAACAACCCGAGCAACGAATA
>FR896073.1:8778-10404 GCA_000435475.1 Cryptobacterium sp. CAG:338 | reverse complement strand
AAGCGAGCCGAATCACGAAAGCGGATCGAACAACATTTCACAAGACCATCGTGAGCAGGGAAAACCTTGCCAAAAGGCAGGAGAAGCATTTGCTGCTTTTGCAGATACGATAGCTGCCTTGCGAGCTCCTGACGGTTGCCCCTGGGATCGCGAACAAACCCACGATTCAATCGCTCACAATATGATCGAAGAAGCTTACGAAGCGGTAGATGCCATCGAAAAACGTGATCTGAAGCATCTGCGTGAAGAGCTGGGCGATGTATTGCTGCAAGTGGTGTTGCAAAGCCAAATCGCTGCGGATGCCGGGGAATTTGACGTGGCTGACGTTTGCCAAGACGTGAATGAAAAAATGATTCGACGTCATCCTCATGTCTTCGGCTCGGCGCACGCTTCCTCGGCAAATGAAGTGCTGGATATTTGGGATAAGGTAAAAACAGGGGAACGCAACGCCGCTAACGAGAGCTTGCTTAACGACGCGGCTAACGATGGCTTGCTTAACAATGCAGCCGACGAGAACTTGCTCGACAAAGAAGCAAAACCTGAAGGTTTGCTTGATAGTGTTCCTGTTAGTTTCCCCGCGCTCATGCAGGCGAGCAAAATATCGCGCAAGGCAGTGTCGGCGGGTTTTGAATGGGATACTGTTGATGATGTGTGGGCAAAAGTCGAGGAAGAGATTGCCGAATTCAAACAGGCTTGTGTCGAAGGAGACCCCACTTCAAAAGAACTTGAATTTGGGGATGTGCTCTTTACCTTGGTAAATGTTGCTCGAAAGGAAAAAATAGATCCCGAAACAGCTCTTCGTGCTACCTGTCGGAAGTTTCGTGATAGGTGGGCCTTCATGGAGGGGGCTGCGTGGGCTTTAGGCAAACATATCGAAGACTTATCTATGGATGAGTTGCAAGAACTGTGGGACCAGGCAAAACGAGGTTAGTGTGACTAAGATCTATTCTCATAGTGTGCGTCTTTCTGGACTGAACGCAGGAACAAGCATCAACTTAGAAAACGTTCAAAAAAGCACCTCGTCAGCAAGCTGTTCAAATAAAACAAGCTGTTCAGACAAGACGCTATGCTCGGAAAAAGTGCCACGTTCTGATAAGGCACTTTGCTCAGATAAGGCGTTATATTCAGACAAGGCAATACATTCGGATGAAGCGCTACGTTCAGATAAAGCAATAGACATAGTGGATGCTTTCTGTGTATTACAAAAAGGCTTTACCGATCAGTTTGTGTATTACGACAAAGAGTGTGTTAACCGATATATGGGACTTGGGCGTTGTATCGCTATTCCTTCCCTCGAAAGCGCCGATTTTATCTTGCAGGGTGATGAAACCTGCTATCCCATCATGTTTTCTTTCAATCGTTTCGATGCCTCGAACCCGAAACCGGCAGATGACATGATGGCATCTTTTCCAAAGGTGCGTCTTATGGTTCCAGAATTGGTGCTAATCGAAAATGAAAAGGGATCGTTTTTACAGGTCAATAGCTTAGGACCGGTGTATTCTGGCCGCGTCAATCGATTTATTCGTCACATTCTCCAGGCAAAATCACGCACCCATCGAGACATGTCATACACGCTTAGCCTTGATTCGTTTGAAGATTGGCAGCGTGTTATGGATTGCGGACTGG
>FR896073.1:0-8743 GCA_000435475.1 Cryptobacterium sp. CAG:338 | reverse complement strand
TCGCATCGAAAAATTTGTTCCTTCGAGACGAATTTATCTTGAAACTGATCAGCCCTTTTCGTCGAAGGATCTGTTGGTTAATCTCATCGATGGTGATGCGCGCGGGTGTGTTTTTATGTATCGCTATGGGGATGTATTCTTTTGCGGTTGCACGCCTGAACTGCTGGTACGCAAGGAAGGCACCACAGTGGAGAGCATGTGTTTAGCGGGCACTACATCATGTGGCGAAACCGAAGCTGAAAAAGAAGAGCGCGCTCAAGCCTTGATGGCGGACGATAAAAACAGACGTGAACATGAATTCGTAGTGAGCTTTATGCGCGATGTATTTGGGCGTAATTGCTATAACGTTTCAATCCCTCGAAATCCTTCGATTAAAGCGCTTCGACACGTGCAGCATCTATGTACGCCCGTTTCTGCACAGGTAATGGAAGGACGTTCGTTGTTGTCGCTTGCTAGTCAACTGCATCCTACCCCTGCGCTTTCGGGAACACCTGTTGGCGAAGCTATGATGACCTTACGTGAAGCAGAATCGTACAACCGCGGATTTTTTGGTGGCGCCATTGGGTATGTTGATGGCGCGGGCGACGGAGAATTTTCCGTGGCGATTCGCTCTGGAGTGTTTGATGGTGAAGCTGGTTGGCTTTATGCAGGATGTGGGGTTGTGGAAGGGAGCAATGCTCGCGATGAGTTTGACGAGATCGACCTTAAATTAAAAACGATTTTAAGTGCGTTTAGTGCGCCTCAATAACGCTTCAAGAGACTTGAACAATAAAGGTGGTAGAGGAATATGGACAAAGCAGAACAACTGGGACTCTATATCGGATCGTTTTTCGATGAATTGATTCGTTTGGGAGTTCGCGATGTGGTGGTAAGCCCAGGATCACGTTCGACTCCTCTCGCTATGGTTGCCCATGAAGCTCATAAACGTTTCGGAGCAACTTTTCGGCTTTATGTTGATGTCGATGAGCGTGGTGCGGGCTTTTTTGCGTTGGGACTTGCAAAGGCAAGTGGCCGTGCGGTAGCGCTTATTTGCACATCGGGAACTGCGGTGGCAAATTACTATCCTGCGGTTCTTGAAGCAGAAACTTCTCGTGTGCCTCTTATTGTTCTAACAGGAGATCGCCCAGCGCGTCTGCAAAAACTGGGAGCTCCTCAAACCTGTGATCAGGATAAGGTGTATTCCGATCATGTGAGACGGTTCTTCAGCATGGCTGAGCCGAGTACTGAAGAAAAAGACTTGGCCTATATTCGTCAAGTTGCACGAGAATTGGTAGCTTGCGCCGCCCCTGGGACAGCGGCAGCATCAGTGGTGCATGCAAATTTTCCCTTCGATGAGCCACTGGTGCCTACTATTGATCGAGATGACCTATTCTCCTTTGGACGTATCGAAGGTGGCGATGTGCTTCCCGGTATTATTCGTTCTGATCGGTCTCTTTCGGTGCAGGATGCCGATGTGTTAGCGCAATACTTGGAGAATCATAAAGTTATTGTTCTTGCGGGCGAGGGAACTTTCTCGATTGCAGCTCTACAGGATCAGGCGCGACGTGATCGAGAGGCGCAAGCACTTCTTGCGTTCAGCGAGCGCTTCGATGCACCGCTTTTAGCCGATCCTCTCTCACAACTTCGTTCCTATGGTCATCCTGCGGTGATATGTGGGTATGACCAAATTATGAATTCGCCTGATATGCCCGAATTTGAGGTGGTCATTCGTTTCGGGCGCTATCCAGTTTCCAAGCGCGCTGCTCAGGCAATAGAATCACTGCGTCCTGCTCAAATTGTGGTTGACGTGCAAGAATCGCGTGATTTCAATGCGCAAACAACTACCTTTGTGGCCGCCAATCCTCTCGATTTCGTGGTGGCTCTTTTGGAAGCAGTGTCGTACAACTTAGACGAAATGCCTGATGAACAGTCGCATCTTCCTCTCAATATTCAGGAATGGGGAATGTTGGATCGCGATCGTTCGGAACGTATTTTGGCATCCAAATTGGCAGAGGACGACTCTTTTGAAGGCGCGTATGTGCAGGCGCTTTTACAGGAGATTCCAGCAGAGTCGCTTCTTTTTAGCGCCAACAGTATGGCGATTCGAGCAGTGGATGAGTTTTACTTTACGCGCGGAAAACGGCTTACCGTATTGGCGAATCGCGGTCTTAACGGCATTGATGGTACGGTATCGAGTGCGCTTGGCGCAGCGCAAGAATTTAAGCAGACGGTATTTTTAACGGGAGATTTGACGTTCCTGCATGATATGAATGCCTTAGCGCTTCAGGAAGAGATGCTCTTGCAAGAAAAGGAAGGGATGCATCGACCAAGTATCGTCATCGTGTTACTGAACAATCAAGGGGGCGCAATTTTTGATATGCTGCCCCAACAATCAAAGGAGGCATATTTCGAGCGACTCTTCCTTACGCCGCAGCATGTTGATTTTTGTGCTGTAGCTCAGGCGTTTGGCGTTCCGGCAACAAAGGTAGCTACGGTAGAGGATTTCCGTAGAGCGCTGACAAAGAATTTCGAAGTGCCCGGCATTTCGCTTGTTGAAGTTACGGTGCCTTTGCAAGGGGTGAAAGAGCGCTATGGACGCTACCGATAATTGGGTGGAGATGCCTCAGGTAGGCTCGTTTACCTATAAGAAGTGCTCCTACTTTTATCAACGCTGGGGCGATCCCGAGCGACCGCCTTTGGTCTTGCTTCATGGATTTATGCAGTCTTCGACAAGTTGGGAGCCAATTGCTGCTTCGCTCAAGCTCCATTTTTGCGTATATGCAGTTGACTTTATAGGGCATGGACTGAGCAGCAAGTCAAAAAACCCAGCACGTTATACCTATGAAGACATGGCAGCTTCGATAGATTATTTCTTGCGTAAGGTGGTTTGTCGCCCTTCCGATTCGGCGAGCAATCCCTCCAATTTGGCAAACAAAATTTCCCGAAGGGTGACGAGTAAACCCTCCAAAAGGGCGGTGAGTAAGCCCTTCAAAAAGACGGTAAGTAGACTCTCCAAAAGGGCGTTTCCGTTATTAAAATCGCTTAGAAAATCTTCTGGCGATTGTGCTGGCGAACAGAGCGTTCGTGCGCATGTGGTGGGGTATTCCATGGGTGGGCGCATTGCGCTTGCACTTATGAAAACAAGCTGTGATGTTTTGGCGTCCGTCATCTTGGAAAGCTGTAATCTTGGATGCGCGACCGACGGGGAACAGCAGGAAGCAGCAAAAAGAAACAGTGCTTGGGTAAATCGAATTCGCGAAGAAGGTATGGAAGAATTCGTGAACTATTGGGAAACTCTTCCTCTTTTCGAAACGCAAAAAGAACTGGGATTCGACAAGATACTTCATTTTTCGCGTGCAGTAAACGACCCTGAATGCATGGCACTTTGCTTGGAAGGCGCAGGTAAGCAGGCGATGCCTCTAAGTGGTGAAACTCTAACAAATATAAAAAAGGCTATTGCATCTCAACGAGACGAAAAGCGCTTCCAGACCGCTACGACCAAGCAGGATGAAACACGCTCTCAGGCGAATGATTCTGAAGCGGATTCAAGAAAAGGCATTCCTGTTTTATATATCTACGGGGACAAAGATGAAAAAAGCACTTTGGTTGCTCAGAAGCTCTCTGCGGTTGGAGCTTCTGTTTCTGCAATTAACGTAGGGCATAACGTACATTTAGAGGCCCCAATGCTTTATCTTAGAGAGATACAAAACTTTTTGGTGGGGATAGATCAGACCCTTTGGGACTAGCTAGTTTCTCTGTGCGTCAGCAAAGGGGGCATATCTGGAGCTAGTTGTTATAGAAAGGAATAGGTATGAGCAACTTTCCCTGGGTAAAGGGTAAGGAATACGATGAAATCATTTATGAGACTTATGATGGCATCGCAAAGATTACGATCAACAGACCTGAATGTCGTAATGCTTTCACTCCGAAAACCAACATAGAGATGTACGATGCGTTTTCTATCGCACGCGATGATGCTTCTATTGGTGTAATTATTCTGACGGGCGCAAATCACGATGGCCGTCCTGAAGACCAAGCCTTCTGTTCAGGAGGAGATCAAAAGAAGCGCGGCAACGGTGGCTATGTGGGCGAGGATAACATTCCTCGTTTGAACGTACTTGATCTGCAGCGCTTGATTCGTGTGGTACCTAAGCCTGTTATTGCTATGGTGAATGGATACGCTATTGGTGGCGGCAATGTTTTGAACTACCTTTGTGATCTTTCCATTGCGGCAGAAACTGCAAAATTCGGTCAGACGGGACCTCGCGTGGGTAGTTTTGATGGTGGTTACGGAGCTTCGTATCTTGCGGCCATGGTTGGCCAGAAGAAAGCGCGAGAAATATGGTATTTATGCCGTCAGTACACGGCACAAGAAGCCTTGGATATGGGCATGATTAACAAGGTAGTTCCTTTTGATCAACTCGAAGAAGAATGCGTTTCTTGGGCTCGTGAAATGCTGGCGTTATCGCCTACCGCTTTGCGCTTCCTCAAGGCATCTTTCAATGCGGCAACTGATGGCTATGCGGGTATTCAACAGCTCGCAGGTGATGCTACTTTGTTGTATTACACCACCGATGAAGCAAAAGAAGGACGCGATGCGTTTAAGGAAAAGCGCAAGCCAGACTTCCAGCAATTCCCTAAGTTTCCGTAGGATTGTGCGCGGAGTATTGAGCGACTAAAGCACGCAGAAGGCCAGCAAAGGCTGGCAAGCTTTTTGAGGAAGTGAACTCACCATGATTACGCACCTGTCCGAATGGGCAAAACGCAAACCTCAGGCGCCGTTTTTTTGCGTTCAGGGCGACAAGCAATCTATTGAATATTCGTACCGTCGGGCGCATATAGCAGCCGCTGCTCTTGCACGCGAGCTGGAATGCTACGGTATGACCGCCAATGGAACCCTTGCGTGCACTATGTATAACGGCACCGAGCTCGTTTTGCTTTCTTTGGCAGCAGCGTATGGTGGGTATACGCTTGCTCTTTTGAACCCCCGTCTTTCAGCAGACGAACGTCAGCTTCGTTTGGTAGAGCTGGAAAATGCAACGGGCGAACATGGTATGGATGTATTAACTAATCAGATGGTTAATCGCCTGCTCATTGATGCTACGGGGTTCGATGCAACAGGTTTCGGCTTGCTGCCCGATGATGCCGCTGTTTTAACCAGACTTCAAGTTGAATTGGAGCAGACCGTACAGCGCTATCAAGAGCGCTTCGATGGCAACAATGCAGGGCTTGTTATGTTTACTTCAGGTTCTTCGGGTACGCCCAAAGCTGCCTTTTTGACCTGGAATTCTTTGATGGGCTCTGCTGCTGGTGCTAATGAAGTTTTGAGATATGAGGAACATGGGGTATGGCAAATGGTTCTGCCCCTGTGTCATGTGGGCGGTTTTCAGATATTGGTTCGTACCCTTTTAAGTGGCAACACCTTTATCGTATATGAGCGCTATCAGCCTCAACGCATTTTGAATGATGTGCTCAGTTTTCGTGTTACCCATATTTCGGTCGTGGATAAGATCTTGGCCGATTTGCTCGAACATGATCGAGATCGTGTCATAACTAAATATGACTGTATTCTTTTGGGCGGTGCTGAACTCAACGACAAAACCATTCGTAAAGCACTGAAGGCAAAGGCGAAAGTGTTTGCCAGCTACGGCATGACAGAAACTGCAAGCCTTATTGCTGCAGCGCCAGTGACGCGTAATTTTGATGGGGCACTGCAAGTGCTTCCTGGCTATGACGTGCGTATCATGCGTCCCGATGAAGATGGCATTGGGCAGCTGCATATTGCCGGTCCTGGTGTTTTCGAAGGGTACCTCAATGCGCGCAAGGCATCGAGTGTGGATGGCTATTTCGTCACGGGCGATCGCGCTTCGCTCGATCGTAATGGGCATCTTCTAGTTTATGCGCGCACTGAAGATTTAATTATTTCAGGTGGCGAAAATATCTACCCCGCAGAGATTCGTGAGGTGCTGTTAGGTATTCCTGGCGTAAAAGACGCCTATGTGTTTGGTACCGCTGACGAGACGTGGGGTTATAGACCCGTTGCGTTTGTTGAAGCGGATTATTCGGCTGCTACTATTGCTTATGACCATGAGGCAATGGGGCTTACTCAAGACGAGACGGGAATCGAAGCAGCAAGCTGCCCGCAAGAATTTGCTCATATGATTCATCGTTATTTAGATGATCATATGTCCAAACTCCATCATCCCAAACATATTTTGGTTTTGGACGCATTCCCGCTTACCGTGGCGAGTAAGGTCGATCGTATTGCGCTCAAACAGCTCTACGACAAGCGAATCGATATTAAGCGTTTGAGCCTCTATCGCATCAAGCAGCCCTTTACGGTACCAGTCAAAACCCCCAAGGCAACCATTACTGAACGTGAATCGTTTTTCGTGGAAGTTGAAGATTGGGCGGGACGCATTGGTATTAGCGAATGCGTTTCGTTTAAGACAAACTGGTACTTGCCCGAGACTATTGAAGAGGATTTCCGGGTGGTAAGGGATGTCATTGCGCCTATCGTGTTAGGGGAGCGCTACATTCATCCTTCCCAGGTGTCCCGTTCGCTTGCGACGTTTGCGGACTTGGCTCGCTATCCCATGGCTAAGGCAGCCGTGGAGCCTGCTTTATGGGATCTGTACGGCAAAATCGTTGGCAAGCCCCTTTCAAAGTTAATCGGCGGTTCCAATCAGGAGAAGATTCTAGGCGGTGCCGTGATTGGGCTGGGCACTGCCGATGAGGTATGCGCTCAGGTAGATGTCGCTGTTCAAGCAGGCTATACGCGCGTAAAGCTTAAAGTAAAACCCGATACCGTATTGGCTTGCGTGGAGGCTGTTCGAGAGGCGCATCCTGACCTGATTATCATGCTGGACGCTAACCAGTCTTTTGATGAATCGAATCTGGATATCCTGCGCAAGCTTGATGAGTTTGATATTGCCTGTATTGAGGAGCCCTATAATCCCTCATTCGTTCCTCGTAATGGGGACACAAACCTGTTTGCGCGCTTGTCTGACTTGCAGGAGCACATTAAAACACCGGTGTGCTTAGACGAATCGGTTGTGACGGCTCAGGATATGGAAGAGGCGATGGATTTTGACAACTTGAAGTGCTATGCGCTTAAGGTGACGAAATTTGGTGGCATTCAACCTACGCTTGACTTCTATAAATGGGCAAGAGAGCAAGGCAAAGTAACTTGGATGGGCGGCATGTTTGATACGGGTGTTTCCAAGCGTATGCATGCGGCATTCGCTACCTTACCAGGAATGGATTTGCCAGCCGATGTTTCGGATTTCACTGAATATTTTGAGCACGACACCGCTTTGCCTCCTTTGCAGCTACATGAGGGAGAATTGGTCTTGAATACGGTCGATCATCCTGCAGGTTTGGGTTGTGTGCTTGATAAAGATTACTTACGTTCAGTATTGGTGGATGAAGTAACTATCACCAAGGGCTAACTGTTTTGAGCCTATAACCCAAATATTTTTGATCTTATGTTTTGTCGAAGAGGTGCGGATATAATCACACCTCTTTTTCTTTGCAATTAGTTGTAAGGACTAAGCTTGCGATTCGTACGGCGAAATCTCGCACAAATTCCGAAATAAATTACAAAAACGTTAAACAATGTTTCAAGTTTGCTAAATAAATCACGTTTGTTCTCGTATCATTACGTATTACAGATATTTACAAAGGTTTTCCTTTTGTCATACGTAAAACAACAGCGTCGCCATTTCCCCCGAGCGCTCATGTTTTGTGAATATCTGCCACACAAGAAGTAAACCATGCGTGAAGGACACAAACAGTGATTGAGTTCGGTGCTTTTCTGACGGCGTTAACGGGCAGTCCAGTATTGGTGATTGTGTTATTGCTTACGTTGGGGGCGACGGTAGTAAATGGTGCAACTGATGCACCTAATGCTATTGCTACCGTGGTGGGAACACGCAGTATGTCACCTGGTGCTGCAATCATCATGGCGGCGATCTGTAACTTTATTGGTTTGCTTGCGGTTACCACCATTGGTGCCGCGGTTGCAAAAACCATCTTTACTATGGCAAATTTCGGGGGAGATAACGAAGCGGCTTTGCTTGCGCTGGCGGCGGCTATGGTTGCCGTTATTGCCTGGGGTGTTATCACGTGGATTTTTGGTATTCCCACTTCGCAGAGCCATTCCTTAATTGCCGGCATCACCGGTGCTGCCATTGCTCTTCAAAATGGCATTGGCGGCGTTAACCCAGACGAATGGGTTAAGGTTTTGTATGGTTTAGTAATTTCAACAGGCTTGGGCTTTTTCTGTGGCTGGCTTTTCACTAAGATGATCGAATTTTTTGCGAAGGGAATCAATCGAAGAAAGTCGGCAAACTTTTGGCATTGGGCACAAATTCTTGCGGGTGCTGGCGTGGCGGTAATGCACGGTGCTCAAGACGGTCAGAAATTCTTATCAGTAAGTATGATGGGCATCATGCTGTGCATGGGAATGGGCACCGAAACGGGTGACGTGGCATTTCCTATGTGGTTGGTAATTCTCTGCGCTGCCACCATGGGCTTAGGTACTGCTATTGGTGGCAAGAAGATTATCAAGAGTGTTGGTATGGATATGGTAAAAATGGAGCCCTATCAAGGATTCGCTGCTTGTTTGTCCGCCATATTCTGTATCGGTTTAGCTAATGGCACTGGTATGCCCGTGTCTACTACCCACACCAAAACAACTGCCATCATGGGCGTGGGCGCTTCGAAGCGCTTGAGTAATGTGAAGTGGGGTAAGGCGGGTAAT
>FR896072.1:181099-183594 GCA_000435475.1 Cryptobacterium sp. CAG:338 | reverse complement strand
AGTTGAAGCGGCGAGCCACGATGGTGAAGGCCGTCGTAAAAAGCGTAAGGAAAAGCGTGAGGCTCAAGCGCGCGAACGTGCCGAAATGGAAGCCTTGGAAAAAGGTCTCGATCCTTCGCTTGTTTTGGATGATTCGGTGGTAGAGATTCCTCAGGGATCAACTGTTGCTCAGTTCGCGGAGTTAGTAGAAGTTTCTCCTAATGATGTGGTAAAACGTTTGTTTATGCTGGGACAGGCTCTTACCTTGACCCAGTCTATGAGCGATGAACTTATCGAGCTTATTGCTGATGACCTTGGTCGTAAAGTCCGCGTAGTATCCCCAGAAGAAGAATTTGCTGTTGTTTATCACGACTCGGAAGAGGATCTCAAGCCTCGTCCACCAGTTGTTACGGTAATGGGTCATGTTGACCATGGTAAAACTTCTCTGCTTGATGCTATTCGCTCCACCGGTGTTGCAAGTCATGAAGCTGGTGGCATTACCCAGCACATTGGCGCTTCGGTGGTAAACATCAATGGTCGTCAGATCACCTTTATCGATACTCCTGGTCACGAAGCCTTTACTGCAATGCGTGCACGTGGCGCTCAGGTTACCGACGTTATTGTTTTGGTTGTTGCTGCTGATGACGGTGTTATGCCTCAGACAGTAGAGGCTATCAACCATGCAAAAGCTGCTGATGTACCAATCGTTGTAGCAGTAAATAAGATTGATAAACCTGGTGCTACCCCTGATCGTGTTCGTCAGGAGCTAACCGAATATGGCATTATCCCCGAAGAATGGGGTGGCCAGAATATGTTTGTTGATGTTTCTGCAAAGCAGCATCTTCATATTGATGATTTGCTTGAAACTATTTTGCTCCAGGCAGACGTTTTAGAGCTTAAGGCTAATCCTAATGCTCTTGCTTCAGGTTATGTTATTGAAGCTAACCTTGATAAAGGTCGCGGTTCAGTGGCTACTATGCTTATCGCGCGCGGTACTCTTCATCCAGGAGATGTTGTTGTTGCAGGCACTGCATATGGTAAGGTTCGTGCTCTGATTAATCCTCGTGGTGAGCATGTTGATCATGCAGCACCAGCAGATCCTGTTGAGGTTCTTGGATTAAATTCTGTTCCTACTGCAGGTGACGAATTTAGAGTATTTGAAGACGAGCGCGATGCTCGTCGTCTCGCTGAGGAACGTGCCCTTCGTGCACGACTCGCAAAGCAGGAGTCTCGTTCTCATATGAACTTGGATGACTTGTTTGCTCGAATTGAAGAGGGTGAAACTACCGATCTTAACCTTGTGGTTAAAGCAGACGTTATGGGTTCAATTGAAGCTTTGCGCGATGCTTTCTCTAAGATGGATCAGTCTGAGGTAAAGATTAATATTATCCATGCTGCAGTTGGTGGCATTACTGAGACCGACGTTACTTTGGCAGCCGCATCAGACGCTATCATTATTGGCTTCAACGTTCGTCCTACGGGTAAAACTCGTGAAGTTGCTGAGCGTGAAAAGGTTGATATTCGCTTGTATCGCGTTATTTATCAGGCAATTGAAGATATCAATGCGGCACGTGTTGGTTTGCTTTCTCCTGATATCGTGGAAGAGGATACAGGTATCGCTGAAGTACGTGAAACCTTTAAGGTACCTAAGGTTGGCACCATTGCCGGTTGTTACATTGTTGAGGGTGAAATCTCTCGTGATGATAAGGTACGTATCGTTCGCGATGGTACGGTTATCTTTGAGGGCACCATTCATAGCTTGCGTCGCTTTAAGGATGACGTTAAGAGTGTTGCTCGTGGCTATGAATGCGGTATCGGTATTGATGGTTATCAAGATATTAAGGTCGGCGATACCATTGAAGGCTATCGTATCGTTGAAAAGGAAAGGGTTGAATAGCCATGAAACAAGGTTCTTCAAGCCGCAAGGTCAACGAACAGGCTCGAGAGGTTATCGCGAATATCTTATTGTTTGAGATGACTGATCCTCGTTTATCTATGGTAACGATTACTTCCTGCGAAGTAAGCTTTGATCGTAGCGTGGCAAATGTTTTCTACACAACCGAACCTTCGCGCTATGTTGAAGTTGCTGAAGCGTTCCAGGCTGCAGCGGGTCGTATTCGCTCTTTGATGGCAAAGCAACTGTCTTGGCGAGTGGCTCCCGAATTACGATTTATGCTTGATTCTAGTGTTGATCAGGCTGAACGTATTGCTGAGGCACTTGCACGTGATGCTCAACGTAATTCATCTACTACAGAAGAGTAAGGAGTTCTTACGTGGTTACTCCTCAAACGAATACCACGCTTTCCGAAATCGCCGAGCGTTTAAAAGCGCTCGACGATTTCGTTATTTGTGGTCATGTTAATCCCGATGGTGATTGCCTTGGTGCCCAGTTGGGGCTTTATCACGCCTTAAAAAAACTCGGCAAACAAGTCACCTGTGTTCTTGCTCGAAACGAACCCATTGAGGTTGGTTTGCAGTTTTTACCAGGAAGCGAATTGCTTATTCCTGCAAGTATG
>FR896072.1:180370-181074 GCA_000435475.1 Cryptobacterium sp. CAG:338 | reverse complement strand
AAGCCTCGCGTTTTTATTGCAGTTGATGTTCCTACGCTTGAGCGTATAGGCGATGCGTCGATACTTCATGATGATGCATCGATTACCTTTACCATCGATCATCATGCGGTTGAAACTTGCATGGCGGATTTTAACTATGTTGATCCTGATGCGAGTGCAACTTGTCTTCTTGTTTGGCACTTGACAGGGTTGATGGAGGCAAGGTCTCGCGAGGTTGCTCATTGCTGCCTGACGGGGCTTATAACTGATACGGGCCGTTTTGCGTATCAAAATACCGATGCTTTTTCATTTGCTGCTGCTGCGGAGATGATGGAATGGGGTGCGGATCCAACTGAGGTTAATCGGGAGTTTTTCCAAAGCAGATCGTTGCCTTCTATCGAATTGGAGAAACGTACTCTTGAGCACATGGAATTTTATGAACAGGGTCAGTTTGTTCTTTCGTATTTATCTCAAGATGACTTTGCGCAATGTGGGGCGGTTAAAGCAGATGCTGAGCCTTTAATAGATATTCTTCGCTCTATTCGTGGAGTGAAAGTAGCTTTAATTTTGCGTGAAAATGAACCTGGTTCTGTTCGTGGTAGCCTTCGTGCCAAAGATGAATCGAGCGATGTCTCAAAAGTTGCTCGCGCTTTTGAAGGGGGAGGTCATAAGGCTGCCGCTGGATTTACCTTTTATGGAAATCTTGATGAGGCACGATCTGAGGT
>FR896072.1:180101-180295 GCA_000435475.1 Cryptobacterium sp. CAG:338 | reverse complement strand
GCAACTTCGGTTTCTTCTGTGCGGGTACTTCCGGGGGAAGGTGAACCTTGTGAGTAAACGTGGTTCTTCAGGAAGAAGCTGTCTTCTTGCGATTAATAAACCACTTGGAATGTCTTCCCATGATGTTGTTAATGTAGTGCGTAGAGTTTTTAACGAACGCCGTGTTGGTCATGCAGGGACCCTTGATCCTCAGG
>FR896072.1:125923-180020 GCA_000435475.1 Cryptobacterium sp. CAG:338 | reverse complement strand
GGTTGGACACGGCAAACGTTATCGAATGGGCGTTGCATTTGGTATGTCGACAACTACCGATGATTCTGAAGGCGAAATAACAAAGCAACTAGAAGTTCCAGAGCACATTAGTGATGAACAATTTGCTCGAAATTATCTAACGCAAATGATTGGTGAAGGCCTGCAGGTGCCTCCTATCTATTCAGCGATTAAGGTTAAAGGTAAGAAGGCATACGAACAGGCACGTGCTGGAAATGTTATTGATCTAGCGCCTCGTAAGTTTGAGATATATGATGCCCAACTATCTGAAGTTCGCCCGCGCTCTTTGCTTGATGGTTCGGAAGGTATTGAGTGGATTTGCGACATAAGTGTTTCAAAAGGAACCTATATGCGTTCAATCGCTCGAGATATGGGTCGAGATCTTGGGACATGCGCTTATGTAAGTTCTCTTGTTCGGACTATTTCAGGATCTATAATGCTTGAAGATTGTCTTACTTTGGATCAATTAGAGCAAAACAAAGAAGGTGCGCTTATAGATCCTTTGCGGGCACTTGGTTTACGTTTTGCGTTTGCTCGTTCGTGTTCTGACAAGGTGGAAAACGGATCTTGGCTATCTGATACTGATTTAACTCTTAATGAGCCTCTTCTCACCGAGCTTTATGCTCCTTGTACTTGCACAACGGGTGTTATACCTTCTTCAAAACCACCCGAGCCTAACGAGGTGGTAGGTGTTATAGTAGATAATCGCTTAAAAGCGCTCTATGAATATAAAGAGTCCGAGCATCGTTATGTACCTCGATGCGTGTTTTCGATAGGTGTTGAACGTGGCAAAACTGTATAAAGTTGACGAATCATTTGATCATTCCCTTTTTAAGAATGCTTCCTGTGCTTTTGGTGTGTTTGATGGTGTTCATCTTGGTCATCAATATCTTCTTGATTGCGCTAAAAAAACAGCTCAATATAACGGGGGAAAATCTATCGCCCTTACCTTCGATATCGATCCTGATGAAATTTTCCATCCAGAACGTTTGCGTAAACTTATGAGTAACGAACGTCGATTGGAAACGCTTCTCGCAAGTGGGGTAGATGCCGTGGTTGCTCTACCTTTCACTCGTAGTTTTGCAAGTCTATCTCCTGCTGAATTTTTATTAGAGACATTCAATGGTCATACGCCTTCTAATCTTCATGTAGGTCTCGATTTTCACTTTGGGGCTAAAGCAGCAGGTAGTGTTGCTGATTTAGCGGAGTGGGGTGCTGCAGTGGGTACCCATATTGATGCTCATAATTTACGCAGCTCTGAGGGAGCTCCTATTACTGCTACACGTATACGATTATTGCTGATGGAACATGACCTAGCTGAAGCTGAGCGCCTTTTAGGCAGACGTTTTTCCATGGTGGAAAAAGTTCGCCCCGGCAGAGGAGAAGGTGCTGATATGGGATTTTCTACTGCCAATTTGTATATTGAACCTAATCGTCGAGTTCTTGCAGAAGGTGTTTACTCAGCTTATGCAATTGTTGATGGAACGCGCTATCGAGCTGCGGTTTCTATGGGAGTTTCGCCGGTATTTGCTGATAAAACTAATGCAAGCTGCGAAGTTCATATTCTTGACTTTGACAAGAATATTTACGGTGAATACATAGAGGTTGAATTTGTTGAATTCTTACGACCTATGATCAAGTTTGATACCACTGAAGAACTTATTAAAACCGTAATGGGAAATATTGCCTATTGTCGTGATTCGCTACCTCTGTAGTATTCCATGTAATAGTTTCCTGCTTTTACCTAAAGGAGTTTGTCATAATCAGCGACGAGGACATACGACGAGTTCGTCAAGCAAATGACTTGGTGGAGCTTTTCTCTGAACGCAGTGTTATGCGTCAGAGGGGAAGAGATTTTTGGTGTTGTTGTCCCTTTCATCAAGAAAAAACTCCTTCTTGTAAGGTTGATCCCTCGTCTCAAACATGGCATTGCTTTGGCTGCGGTGAAGGTGGAGATATCATCACGTACGTTCAAAAGCTTGATGGTGTTGACTTCCTTGATGCAGTTCGATTTTTAGCTCGTCGTGGTGGCGTTGAACTTCATGAATCGCCTAAAGCTCAGAAGGCGCACAGTAAAAAAGCGCGTTTAAAGGCTGTCTGTCATGAAACGGCAGAGTATTACCATCTTTTACTTATGCGTTCAACTGATGACGATGTTAATCAAGCAAGACAGTATCTTGCCTCTCGAAATCTTGGTGGAACGGTACCGAGCGTGTGGAAACTTGGATTTGCTCCAGGAAAGCGTCGGTTGGTTACCCATCTTCGTTCTCTTGGTTTCACAGACGGGGAAATGGTTGAGGCTAATGTTGCGGTAAAAAGCAGCAATGGCATCAATGATCGCTTTTTTAATCGTGTTATGTTTCCTATTGCTGATGCGAGGGGCGATGTGATTGCTTTTGGTGGTCGAGTGATTGGCTCGGGTGAACCAAAGTACTTAAATACGGGAGACACGCCGTTATTTCACAAGTCGGAAGTGTTGTATGCCCTCGATAAAGCAAAAGCTTCTATGGCGAGCACTGGAGTTGCAATAGTAGTAGAAGGATATACCGATGTAATCGCTCTTCATGAAGCAGGGTTTTCTAACGTAGTTGCCACGCTGGGTACTTCACTTACTCGTCAGCATATTCGAATTCTTTCGCATCATGCAAAATCGAAGATTATTTACCTCTTTGATGGTGATGAAGCGGGTCAACGTGCTGCAGATCGTGCACTAGGCTTTATTGATTCCTCGGTTACCCCCGAAGCGGGATCCTCGAAAGTAGATTTATGCGCGGTTACTTTGCCCGACAATCTTGATCCAGCTGATTTTATTGCTGAGCGTGGTCCGCAAGCGTTTTCGGAGGTGCTAGAGCAAGCAATTCCTCTTATCCGATTTGGAATTGATAGGCGGTTGTCTCGCTATGATCTTTCTACGCCGGAAGGAAGAAGTCGAGCCAGCAATGATGCTTTATCGGTGTTAGCGCCTATCAAGTCTTCGCTTCTTGCTAAAGATTATGCGGTATATATTGCTAGTAAAGTCCATGCTCGTGAACAGGATATCTTAGAGCGTTTGGAGCACCTGAAAGCTCCCGCTCAATATGACTATGATGATCGGGCAGCAAAGACTCGCTCTCAGTCTCAATCTCAACAGCCTTCACATCGTACGTTAAGTTCGCTTGAAAAAAATAGATTACGTACTGAGCGAGAATTTTTGAGTTTGTGCGCACAAAACCCAGCGATGATTGGTGATTTTGTCAATGAACTTGGACAAACTGACTGGCACGATTCCGTTCATCGCGATCTTGCTTTAGTGCTTCTTGATGTCGTTTCAAAGGATTCTTCTTTGAATGTTGCTGATCTCATTCAAAAAGCTCAAGAGCAATGTCCGTATGCTCAGCGCATTTTGACTTCTTCTTCGGTTCCTTCAGATTCATCTGCTTTTGATTTATTACGATTTATGGCTGATGAATTAAAGATCGGAGATATGGAGCAAGCTATAGCTGCTATGCGCTCTCAAATGAATACTGCGAGTTCTGCCGAAGAAAGCGAGCTTGCTTTTCAGTCGATTCTCGTATTGCAATCAGAGCTTAATACGCTTAGAAAGCATCACGTCAAAAATAATTAACGCCGAACAGTTAGTGTTTGATTATTGAGTTTTTTGGTAAGTAACGATTAGGTCATCGTATTTTGCTACCTGCAAAGTCGCAATATTGGCTGGTATACTACAGAGCGAAAAACTTATAGTAATAATCCTGAAAGGTACGTTATGAAAACCTTAAAAATAGTTCTCTCCCCAGATCCTGGTCTTCGTTCAGTATGTGAGGAATGCACCGTTGGGGACAAATCCTTAATAAAACTCAGCAAGCAGATGCTAAAAACAATGTATGCAAATAATGGCTGTGGTCTTGCTGCTCCGCAGGTAGGGATAAATAAACGTTTTGTAGTTATTGATTGCTTGGATGATGAAGGAAATGCCGATCCCTATGTTTTGGTCAACCCTGTTATTGAATGGTCTAGTGCGGATTCGGTAACCGAAGAAGAAGGATGTCTTTCTCTTCCAGGTATTTCAGTTCCTATCGCGCGTCCTTCAAAGGTCCGTGTTCGCTATTACGATCTTGAGGGAAATGAATGCAAAGTAGTGAGTGACGGCCTTTTAGGACGTTGTTTACAACATGAAATAGACCATCTTGATGGGAAAACCTTATTCGAATCCTGTTCGCCGATGGATAAAATCAAAGCATTGCATGACTACCACATTGCCCTTGAATCGGGTGCCAAACCAGGAGAGGTAGGATAGTTTATTATGCGCATTGTTTTTATGGGTACGCCGCGATTTGCGGAATTGGTGCTTGAAGAACTTCTTCAATCAGATCACGAGGTTGTCGCAGTGGTAACAAGACCTGATGCGATTCGCGGGCGTGGAAAGAAGCTTGTAAGCTCTCCCGTTAAGGCATGTGCGCAGCGTTTTGATATTCCTGTACTTGAGTATTCTTCTTTGAAATCTGAAGAAGTGTATCAAGCATTAATAAGCTTTCATGTTGAGGTGTTTTGCGTGGCAGCGTATGGAGCACTGCTGCCTAAACGCATTTTAGAGTTACCGCGCTTCGGGTGTCTTAATGTTCATGGATCTCTTTTACCTCGTTGGAGAGGGGCTGCTCCTATCGAGCGGGCAATTTTGGCTGGTGATCATGAAACTGGCGTTGGTATTATGCGAATGGAAGAGGGTCTTGATACGGGGGATGTTGCCTGCACTGCGGTAGTTAAAATTGAGCAAAAAACTGCTTCCGATCTTTCTAATGAGCTTGCTTGCGTTGGTGGTAAATGCCTCGTTTCTGTTTTGGATACATTAGATTCAGGAACAGAAATCCATTGGACTGAACAGTCGAATGAAGGTATTACTTATGCAGATAAGCTTGCAAAAGGTGAGCTTGATATAGCTCCTGAACTCACTTGTAAAGAAGCACTTCTTCGCGTACAGGCATCAAGTGATAACCATCCTTGTCGATGCGAAATAGCTGGTAGGAGACTTACGATCTTAAAGGCATGCTTGGCTTCACAGGATATTGCAGTTCCTTGTGGAGAAATATCTTTCAGCTCAAAACGTCTCTATCTTGGGTTTTCCGATGGTGTCATAGAGTTGGAAATAGTGAAGCCAGATGGAAAGAAAACGATGGAAGCGAAAGCTTTTGCGGCAGGTATTCAGGGTATAAAGCATGGCGGCATTACTTGGAGTGCTCTCAATGCCTAAAACAGTTCGTCCTTCAAAAAAACAACGCGCTTCTCGTGTTACTCCTGCTCGAAAGCTTGCTTTTTCTGTCCTCGAAGATATTCGTTGTCACAAAGTTTTTCTGGAGCAGGCATGGAATCGCGGGGCTAAAGCTCTCTCATTGCCACCTGCCGAAAAAGCTTTTGCGCGCTTATTAACAACGGAGGTTGTTTCTCGGCGGGGTAGCCTTGATATATTGATTAATCGTGTTTTAAAGAGCCCTGATGACATACAAGACGATGTGCGTAACGCGCTGAGAATTTCGTTTGTTGAATTGTTTTATCTTAATAAACCTGCTCATGTTGTTTCACATGAGGGGGTAGAGCTAGTACGTAGTTTTGCACCTAAAGCAGCAGGTGTGGCAAATTTCGCCTTAAGGCGTGCATGTGAGCAGAAAACAGAATTTCCCTTTGGCGACATTCATTCTGATGTTAGTGCAGTGAGTTTATATTTTGGGTTTCCTCAATGGCTTACTCAAAAACTTATTGACGAATTTGGTTTTGATTCTGCCTTTCACTTTATGGAGAATTCTAACTGTTCTGCTCCTTTGTTTTTTATTATTAATCAGGCTCATGCTAATGGTCCTCAAACCCTTAAGTCTCTCGTTAATCAAGGTATAAAAATATTTCCTTTACCTCGTATTCAACAGAAAGATTGCGGGTTGTCATGTTTTCTTTTTGCTCGGAGAAGCGATGTAGGTAATGAATTTGTAATTGACCTGCTACGAAAAGGGTCACTTGCAATCAGTGATGGCGCTGCTCAAAAGGTTGCTTCTTTAGCTGTTCCTGATTGCTTTCCTGACAGGTTTTTAGAAATTGGTGCTGGACGAGGAACAAAGTCTCTTCTTTTACAAAATGTTGCGCTTTCTCGTTTTGGTAAACAGATGGCACTCGACACTCTTGATGTTGATCAATCGCGTACAAAAGAGCGAATCTCTCGCCTCAAACAGGCTGATATTGTTCAAAATGAAGTGTTCTGTCAGGATGCAACGCATCTATCTCACTTCAGTGATGCAACGTATGATGCTGTTTTTATTGATGCTCCTTGTACGGGAGTGGGTACTTTGCGCAGGCATGCCGACATTCGATGGAGAGTAACAGAACATGAGATTTCTGCCATGGCGGAAAAAGGACTGACGATGCTTAAACAAGCAGCTCGATTAGTTAAACCAGGTGGATCTTTAACTTATGCCACCTGTACTCTTTTCAAGGAAGAGAATGAACAAGTAGTTGAAGCTTTCCTGAAAAGTGAACAAGGAAACTCATTTTCTGTTAGTTCTCAATTGCTTTTTGATGACTTATTTCACAAGGCACAGTCAGAACCTTTATTTGATGCTCATTTTGTTTGTAAGCTACAAAAAGATGTTTCGTAATTATGTCATGACGTATTTTTCCTAGACCCATTACGTTCAAGGTTCTATAATCAAGAAAACCTTTAATGGCGGTACAGAGAGACCGATAAGGTGCAAACATATTGCTTTATGATTTCTTGGATGCTTAGGCGCAAAGTGTCGCGTTTGGTAATCTAAGTTTTTGTAAGCCAAATTGATTGCCCCTCTCTGTCTTGGGGCTTTTTTCATCTTAAGGCAGAGTGGTAAAGGGATGATCATCTTTCTCGTCAACACTCTATGTTTGATAAGAAGTTTATCTCTTTATGAAAGGGTTTGTCTGTACGCACGTTAGTTTAGGAAAGGGGCGTGCATGCAAGACAAAGGAACTGATGAGTCCATTGTTATGGAAGAGTCTGAAATTGATCGAACTCTCGTTAGGATGGCCCATCAAATACTAGAGCAAAATAAAGGCTGTCAAGATCTCGCAATTGTAGGGATAGTGACAAGAGGTGATGTTCTTGCCCGCAGAATTGCTCATTTAATCGAGGATATCGAAGGGACTAAGCTTCCTGTCGGTTCTCTCGATATTAGTTTTTATCGAGATGATTCTATTATGAATCTTTCTCCAGTACTTCAAGGTACTGAAATCTTTTTTCCTATCGACGGTAAAACAATTATTTTGGTTGATGATGTTTTGTATACCGGTCGCACTATTCGAGCGGCACTCGATGCTTTGATGGATTTAGGAAGACCTGCTCGTATTCAGCTTGCGACTCTTATTGACCGAGGTCATAGAGAGCTTCCTATCAGAGCTGACTTTGTAGGAAAAAACGTTCCTTCTGCCTCTAATGAAAGCGTTAGGTTATATCTCAAAGAAATCGATGGACAAACAAGTGTCCGTATCAAACGCTTAGAACCAGGCCAACATGTTGGATCTGCTCCAGTGAAGGGAGCTTAGCAATGTTTAATCACAAACATCTTCTCTCCATTGATGATCTTTCATCGGATGACATAATGACCGTGCTGGAACAAGCTCGAAAGTTCGAAGAGGTTAATGAGCGTAGCATTAAAAAGGTTCCTGCGCTTCGTGGAAAAACGGTTTGCAACTTGTTTTTTGAACCTTCCACCAGAACTCGAGGCTCTTTTGAACTTGCAGAAAAGAGACTCTCTTGTGATTCGCTCAACGCCGGAGGAAGCGCTTCTTCAACCGTAAAAGGTGAGAGTCTGGTTGATACGGTTCGCACCATTGATGCCATGAAGGTTGATATGTTTATTGTTCGGCATAAATGCGCTGGAGCTCCGTACATGGTTTCGCAAAACACTAATGCGAGCGTAATTGATGCAGGTGATGGCAAGCATCAACATCCTACTCAAGCATTGCTTGATCTTTATACTATCTGGAAAGAAAAGGGCTCCTTTAATGGCCTTCGTGTGGGAATCGTTGGCGATATTGCTCATTCGCGAGTTTGTGGTTCTTTGGTTCCTGCATTGAAAAAAATGGGTGCAAACGTGACGCTTATTGCTCCTGCTACGTTGTTACCTGCTTGTCCTGAAGCCCTAGGAGCTGATGAGGTAACTCCTTATTTTGATGAAGTGCTTCCTTCGCTTGATGTGGTATATATGCTCCGTATTCAAATGGAGCGATTAGAAAATGCTCCTTTCCCCAGCTTACGTGAATATCATCTTCTTTACGGTCTCAACGAACAGCGCTCACATCTTATGAAAGAGGATGCCATCATTTGTCATCCTGGACCTATTAATCGTGGTGTTGAGCTCGATAGTTACATGGCTGATGGTCATAAATCAGTTATTGTCGAGCAAGTTTTTTCAGGTGTCTGTGTTCGTATGGCGCTTATCTATTTATTGTTAGGGGGAGCTAACGATGAAATCGCTCATTAAAAATGTAAGGGTCATAGACCCCGCACTTTCTTTAGATGAAGTTGCCGATATTCTTATTGATGGTCAAATCATTGCCCAAGTTGGTAAAAATATCGAATGTGCTGATGCAGAAATCTTTGATAGAGATGGCTGCATTGCGGTACCAGGTTTAGTAGATATTCATGTTCATCTTCGAGACCCCGGACAAGAATATAAAGAGACTATCGAAACGGGTACTGCTGCGGCTGCTCACGGTGGTTTTACGGGCATTTGCTCTATGCCTAATACCAATCCTACGACCGATAATGCAACGACTATTGATTATGTGCTTGATAAGGCGGCACAAGCTGGCCACTGTCGCGTTTATCCTTCGGGAGCCTGCACAAAGGGTTTGAAGGGTGAATCCCTTTCAGAAATGGGTGACATGGTTTTGCATGGAGCTGTTGCTTTTACCGATGACGGTCGAGGAGTACAAAACTCAGGGGTAATGCGTCGCGTGATGGACTATGCCAAAATGTTCAACAAGGTAGTTATGAGTCACTGCCAAGATGAAGATCTGGTTGGTCCAGGACAAGTTAATGAAGGGGTTGTTTCAACTCGTTTGGGATTGGCAGGATGGCCTGCAACGGGAGAGGAACTTCAAATTCAACGTGACATTGCCCTTTCTGAATTAACAGGTTGTCCTATTCATATTCAGCATATTACCTCTGCACGAGGGGTTGAGCTTGTAAGAGAAGGTAAAGCTCGTGGAATCCAGGTTACGTGCGAAGTAACCCCTCATCATTTAGTTCTCAATGAGAATGATATTACGACTACCTACAATACTAATCTCAAAATGAATCCTCCTCTTCGTTCCAAAGCTGATAATGCTGCTCTTATAGAAGGAATAAAAGACGGCACTATTGATTGTATTGTGACCGATCATGCCCCCCATGCCGATCATGAAAAAGCGCGTGAATTTGAACTAGCTCCCTTCGGTATGACAGGGCTCGAGACATCACTTGGGGTTATTCTTACCTATCTTGTTGATCCTGGGCTTATTACCTACAACGAGTTGGTTGAATTAATGGCGATAAAACCTCGCGAAATACTTCGTCTCGATCAGGTGACTTTAAAGCAGGGTAGTGTTGCTGACATTACCATCTTTGATCCAGAAGTAACCTGGACGGTCCAGTCTGATGATATGTACTCCAAATCGCATAATTCAGGATTTTTGGGTTATACCCTAAAAGGACGTACGACCGATGTATTTGTGGGTGGCACGGTAACCTGTAAGGATGGTGTCGTAGTTGAGTAAGCTTTTAGAACATACCAGTTATGGTCAACATGGCAACGCAAAATTAGTGTTAGAGGATGGCTCGGTCTTTGAGGGTTATTCGTGCGGTGCTTCGGGTGAGGTATACGGCGAAGTGTGTTTTAACACTTCGCTTGAAGGGTACCTTGAAGTTATCTCTGATCCTTCTTATGCTGGTCAAATTATTACGATGACCTATCCTCAAATTGGCAATTATGGTGTAAATCGTGACGACTTGCAGGCAGATACTCTTGCTTTGCGTGGTTTGGTTGTTCATGAAATGTGCTTCACTCCTTCGAATTGGAGAAGTGAAATTTCGCTTCCAGATTTCCTTAAAGAACAAAATGTGGTTGCCATTGGTGGAATCGATACACGATCTCTTACCACTCATCTGCGTGATCACGGTGCACAAAGAGGGGTCTTATCCACAACTGATTTCGATACGGATAGTCTTTTAGCTAAAGTTCGCGCATCAGAGAGTATTGTTGGAGTAAATCTTGCAAAGACGGTAAGCCGCAGTGAACCTACTTCATTTACGGAACTTCCTCAAAGCCAATCATTTGCTCTTGATAATCCCAAAGATCCAAAGTATCGCGTTGTTGCCTATGATTGCGGGGTAAAAAAATCCATTCTTCAGGGTCTAATTCGTGTTGGTTGTGAGTTGACGGTTGTTCCCTGGAATACACCAGCTGAAGAGGTGCTTTCCCTCAATCCTGATGGCGTGTTTTTAAGTAATGGACCAGGGGATCCCGAAGCGGTTCGTGAGACTTATCTTCAGGTTGAAAAGCTCATCGGAAAAGTTCCGCTTTTTGGAATATGTTTGGGCCATCAGATGATTTCACTAGCGTCTGGTGCTGAAATGGAAAAGCTGAAGTTTGGTCATCGCGGCGGAAATCAGCCTGTGATGAATCTACGTACGGGAAGAGTAGAAATAACTGCACAAAATCATGGTTTTGGATTGCTGTTTGATTCTTTAGGTCCTCTCGTCCCCGAGCTTTCTGCAGACGTTTCAGACCATGTACGAGATTTGCGTTTTTGGCGCGAAAAGCAATGTGCGCCTGTAGTTCAAAATGAAAAATTTGGTCGTATTCAGCTTACTCACGTCAACCTCAATGATGGAACTGCTGAGGGTATTGCGTTTTTAGATCACCCCGTATTTTCCGTTCAGTACCATCCGGAAGCAAGTCCTGGGCCAACTGATGCGCACTATCTCTTTACTGCCTTTACGCGGCTAATGGATGGAAGGTCAGATTATCTGAATATTGATATTGCCCAAGATCGTCTCGCAGGATGGAAGTTTGGCGCAACGGAAGGTGAGATTAATGCCTAAAAGAGAAGATATAAAGCGTATCTTAGTAATTGGATCAGGTCCTATTGTTATTGGACAGGCATGCGAATTCGACTATTCCGGTGCGCAGGCATGTAAGGTTCTAAAAGAAGATGGGTATGAAGTAGTGCTGGTAAATTCGAATCCAGCAACTATTATGACCGATCCACAGCTAGTTGATCGTACCTACGTTGAGCCTATTACCAAGGACTTCATTGAAAAGATCATCGAAAAGGAACGTCCTGATGCTTTGCTTCCTACTTTAGGAGGTCAGACAGCACTAAATGCTGCTGTCGAGCTTGCCAAAGCTGGCATTCTCGAAAAATATGGGGTAGAAATGATCGGGTGCGATCTTGCAGCCATTGAACGAGGTGAAGATCGTAAGCAATTCAACGAGGCTATGGCAGAAATAGGTCTTGAAGTTGCACGAAGCGGATATGCTTATTCTCTTGAAGATGCTCTTTCTCTTGCCGATTCACTTGGTTACCCACTGGTAATTCGCCCTTCATTTACGCTCGGAGGAGCAGGTGGCGGCATTGCGCATAATCAAGAAGAGCTCGAACTTATTGTTTCTCAAGGTCTTGATTTATCTCCAGTAAGCGAAGTTCTTGTCGAAGAGAGTATTGAGGGCTGGAAAGAATACGAAATGGAGGTTATGCGCGATAAGGCGGGTAACGGTATTATTATCTGCTCCATTGAGAATTTCGATCCAATGGGTGTTCATACGGGAGACTCTATTACTGTCGCTCCGGCACAGACCCTCTCGGACGTTGAGTATCAACGTATGCGAGTTGCTTCACTGGCAATTTTAGAAAAAATCGGAGTGGAAACAGGTGGATCAAACGTTCAGTTCGCTATTAATCCTCAAAATGGTCGATTAATTGTAATCGAAATGAATCCTCGCGTTTCTCGCTCTTCTGCTCTTGCTTCTAAGGCGACTGGCTTTCCTATTGCAAAGGCAGCAGCTAAGTTGGCTGTTGGTTACACCTTAGATGAGATTACTAACGACATAACCAAGGCAACGCCGGCATGTTTTGAACCTTCAATTGACTACTGCGTTGTAAAAGTTCCTCGCTTTGCTTTTGAAAAATTTAAGGGTACGGATACCACCCTTTCTACGCGTATGAAAGCGGTTGGCGAAATTATGGCTATTGGCCGTACTTTTGAAGAGGCTTTTGGTAAGGCAATGCGCTCTCTAGAGAATGGTCGTGCTGGTTTAGGTTCGGATGGAAAAGACAGCTTCGATGAAGAGCATTTCGAAGAATTGGTAGGTAAGCCTACTGAAGATCGCATGTTTTATATCGCTGAAGCATTCCGTCGCAATTGGACAATTGATCAGGTATTTAACGCATCCAAAATTGATCGTTGGTTCCTCTCTCGTCTTTACGACATTATTCAAGTTGAGAAAACGCTTGGCACGTATTCGCTTGATGAATTAGATGCACAAGACTTGCTACGAGCAAAGCAATTTGGCTTATCGGATATCCAAATTGCTTACTTAACGGGTAGCGACGAGCATACCGTTCGAGCTCGCCGCAAAGAACTTGGTGTTGTACCAGTATTTAAGACGGTAGATACGTGCGCAGCCGAATTCGAGAGCCGTACCGAATATCATTACAAAACCTACGAATTAGGCGAAAGCGAAGTACGCCCTTCTACAAAAAAGCGCGCTATGATTTTAGGAGCTGGACCCAATAGAATTGGCCAGGGTATAGAATTTGATTATTGCTGCGTACATGCAAGCTATGCTCTTCATGACGCCGGTTTTGAAACCATAATGGTTAACTGTAATCCAGAAACTGTTTCGACTGACTACGACACCTCTGATCGCCTTTACTTTGAGCCCCTAACGTATGAAGACGTTATGGACATTGTTGATGTAGAACAACCCGATGGGGTTGTAGTTACTTTGGGTGGACAAACTCCTCTTAAGCTTGCACGTGATCTTGAGAATTCTGGAATGGTTGTTATGGGAACAAAGCCCGAAGCCATTGACCTGGCAGAAGACAGAGATCGCTTCTCCGAAATATTAGACGAACTTCATATTACCTATCCTGCGGCAGGTATGGCCTCTTCATTTGAAGAAGCTTGTCAGGTAGCTGATCGCATTGGTTTCCCTCTTTTAGTTCGCCCTTCCTACGTTTTAGGCGGACGCGGCATGGTAATTGCCTATGATGCAAAGTACCTTGAGAAGTATATGGCTGAAGCAGCACGTATTACACCAGATCATCCAGTTTATTTGGATCGTTTTCTTGAAGGTGCAATTGAATGTGATGTTGATGCGCTCTGTGATGGAAAACAGGTATACATCGGCGGTGTGCTAGAACATATCGAAGAAGCAGGTGTTCACTCAGGAGATTCTGCTTGTTGTATTCCGCCGTTCACCTTATCTGAATCTCAGGTTTCACAATTGCGCTCTATTACCCGCAGGCTTGCACTTCGTTTGGGAGTTGTCGGATTATTGAATGTGCAGTTCGCTATCAAAGATTCGGTGGTGTATGTAATTGAAGCTAACCCGCGTGCTTCTCGTACCGTTCCTTTTATTTCCAAAGCAACAGGGGTTCCTTTGGCAAAGATTGCTGCACGTATTATGGCGGGCGAGAGTCTTGAGAGCTTTAACTTGCCTGATGATGAACGTCGACAGTCTCATTTTTGCGTAAAAGAAGCCGTTATGCCTTTTGGTCGTTTCCCTGGAGCAGATGTTGTATTAGGGCCTGAGATGAAATCAACGGGCGAAGTTATGGGCATCGCAAATAATTTCCCAGGTGCTTATGCTAAAACACAAGCTGCGGTAGATATGGAGCTACCAAAAACAGGCACTTGCTTCCTTTCGGTATGCGACCGCGATAAACGAGCTATTTTGCCACTTGCGCGAGATCTGGCACGGATGGGCTTTAAGCTCATTTGCACTTCAGGCACTGCTCGCGCTCTTGAATCTGCGAATATTCCTTGTGAAGTTATTGGTCGTGTAAGTGATCCTGAGCCCAATATTGCTACCTTAATAGGTGAAGGCAAAATTGATTTAATGATCAATACTCCTTTTGGGCAAGAAACTCGCTCTGATGGGTACGTTTTACGCACGCTTGCGGTTCGACAAAATCTTTGTTATGTCACCACTTTGGCGGGTGCTCAGGCTTTTGTTTCTGCTATTGATAATCTACGTGATGACAATCTCCCCATTATTGCCTTGCAAGATTTAGACCAATGGGAGGAGAAGTGATTTTGCTATGAGCTCAATTCTCGAAAAAACCGGATTGATCCGCGAAAATTATGCCCTTTCTCATACGTTGTGGCTTATGAAGGTTGAAGTGGATGAAATTGGTGTTCGCTTACAACCGGGACAGTTTGTTCATATTCAATTCCCTGGTATGGAGGGACATATACTAAGACGCCCTTTTTCGGTGTATTACACTGAAAAAGAAGGCAAGGTTTTGGCGATTCTTTATCAAGTTGTAGGATATGGCACTTCTCATATGACTACCTTGCCATCGGGTACCGCTGTTTCGGTAATGGGCCCTATTGGGCAAGGGTGGTCCGTGCCTTCTCAGACCTTTTCAGCTTTATTGGTTGCTGGTGGGGTGGGAGGAGCTCCGCTCTATCTTCAGGCGGAGGCGCTTCTTGCACAGAATATTGAGGTCGACGTAGTTCTTGGTGCCCAAACCGCACAGGCGTTGGTTGTTGAAGAGCGTTATAGGGACTTACTCGGAAAAGATATCTTTATTGCTACTGATGACGGCACAAAAGGTCATAAGGGATTTTGTACTGATTTGGTAGATGAGTGTCTATCTGATAGGTCTTACGATTGTGTGTATTGTTGTGGTCCTGAACCAATGATGCGCATTGTTTCTTCAAAATGTTTAGCTGCAGGGGTACCTACCTTTATTTCGCTTGAAAAGCGTATGGCATGCGGCATTGGTGCTTGCCTTTCCTGTATTGTTGAAACTAAGCAAGGCAGGAAACGTTCTTGTGTTGATGGTCCCGTGTTTGATGCTGCGGAGGTGATTTGGTAATGGCTGTAAATATGCAGGTCAACCTTGGTGGATTGCTTATGAAAAATCCCGTAACAACCGCTTCAGGTACCTTCGCTTCGGGTCATGAGTATGCTGATTTTATTGATGTTGGTGCACTTGGGGCTGTTACCACCAAAGGTGTCTCGCTTAACGGATGGGCTGGAAACGATGCTCCAAGAATTGCCGAAACTCCTTTTGGAATGTTGAATTCAATTGGACTACAAAATCCTGGAGTGGAAGTTTTAAAGCAACGTGATTTGCCCTGGCTAAAAGACCAGAATGCAACCGTTATTGTTAATGTTTCGGGCCATAGCCTTGATGAGTATGCGGCAGTTGTTGATTCTCTTGAAGAATTCAATGAGGTAGATGCTTACGAACTGAATATTTCATGTCCTAATGTTGACTGTGGGGGAATGACTTTTGGTACTGATCCCACGATGGCAGCTTCAGTAGTTGCTGAATGTCGTAAGCGTACTAAGCGTCCTTTAATTGCAAAGCTAACTCCAAACGTCACCGACATTACTGAAATTGCAAAGGCGGTTGAAGATGCAGGTGCTGATGCGGTTTCGCTCATTAATACACTTTTAGGAATGGCGATTGATGCAAAAACGCGCAAACCGATACTTGCTCGTGTCGTTGGAGGACTTTCGGGTCCTGCCGTTAAGCCGGTTGCTCTTCGTATGGTTTGGCAAGTTCACCAATCGGTTCAAATTCCTATTCTTGGTATGGGAGGTATTAGTACCGGGCTCGATGCGGTTGAATTTATGCTTGCGGGTGCTACTGCGATAGCGGTGGGCACTGCCAATTTTGTTAATCCTCACGCTACTATTGAGGTAATTAAAGGGATCGAATCGTACTGTGAAGAAAATGGAATTGCCGAGGTTAATCAGTTGATTGGAGCTCTCGAATGTTAGATTTTAATACTATCCCTCGAAAAGAGAGAGTAATCGTTGCTCTTGATTGTGATCGTAGTCGCGCTCTCGAATTAGCTGATATGCTTGCAGGTAAGGCAACGTGGGTCAAAATCGGTATGACCCTGTTCTATCAGGAAGGCCCTTATTTTATTACTGCCTTACAAAAAAGAGGGTTTAAGGTTTTTCTTGACTTAAAGTTTCATGACATTCCGCATCAGGTAAAAGGAGCTGCTAAAGCTGCTGCTGAAGCAGGTGCCGACATGCTTACCATGCACGCAGTCGGTGGACTTTCTATGATGAAAGCTGCAAAGGAAGGTTTATCAGAAGCTCGATGGGTCGAAGAAGAACCTATTTCATTGGCTATTACGGTTCTTACCAGCATGAGTGAAGAAGATCTGCGTAGTACAGGAGTTACGCGTAAGGTTAAGGACCAAGTTATTAGTCTTGCAAATCAGGCTAAAGAGGCGGGTCTATCCGGTGTTGTAACTTCTCCTCAGGAGGCAGCGATGCTTCGCGAGGTATTAGGACCTAATGCTTATATTGTTACTCCAGGTGTAAGGCCTGCAGGCGCAGCACTGGGAGATCAAACACGTGTGGCAACTCCTAAAGCTGCGTTTGATAACGGTGCCTCACATATTGTTATTGGTCGTCCTATTACCGAGCAGGCAGATCCTGCTGCTGCATTTGAAGCAATCGCAAAGGAGCTATAAGGAATGGAAACTTCTGAAATACAGGAACTCTTAGAAAAGATGTATGTTCTTGAAAAGCAAGAACAGGGTCTCTCGATTAATCCGCAGGCTTTAATGGTGGATCCCATTGTTTCAAATAAACTTGCGGTAGAACTGCTTCAAAAGGTTGATAGAGAAGCAAAACCAGAGATTGTTTTGTCGCTTTCTGGAGCTGACTCTTACTTTGCTTATAACATTGCACTTTCCGCATGGATGAAATTTGGAGTTTGTGATTTCGGTTCAGGAGAGATTACCTCTTCTCTTTCGTTGAAAAAGAAGGATAAGGTCATCGTTGTTCTTGATACCTTTAATGAAGAAATTGCGCAAAAAATGATTAGTTTTGTTGAATCTAAGGAAGCCCGCGTGATGGCTGTTTTATCTTTAGTAGGAGCAAACTCAACGATACAAAATATTCCTTGTCATTCACTTCTTTAGTCCTTTAGATTCGTGTAGGTATTCTTGTTGTAGGCTCTCGTTTTACTCCGGGAGCCTATTTCTTTATCCAAAGGGTATGGAAAAAGAGGGTTTAAAATTCACAAAATGGTGCAGAAATCATGAAATAATGGTATAAATTCGCTGTTCATATACGTAATCTTTTGATATAAGTGACAGGGGACACTTTTAAGGGATTGTGTAAATCTAAATTGTGTATACTATAGTATTAGTGAAATTGCTTATAAGACGGTGTCCAAGTACATCGATAAAGAAAAGGAGCGACCATGCCGGTTCCACAACTCACCCCAGAAGAAAGGCAGCAGGCACTCGAGAAGGCAAAAGCTGCACGTATCAAGCGAGCTCAGGTTCGTGAAGATTTAAAAAATGGGGTTTTAAGTCTTGCGGATGTTCTTGCAATGAAGGATGATCCTATTGTTGGTCGTATGAAGGCTTCTACCTTGATCGAAACTCTTCCAGGGTACGGAAAGGCAAAGGCCGAAAAGATCATGAAGGAATTGGATATCGCTGAATCCCGTCGTTTGAAGGGTTTGGGCGAGCGTCAACAGAAAGCGTTGCTTGATCGTCTTGGAAAATAATTCCCGCGTAGGTAATCTCTTTGTAGTTTCAGGCCCTTCTGGAGCAGGTAAGGGCACTTTATTATCGCAGGTTATAGAACGGATACCCGATGCATGGGTATCCGTTTCTGCTACTACTCGCAGTCCCCGTCCTGGCGAAATCGAAGGCGTTCATTATTTCTTTTTAGATACTGATCATTTTAAAAGTCTTGTTGAACAGGATGGATTTCTTGAATGGGCTCAAGTTCATGACAATTTCTATGGCACTTTAAAGAAAAGTGTTGTAGATCATATGAATGCTGGTGATCAGGTAATTTTAGAAATTGATGTGCAAGGGGCTCTTCAGGTTCGCAAGGCCCTTCCAGAAGCTCATCTGGTTTTTATAGAGCCTCCTTCTCTTGAAGAATTAGAGAGAAGACTTCGTCAGCGTGGCACTGAAACGGAAGATGTAATTTCTTCGAGAATGAAAACAGCAGAGGTAGAGCTTGCGCAAAAAATGGAGTATGATGTTCAAGTTGTAAACGATGACCTCGAACGAGCTGTTGATGAATTGGTAGAAGTTATCAATTCTTTCGCAAATGATACGAAAGGGATCTAAAAAAGATGAGCCTTATTGAACCTAAAATTGATGTGTTGTTGGATCAAACTGATGACGATCGTTTTTTACTGTGTGCTTTAGCTTCTAAACGCGCTCATGATATTAACGAAATGATGCGAGGTCAGCGTAATCGTGCTATCCAGCTTCAAACTGCTGTAGATATTGCTAAGGCTAATAATCGTCGTCCTCTTTCCATTGCTTTTGATGAAATTTCTCGTGGGGATGTTTCTTACGATCCTGCAACGATCGATGTTCATAATCACTAATCATCGCAAAGAGACCTTAATTTGTTACGATAGTTGAAGCTAATAAAAGGATTTTTTCATTACAATGACTGAAATAGCGCAACTTGATACAAGGCAGACACGACATCGTGTCTGCCTTGTTCATTATCACGAGATTGGCCTTAAGGGACACAATCGAAAAAAATTTGAACAACAACTAATTGCTAATATTGAAGCGTTAATAAAGAATTCCGAGGTTCGAATTAGACGCATCTCTGGAAGGATTTGTCTGTTTTTGCCTGATTCAAGTACGTATGAGGATTCTTGTAGGTTGGCAGACCAGATTGCTGGAGTACCTGGCATTGCTCGCGTTTCCTGCGGTTATCGTTGTGCTCAAGATCTTGAAGAGATGTATGAAACTGCGTGTATGGCATTAACTGATGCGGGTGATTTTTATACCTTCAAGGTTCAAGCACGACGCAACCATACCGATTTTGCTATCGATTCAATGCAGCTCAATCAGTTGGTGGGCGCTGCTCTTTGTCGTGCTTTCCCCGACAAAAAAGTTGCCATGAAAAACCCTGATGTTGAAGTACGTGTCGAAGTAATTCAGGGTTCAACTTATATTTATGGAAGAAGCATCCAGGGAATTGGTGGTCTTCCTGTGGGTAGTGCAGGTAAGGCTGTTTGTTTGCTTTCTTCTGGTATTGATTCTCCAGTCGCAACCTGGCGTATTGCTCGTCGAGGTGCGACTTGTATTGGGGTTCATTTTTCTGGAAGACCTGAAACTTCGGCTACTAGTGAATATTTGGTGCAAGATATCGCAGAAGTTCTTGAACGGAGTGGTTGTTTTGCGCGTTTATATACGGTTCCTATTGGTACGTACCAGCGTGAAATCTCGGCTCTTGCACCACCAGAGCTTCGTGTAATACTGTATCGTCGTTTAATGTTTAGAATCGCTGAGCGTATTGCTCGTAAAGAAGGGGCAAAAGCGCTGGTAACAGGTGAAAGTCTTGGTCAAGTGGCTTCTCAGACTATGGACAACATGCTGGTAGTTAATCAAAGTGTCCTGTTGCCAGTTTATAGACCTTTAGTGGGTTTTGATAAAGTGGAAATAATTGGTGAAGCTCAAAAACTTGGCACTTTTGACATTTCTTCGCAAGATGCTCCAGATTGTTGTACGTTGTTTATGCCCCGAAATCCTGAAACGCATGCGAAACTTCCTAAAGTTCTTGCAGCGGAAGCAGATCTTCCCATGGATGAATGGGCTGCAGAAGCATTGCAGACAGCTGAAATACATACCTATTCCTGTCCGTCATATAAAATTCCCCGATCTGAACGTAAAGAACATTCTTAATACTTTTCAAGAGTGTTTTTAAATGTGAGATTGGTTGTTTGTTTTTGTGACCTTTATTGTCGTTTAATAATAGATCTGCATTACATTTGCCCCCTAAGCTGGTTATTAAGAGGTTTAGGGGGTTTTCTATGTCGTTTCTTGATGAAGTTAATTCACTAAAACAAAAAGCAGGAATATCTAAACCTAATCTTGCATTGGTCGTAGGCATAGGCATACTTGCTTTAGGTGTACTTGTCTTTGGGGCTTTTCAACTGTGGACTGCCTTTTCGGTGCCTGATGCAGCTTTTATTCAGGAAGAAACGGTACAAGGAGAATCTCAAGATCAGGTTGAACAGCAATCATCAGAAACAAGAAGCGAAACAAATAAATCGACTATTTATGTTCATATCACTGGTGAAGTTGTCTCACCTGGGATGTATCAACTTCCAGGTGGGTCTCGTGTTTCTCAAGCAATTGATGCTGCAGGTGGTTTAACAGAAGCTGCTGATGATAGAAGTATCAATTTAGCAAGGGAATTATCTGATGGCGAACAGATTATTGTTACCTCAAAACAAATGCAGACAGACCTTGAAAATCAGGGAAGTAATTCCACCACTTCCAATGATCAATCTTTTAGTTCGTCAATTCAAAAAGTAAATATTAATACCGCCACAAAAGAAGAGCTTATGACACTCGATGGTGTAGGGGAGGCTACAGCAGAAAAGATCATTGCCTATCGTCAAGAACATGGCTCGTTTTCTTCTATCGAAGAAATTAAAGAGGTTTCCGGTATAGGAGATAAAAAATACGAAGCCATAAAAGAGTCCATCACCGTATGAGTTCAACGGTAGTACATAAAGCAAAGCGTCCTTCGATACCTTTAGTGCTGTGGTGTGGAATTTCGTTTTGGTCTGGTTGTTGTTTATTTTCCTATGGCTTTGGTGTACCAAAAGATTATCTGATTATTGGTGTTCTCGTATTTTTAATTGCTGTAGTAAGTATTATTCTTCTTGTTTTTGTTCGCAACACACAAAACCCAGTCGTAGTTTATTGCCTGCTCTTTGGACTCTTAGGAGGTTTTGTTTGGAACGTTGAGTGTTTTAGTATCGATAATCAGCATGCTCTTTTGGATTCAAAGCAAAATGAAAAAGTTTTAATCCGTATCGAGGAAGATATTAATCAAGGACTCTATAGTTCTTATGCCCTTGCGCAAATATTTGATATTAAGACGAGAGAATCTCTGGGTTTTGTAAGTTTAAATCTTAACGAGGATTCCTATGGCTTTGGAAGTGAATTTCAATCAGCTCTTACGTATTCTTGGCCTCGGGAAGAGGTAAAACTTCGTTATTATCAGCAAGGGATTGCAGGTTTCGCTACTTTGACTGAGATTGACCTTGCTTCTTCATCTCCTTTAGGTTTTCTAGCAAGCACTCGGAGTAATTATGCAAATGAAATAGACGATTTAGTTAATCAAGGAAGCGCTTCATCTGAAGCTGGTGCTCTTTTACAAGGACTTATTGTCGGTGATAGAACTCAGCTCTTTTCTTTAGGGATATATCAAGAAGTAAAAGTTTTAGGGCTTGCTCATATTGTTGCAGTGTCAGGTGCTCATCTCGTAATTGTTATGAGCTTTCTTTCTTTAATAATTCGGAACGTTCCTCTTTCTTCGCGGATAAAAATTGGAATTCAACTTGCGATATTGGGGCTTTATCTTTGTATAGTTGGTTTTCCTATTTCCTGTGTACGTGCTGCATGCATGAGCGCTCTTAATATTATCTCGGTAGGAGGAATCAGGCGTTCTCATGCCTTGTCGGCGCTTGGTGTTGTCGTAATTGCAATAATCACCTTTATTCCAACGAGCGCCTTTTCTCTCTCGTTTCTTCTTTCGGTTTGCTCCACTTTAGGAATACTTCTTTTTATGCCCCTCTTACTATCTTGGATTTCATGTTCTTCATCTTTTTTTAAATCACTGGTGGTAGAACCTTGTGCAATGACCTTGGCAGCCCTTTTAACTACACTCCCTTTTACTATCAGCGCCTTTTCGCTTATTTCTCTTATTACTCCTGTTTCAAATGTTTTGGCAACACCTTTTGTAACCTTTCTTTGTATTGTGGGACTTCTGTCATTCATTTTTCTTCCTTGTGGATTTTTAGGCGTATTGTTGCTGAAATTTGCCCTTCTCGTCTCTGAGCTTTTTTGTATTGGATGTTCTTTTTTATCTGCGGTTCCGTTTGCTTCTGTCCCACTTTTTATCCCTGAGCTTCCGCTCTTTACTGTTTTTTTCCTAGATCAGGTAATTCAATTGCTATGCTTGATGTAGGGCAGGGAGATGCTTTCCTGATTCAGAGCAACTCTAAAACAATCTTGGTCGATACTGGTCAAAGCGAACAAAAGTTGTTTGCATCGCTTTCTCGTCAAGGATGTACTCATCTTGATGCAGTAATCATTACTCATGCAGATAATGACCATGCTGGGTGTCTGAGCGCGCTTAAAGGGGTGGTAGATTGCGAGAGCGTGATCCTTTCTGAGGGAACAAACGACATTCAAACGGAAAAAACGCAATCTTTGGTTGATGATGCAGAATCGCTTGTAGGTGCAAGTAATGTTTATTACGTAAACGCGGGAGATGTAATTCAGATTTCAAACATGCGTATTGAAGTAATTTGGCCCAAGAAATTACAAGAAGAGGGCGGCAATCAAGATAGTATTTGTTTTTTACTGAATATTGATCCTGATGGAGATGCGGACGCAGATTGGTCTGCCTTATTTTGTGGAGACGCAGAAGCTCAAATTCTTGAACAAATTCTTGAAGACAATAAGACAATCTCGCGCATTGATATTCTTAAAGTCTCTCATCATGGGGCTAAGGCTGCCTTGACAAATAAGCTTACAGAAAGACTTCATCCAAAAATATCGCTTATAAGTGTAGGCGAAGAAAATCGATACGGTCATCCTTCTACGGAAGTTCTCAACTTATTATCTGCAGTTAATTCAACCCTGTATCGTACTGATTACGATGGTGATGTTGTATGTAGTTTTACCGATAAAGAAATTAAAGTAGAAACCCTACGATAAACTTGTAGACATGGCTACTTCTAACAAAAATTCTTTACTCCCTGTTTACCTGGTAATAGGCGAAGATGAGCTAAAACGCGAAACAGTAATAAGGCGTCTTCATGCTCGTTTAGAGAAAATGGGAGATCTATCTTTTAATTCGGAGACCTTTTCTGCTGCTACCTGTACTGGTGAGGATATAGTTACCGCATCAAATACTTTACCTTTCGCGAGTCCTGTTCGCTTAGTGGAGGTCAATGAAGTTGAAAAACTCAAAAAGGCTGATGCTGATTTGCTTGTACAGTATCTCGAAAAACCTTGCAGCTCTACCGTTTTAGCCTTAATAGGCAACAAGCTCGATAAGCGATCACGTCTCTATAAGGCGGTTACGGCATTTGGAAAAACTGCAATCATAGACTGTACTCCTTTTGAACGACGAGAAATGGGAAAGGTAGTTCGTTCAATGGCGGTAGGTCATGGTATTACTTTTACAGAAGGAGCAGCTTCAGCGCTTCTTGATCTTGTAGGGACTAATACCGTTTCGCTTGATGCGGAAATTCGAAAGCTTTCTTTGTCGCATCGTGGGAGCGATCCCGTTAATGAAAATGAAGTGCTTTCAATGGTTTCTTTTACAAAAGAAATTAAGCCATGGGAATTTGTAGATGCCTTTGCAGCTCGTAATCCGCAGCGCTGTGTGTACTTGCTTAATCGTATGGAAGATACTTCACCTTTTGGTCTGTTAACAATGTGTACCTCACGCTTGCGTGAGCTTATTTCTGCTAAAGCACTTATAGCACGAGGTGACGGAGCGAGAATTGCTTCGATTCTTAAAATTCCTGAGTGGAAAGTAAAATTCTATCGTACTTGGGTAAAGGGATTTACTATGAGCGAATTAATTTTCGCTCTTAAAAAAGCACGTGATACCGAAGCCGCTATGAAAAGCGGATCCGATAAAGATAAAGAGTTTCTTCAGTGGATGCTTGAGGTTTGCAGAAAACGTTCTGCATAATTAACCGAAGTTTATAAATCTATAAACGCACAAAATAAGAACCCGATGATCGGGTTCTTATTTTCTTGATATGCGAATGGAATCCGAGATGGAAACCGCGAATCGCTGAAGACGAAAGCAAAAGAAACGTTACTCAGCTGCTTCTTCTGCTTCCTCTGCTGCTGCAGCTGCTTCTGCTTCAGCCTTGCGCTTTGCAGCTGCCTTTTGAAGCTTTTCGGTTTCAGCACGACGTACAGCTTTTTCTTCAGAAGCTTTAGCCATTGCTTCTTTACGAGCTGCCTTTGCTGCTGCTTTCTTGTTACCAGTTGCTGCCTGCTCTTTCTTTGGAACGGGAGTATATTCAGCAATAATTTCAGGGGTAACAATTGTGTTAGCAAGCTTCATAACGCCACTCTTGCGGTTAGCAGCCTGGCGCTTGTGAATAACACCCTTGGAGGCTGCACGGTCAAGCAGGCGGCAAGCATCAAGAGCAGCAGCGTAAGCTTTTGCACCATCCTGAGCTTCAACAGCTTCGCGTACGACACGTACAGCAGTTTTTAATTCAGAACGGACAGCACGATTACGCATGCGTGCTTTTTCGTTGGTAATAATTCGCTTCTTTTGACTTTTAATGTTCGCCACGTTTTATCCTCCATTAAATTACTTTTCTGTAGACGAAAGCCTTAGAATCGTATCACAATATAGTTGTTGTGCACAGACGCTTATTATAAATTATGCGCAAATTATCAGAGCTTTCGCACAAGTAGGGTAGAATCTACCCACACTTTATTCTAAAACCGTATTATATACGTTTATTTAGGTGGTAAAAACTTCGTTTATCACTTAGTAAAACTAGATTGTATGAAAAACTGGATAGCTTATAGAACAGGATATTATGGCTCTCGATCCACGCTACATACGTAATTTCTCTATCATCGCCCATATTGATCATGGTAAATCTACTCTTTCAGATCGTATTCTTGAGATGACTGAAACGGTATCTAAGCGCGATATGAAAGAACAAGTTCTTGATTCTATGGATATTGAACGAGAACGAGGTATTACGATCAAAAGTCAGGCTGTACGCGTTGATTATCGCGCTGATGATGGACAATTGTATCATTTTAATTTGATTGATACCCCTGGTCATGTTGACTTTACTTATGAAGTATCCCGTTCATTAGCAGCGTGTGAAGGCGCTGTTTTGGTAGTTGATGCTACACAAGGTATTGAAGCTCAAACCGTAGCAAATGCCATGATGGCGATGAATGCTAATCTCGAAATTGTCCCTTTGATTAACAAAATTGATCTTCCTGCCGCTGAACCTGAGCGAGTGCGTCAGGAAATAGAGGATGGTCTGGCTATTCCTGCTGATGATGCGGTGCTTGCAAGTGGTAAAACCGGTGAGGGTGTTCACGACTTGCTTGAATCAATTGTGTATACCATTCCTCATCCTGAAGGCGATTCTGATGCGCCCCTTTCCGCGTTGATTTTTGACTCGTACTTTGATGCGTATCGCGGCGTTGTGGCTTTGGTTCGCATCGTTAACGGTTCAATGCGAAAGGGCCAGTCTATACGTATGATGGCCACTGATACGGTGACTCTTGTTGAAGAAGTGGGAGTTAGAAGGCCAACAGAAATTCCTGCAGACGAACTCGGTGTGGGCGAAGTGGGCTATCTTGTGACAGGACTTAAGGACCCTTCTCAGGTTAAAGTTGGCGATACAATCACGCTTGCTAAGGGCGGCTGCACAGATCCACTTCCTGGTTATCGTGATGTCAAACCTATGGTCTATACCGGTCTTTTTCCTATTGATGGAGATCAGTATGAAGAATTAAAAGATGCCCTCGAAAAGCTTGCCCTCAACGATCCGGCTCTTATCTATGAGGCGGAAAATAGTCATGCGCTTGGTTTTGGATTTCGCGTAGGTTTTTTGGGATTGCTCCATATGGAAGTTGTGAAAGAACGACTCGAGCGCGAATTCGGGCTAGATCTTCTCGCTACCGCTCCTTCGGTTGAATACCATGTATTTAAATCTGATGGGACTATGATTTCACTTCATTCTCCTCAGGATATGCCTGACGCTAGTGAAATTGAACATATTGAGGAACCTTACCTCAAGGCGAAAATCCTCATTCCTCCTGATTATGTAGGGGCGGTAATGGAACTTACCGTTGCTCGTCGTGGTGAGTTTAAAACAATGAATTATCTCAACACTACAACAGTTGAAATGCTCTGGGAAATTCCGCTTTCTGAATTGATTATGGACTACTTCGATCAACTGAAAAGCCGAACCAAAGGATATGCTTCGCTCGACTACGATTTTGACGAATATAAGCCCTCTAAACTGGTAAAACTTGATATTCTTTTGGCGGGAAAACCTATTGATGCTTTGTCGTTTATTGTCCATACTGATAAAGCATATGATCGTGGTAGAGTTTTGACTGAAAAACTTAAAGAAATTATTCCACGTCAGATGTTTGAAGTACCCATTCAAGCAGCGGTGGGTTCTCGGGTTTTATCGAGACAAACCGTACGTGCCTTGCGTAAAGATGTTTTGGCGAAATGCTACGGAGGTGACATTTCGCGTAAACGTAAACTGCTCGAAAAGCAGAAAAAAGGCAAGAAGCGCATGAAGAGTATTGGTAATGTTGAGGTTCCTCAAGAGGCATTTATGGCAATCTTGAAGGTTGATGAATAGGAATATTTATGCGTAAAAACCGCAACGAAGAATATGACTGGATTAATGATCCTTTTGATGAGAAGAAGCTTGCTCAAGAGCGAGAACAGGCTCGTATGTCATCGGGTAGTAAAGTTGGTATTGGATGCGGCTGTGCCGTAGCGGTTATCTTGGCAATTGGCGTAATTATTTATTTTCTTGCTAGCTTAGCAGGGCTTTCGAGTGGATTCTAAGATCTATGCCAGAAGCATTACAGGTTTAAGTGTATGTCTCAAATTTTTAAGGATGATAGACGAATAATATTAGCTCCTATGGCAGGAGTGGGTGACGTGGTTTTTCGCCATCTATGCCGAGAGTTGGGAGCTCAACTTACGTACACTGAAATGGTTTCAGCAAAGGCATTAAGTTATGCTAATGAAAAAACAATACATTTACTTGATCTTTCTCCCCTTGAAGACAAGGTAAGTGTTCAACTGTTTGGTCACGAGCCTGAAACTTTAGCTACTCAAGCTAGGTGGGTAGAAGAAACGCTTCAGGATCGACTTTTTGCTATAGATGTCAATATGGGATGTCCTGCTCGAAAAATAGCAGGAAAAGGGGACGGTGCAGCCCTTATGCGTGATCCCGATCTTGCTGCTTCAATTGTTAAAGCAATTGTGAGTAGCGTATCTTGCCCAGTTACGGTTAAGTTTCGTCGTGGCTACGAAGAAGGACATGAAACTGCACTTGATTTTGCTCTGAGGATGGAAGATGCGGGTGCAAGCGCTGTTGCAATACATGGACGTTATGCTCAGCAGTTTTATCGAGGCAAGGCTGATTGGGATATTATTCGTCGATGTAAAGACGCTTTGTCTATTTCGGTCATCGGTAATGGAGATATAGTCGATGGTTCTTCTGCACTTGAAATGCTTCGTCAAACCAATTGCGATGCGGTGATGGTGGGCCGTGGGGCACAGGGTAATCCTTGGATTTTTAAGGATATCGCTTCACGTTTACAAGGGGGGTCAGGCTTTGTTGGTCCATCTCCTCGAGAAAAAATGGACTTGGCCATCAGGCATGCCGAATTGCTTCAGAAACAGAGTAAGGGTGGCAATCTTGCTCGCATGCGCAAACATGCGATGTGGTATGTTGCGGGCACCAAGGATGCAGCATCTACGCGAAGAAAAATCAATGATGCAGAAACCCTTGAAGATTTCACGGCACTTTTTAATGAAGCGTGTCGATTGACTGAAGAGGCGTAGGATATGGATACGTGGGATCCTTATCAAGCGTTATATCTTCATATACCTTTTTGCAAAAAACGTTGTAATTATTGCGACTTTGCTACGCAGGCGATTTCATGCAATGATTCGCGTCTCGATAGTTTTACGGATGATTTAATTCGTGAAATAAGAAACTATTCCCAAAAAGAATTATTAGGTGAAATAAAAACAGTATATTTGGGTGGCGGAACACCGAGTTATCTGGGTAACAAGAGGCTTTCCTCAATTTTATACGCACTGTCTATCTCTATGCATCTTACGCCCGAAGTTGAGTGTACTCTTGAAGCAAATCCTGAAAGTTTAACTTCTGCTATGGTGCGCGATCTTTTTGCTTTAGGGGTAAATAGAATTTCTCTTGGAATACAAAGTTTTGATGATGATTTACTGAAACTCTTAGGTCGTATACATGACTCAGAACAGGCAATACGGGCGGTTGATCGAGCTCAAGAGCGATTCACTAATATCAGCATTGATTTAATGTGTGGTCTTCCGGGGCAAACAGTTGACTCTTTTCATCATGATCTTGAACGGGCAATCTCTTTGGGTATTCAACATATCAGCGTGTATCCCTTGACCATTGAAGAAGGTACCCCTTTTGCTCGGCAACTTGAAAAGGGTGAATTGCTCTTTGACGAAGATCTGGGGGCTCTTTGTATGGAAGATGCTCATTCTTATCTGACGTCAAAAGGCATGAATCATTATGAAGTTGCAAGCTATGCTTTACCTGGATTCGAGTCTCGCCACAATAGTGCCTACTGGACGAGTAAACCCTATCTTGGCCTCGGGTGTGGTGCGGTTAGTATGAGACAAAGCCAACTTTGCAGACAACGTTATTCGGTTGTGGATGGACTGATTGAAGAACTCGACATTTTTCAAATGACCGCAGAAGATTTAATGCTTAAAATGCGTATGCGCACAGGTGTCTGCGATGGTGATCTTGAAATTGCTTCAATTCTTTTGCCTGAAGTACTTTCTGTGTTCCGTAAACTTGAGCATGAAGAGTTTCTTGTTCATCACGATGATTCTTGGATTCCCACCCATAAGGGTTGGATGTTTGGAAATCAGCTCTATGGAAGAATTCTTGATTTAGCTCCTTAAGTGTGCTCACTCATTCAAAAATAGGTAACGTTTAAGCAAGGGTATTAGCACTCTCGTGCATACGCTGCTAAAATGCGTGTGGGTTAATTATGGTATTGAAGGAGGTGTTAGAGTGCTTTCAGATCGAAGAAGACTAGTGTTAAGAGCGTTGATTGAAGAATATATTGCTCGTGCACTTCCTGTTGGATCTCGTACTTTAGTCGAGCGTTACAATCTCGGTATCAGCTCAGCTACAGTTCGAAGCGAATTATCGCTTTTGGAAGATATGGGGTACTTAACACAACCTCATACCTCTGCAGGAAGAATTCCAACAGATTATGGGTATCGTGCTTTTGTTGATGATTTACTAAAAGATTCAAATATTAAGGTTGATGAAAGCACCCTTTCTCAGTTAAAAGACTGTGCAACGGATTTGGATGATTTACTCGATAAAACATCTCAAGCATTAGCTCGTCTTACTGACTGCATGACCATGCTCGTCCCGCCTCGCTTTCTATCGGTGGATATCAGGTTGATTAATCTTGTCCCTCTTTCTCAAAGCCGCCTTTTGGTTGTTATTGTGACTGACGATGGACAGGTTTTTGACCGTCAGATGGATATACCAGCAAGCTGTACCCCTGAAAGTATTCAGCGTACTCAAGAACTTATTAATAAACTTCTAGTTGGACGAAATCTATCCTTTGAAAGGGAAATTCTTCCTTCTGAACTGAAAGACGTTCAGGATGATCTGTTCCAGCTGGTTGTTTCGGAAATAATGATTTGCTTAAAGGAAAAAAATGCTATTAAAGCACATCCTTTGGGTATGTCCCACCTTTTAGGGAAACCTGAATTCAGTGATCCAGCTTGCTTGATGCCAATCCTTGAAGAGCTTGAGGGCGATACGTTACTTCTTAGAGTGTTTGATGATGCTGTGCACTCAGATAAACCAGTAGTGCGTATTGGACACGAAAATGACTCTGAGGCACTTTCGAGTGTTTCGGTAATCGCAAATCGATTTGGACAGGATTCTCATCGTGGACTAATTGTTATTGTTGGTCCTACGAGAATGAATTACTCTGCGGTAATTACAGCGGTTCGTGCCGCTCAGGATATATTAAAAGATCTGTAAAAGTGAAAGGTAAGATTGACTTCCTATGGCCAAAGACCTCTATGAGATTCTCGGTGTAAATAAATCTGCTTCAGATGACGAAATAAAAAAAGCATTTCGAAAAAAAGCGCGCCAGCTTCATCCTGATGTAAATAAGGCACCCGATGCTGAAGATCGCTTTAAGGAACTCAATGAAGCATATGATGTATTGAGTGATCCTGCAAAGCGTGCTCAATATGATCGTTTTGGAACTATCCCTGGTGCTCCAGGTGCTGCAGGTCCACAAGCGGTTGATTTTGAGGATCTCTTCGGCGGCTTTGGTATGGGCGATATTTTTAGTTCGTTTTTCGGCGGTGGTGCAGGTAGAGCAACCGTTCGTCGCGAAGGGCGCGATATGGGCGTTGGTCTACGTATCACTCTTGAAGAAGCTGCTGCTGGTGTTCATAAAGAAATTGTCTACGATCGTCTAGCACCGTGTCCTGACTGTAAAGGCAGTGGATTGGCAGAAGGTGGTAGTGAGGTAACCTGTCCTGATTGTAACGGTCAAGGAAGGGTAGTAACGGTTCAACATACCATTCTTGGTGACATGCAGGCTGCCTCGACCTGCTCTCGTTGTTCGGGATCGGGCAAAATTATCGAAAACCCCTGTCCTGAATGCGAAGGTCAGGGCCGTGTGCCTGATAGACAGCGCATCTCGGTTGATATTCCGGTAGGAATTCAAGATGGTCAGCAACTTCGTTTGTCTGGTTATGGAGAAGCGGGCATCAGAGGTGCTGCTGCAGGTGACCTTATCGTCACGATCCGCATCGAAGAACATGAATTCTTCGAGCGCCAAGGCAGTGATCTTCATTGTTCAACCGTTATTAGTATGGTTCAGGCTGCTCTTGGTACGCAGATCGAGATTGATGGCATTTTCAAAGATGAAAAAGTAAAGGTAACCATTCCAGAAGGGTGCCAATACGGTCAAGTGGTTCATGTAAAGGGTTACGGCATGCCGAAATTCCGTAGTGAGGCTCGAGGCGATCTTCATGTCCATGTAGAAGTACGTATTCCTTCACGCTTATCGAAAGCAGAACGGGGAATTTTAGAAAAGCTTGCTGATGAAATGGGAGAGAATGTTTCAGAGGCACGTAGTCCTTTGCAAAAACTCCGTGATGCTTTCAATGGCTAAGAACGGTCACCTATGTCTTTGCCTCATTTCTTTTTAGATAATCAGGTTTTGGCTCAAGAGAAGGATCCTTCTTTTGAGCTGCGCCTCAGCTCAGACGATATGAAACATGTCCGTGCTCTTCGTTTGAAGCCATCTGAACATATTGCGGTGATTGATGCTGCATCTGATTATTTTGAATGTGAAGTTGATACGGTTTCCAACACTGCACTTTTTGTTCATATTGCACAACGGCTCGAAGCGACTCAGCGGCCCTCGGTGATTCTTGCCCAAGGCTTAGCGAAGGGCGATAAGATGGATACCATAATTCGCCACGCTACTGAGCTGGGTGTTGCGGCCTTTGTTCCTCTTTTATGTGAGCGTAGTATTGTAAAGCTTGATCGGAAAAGAACTGCAAACCGAATGCAACGTTGGAATACCTTGGCAAAAAGCGCTGCCATGCAAAGCGGTCAAGCGGTCATTCCTGAAATTGCCGAACCCACCACTTTTGAGAATCTGCTCAAGCTTTCTCAGGGTGCTACGGCGATATTGGTATGCTGGGAGAAAGCACACCTCACAAAAACGTTATCTCGAGCTTTAGAAGAAGCTTTGGCAAAGGCCTCGATGACCTCTCTGGATGCTCGCATTGTGGTAATAGTTGGCCCGGAAGGGGGATTAACTTCTGATGAGGTTAATTTTGTTCTTTCGTCACATCCTCGTAGTTATGCGGTATCTTTAGGTCCCTCTATTCTTCGAACCGAAACCGCTGGAATTGTTGCACCAGCTTTGGTCCTTTACGAATTGGAGCGAAATGCATGAAAGTTTCGGTAGTAAACCTTGGCTGCAAGGTAAATCGTGTTGAATCCGACACTATTGCGGCAACCTATTTGCAGAATGGGTCGACCTTAGTCAACGCAGCTGAGGCAGAACTTATTGTAGTTAATACGTGTACCGTTACTGAAGAAGCTGAGAAAAAGACCCGGAAGACAATTCGTAAACTTCTTCGAGAAAACAACTCTGCTTCTGTGCTGGTTACGGGCTGCGCTGCAACCATTAATCCAGATTTTTACCGCTCTCTTGATGGTCGTATTGTTCTTGTTGATAAACATGATTTACTCAGTACTGAACTTCATGGGTCTGAACAAAATGATACACACCCCCTAACGAGAGTAGGCTCTTATTTTCCAACCCGAGTTGGGGTAAAAGTTCAGGATGGCTGCAATCATTCTTGCACCTATTGTATTGTTCATGTTGCACGGGGAAAAGCCTGGTCTCGCCCCCTGCATCTTGTGTCTCAAGAAGTGTATCAGTTAGCACAACAAGGGGTAGCGGAAATCGTACTTTCAGGTATTGATCTAGGTTCGTATAACGACATCGATGATGTTACGGATAAACGTGTCAACCTTGCTGAATTAGCTTCTCATCTTATTGAGATGCTTGATTCTGAAGGGTTGGTCGATACCCGTTTGAGAATTTCTTCAATCGAGCCGCGTTCTTTGAAGAAAGACTTCATTGATCTTCTCGCGCAGTCTGATGGTAGAATTTGTCGTCATTTACATTTGCCGCTTCAGTCGGGTTCTTCTCGTGTTTTGCGAGAGATGAATCGTCCTTATAATGCTGATGATTATGTGGCATTGGTTAATACCCTTAAAGACAGAGTAGGCGACCTCTCTCTTACCACTGATGTGATTGTGGGTTTTCCTGGAGAAACTGATCAGGATTTTGAACAAACATGCTACGTTGCTCGTGAAGTTGGATTTTCAAAAATTCATGTTTTCCGCTATTCAAAGCGTGCTGGTACTCCTGCGGCATTGCGAGCTGATCAAATTGATCCTCACCTAAAGGAAACACGAGCTCATATTTTGCTTGAGCTTTCAGAGGAATTGCGTCTTACTTATGCATATCGCAATAGTAATCGAGCAGAGCGTGTAGTAGTTGAACAGCTAGGCTGGGGAATGAGTGAGTCGTATTATAAAATTCACGTTGAAGATATTCATGAGCCTGGTTCGGTAATTTATTCAACTTTGGCTCATAGTGCTGAGTTAGAAGGGGATCTTCATGGCTGAAACGATTGATATCACACTTCCTATTCCGTCCGATGTGCCTGTTGCTCTTTTAGTGGGTCCTCAAGATGAATACTTGCATCTTATTGAAGATGCTTTTACTGCTCGTATTACGGTTCGGGGTGATTCTATTTTGCTCCACGGGCAACCCCTTGAGGTTCAATCGCTTACGACGCTTTTTTCTGATTTGATTAAAACCTTAGAATCAGGTCATTCGATTGGAAGAGATGAAGTAAAGCGTTCTCTAGCACTCTTAAAAACAGGCGAGTTTGCTCCTGCGCCTATGAAAAATGATGTCATTATTTCTTTTAGAGGCCGTAGTGTTCGCCCTAAAACCCCTACTCAAAAAGAATACGTTGATGCCATTCGAAATAACACGATTACGTTTGGTATTGGGCCAGCGGGTACAGGTAAAACGTATCTTGCTATGGCGATGGCAGTTGCGGCTCTCAATGATAAACAGGTCAGTCGTATTGTTCTTACTCGACCCGTTGTTGAAGCGGGGGAAAATTTAGGGTTTTTGCCAGGTACGCTTACTGAAAAGATTGATCCCTATATTCGTCCTCTTTATGACGCATTGTATGAATTGATGGATTCGGCTCGTGCAACACGCTATATCAACGACAATACCATCGAGATTGCACCTTTAGCCTTTATGCGTGGCAGAACACTAAATGATGCTTTCATTATTTTGGATGAGGCGCAAAATACCACTCCTCAGCAGATGAAAATGTTCCTTACTCGTTTGGGGCTTGGGTCCAAGATGGTAGTAACGGGAGATATCACTCAGACCGACCTTCCTAAAGGTATTTCAGGATTAAAGACGGTACGACAGGTATTGGGTGGACTTGAAGATATTGCCTTCTGTGAATTCAAAAACGTAGATGTTGTTCGTCATTCGCTTGTTGCAAAAATAGTTGCTGCTTATGCTCGAGCTGATGAGATGAATTTACGTCTTTAAGTTATTTATTATGATGAAATCACTTAGGTGTTTGGGAGTCTTGAAATCACTGATTAAGAGTTCCTAAAAGAAACTTCCTGTAAGATTTAAGGATGTGTTCTTACTAGATAAAGTAAAGAGGCTAGTCATGCAGATAAATGTTCTCGTAGAACAGGGTGGTGATTTACTTGAAGGGCTCGAAATAGAAGCTCTAGCTTGTTTCGTACTTGATCAGATGAAGTGCCCTGAAACTACTGATGTCACCATTTCTTTCGTTTCCAACGATCGTATCCATGAATTAAATCGCGACTACCGTGGAATTGATCGTCCTACTGATGTTCTTTCTTTTGAGTGTGACAATATTCCCTTCGAAGATGAAGATGTTTTGTCTGGTTTTGAGTATGAACTCGGAGACGTTATTATCGCTCCAGAGGTTGCCCTTGCTCAGACGCACGAATTTGGAACAACGTTTGAAGAAGAAATATCTTTATTAGTAGTTCACGGTTTGCTCCATCTCTGTGGTTATGATCATATAGAAGATGACGAAGCTGAAATTATGGAAGCATTAGAGCGGAAGCTTCTCAGCGCTTGGAATGAGCAGCGGTAATGAAATCTTCTGAAGAACAAAATCTAAACAAAGGATCTTTTACTCTCGCAAAGGCATTTTCCTGTGCGTGGCACGGCATTTGCGATAGCGCAAAAGAGCGTAATTTCCGCATAGAGCTTAGTGCAATGGTTCTTTGTATTTTACTGGGCTTCTTCTTTCAGATTTCTCATTTTGAATGGCTCATAGTGATTCTTTGCTTTGGGCTTGTTTTGGGAGGAGAATGTTTTAATACTGCCCTCGAGGCGATTGTTGATTTAGCGAGTCCTGAATTTCATGAGCTTGCTCGTATTGCAAAAGATGCTGCAGCAGGTGGTGTCTTTATATGCTCAATTGCCTCTTTTGTTATTGGCTTTATTATCTTTTTTCCGCGTATCATGGGTATGTTCGGAATTGTTTTTTAGGAAGGTATAGGGTGAACACGATTTCTTCTCAAGAAGCGACGAAAGAAGTCTTCAAGTCTGGTTTTGTTACCTTGATTGGTAGGCCAAGCGCTGGTAAATCAAGTTTGTTAAACGCTTTGATGGGTAAAAAACTTGCAATATCATCTCCCACGGCGCAAACTACCCGCCATCGCTTTAGGGCAGTGCATACTACTGATTCTCATCAGATTATTATCGTTGATACTCCAGGAGTACATAAGCCACACGATACGCTTGGAGAAGAACTCAATACCACTGCTTTAAAATCTTTAGAGGGTATCGATGTTGCGGCTTTTGTTCTTGATGCCTCGGCTCCTTTTGGTACGGGGGATGAATGGGTTATTTCTCAATTAGCGCAATGTTCAATGCCGAAACTATTGGTTCTTTCTAAAATTGATTTGGTCACGCAAGAAGAACTTGAATTACAACGTCAACGTGCGGTTGAGGCAGGTCAGTGGGATGGGGTTGTTGCCCTTTCTTCAGTTACTGGAGAACAGATTGATACTTTTATAGAACTTGTTGAACAGTTTTTGCCGGCTGGTCCTCTTTGGTTTCCTGCCGATATGGAAACTGACCAACCTATTGAAGTAATTATTGCGGAATTTATCCGTGAGAAGATTCTTTTAACTGCTCATGATGAGGTTCCTCATGCAGTTGGCGTTGTTGTAGAAGATATGGAATATAACCGCCGTAAAAACCTAGAGAAAATTTATGCTTCGGTTTATGTAGAGCGCGATAGCCAAAAAGGCATCATTATTGGAAAAGGTGGTGCTGCAATTAAAGAAGTTGGCATGCAAGCGCGAAAAGACCTAGAAGTTTTACTTGGAAAAAAAGTATTTCTTGACTTGCAAGTAAAGGTTCGCAAAAACTGGCGTCGTGATCTTAATCAGATTAGGCGATTTGGATACGGAGAAGGCGCATAGGATTATGGCCTCTGCTACCTATCAGAGTCGCGTGCTTGTCATCAAACGTACAAAATTGGGAGAGACCGATTGTATATGTACGCTTTTGTCTCAGGATGGTTCGCAGATTAGAGCTGTTGCAAAAGGGGCTCGGAAGCCGACATCACCTTTTACTTCACGTTTAGAGCTTTTTTCTGTGTGCGATGTTTTATTTGTAAAGGGAAAGTCGCTTGATATCATCAAAGAAGCGCGGCTGGTTGAAGGGTATCCTCACTTACGCGAAAATCTTGAAAAGACAGAAGCTGCGAGCCCTATTGCTGAATTACTCGAAAAGGGTACCGTCGACAGTTTAGAAAACGCGCAACTTTTTGCACTTTCAACAAAAGCGCTTTCATTTCTTAATCGTCAAACTTTTCCTGATAGCTCACTTCTTATGATTACGAGTGCGTATCTTATTAAAGCTATGTCTTTTCTTGGATTTAAGCCACAAATAGATCAATGCATTGGCTGTGGAGAAAAGGTTATAGGCGGTATAACGCAGCCTGGTGAGTTAGTTAACTTTTCCTTTTTGGAGGGAGGCATTACCTGTTCGGTCTGTTCTCATGACTTTGAAACGCAATGGGTTAAAGGAGAGGTAATTCAGTGGATTTATACGTTGTTGTATTCAACGTTTGAGCAAATTTTAACCTTTTCAATTTCAGATTCGCTTCAATACGACATACTTCGATTTCTTCAACAGTGGATCAAAGTCCATCTTGGCTATTCACTCAAATCTTTAACTTATATTTTTTCGTATGGATTACAAACTTCTTCTTGTGAGGCAACTTAAAAAGCCCTATACTAAATCGGCTGCAAAATGCAGTTGAGAAACTTATTGCTTAGCTTTTATGCACCACCGCTTATCAGCTCAGCAATAAACGACGTAAACAAAGAAAGGTGGAACATGGCTAACAAAGATAGCATTTCCAAAGAACGTGTAGCTGAACTCATTGCCGAATTTGGCAAGAATGCACAGGATTCAGGTAGCGCTGAAGTACAGGTTGCAATTCTCTCTGAGCGTATCCGCAACCTTACCGAGCACCTCAAGGCTCATCCAAAGGATCACCACACTCGTCGTGGTTTGCTTATGCTTGTAGGTAAGCGTCGTCGTCTTTTGGTTTACATCAAGAATCGTGACATTCTCGAGTATCGTGAACTTATCAAAAAGCTTGGTATTCGCGACAATATTCAGTAAGCAGACAGCCCGCGCAATGCGGGCTTTTGCATATAAGGCGGTCGGTGTATTAGGGAAATATACTGCTCGCGCGTTTGAAAGGAAAACGCAAAGAGGCTTTGTGCAATAGGGCGCAAGGGAAGAGGAAAGTAAGATTTATGGAACAAATTACTGAATCATTCGAACTTTATGGAAAGCAGTACACGCTTTCAACAGGTGAACTTGCCAAACAGGCTAGTGGCGCTGTCAAAGTAACCCAAGGTGATACCACCGTTTTGGTTACGGCTGTAATTTCTGAGCAGGAAAAAGATTATGACTTTTTCCCTCTCACGGTCGATTTCATGGAAAAAATGTACGCGGTGGGTCGTATCCCCGGCGGTTATTTAAAGCGTGAAGCTAAACCAACTGACAAAGCTACCCTTACTGCTCGAATGATTGACCGTCCAATCCGTCCTGGTTTTGCTGATGGTTTTAAGCAAGAGGTTCATATTGTTGCTACCACCTTTGTGGTTGATGGTGAAAATCCGCCTGATTGTATGAGCGTAATGGGTGCTAGTGCTGCGTTGATGTGCGCAAGTGCTCCTTTTGATGGTCCTGCAGCCTGTGTTCGCATTGGCCGCGACAAAGAAACTCGCGAGTTTATTGTCAATCCAACCTATGCAGAACAGGAAAATTCAGATCTTGAATTGACTATTGCGGGTACTGCTGACTACATTTCAATGGTAGAAGCAGGCGCTGAAGAAATTTCAGAAGAAGACATGCTTGCTGCAATGACCTTTGGTCAGGAAGCAATTGCTGCTTTTTGTGAAAAACAAAAGGCTTTCTTGGAGAAGGTAAATCCACAGCCTAAAGAATGGCCCATTCATGTTGCTGATCCATCCATTGCAGAACGCATTGATAAGCATTTTGATGAAATGTCAGCGGCATTAAAAGATGCTGATAAACAAGCACGTATCGGTAAAGTTGAAGAGCTCAAAGCTTCAATTAAGGAATCAGACTTTACTGAAGAAGAATTGCTTGCATGGGGTAGTGATATTGCCGCAGCATTGAAATCTCTTGAAAAGCACGCAATGCGTCAGATGGTAATCGAAACTGGGGAACGTGCTGACGGGCGTAGCAGCACCGAAATTCGTCCTCTTTATATCAAGGCAGGATATCTTCCCCGTGTTCATGGTTCTGGCTTATTCCAGCGTGGCCAAACTCAAGCATTATCCGTTTGTACGCTTGGCATGTTAAGCGAATGGCAACGCCTTGACTCTATCGATCCCGAAGATCATAAGCGCTATATGCATCAGTATAACTTCCCTCCTTACTGCACCGGTGAGGTAGGACGCATGGGTGCACCTAAGCGTCGTGAAATCGGTCATGGTGCTCTTGCGGAACGCGCTTTGGTTCCTGTATTGCCTGATGAAGAAGAATTCCCTTACGCGATTCGTGTTGTATCTGAAATTCTTGAATCTAACGGTTCATCTTCGATGGCCTCTACATGTGGCTCTACCTTGGCACTTATGGATGCTGGTGTGCCTATCAAAGCTCCTGTTGCCGGTATTGCAATGGGTCTTATCAAAGAGGGTGACGATATCGTTATTCTTTCAGATATTCAGGGCCTTGAAGATTTCTTAGGTGATATGGACTTTAAGGTCTGCGGAACCGAACATGGCATTACTGCTCTGCAGATGGACAACAAAGCTAAAGGTCTTTCTGTAGACATCTTAGCTCGTGCGCTTGCACAAGCTAAAGAGGGTCGCGCATTCATCATGAAGAACATGCTTGAAGCGATTGCGGCGCCTCGTGAAGAAATTAGCCCCTATGCACCACATATCGAGACTATTCATATTCCTGTTGACAAAATTCGTGATGTCATAGGTTCTGGTGGTAAAGTCATCCGTGGCCTTCAGGATGAAACGGGAGCAACCATAGAAATCGAAGAAGATGGTACGGTTCGCATTGCTTCTGTTGAGGCTGCTTCTGGTAAAGCTGCAAAAGATGCAATTCTTGGTATTGTGAAAGTTCCAGAAGTAGGAGAAATTTATGAAGGCGAAGTAGTGGGCATCAAAGACTTTGGTGCGTTTGTTCGTTTAACTCCTGGGAAAGATGGACTTCTCCATATTTCCCGCATGGCGAATGGTCGCGTAGGCAAGGTTGAAGATGTACTCAACATTGGTGATACGGTTAAGGTTGAAGTTATCGAAGTAAGCGACAATGGCAAGATCAACTTAGATCGTGTTGATAAGCCTGAAGTTGCGGGTGGTTCTAAGCGTCATGACAACCACCATCACGATGGCAACAATGGACGTAAACCTCGTCGCCGACATAACGACAACTAAAGCGCGATAACAACGTATACTTACCTTTAAGTTCTCGTGTACAGAAACCCTCTGTTCCTGGAAGGGAGCAGAGGGTTTGTTTTAGAAAGGATTCGATATGGCTGTGTATACGACTCAGGGAACCTGCTCACGCAAAATATCGTTTGATATTATTGACGGCAAGGTTTATAACGTTTCCTTTATGGGGGGATGCAACGGAAACCTCAAAGGAATTTCTGCTTTGATCGAGGGTCGACCAGCGCTAGAGGTTATCGATACTTTGCAGGGAATTACCTGTGGTCCAAGGCCGACAAGCTGTCCGGATCAGCTCGCACGTGCTCTTAAGCTCTATCTTGATCAGGAAAAATAAGATCGCTTTTTTATAAGAAGGTAGTTTTTATGTCTTACTTTAAAACTATTCTTTCCAATGGACTTACCGTAATAAGCTATCCTATGCCTTCGGTTCGTTCAGTTTCTTTAGGACTTTGGTTTCGAGTGGGTTCTCGAGATGAAAATTCTCAGCAAGCCGGATTAACGCATTTTATGGAACATATGATGTTTAAGGGTACTTCGACAAAAGGACCCCTTGATATCTCGATGCATTTTGACAAATTGGGTGCAGAGTTTAATGCGTTTACCTCTAAGGAATATACCTGTTATTATGCGCGCTTTGTTGATGACAAACTCGAAGATGCTCTTTCTATGCTCGCTGAAATGGTTATTGATTCAACTTTTACTCAAGAGGCAATAGATACTGAGCGTGAAGTTGTGATTGAAGAAATTGCTCGCAGCGAAGACACACCTGATGATTATGTTTTCGAACTCTATAATTCTTCAACATTCCCGCAACATCCTCTGGGGCTTCCTGTTTTAGGAACAAGGGAGCGTGTGGGTACTTACACGCATGATGATTGCGTAAATTTTCATCAAGAGTTTTATCATGCAGGAAATTTAGTAGTTGCTGCTGCGGGAAATTTAGATCATGACAATCTTGTTAAGTTGGTAAACGACTATTTTTCACACCTGAAGTCAGGTGTCCAAACTGCTCGAAAACTTAGTGTCCCCGCTTTTTCTGCAGGAGTTCATAGTGCTCAGCGAGAAACGGAACAAGCGCATCTACTTTATGGGTTTCCTTGGTATGGAGTAGGGGATGAAAGACGCTATGTAGGTTCGGTATTGACCACTCTTTTAGGTGGTTCAATGTCCTCTCGACTTTTTCAAGAAATTCGCGAAAAACGTGGTCTTGCTTATTCTGTTTATGCAACTCAAGCATGTTATCAGGGCGCTGGTCAGTGGTGCATTTATGCAGGAACTCGCAAAGAAAATATCTCTGAAGTCCTTACTCTAATCGAAGCTGAGCTAGAGCGGATAAGAACTCAAACAGTTGATGACGAGGAATTGCAACGGACCATAGATTTTATTTGTGGCCAACTTCTTTTGGGTCTTGAAACAACTAATTCTCACATGGTTCGCTTGGGAAAGAGAGAAGTACTTGGTTTGGATCAAGTTACCCCTGAAGAACAAGTAAGAGGTTATCGTGCTGTGACGAGCAAGCAAATTCAAGAGCTTGCGCAAGATTTCTTACATGGTGATCCAGGCATTGCATTGGTTTCTTCTTGTACTAGTGAAGACGTGCCTTTTTTACTGAATTCAAAAAAGAAGTAAAGCAGAGAAAGGAATACTTATGATAAAAGTTGCTGTTGCCGGATGTGGAGGACGTATGGGCTCTGCAGTGGTAGATGCTGTAGAAGCAGCTGAAGACATGGAACTTATCTGTGGCATTGACCCTTCTAATCCTGCTAAAGAATTTCCGATATATCCATCTTTGGATGAAGCTCTTAGCCACGAATCATTCGAGGTATTAGTTGACTTCACCCAACCAGATGTTGTTGCACAAACTCTCTCTGTTGCACTTCCTGCGGGAATTGATTGTGTTGTTGGTACGACAGGTTTATCTGACGATACTTTACGGAGCCTTGCAGATACTGCAAAGGAAGGAACGTGCCTGTTTTATGCGCCAAACTTTACGACTGGTGCGGTATTAATGATGGAATTTGCTAAAGCAGCAGCTCCTTATTTTCCTGAAGCCGAAGTTTTAGAATTCCACCATTGCAATAAAAAAGATGCTCCTAGTGGTACTGCAGTACGAACTGCACAGTTAATTTCTGAATCACGTGATTTTCAAAGTGCGGCTCCAGGGAAAGAAACCGAAATTGAGGGAGCACAAGGTGCGCGTGGAGCTTTAATTGAAGGTGTTCCTGTTCACTCGATTCGCTCTATGGGATATGTTGCAAGTCAGGAAGTGGTGTTTGGCTCCATGGGTCAAACACTCACTATTCGTCACGATTCGTGGGATCGCACTTCTTATATGCCAGGTGTTTTACTTGGAATCCGTTCAGTTAAAAAATGCGACGGTCTGGTGGTTGGATTAGAGAACTTCATGGAATAGAAGTTCATTACGTGCCATAATATCAATCGTTTACGAATTCAGGTGAAGGAGAAAGCATGAACACGGTAACTGAACCACGCTTTGGTCGCATGATTCCCGCAATGGTAACGCCATTTGACGAAAATCTTGAATTAGATTTAAAACAAGCACGCGCCTTAGCTCGTCGTTTGGTTGAGGGGGGAAGTGATGCACTTGTTATCAACGGCACCACTGGCGAAAGCCCCACGGTGTTCTATCCTCAAAAAATGAAGCTTTTCGAAGCAGTAGTGGCAGAAGTAGGCGGGGAAGTACCCATTATTGCTAATGTAGGAGATAACTGCACTGCCGATACCGTTGATTTTGCCCAAGATGTTCAAAAACTGGGCGTTGATGCTTTTATGCTGGTGGTTCCTTATTACAATAAGCCTCCGCAAGAAGGTCTGTATCAACATTTTAAAACGATTGCTGAATCAGTAGATTTACCTTGTATTCTCTATAATATTCCTGGTCGTTGTGTTATTAATATGACAGCTGAAACTACCTTACGTTTGGCTAACGATGTAGAAAACATTGTTGCAATCAAGGAAGCTTCTGGTAATTTAGAACAAGTTGCCGCGATTATTAAAGATGCTCCTGACGGTTTCGATGTCTATTCCGGAGATGACTCACTTACTTACGAAATGATGAAGTTAGGTGCAGCGGGAGTTATATCAACTGCTGGCAATGTTTCGCCTGCACGTATGAAAGAAATTACTACTTTATGTGCAGCAGGAAATTTTGAAGAGGCAAAGAAAGCTCATGATGCATTCTTGCCTTTAATGGACGAACTTTTTGTTACTGCAAATCCAATTATGGTTAAGGAAGCACTTAATCTTGCAGGTTTTCCTGTTGGTGGTGTACGCCTGCCTTTGGTAAACGCAACTGAAGAACAGTCTGCGCATTTGGCTCAGGTAATGAAGGAAGTTGGAATTCTGTAACGTTTAAGCGTTTAGAGGTCTTATTCCGCTCGTTCGTCTATATGTTTTGGCTTGAACCCTTCGCATTCTTTGAGTGCGAAGGGTGTTTGACGTATATAAGACACTGATAAAAGGAAGCATATGACAGAACAATCCCAAACAGGGAACTCTTCTCAGGCAAAACCACGTCGTACTAAAGAAGTGGTTCGCCATGTACATCTTGAACGCACGAGACCAAAGCTTTCAAATTATGATGAACAAGATAATGCGCGTAAAGCTAAGAAAGCTCAGAATCGTCGTTCTCGTGCACAAAGTGCCTCAAGAGGTAAAAAAGCAAGCGCAAGTCCTGCGCGTCGTGATTCCCGTGCAAAATTACGCATAATTCCTTTAGGCGGTTTGGATGCCATTGGAAAAAATATGACTGCGTTTGAGTGCGGTAACGATATGGTTCTTGATGATGCAGGTTTAATGTTCCCTGATGATAATCATCCTGGAATCGATTTAATTCTGCCTGATTATTCGTATGTGTTGGNNNNTTATTCGTATGTGTTGGAGAATGCTGAAAAACTACGAGGCATTATTATTACGCACGGACATGAAGACCATACCGGAGCCTTGCCTTATCTGCTTAAGGATCTTGATCGCAAAGTTCCCATCTATGCCACAAAACTCACCCTGGGTTTGATTGAGGGAAAACTAGCTGAACATAAAATTAAAAATGCAAAGCTTTGTGAAATTAAACCAGGCCAATCTATTAAGCTCGGTTCAATTACAGCAGAGTTTTTCTCCGTAAATCACTCAATTCCAGATGCGGTAGGAGTGTTTTTTCAATCACCAGCGGGAAATGTATTACATACCGGTGACTTTAAGTTAGACCAAAGCCCTATTGATGGCGTTCATACTGATTTTGGGGCGCTTGCTCGCTTTAGCAAAATTGGCGTAGATCTGATGATGTCAGACTCTACTAACGCTTCAAATCCGAATTTTACTCCTTCAGAAGCTGAAGTAGGAAAAGCGCTCGATACCATTATTTCGCAGGCTACAGGGCGTGTTATTGTTGCTTCGTTTGCTTCGCATATTCATCGAATGCAACAAATTTGTGATGCTGCCGTACGTAATGGTCGTAAAGTTGCAGTTACTGGTCGATCTATGGTCCAGAATACTGATATCGCGCGTCGACTTGGCTATCTTAATATTGCCGACAAGAATCTAATTGATGCATACGATCTAAAGGGTTGTCCTTCTAACTCGTATGTTGTTATGTGTACAGGATCGCAGGGAGAACCTTTGTCGGCTCTCGCTCGTATTGCAAATGGTAACCATAAAACAATTTCCATTGAAGAAGGGGATACGGTTATTATTTCAGCTACTCCTGTTCCTGGAAATGAAAAAGCAGTAACCAAGGTAGTAAACGATCTTGCGAAAATCGGAGCTGATGTCTTTGACAAGTCTAGAGCACGAGTTCATGTATCGGGTCATGCTTCAGCAGAAGAGCTAAAGCTTGTTTTATCGATTGTGCAGCCTAAGTATTTTATGCCGGTGCATGGTGAAGCAACCCATTTACGTGCTCATGCGCGACTTGCTGAAGTAACAGGGGTGAAAAAAGATAATATTTTCATTTGCGAAAATGGTGAATCTCTCGAATTGACCTATCGTGGCTTGAAGCGTGGAAAGGGAGTTTCAAGCGGCATTATTTTGGTTGATGGTTTAAGTGTAGGCGACACTTCAGAATTTATCTTGAACGAACGTACCAATTTAGGTTCTCAAGGTGTAGCCGTTATTGCTTGTGCGATCAGTAAAAAAACGCACGATTTAATGTGTCCTGTTTCGATTGAAATGCATGGTATCCCCGGAGGAGATGAACCACGCTTTGTTGACACGGTAACCACTTCAGTAACGAGTGCCATTAAACGTGCACTTCAAAAGCAGGAAGAGCCTAAAGCGATACGTAAATCTGCACGAAGTGCTCTTCTGTCTATTTTATGGGAAAGAACTAATCAACGTCCCCTTGTGGTTATTAATCTACTTGAGATTTAAGCGCTTTGGCACTACTATCCTTAGTAATTAAATCCTAAATTCGACACCCTAAACGAACCTTAAACGCACTAAAGGGAAGGCTATGGCACAAAGGCAAGCTCAGCAAAAAAAGCAATCTTCACGATCCGTAGGCTCCGCAAAAGGCGCTCGCGGATCGTCGTCAAATAAAGCAAAACCGGCTTACCATAAACAAAAACAAGAGGTTCAACCGAGAACCCTTTTAGACGAACGTGCTAAGCGTGATATAGCGTCTGTCGCTTTGATTATTCTAGCAATTGCTCTTTTCGCAACTGTTTTGTTTTCCTCAAATGGAGTTGTAACTGGTGCTCTTGCAATGGCGCTTCGGTTTTCGCTTGGAATTGGTATGTACGTTTTGCCAGTTCTTCTTATAATTTTGGGTGTTACCTTCCTTATTCGTTTTCAAAATGAAATGGTTCCAGCCCGTGTTGCGGTTGGCTTTGCCCTTCTATTTATTGCGTTTTTAACGATAGTCTCACTTTTTACTCCAGGAGCAGAGCAAGATCCCAATGTACTTTTCGCGCAGGTATATCTTGTTAACCATGGAGGGTATCTTGGCGCGGGTATTGCTTGGGCTGGTTTGCGCCTTTTTGGGACAACCGTATCAATAATCTTAATGGTAGGACTCATTGTTATTGCTCTTATCATTATTGGCTTTTCACTGTCGTCTCTTTACGAGCGCATCAAAAATCATTACGAAGATAAATACGAACCAAGCAATGAGCCGCTTTATAGCGATTCAGCACCAAAGCAATCCTTTGCCCGCATTCGTCGTTTACCACACCCTAATGAAAATGACGTGCGTGGAAATAATGAGATAGCAGATTCTCATAACGCTCATACGCAGGTGCTTGTAAAAGGTGGAAGAAGTGAAGCTCCTACGCAATTATTGGATGGTAAACATTCGACTACGCGCATGCGATCAAAGCGTTTTGATGCTGGTTCGGAAAAACAGCCTACGCAATCTAACCAAGATTCTCTTGCGACTATTCAATTTACTCAGATTAATCCAGAGGACTTGAAACCAGCAACGATCACCCGAAAGCTTCGTTCTAAGCAGGATTCGGTTCATGGTGAGCAAGTTGCTCAGGCTGAAAAAGAAGAGAAGCCTGTTCGTAAAAAGGTTTCTGATACCGCAAGTCCACATCCTCTTGAGGGCTTCGAGTTGCCTGATATGTCTCTCTTAAACACCACTAAAGGCAAAGAGGTAACTAAAGAAAGCGAAGCCTCTCTTCGATCAACTGGTATGCTTCTTCAGGATACTCTTGCCGATTTTGGTGTGCCTGCCAACGTGGTTGGTTGGGTTCATGGACCAACGGTTACGTTATTTAAAGTTGAGCTTCCTAGTGGAGTGAGAGTTAATAGGGTTTCGAATCTAACTGACGATATCGCTCTTGCCCTTGCGGCACCAGGTGTTCGAATTTTTGCACCAATTCCTGGAACAAACTATGTAGGTATTGAAGTGCCCAATAAAAAGCGTGAAATGGTTTTGCTGGGGGATGTTTTAAAGCATGCACCAAAAGGACCACTTCAGGTTGCGATCGGTAAAGATGTTGAGGGAAATTGCATTGTAAGCGATCTTGCAACTATGCCTCATCTTCTGATTGGTGGTACAACAGGATCTGGTAAATCAGTCTCAATCAATGGCATGATTATGTCTATTTTGATGCGAGCCACCCCTGCAGAAGTTCGCATGATTATGATTGACCCTAAACGAGTTGAATTTACTCCCTACAACGGAATTCCTCACCTTTATGTTCCAGTAGTGACTGAATCTAAAGAAGCAGCAAGTGCACTTTCGTGGGCTGTCGCAGAGATGGAACGACGTCTAAAGGTGTTTTCGGGTATTGGTGCTCGCAATATTGGTCAATACAATGCTAAAGTCCAACAGGGGCTTGAGCTAAACGATGAACCGGCAAAGGAAATGCCCTACATTGTCATAATTATTGATGAGTTGGCCGATTTGATGATGAATGTCGGAAAAGAAGTAGAGTTTTCTATTTCTCGTCTTGCTCAACTCGCTCGTGCAGCTGGTATTCATTTGATTGTTGCAACTCAAAGACCTTCGACCAATGTTGTAACGGGTCTCATCAAGGCAAACATCACCAACAGAATAGCTTTTAACGTTGCTTCTGGTATCGATTCTCGCGTTATTTTGGATACACCTGGAGCTGAAAACCTTATTGGATTAGGTGATTTGCTTCTTTCAAAACCTGAACTTGCCAAGCCTCAGCGTATTCAAGGTTGTTTTGTTTCAGAAGATGAAATTGCTGCTGTCGTGGAGAAATTGAAGTCACAAGGTGAGCCCGATTACCATAATGATATTCTGAAAACAAACTTAATTACGCTTGGAGATTCTTCTCCCGACGGATCGGGTGGAACCGCTCATGGCTCTGACGATCCACTGGTTTGGGAGGCGGCAGATATCGTCGTTTCTGCTGGGGTAGGGTCTACTTCAAATTTACAACGAAGATTGAGCGTAGGGTATTCACGTGCAGGTCGTATTATGGACTTGTTGGAAGCGAAAGGTATTGTTGGTCCACAAAATGGATCTAAACCACGTGAAGTTTTAGTTGATGCCTTAGAGTTAGAAACACTCAAGGCATTTGAAGAGCATGATTCACAGTAATTCGGGGGTTTTCGATGCATCAAATCAGCTTCGGTAACGTGCTTAAAGAGGCACGTTTAGCCAGAGGACTCGATCTTGCTGTCGTTTCCCGTGAGCTACGTATCAGGCAAGATATTTTAGTCGCTATTGAAAATAGCGACTTTGCTCGTATGCCTTCTCGAGGTTATGCGAGAAACATGATTATTGCTTATGCTCGTCTTGTGGGACTAAATCCGCAAGATATTTCTCGTATGTATCTTGATCAAGAGTATGCACATCAAGTTGAAAAGGCTCATCGTTCTGTGGGAAATACCATTCAGATGCATAATGAACCCTATCAACATTCTGGCTCTACTCAACGGGGTGCAACAGGCCGATTTAATCAAGTGGACCGTTCTAGCCGCAATTTTCGTTCGTCTTATAATTCGGATCAAACACGAGCAACTCAAAGAACTGCTCAAAGCAATGCTTATGATGGGAGCTCAAATGGATTTGGAAGGCGCATGTACTCTCAAAATGCCGACGAGCCACCTTATGCTCCGCGTAATAACGCCCCAGTTGCCCATCGTGCTCGTCGATCGGCTATGACCGATGGACGCTACACCAATTTATATTCTGCACCAAAGAATATTCCTAACCCTAATAGAAATCGAAATATTATAATTGGGGTAGTTGTTGCAGCTGTTTTAGTAATTGTGCTTATAGTTGCACTCTTTTTAACTCATCGCTCTGAGCCTCAGACTAATATTCCGGTAACGGGCGTTGACGTTACCGCGCAACAGTCGACCAATACTGAAGAAACACAAGAACAACCTGTTACTGAAACAGCTCCTACAGAATTTACTTTACGCTATGAAGTTGCTGAAGGATCTGAGTCGTATATTGAAGTGTATGTTGATGATGAAGTGCAAGAATCTTCTACGGTTGATGGTCCTGCACAACAATCTTACACTTCGTCGGGAACTATCAGATTTGTTTCCACTGAAACGAGTGGGGTTACCCTTTATATTAACGATGAAGCAGTGACTCTCGAAACGAATGATTCAGGTATTGTTAATACCACCTTTACGTTTGAAGAAATTTTAAATGAGTGGTACGAGAATCATCCTAATGCTACGCGAGACACCGCTCAGCAATCTTCTTCGAATAGTTCTAATACCTCTTCTGGTTCGACTAGTAGCTCTTCGCAGTCCTCAAGTAACGCGCGTAGTGGTAGCAGTACTTCAAGTTCTCAGGAGTAGAAACTTCTTCCTTATGTTTTATAGGGCAGAAGTAATTAGGTAATATGAGGTAAGTAAACTGACGAACACCGAAAGGATATTCAATGGCTAAAGACTCTAGCTTTGATGTTGTTTCACAAATTGATATGCAAGAAGTGGATAACGCTTATGGACAGGCGAAGAAAGAAATTTCTCAGCGTTACGACTTAAAAGGTTCAGGTGCCGATATTTCACTTGATAAAAGTGGCAAAACTATAACAATTTCTGCCCCTAGCGATTTTGTTTGTAAGCAAGTAATGGATGTCTTAACTTCTAAGTTGATTAAGCGTGGTATCGAACTAAACGCTTTGAATTGGGGGAAGATTGAGGCAGCCAGTGGTGCAACCGTGCGACAAACTGCCAAAATTATTGAAGGCATCGACAAGGAAACCGCTGGGAAAATTAATAAAGACATTAAGGCCACAAAATTAAAAGTAAAGGTCACTATCGAAGGTGATAAGCTTCGTGTTTCGGGACCGAAAATTGATACCCTGCAGGAAGTTATTGCCTTTTTAAAGGACCAGGATTACGGTCAACCGCTTCAATTTGTAAACTACCGATAGAAAGTTTGTGGCTGGCATGCCAAAGCAAATTGCATTCCTTACATTAGGATGCGCAAAAAACGAGGTTGATTCTGCGCAAATGCAGGAAGATCTTGTGTGCGCTGGTTTCGAGATTGTCGATATCGAGTCATCATACGATGCACTTGTTATAAATACTTGTGCCTTTATTCAACCTGCTATTGAAGAAAGTATTGATACTATTCTTGATGCCGCAGCACTTGAGTCAATTTCGACTGGTAAGACGAAATTAATTGTTGCAGGTTGTCTTCCTTCGCGCTTTGGTAAAGAACTTGAAAGCGAGTTAAGCGAGGTAAGCGCTTTTGTTCCTTGTAATAAGGAAGATTCCCTTGTTGAAGTGTTGTTTTCCTTATTTCCGGACGCTGAAAGAAAATCGCGTATCGTTGAATTCGAATATGCTCCCAGTGAATATGTAAAAATTTCTGATGGCTGTAGTCGTCGATGCGCGTTTTGCACCATTCCTCTTATACGTGGTCCCTATCATAGCTTTAGTTTTGAAAGTATACGCAATGACGTTATTACTAAAATTCAAGGGGGCGCTAAGGAGATTGTTCTTATTGCCCAAGATTCTGGAATTTGGGGTCTTGATCTGAGTCCTCGTGAAACACTTGCGAGCTTACTTGAACGACTTGCGACTGAGTTCAGCAATACCTGGTTCCGCGTTTTATATTTACAGCCTGCAGGAATAACTGATGAGCTGATGAGGGTTATGGCAACTTATAAAAATATCTGTAATTACCTTGATATCCCTCTTCAGCATTGCGATCCAACAATTTTAAAGACTATGAATCGAAGTGGATCATATGACGAGTTTATGGACATGATCTCTCGGCTGCGCTCTCGAATACCTGATATCACTTTGCGTACTACCTTGATAGTGGGATATCCTGCTGAAACCGATGCGCAATTTGATGCCCTTTGTGATTTTGTTGAAAATGCCGAATTTGATTATGTTGGAGTTTTTGCCTTCTCTCCTGAGGAAGGAACCGTTGCGGCAACTTTGCCCGATCAAATCGATGAGGAAACTAAACAGGATCGACTTCAGACAATCCGTGATATCGCCGATGCTGTTTCATCGCAAAAAATAGCACAACGTATTGGTAAGCATGAGAAAATACTAGTGCTTGGAACTGAGGAAGATGGACAGCTATTTGGAAGATGCCCATCGCAAGCTCCCGAAGTTGATGGGGTTACTTATATCGATCAAGGTGAAATTGGTTCGATCATTCCCTGCATAATCGAAGATACTCTGTTATACGAGATGGAGGCATCTCGTGTCTAATCCTTCTAATTCAGAACAGGCTTTATTAACTCCTGCTAATGTGGTAACCATGGTACGAATCCTGCTTGTCCCCGTTTTCGTGGTTGCCTTTATCTCTCCGTGGCCTGAATATCTTCCTTCATGGCCTGATGCAGAATTATGGAAACCCTGGATTGCTGCTTTTATTTTTGCTCTCTTATCTTGTACCGATGCGGTGGATGGTTATCTGGCAAGAAGTAGGGGAGAAGTAACTAATTTTGGCAAATTTATCGATCCACTTGCAGACAAAATATTAGTCGCAGCTGCTCTTCTTGCTCTTGTGGAGCTACAACTTTTGCCATCATGGGTTGCTTTGGTTATTCTTGGTCGTGAGTTTATTGTCTCAGGTTTGCGAATGCTTGTTGCAACTCATGGGATTGTTATTGCAGCAAGTTGGTACGGAAAAGCTAAAACGGTATTTCAAATCATTGCGATCCTTCTCTTTATTATTAAGGGATCACCACTTCTTTTAGGTCTTCATAGTTCCATGGAAGGTATCATGTATGTAATATCGTGGGTTTTCATGATTATTGCTTTGATCCTTACCGTAGTATCAATGTGCGATTACTTTGTTAAATGTGCCCCTATTTTTAAATTTAATCCCGAAGACTCGTTTTCGAATTTTTCACATGAGGGAATTAAAAATGCACAACCGCTTCCATGGCAAGCAAGCGAGATTGTGCTTAAGGACCGTATCCAAGAAGAAGCTTCACAGGTTATTAAGCTTGCAATAGATAAAAACAAAACTCTCTCTACTGCCGAGAGTTGTACGGGGGGTTTGATTGGCGGGACTTTAACGGCGATTTCAGGTAGTTCATCAGCCGTTGAAGGTGGTGTAATAAGCTATTCAAATAACGTAAAACAGATTGTTTTGGGAGTATCAGCGCGCGATATTGAGCAAGTTGGTGCCGTAAGCAGTGAAGTAGCGGCTCAGATGGCTGATGGTTCCCGTAAAACCTGTCAAAGCGATATTGCGGTATCTGTTACTGGCATTGCAGGACCGGGTGGTGCGGTCCCTGGCAAACCAGTTGGCACTGTTTGGTTTGGTTTATCAACTGATTCTTACACAAAGACTTTTGTGCGGCATTTTAGAGGAAATAGAGGAGAAGTAAGAAGCCAAACGGTGCTATTTGCTCTTGAGCTCTACCAAGTTGCGCTTAAAGGCGGATGTGATTTTCCAGACGAATCAGATTGGTTAGATGATACTGAAGCACTTTCGTGATATTAAGCAGCAGATTCTTCATAATGTTGGTTATAGATAAATACTTTATCTATAGTTCTCTTTTATTAACTTGCTGTTTTAACCTGATGTGTGATTCGTAGTTGTTTTATATGAGATTGAAGCTAGATTCAGCAACTACTATATAACTATAGAATCTTTAATCAATAAGAGCACTTGCATACGAACACCTGTTCGTGTATGCTCATTATCGTCAAACGTAGAAAACCTTTACGGAGGAACAAATGAGCCAGGACAAAGAAAAGGCCTTAAAAATCACCACTGATCAAATTGAACAAAAATTTGGTAAAGGGTCAATTATGAAATTAGGGGAGTCTACCAATTTGCAGGTAGGAGTTATCCCCACTGGCGCTCTTCCTCTTGATGTTGCATTAGGTATCGGGGGTGTTCCTCGAGGCAGAATTGTTGAAATCTATGGCCCTGAGTCAAGCGGTAAAACTACTATTGCACTTCATATTATTGCTGAAGCTCAAGCTGCAGGAGGGGTTGTAGCTTTCATCGACGCAGAACACGCCCTTGATCCTGTCTATGCTGCAAAATTAGGGGTAGATGTTGATGAGATGCTTATCTCCCAGCCAGATACGGGTGAGCAGGCCTTAGAAATATGCGACATGCTTGTTCGTTCGGGCGCAATTGATTGTGTGGTAATCGATTCGGTTGCAGCACTGGTTCCTCGAGCCGAAATAGAAGGGGAAATCGGTGATACTACCGTCGGTCTTCAAGCTCGTCTTATGAGTCAGGCGCTTCGTAAGCTTGCTGGCTCTCTCTCACGTTCTAACACCACTTGCATCTTTATTAATCAGCTTCGTGAAAAAATTGGTGTTATGTTTGGCAATCCGGAAACAACAACAGGCGGACGTGCGTTGAAGTTTTATTCAAGCGTCAGAATTGATGTGCGCAGATTTGATTCAGTAAAGAAAGATGGCGAATTTGTTGGTAACCGAGTTCGCGCTAAAGTGGTTAAGAATAAAGTGGCACCTCCCTTCCGTCAGGCGGAATTTGACATTATGTATGGCGAAGGTATCTCTAAAGAGGGATGCATACTCGACATGGGGGTAGAAGCGGGAATTGTCAAAAAGAGTGGTTCTTGGTTTAACTATGGTGAAGAGCGCCTCGGGCAAGGAAGAGAAGCAGCAAAACGAACATTAAAAGAAAATCCTGATGTTCGCGATGAGATAGAAAATAAAATTCGTGCCGAATTTGATTTACCTGCAGTCGGAGAAGAAGTTATCTCTTCTGCTGAGTAACAAGCTTATACCTGAGAATAGTAGTAATTCGCTGTGTGGTCTTGCCGATGGTTTATATAACTAAAGAAACTCTAGAAAAATGGTATAAGGACTCTCAGAATTCTAGAGTTGACAAAATAACAGAGCACTCAGATTTTATGTCTTCGTCAAATGAGCCTAAATGCGAGAATGAAGCGTTTAAAAAAATTGAGCGTTTAGTTAAAGTTCGTGATAGATCAGTGGCGGAAGTAACTATGCGTCTTGAAAAAGATTCGTATTCTTCCGAGTGTATTCACAGTGCTGTTCAACGAGCTTTACGCTGTGGTTATCTTGACGATGTTCGATTTGCTGATGTTCTTATTCGGTCTCGTCTGAGAGCAAGAAAAGGGCTTGCGGGAATAGTTTCTGAGTTAAAACGTCATGGTATCAATCCTGAAGTACAGCTACCAAATTTTCCTGATGCGTATCTGTCGCTTTTTCCAAGTCAGAAAGATTCTGCTATTGCCCTTCTTTGCAAAAAACCACCTAAATCAAAGAATAAGCTACAGGCTGCGTATGCTAAATTGGTGCGCTCAGGCTATAGCTCATCTTTAGCAAGTGAGGCTGCCCGTGAATGGTACAAAACTCAAGAGTAGTGGTTCAATTGTTTAGTTCTCTTGTTTTTCTTTCTGTTCGCGAAAGACACCTTTCCAAATTATCTAGTCAAAACTATAAATTTTGGCTATGATCAATATGCTTGAGCTTACGTACCAGAAACGGTACTTAA
>FR896072.1:125230-125797 GCA_000435475.1 Cryptobacterium sp. CAG:338 | reverse complement strand
TGTTTGAACGAAAGGGAGTTCAATGGTTGAAGTTATTGTGGCTGCAGTTGTAGCCATCGTAATAGGTTTTTTGATCGGTTATTTTCTTATGCAGAAAATGCTGCAGCAGCGAAATGCTGATGCAGCCCATGAAGCCGAAACTACCTTAGCGGAGGCAAAGCGTGAAGCCGAAAGCTTAAAACGCGAAGCTCTTGTTGAAGCAAAAGATGAAGCATTAAAAATGAAACAGGATGTCGAGCGCGAAAGCAATGAGCGTATGCGCGAGGTTCGCAGTGCGGAAAATCGCATCAATCAGCGTGAGCAAAGTTTAGATAAACGCATCGAATCGCTTGACCACAGAGAGCATCAAATTTCGTCACTCCAAGGACAAGTTGATCGTCGTGTAAAAGAGGTAGAACGTGCTGAACGTGAAGTTTCTCAGCGTCTTGAAGAGGTTGCCGGTCTTACTTCCGAAGAAGCTAAAACGGAACTTCTTGAAGGCTTAAAAGAAGATGTCGTTCATGAATCTGCCGCAATAATTCGCGATGCAGAAACTCGCACAAAAGCCGAAGCTGATAAAAAAGCTCG
>FR896072.1:124223-125201 GCA_000435475.1 Cryptobacterium sp. CAG:338 | reverse complement strand
CGTAGCTATTCAGCGTCTTGCTGCTGACTACACTTCACAAATTACGGTTTCTACCATTCATATTCCTTCTGACGACTTGAAGGGTCGCATTATTGGTAGGGAAGGACGAAACATTCGTTCCTTTGAGCAGATTACCGGCACCAACCTTATTATTGATGACACTCCTGAGTGTGTAACTGTTTCATCGCATGATCCCGTTCGTCGTGAGATTGCGAGTGTTACTATGCAGAATCTAATCAGTGACGGACGCATTCATCCTGCCCGCATTGAGGAAATGTTTCATAAAGCTGAAAAGTATGTAAATCAGCAAATCAAGGATGCTGCTGCACAGGCTACTTTTGATACGGGTATTCATGACCTTCATCCTGAACTAGAAAAAATTCTTGGTCGCTTACGTTACCGTACTTCTTATGGCCAAAATGTCTTAAACCATTCTTTGGAAGTTGCGTATCTTTGTGCAATGATGGCTTCAGAGCTTGGCTTAGATCCTGTTCCGGCTAAACGTGCTGGTCTTCTGCATGACATTGGCAAAGCGGTTGATCATGAAATTGAGGGATCACATGCGGTAATTGGTGCAGATCTTGCACGTCGCTATGGTGAAGAACCGCTTATTGTGCATGCAATTGAGGCTCATCACAACGATGTTGAGCCCAATTCGGTCGTTGACGTATTAGTTCAGGCTGCTGACGCCGTATCAGCCGCACGTCCTGGTGCACGTAAAGAGAACATTGAGTCTTACATTAAACGACTTGAAAAACTTGAAGAAATTGCCAATTCTTATCCTGGTGTTGAACGCACTCATGCAATCCAAGCTGGACGCGAAGTTCGCGTAATTGTTACGCCTGAAGAAGTTGATGAAGCACATGCAACTGTTCTGGCACATGATATTGCTCAACAAATTCAGAATGAGACTAAGTATCCTGGCCAAGTAAAGGTTGTCGTAATCCGTGAAACCAGGTCAGTTGATTACGCTAAATA
>FR896072.1:122110-124200 GCA_000435475.1 Cryptobacterium sp. CAG:338 | reverse complement strand
TTTGATTCTTTCAATAGTATTTTCTTCTAATGAGATTTGGCCTTATGTAAACGCATAAGGCCATTTTTGAATTACTTTAGGACTTGCCATGGACTCATCTCTTGAACAGTTTATTCATTCAGTCTCCGGAGATCAGTATTTCCGCGTTGAAGATGATCTCGGCAATGGATTCGTAAGACTTCGCGCTGCAGAAGCTCAGAGACGACAAGCACTACAAGACATTCGTTCTTTTGAAGACGTAATTCTTGAGTTGCTACGAAATTCGCGAGATGCTCATGCTCGTGCGATCTTTTTAGCTACCTGGACTGAAGGTTCGAAGCGATTTGCTACCATACTTGATAACGGTGATGGAATTCCTTCGTCAATGCACCAAACAGTGTTCGAACCGTTTGTTACCTCTAAGCTTAACTCATTTCATTCGGATAGGTGGGGAGTTCATGGTCGAGGTATGGCACTATATTCGATAAAGCAGAATGTTGAAAAGGCTACTATTCTTGCCTCACAACCAGGTTTGGGTTCTGTATTTCATATACAATCGGATCTTTCTCGATTACCAGAAAAACGCGATCAGTCAACTTTCCCCTCGATTTCAAAAAACGATGAAGGAAAGCCAGTTCTTCGTGGTCCTCACAATATCGTAAGAACGGTAATGGAATTTGCTATTGAAGAGCGTAGTCGCATTTCAGTTTATTTAGGAAGCAGCGCCTCAATCGTGGCAACTCTCTACCAACTAGCAACATCTGCTGCATCATCTCTTTCGCAAGTTTTTTCTTCATATGATGAAAGTACCCCTTATATTGAACGCTTTGCATACGTAGCAGATGCGCAAGCACTTGCGGATCTTGCAAATTCATTAGGTCTTCCTCTTTCGACAAGAAGTGCTCATCGAGTACTCAACAACGAAATCAAGCCAGTTCCCCTTCATCTAGAATTTTTAAGCAATACCAAAAAGGAACAAGCACATACAACTTCATCAAAGAGGAAAAGTGACACTCAGGATGAACGTAGGTTTAAGCAGGGTCCTATCTCTCAAACATCTCATGGGATTTCAATAAAGAGCAAAGACTTGCAAAGACTCGAGAAGCCGATTCTTTCTTCCTACAAAGAACTAGCAGATGCTTATTACCTTGAGTCTGACGTAAAACCAACTATTACGTGCAGAAATAATTCATTGGTGATTTCGATACCCTTAATTGCTCGTGAATTTACCGACGATTATTAACGTTCAATTTGCTTGTATTTCATCTTGTGAGTAAAATGATTCAGTCGAAACTATTAAACGAATTAGTAAAATGCAAAATTTCTGTACCCTGAAAGAATATGTCCATGAGTAGTGAAACAAACTCAATATCTCAGAATAATCCTCCTATTGGCTGTCTAAAAGTTTCTTCAAAATCTTCTCCGGCTTCTGTTGCAGGAGCTATTGCGGGCATGATCAAAGATGGTTCTCATGTAGAAATCCAATCGGTTGGTGCAGGGGCAGTAAATCAAGCAGTAAAAGCAATTGCGATTTCTCGAGGATTTTTATCTCCTGTGGGGATTGAGATTGTTTGTGTGCCTTCGTTTGCGGATATTGTTATTGATGGGGAATATCGAACTGCTATACGTTTTTCAGTAGAGCCACGTACCGCCATTAGTCCCCAATAATAGATAATTTAAAACGACTCTCTTATTGCAATTTCCTCACTATTCGTAAACTTCCCTAGACGTACTTTAGGTTTTAGGTACTATTTTTCGTTGTTATGTAATAACCTCCTGTAAGAAAGAGTTGAACTTTTGATTACGCAAAATTCTAACGATATTTCACTTGGTAATTCGCCCCTTACCGATATCCCTGATTGGGATCACACGCTATTTAGTGCTCTTTCGGGAACTACTTTTACAGTGGTTACTTTTGGATGTCAAATGAATAAGCATGACTCAGAACGAATCGTGGGAATGCTTAGCGCGCTTGGTTCACAACAGGTTTCATCTATTGAAGAATCTGACATTATTATTTATGTAACCTGCTGCGTGCGCGAGGCGGCTGATGTTCGTTTATTTGGTCAGGTTTCTTCCCTAAAGAATATTCCTTTGAGAGATGATTCACC
>FR896072.1:115538-122095 GCA_000435475.1 Cryptobacterium sp. CAG:338 | reverse complement strand
TTCACCCCTTTCAAAGCGAGTTGTTGTAATTGGAGGTTGCATTGGACAACGTGATGGTGAAAAACTAACAACTCAATTGCCTCATGTCGATGTGGTTTTCGGCACTTTTAATTTGGCAAGTATGCCAAAACTAATAAATGAAGCAATTTTAAATGGCGGGCATCATGTTGAAGTATTGAGTGAAGCTTCTACGTTTCCCACCGACCTTCCTTCTCAACGAGAATCAAGGTGGTCTGCTTGGCTGCCAATTTCAATTGGTTGCAATAACTTTTGCACGTATTGCATTGTTCCCTACGTAAGGGGACGGGAAAAGTCTCGCCCTCTTGAAGACATTCTTAAAGATGCTAGAAAGCTAATAGATGAGGGTGTTAAAGAAATCACCCTCCTAGGACAAAATGTAAATTCATACGGACGAGACCTTTACGGAAAACCGGAATTTGCCAAATTACTGTATTCAATTGCTGATACAGGCATAGAAAGACTGCGATTCGCCACGTCTCATCCAAAGGATCTCAATGATGAAGTGATTAAAGCCTTTAGGGAGCTCGACAATCTTATGCCTGCGCTCCATCTTCCTGTTCAATCAGGTTCCAATGCAATTTTAAAGGCAATGAATAGGCGTTATACCAGAGAGCATTATCTAGAAATAATTGATAAGCTTCGTTCAGCGCGTCCTGATATTGCTTTATCAACCGATGTCATTGTTGGTTTTCCTGGCGAAACCGAAGATGATTTTGAGCTTACTTATGATCTGATAAAGCAGGTTGGCTATCATCAAGTATTCACGTTCTTATATTCAAAACGTGAGGGTACTCCAGCTGCACGGATGGAAGACAATACTCCTCATGAAGTAATTCAAGAGCGTTTCGAACGTCTTGTTCAATTAGTACAGGACTGTGCTTTTGAGGCAAATCAAAGCGATGCGCATGCAGTAATGCGCGTATTGGTTGAAGGTGCTTCAAAGCGCGACGAGCATATCCTTACGGGAAGAAGTGAAAAAAATCAAACGGTTCATGCTCCAATTCCCAATGGAACTTCCCTAGAAGAACTAAAGGGAACTATTGTTCCAGTACAAATTGAGCAAGCTCGTGCTTGGTATTTACGCGGTAAGGTTTTGTAGTGGCTCACTCTGACCCGATAATAGCTATCCTGGGACCTACTGCTTCAGGTAAATCTGAAGTTGCGCAAAAAGTTGCCCTCAAACTCAAGGGGGAAGTAGTCTCAGCAGATTCTATGCAAATATATCGGTATATGAATATTGGCACCGCTAAACTTTCACCCGCTGAAAGAATTGTTCCACATCATCTAATTGATATTCTAGATCCCGGAGAGCCTTTTTCAGCGCAGTTGTTTCAACAGCTTTCTCGGAAAGCGTTTGAAGATATTAGAAATCGAAACAACGTGGCAATTCTCTGTGGAGGAACGGGATTGTATGTGCAAGCAGCACTTGAGGATATGCGTTTTCCAAAAGGAGAGCAAATTCACAATCCCGTAAGAGAAAAATACGAACTTCTTGCTCAAGAGCAAGGAAACCAAGCAGTCTGGAATGTTCTCTACGAACTTGATCCTTCTAGCGCAAATCTAATTCATGCAAATAATGTTCGTCGAGTTATTCGTGCTCTCGAAATGTATGATCAGGGCGTCTCGTATGCAGAACAAGTAAAAAATATTCGAACGCTACCTGAAGTAGTTCCTTCTATTAGGTTTGGCCTTAAACGTGATCCTTTGCTTTTAGCGCAAAGAATAAATAATCGAGTGGATTCAATGATAGAGCAGGGACTCGTAGATGAAGTTTCCCAACTTCTTTCGAATGGATTTCGTTCTGCTCTCACGGCGCCACAGGCTATTGGATACAAGGAAATTGTTTCCTACTTGGATGGAAAGTGTTCCCTTGAAGAGGCTATCAATCAAATTAAGACTGCTACAAGGCGTTACGCAAAACGACAAAGAACGTGGCTTAGAAGAGATTCTCGACTCATTATGCTTGATGCAGATACATTAACAATTGGTCAAATTGTTGATCGTATAGTCGATTCTTTTCCTGCGACCTCTACACTGTAGTAAATGCAATGAGCATCACATGAGACAGTGAGGATAGTAATATGAATATCTCTTTTTATAAGTACCATGGTCTTGGCAATGATTTTGTAATGATCGATGATATGAAAGAGATTCTCGATCTTACCGCCGATCAAGTAAAACATCTTTGCGATAGACATTTTGGTATTGGTGCAGACGGAGTAATTCTTGTTCGTCCTTCAAAACGACCTGAATGCATCGCCTATATGCATTACATTAATTCTGATGGAACCCTTGCTGAAATGTGCGGCAATGGTATTCGATGCTTTGCTCGCTTCTTGTTTGATAGGGGATATTTACCAAAGGATCTCTCAAGTTTTACCGCTGATACTCTACGTGGACCTTTAACGTTGCAAATCAACCGAAATGATTCAGGAGATTTTTTAAACGTAATAGTTGATATGGATCAACCCATCCTTGAAGCATCACGTATACCTACTACTTTATCGGAAGTTATTGATCAAGAAACAGGGCTTTCATTTGTTCGAGAGCAGATGATTTCATCGCCATGGGGTGAATTTGCTTTTACCTGTGTCTCAATGGGTAATCCTCATGCAGTTTGTTTTCTGGATGATCTTAATGCTCTATCTCAAGATTGCTTTACGGAAGGAACAAAGCAATTAAGTTCTTTGAAAGTTGGTGAAATAGGCGCTTTTTTTGAATCTCATCCCGCTTTTCCTGCCAAATGCAATATCGAATTTATTGTAGTGCAAGACGATGGGCTTCACATGCGCGTCTTTGAGCGTGGTTGTGGCGAAACTCTTGCTTGCGGTACCGGAGCATGTGCCTCCCTGGTTGCTGCAGCTCTCACAAAACGTTCAAATAGACACAACAAAGTACATTTACGGGGTGGTATATTAGATATCACTTGGAATAGCAATAATCATGTATATATGGCTGGGCCTGCAATTTGCTCTTTTGCAGGAACGGTAAAACTATAAGCAGAGGATATATGCCAGAGTACATTTTTGATGAAGTAAAACAACATGGCCCTTCAACCGTAATCGAAAAACCTCGAGAACGTGCTGTTTTGGTAGGAGTTGAAAGACCTAATCAAGAATGGACTTTAGAATCTTCATTGGCTGAATTAGAGCGTCTTGCGTGGACAGCTGGTGCTGATATGGTCGCAAAAACAACGCAACGACTCGAATCACCTAATCCTCGTACTTTTGTTGGAAGCGGAAAAGCAGAAGAAATTGCACAGCTAGCACGTAGCTATGCTGCTGATGTCGTTATCTTTGACGATGAGCTTACTCCTTCCCAGCAGTCGAATTTGGAAAAAGTGGTAGGCAAAGATGTTAAAGTAATTGATCGCACGGCACTCATTCTTGACATCTTTGCTCTTCACGCGTCAAGTAAAGAAGGTCGCCTACAGGTTCGTTTAGCGCAAAACCAGTATCTCTATCCACGTTTAAGAGGCATGTGGGCTCATCTTGCTTCCAATCGTATGGGTGGTGGCGTTGGATCTCGTTTTGGCGAAGGTGAGAGCCAGCTGGAAGTTGACCGACGATTAATTAGAAACCGTATTACCTCAATCAAGCGAGAACTTTCTAATCTTGCGAAAAAACGCGACCTGCAAAGAAAGCGAAGAAAAGAATCGGGCGTTTTTAAGGTAGCGCTTGCCGGCTATACCAATGCGGGAAAATCAAGTTTATTAAACGCGATTACTGGTTCAGAGGTTTTAAGCTACGACAAGCTTTTCGCAACGCTTGATTCAACTACGCGTCAACTTGTTCTTCCTGAAGGGAAAGAAATAACCCTCACTGATACCGTTGGGTTTATTCAAAAATTACCCACGACTTTAGTTGAAGCCTTTAAATCGACTCTTGATGAAATTAATGGAGCTGATTTAATCCTTCATGTTGTTGATGCATCAGATCCACAGCATTCTCGGCAAATCGATACGGTTAATATGGTTCTTGAGCAGATTGGAGCTCATGAGATTGGCCGCATCGAAGTAATGAATAAACGTGATTTGCTAGGGGAAGCTCAACTGGAAGCTCTTTCAACTCGTTTTCCTCATGCAGTTTTTACCTCCACTAAAACTAAAGAAGGACTCGACGAATTAATACACCGAATTAGTGTAGTTTCATCAGCGCAGGATGAACTGCTTGAACTGCTTGTACCTTTTGATAGGGGAGAAGTGGTTTCTTTTATACACCAACGATGCACCATTTTAAGCGAAACGTACGAAGCTGAAGGAACGCATCTTATGGTGAGGGCTAACAAACAAGCTGCTGCAAAGCTTGTTGAGTTTGAGCAAAATTCATAAATTAATAAATCAATAAACCTTACTCTTGAATTGTAATTTTAGGATTCCATCTGGTATTTATTACGGGATGGCACTAAGCCAGATGAGCTTAAAGCGTATCTGGCTTAGTAGACTTTTCTTAATACAGCAACAACTTTACCTACGATGGTGCATTCTTTTGTAATAATTGGTTCTAAAGAGGAATTTTCTGGCTGAAGTCTTATATGATCAGCTTCCTTATAAAAACGCTTTACCGTTGCACCATCCTCGATTAACGCAACGACAATTTCACCATTGCGAGCCACATTTTGCTGTTTGACGACTACATAATCACCGTCATTGATACCAATCTCAATCATGGAATCGCCATGAACAGAAAGAATAAAGGATGCAGCATCTCCAACTAATTCAGTGGGTAGAGTCATAGTTGTTTCGATATTTTGCTCAGCTAGTATAGGTTCGCCCGCCGCAACGTTTCCTACAAGAGGAAGAGATAAGGTATTATCAAAGCCTTCGGAGCCGAAAGATAAGTCAACATCATCAGTGTGGGGAAGTGCAATAGAACGAGATTTAAGAGGGTCACGGACAATATAACCCTTTTCTTCTAGAGTTTTTAAGTGGACGTGTACCGTAGAGGGAGAAGAAAGATTAACTGCTTCAGCAATCTCACGTACGGTGGGTCCAAACCCTTTTTCATGAATGTAAGATTCAATAAATTCGTATACCGATCGTTGTCGCTTGGTAAGCGGAGCAGTCATACTATTTCCTTTCCAAATACGAACTTTTGTTCGTTTTTTATTGACAAGAACATCTGTTCGAATTAAAGTATACACGAACAAAAGTTCTATGCCAATATGGAGGTCCGCAATGGAAAAGAAATATCAGCATTATCGCACTGAAGGTACTGCGGCTCTCAAAGTTACTGTGCTTAATGAGCAAACGCCTATCATTCCTTTTAATCAGAATTCTCTTTCTAATCCTAAGCTGCAAGAAAATCAGCAGATAACGAACAAAATCAAAGCTTATGTTGCTAATGACCCTTTATTTGGCTCAATTAAAAAAGCTGAGCTTTCTTCTTCAACAAAAAACCTCTCCGCAAATAAGGATCACCAAGTATTTATTAAGGGAACATTCTTAACTTCATTATTTGCTTTAGTAGTTATTCTTATTGGAGCTTAAGTTTTTACCACTATATCTTGTATACTAGCGTGTGTAATAAGAGTTAAGGAGTTTACATGCGCTGTCCTTCTTGTGGTTTCCCTGAATCAAAAGTTGTCGATTCTCGTCCAGTAGAAGAAGGTTCTTCAATTCGTCGCAGACGAGAATGTCTTTCTTGTGGGGCGCGTTTTACTACCTATGAACGAACAGAAACAAGCCCTCTTTTAATAATAAAATCTGACGGATCATCTGAAGCATACAGCCGTGATAAGCTGTTTAGAGGCTTACTAAAAGCGTGTGCAAAGCGTCCTGTTTCACCAGAGCAAATATATCAATTAATAGACGATATCGAAGCTGATTTAAGAAGCGAGTCAAAACGCGAAATTACTTCTAAAGCGTTAGGCGATAAAGCTCTCGATAAATTAGCAAACATCGACGAAGTAGCTTATATTCGCTTTGCAAGCGTCTATAAAGACTTCAAAAACATTGATGAATTTAAAGAAGCATTGAAGGGATTTTAATTAATGGAAAACCATCTTGTACATTCAATTCCTACAAAAAAACTTGTTGAAAATGCTCTCATTCCACAAAATGCTTATCAAGGTGATGCGGGATATGATCTTTGCTCGACCGAAACGGTTACCTTAAAGCCTTTCGAGAGAAAGTTAATTCCTACAGGACTTGCCATTGAAATCCCCTTTGGTTACGCAGGTTTTGTTGTTCCTCGTAGTGGGCTCGCAATTAAACAAGGGCTTTCTATAGTTAATGCTCCAGGTTTGATTGATAGCAACTATCGTGGCGAATTGAAAGTTATAGCAATTAATCTTGACCCTAAAGAACCAATCACGATTCAGGTCGGTGACCGTATTGCTCAGCTCGTTATCATGAAAGTTGAATCACTTGAATTCAAAGAAGTTGAGGAATTAAACGATTCAGAGCGTGGTGCAGGCGGATTCGGTTCAAGTGGTGTTTCAAAAGCTTAATTTCTAGGTATATTTATACATCCCAAGTCAAAATAGGCCCTTAGAACAGCTCTCATGGCTTCATTATTATTTTACACCGCTGACCT
>FR896072.1:114059-115512 GCA_000435475.1 Cryptobacterium sp. CAG:338 | reverse complement strand
CCTGCATTAATAGTGCCTAAGTTCATGGATTTATAAATATCTCGTTAGTATTCCATTCAATAGTTGATAATATATGTTATGTAAACCTAGGATTTAAACTAAATATTCCTCTTATCGTTTAAAAGTTTATGAGTTGGTGCTACTATTTCTCTTTGTGCACAACTGCACTTCTAAGATTCAAGACAAGGAGTTCCTATGATTAAGACCGAACCTGATCCGTATTGCAAAGGCGATAAATTTGCAGCAAAAAACGGAATGGTCGTAACTGAACTAGGTGAAAACTTTGCTAAAGCGCAAATGACCATTGATGAATCCTTCTTAAATGGTCTCGATATCCCTATGGGTGGTGTGTACTTCACTCTTGGAGATTTTACCTTTGGCGCTGCAAATCAATATATTACCAACGGAGTTGTAACGCTTGATGCATCCATAGATTTTATTGCTTCGGCAAAACTAGGAGATACTGTTACGGCAACCTGTACCCAAGTCTCACGTGCTCGTAAAATTGTTCGCAATGTGATCGAAATGCATGATCAAGACGGAAAACTTCTTTGCGTAATGCGCTGCACTGGCTACCGAAAAGAAACTTGGAATTAATTGAACCTAAAGAAAGGACTGGAGTTTATGGCTGCCCCCCAGCAACGCCCTTCAGTGAAAAAGCCTTCGAGTTATTCATCCCTAAACCCATCGCTGGCATTTCAGCTTTCAGGACCTCATACTTGGGCTGCAGCACTTACTCCTGTCCTTCTTGCCTATATATATTCAGGGATAACTTATTCGGGCAATATAAACTTCATTCTAGCTCTTATCCTTTTAGCGATAAGTATCTTGATGCAGTCGGCTGTTAACGTATTAAATGATTATTTCGATTATAAAAAAGGTACCGACTCGCTCGAAAACTCTTCTGAAGATGCCTTTGATGCAGTATTGGTATATAACCACTTAAATCCTCGTACGGTATTGCTGTATGCAATTTCTCTTTTAGTTTTGGCAGCTATCCTGGGATTCTATCTAGTTTTTATTACGGGGTGGCCACTGCTTATCCTTGGTTTAATTGGCGCACTTGCTGTAGTTCTCTACTCTGCTGGAAATACCCCTATTTCTTATCTGCCTGTAGGAGAGTTTGTAAGCGGTATTGTAATGGGTGGTCTTATAACTCTAGCAAGTTGTTATGTTCTATCTGGAATCTTAGATCCCCGAGTTCTTTTAATTTCTCTCCCCTGTATTATTGGTATCGGAATGATTCTCTTTACTAACAACACCTGCGATATCGAAAAAGATATTCCTGCCCATCGTAAAACAATTTCGGTTTTACTTGGTCGAAATACTGCTGTTAAAACATACCGTGCGATGATTGCAGTTTGGTTGCTCGTAATCGTTGCGATTGTTGGAATCTTTTATGCACCAGGTATGCCTTTTATTCTTCTTTTGGTACTGGCAACATTTCCTACTC
>FR896072.1:109108-114003 GCA_000435475.1 Cryptobacterium sp. CAG:338 | reverse complement strand
TCAATCATCTCGCGACGGCGCGATGGCACAAATAACAACGCTAAACGTCCTTTTTACGGCATTCTATTGCTTGGCGCTCGCCTCTAGTGCCTTTTTAGTATGGATTTAATTGGGGAACGCTAAGGGTTTTAACTCCTTGTAGCGCACTTAAATCACATTCCTTGCAGAGCTCATCAATAGTACAAGGTTGCTGTTCCTTAATTAAGCCACTTGAATACGCTAGTAATCCTAAAAAAACACGCGAGGAAAGCTTTGATTCTTCTCTGAGAAACTCGATGCTGAGATCATCTGCTCGTTTTGCAAGACGTCTACCACGAGTATCGACAAAGAGAGGAATGTGCCCATACTCCGGATGAGAAAACCCAAGTTTTTCACAAAGATATAATTGCTTAGAAGTTGAAGCGAGGAGATCACAGCCCCTTACGACTGACGTAATCCCCATCTCTTCATCATCACACACAACAGCAAGTTGATAGGCAAAAATACCGTCACTTCTACGAATAATGAAGTCCCCAGATTCTTTTGGAAGAGAACCACTATAAGAGCCTTGAAAGTAATCTTTAAAGCTATAGGTAGCCTCATTTACTTTTATACGAAAAGAAGGATCCTTAAAACGTCCTTTTGAGATTCGTTCTTTCTCGGTTAAATTTCTACAAGTACCGGGATAGATTACCTCTTCCCCACTATGTGGTGCTGAAGCCGCATGTAAATCTGCTCGAGAACAATAACAAGGGTACACTAAATCCTGCTGCACAAGACAATTAAAAGCTTCCTTGTAGAGATCATTGCGTCTACTCTGGTAGACTACTTCCCTCTCCCAAGTTAATCCAAGCCATTCGAAATCACGAAACAAAGAATCAATATATTCAGTTTTGCAACGGGCTGTATCTAAATCCTCCACACGCATACGCATAATTCCCCCTTGTTGCTTTACTAAAAGATAAGCAACAAGGAAAGAGAATGCATTTCCAATATGCAGTTTCCCGGAAGGAGTAGGTGCGAATCTTCCTACAAGACGAGAACTATTTGCGTCGGTCGATAACATGTTTAGTTTTGCCCATTGAACGTTCAATTCCACCAGGTTCTACGAGCTGAACTTCCGAAGAAACCAACATTGATTCTTTCAGGGTTTGAGCAATATGCTTTCTGAAACCGTTCATTTCTTCATATGAATCAGTGAAGGCTGATGGTTCCAACTCTACAAGAATCTTCATGCGGTCGAGACCCGTATCATTGTCAACTTCAATGCGGTAAAACGGCGTCACACCCTTAATACCAGAGAGGATATCTTCAACCTGTGATGGGAATACATTAGTGCCGCGAATAATAAGCATATCATCGCTGCGTTTACGGACTTTTTTCATACGTGCATGGGTACGACCACATTCGCAAGGCTCAGTAACAACATACGTAAGATCATGAGTGCGATAGCGCAGTACTGGAATTGCCTGTTTATCAAGAGGCGTCAACACAAGTTCGCCTTCAACTCCTTCAGGAACTGGTTCACCTGTTTCGGGATCCACAACTTCCCAAAGGAAATGATCCTCAGCAATATGCTGCATATCACGAACCAATAAGCACTCTCCCGCGACGCCAGGACCCATAACCTCAGTTAATCCATAATTATCGGTGCAAGTAATATGCATGCGATTTTCAATTTCTTCTTTCATCTTTGGAGGACAAGGTTCTCCGCCAAATAACCCAATACGTAAAGTTGAGTTTTTCCAATCAAATCCTGCTTTTTCTCCAACTTCACACATATGAAGAGCATAAGAAGGTGTTGCAATAAGAACAGTTGTACCGTAGTCGTTAATCATTTGCAAGTGACGATCAGTGTTACCGGAACCTGCAGGAATCAACATGCAACCCAGTTTTTGTAGACCATAGTGGAGTCCAAAACCGCCGGTAAACATGCCATAGCCAAAAGCCATTTGGGCACGATCGCCAGGCACTACACCAGCCATACAGGCAAGGCGGGCAATACATTCACTCCAAATCTGCATGTCGTGATTGTTGTAGCCTACAACAATTGGCTTACCGGTAGTACCTGAAGATGCATGCAGCTCAGTAACCTCTTCAAGGGGAACAGCAAATAGCCCATACGGAAACGTGTCTCTGAGAACCGTTTTATCGGTAAAGGGAAGCTTGCGAACATCTTCAAGAGAACGTATATCTGATGGATTTACTCCCATCTCGTCCATTTTATTGCGATACCAATCAACTCGCTCATAAACGTAGCGTACCTGCTTTTGCAGTTTTGAAAGCTGCAGCGAACGAATATCGTCTCGTGTCATCGTTTCAATATCAGGTTGATAAAGCCTTGTTTGCGAGTTAGTCATAGTGAAAAAAATTCCTTTCGTGGCATCACGAATATAGAGAAAATGGTAGCGAACAGTACGAAAAAGCTTTCAAACACTTAGCGTAGTTCCGCTTGATCGATAATGCGAACTCCTTCATTGCGCAATAGTTCTTCGGCAGCAAGAGGATCATCTACTCTAAAAGCAATGTAGGTAGCAATAAGGGAATAACTGTACGTTATATTTATACCCGCGTCCGCTATTATTCCAAACACGCGTGCTAATTCACCAGGTTCGTCAATAAGTTCAGCGCATACAACATCGGTAAGGGTTACTGCAGCACCTCGATCCTGCAATACCGCTAAACCACGTTCGGGGTCATCCACGATAAAGCGAGCAATACCGTAATCACCAGTATCTGAGCAGCTAAAGCCTCGTACGCTAATGCCTGCTTCTTGAAAAATATCAAGATTACGCTTTAAATGACCCGGTCTACTTTGAACAAAAACACTTATCTGCTTAATACTCATTTAGAGCTCCCCTCTTGCATAGGAAGCGCCCTGTCGGAATGCTTCAATATTAATATCGATAGTTTTAGGTGGAACTTTAGCGCGAATTACTTCTTCCCATAGCTCAGCAGAGAAAGGTAGGGAAACTGAAAGTGCTCCCAGAAGAACCACATTGGCGCATTTTGTTGTACCAGCTTTTCTTGCAATTTCACTAGCAGGAATCAAGGTCGCCCCATAGTCCTGTAAGCGCTTACGTGCCTGAGCAGGCATTGAAGCACGTCCCGTTAAAACAGGAAGAGGTTTAATTGATTCATCGTTGACCACTAATGAGCCGCTTGTTTTTAAAAAAGATATATTTCTTAAAGCTTCAACGATTTCAAAAGAAACGACGCTATCAGCACAACCTTCATCACAAACCATAGTAGAAACGTTGTCACCAAAACGTACAACCGTAGTAACGGCGCCTCCTCGCTGAGCCATTCCATGAATCTCTGAAACCTTGCAATCAAGACCCGCTGCAGTGGCAACGCGAGCAAGAAGATCTGCTGCGGTAATAGTGCCTTGACCACCTACACCACAAAGAAGAATCGTATATACATTAGAATCCATCACTTATCGACTCCCCTCACGTGGCTCAATTGCTCCAAAATTACAGTATTGACGGCACTGGTCACAACCAATGCACAAGTCTGGATCTATAGAAGAAATGCCCGTTTCTGGATCAGAGGCAATAGCGGGACATCCTAATGTCTTGCAGATTCCGCAACCCGTGCAATCAGGTGTTACCACATAAGATTGCTTGGGAGATTTATCTAGAAGAACACATGAACCCTGGAAAACTATGACATCCAGATCATCATTTTGAGTGGCATTTTTCAAAGCCGCTCGTACAGCCTTCATGTTAAATGCGTCAACACATTGAACATGATCGACACCTAAAGCTTCTAAAATTGCAGGGAGATTAAGCTCACGACTTGGACGGTTTTGCAAAGTAACCCCATTAAAAGGATTACCTTGCTGTCCTGTCATAGCAGTAGTTCGATTATCTAAAATGCAAACGGTTCCTGCCCCTTTGTTGTAAATAGTATTCATCAGAGAAGTTAAACCAGAATGTGCAAAAGTTGAATCGCCAATTACCGCAACAACGGGTCTATGATCGCCTTCTAGAGCTAATTCAAAACCATGAGCCATTGAAACTGAAGCACCCATATCAAGTGTGGTATCCATTGCGGAAAGCGGCGGCAAAGCTCCTAAGGTATAACATCCAATATCGCCTGTCACAATGGCACGAAGACGTGATAATTCCTTAAAGATTATGCGGTGAGGACAACCAGGACATAGCGCTGGAGGTCTATTGGGGATATCACGCTCAGAGTCTTTGTGTTCGGGAAGAGCCAAACCAAACGAAATACGAATCGCAGAAGGAGTAAGCTCTCCGTCGGGAGGAAGAGGAACTTTAAAATCATTGAGTACGATCCCGCATGATTTAACTGCATCTGAAAGATAGGTCGAGGCTTCTTCGACAACATAAACTTCATCAACAGAATTTGCAAAATCCTGTAAGGCATTCTTTGGAAGAGGCCATGTCACGCCCAACTTAAAAACATCAACCTGTGGGCAAGCTTCTTTTACGTGTTGATAAACCGAGCCAGAACAAATTATTCCTTGACGTACCGAAGAAATAGCTTGCTGCTCAGATGCTCGTTCAACAACATTGTAAGGACACGTTTCAACCCACTTTCGCAAAGACACAATTCGTTCCACTAAAACTTTACGACGAGGTTTCGCGAAAGCAGGCATCATAACCCATTTGGAAGGGTCTTTTTCGTAATGTTTTTTCGGGATCTCTTGACGCTGTCCAATTTCTACTGGTGTTTTCGTATGTGAGATTCTGACCGTAGAGCGCATCATAACAGGAGTATCGAACTGTTCAGAAATCTCATACGCCTCTTTAGCAAAGCGATGTGCTTCAGCTGAATCAGACGGTTCTAAAACTGGAATCAAAGAAGCCATGGCATAGTATCGTGAGTCTTGTTCATTCTGGGAAGAAAACATACCCGGGTCATCTGCTGCAAGGAGAAGAAGGCCT
>FR896072.1:107082-109066 GCA_000435475.1 Cryptobacterium sp. CAG:338 | reverse complement strand
GTAAAAAGCGGATCAGCACAGACATTAACTCCAACATGCTTCATGGTAACAAGACTACGAGCGCCTGCTGCAGAAGCACCAACGGCTACCTCTAAAGCAACTTTTTCATTGGGGCACCATTCGGCGTAAACCTCAGGTAACTGTGCAAATGCCTCCATTGTTTCGGTCGAGGGCGTGCCAGGATAAGCCGTTCCAATATGACAACCAGCCTCCCATGCACCCTGGGCAATTGCTTCATTTCCCGAAAGAAGCTTCATAAACTTATCTCCTCATTACTCAGCGTACCGTAATACAAAGCACCCAATTTGAATAATGTCTCTATCCGAAAGCATGACATGATCAACGTTGGTATTGTTAACCCATACCCCGTTAAACGATTCGGTATCTCGAATGGACCAACCATCCCCTACACGCTCTAGAAGAGCATGTTCACGTGAGACAGTCATGTCATTTAAGAACACCTCACATTTTGGAGATCGACCAATTGAAGCTCGATCTCCCGTTAGCTGATAGACTAACCCCTCCTGTTTCCCATACAAAACCGTAAGAGTGGGTGTTGTAGTGGTGGTGCTAGGCACATCAGTGGTATCGGGCTCTAACGATACTACCTTAAATTCCTCCGTCGTATCCTGAAGACGATAACCACAAGCGGCGCACGATTCATCTTGAGGATTAAGCGGACTATTGCATACAGGGCATTTATCCATTTTTCCTCCTAAGAGCTATAGTTTAAGTTGTTTGATTTAAGGTTGCATTACTCCCATAAATCAGAGGAGTGGTGTTTATCACGACACTTTCAGCTGAAGTTTGTTCGCCACTGAAACCTCTCATTAAACGGTCCCACCAAATTCCTATGCCTTCGATGAAATTGGGAGCGCTACAGGATTCTGCAGCAACAATATCACAAGATGCAATTTCTTCATTATGCTGATAAAACTTCGCTGTACCAACTTTTTGACCGACGCTTACATCGCCTGAAATAGTGTCGAACTCGAACTCTTGACTTACATTCCCTTCAAGAGCAAAAACTTCAACAGACATTTCAGGGTCCGACAAAGTGGCCTTAAATGTTTTATCAATCCATCCTGAATGGCTAACGTGAGCAACAACGGGAACTTCAGAGGTTTGACCATCAGAGGTAGTCATAGAAGTTGTTTCGGGGCTATGCGCGAGGGCGTAATCTATCACATTGTTAAAAACCCAGTCATCAAGTGTTGTGGCATCGGTAAAACGCTGTTGTTCAGAGTTTGAATTAAGAACAACCGCATACAGGGTTTTGCCATCTCGTTCTACTGCTCCAGCAAAGCATTGACCTGCTTTTTCGGTATATCCAGTTTTTACACCACAGGCACCCTCATAAGTCCCAATAAGTACATCAGTAGATTCAAGTGGTATATCAGCAGTTGCACCATTTCGCGTTACCTGGATAGTTGCACCATCCATGGAAACAATAGATCTAAAAGTTTCGTTTTTCATTACCGCGGAAACCATAGTTGCAACATCGCGAGCTGAGCAATACATCTCTGCATCATGTTGGTCGATGTCAAGTCCATGAGGATTAGCGAAAAGCGAATTCGTCATACCTAGCTCTTGGGCTTTTTTGTTCATGGCATAGACAAAGGCATCATAGGCGGATTCGGGAACGTTTGTATCGCCTTGCTCTTGCAGCTGTTGCTTGATAGAGTCACCCATGGACTCAGCTATAGCCTGTGCAGCATCGTTGCCTGAAGGTATCATCAACGCCTTAAGTGCAGTTTCCAGATTCATCGAATCACCAGTTTGCAACATAGCGGATGATTCGCCAATGGTAGCAGCAGTTTGACTTACCGTGATGGTAGTCGACTGAGGATCACCATACTCAAGGGCAACAAGAGCAGTCATTACTTTAGTGATAGATGCGATATGAGTTTGCGTGTCAGCACCACGCTCAAAATACACTTGGCCCTGATCGTCGACAACATACACATATTCAGCAACTACATTG
>FR896072.1:95395-106962 GCA_000435475.1 Cryptobacterium sp. CAG:338 | reverse complement strand
TAACACAAAGGAGAAAGGCGCTAATGCAAGCGCCTACTCTCGTACGATTAGAGATGTGAGAAAAACAATTAGTCAACGACATAAACATCTTCCGGTTTGCATACCTTAAATCCTGCTGCCGAAAGTTTAACATCCAATGAAGGATCATTGACCTTTAAAACATCATACGCAAAATCTCCCACAATAAAGCAGTGAGCATATTCAACATTTATGTTGTTTTCATTCAAATAATCCATGAGATTAGCGAGCTCACCTGGTTTATTTGCAACGCGTACCGCTACCACGTCAATCAAACGTGCACGATAACCCGCAGCAGTAAGAGCATCACATGCTTTTTGAGGAGTGTCGCAAAAAATACGAAGAATACCAAAATCTGCAGTATCAGCTAAAAACAATGCCTGCATGTTTATATTGGCATCAGCAATAGTGCGAACCGCACTTGCAAGACGACCTTCTTCGTTTTCCAAGAAAACAGTTAGCTGAGAAATCATTAGTGCAACCCCTCTCGAAGATCGACAATACGTTTTGCTTTACCTTCGCTACGTTCTAAAGTTTTCGGCTCTACAATTTTAACGTCAACAGCAATTTGTAAGTTATCTTTCAAAGCTTTTTCAAGATCTCGCTTCAATTTCTCCAAACGACGAACCTCGTCGAAGGGGAAATCAGGAACAGTCTCAACCAGCAATTCAACATGGTCAAGAGTACCTTTTGTAGTAAGAATAAGTTGATATTGAGCAGTAATCTCAGGGAAGGATACAATTTCTTCCTCAATTTGTGATGGGAATACGTTTACACCACGAAGAATCATCATATCGTCAGTTCTGCCTGTAATACGATCCATTCTTCGGAAGGTGCGGCCACAAGAACATTCACCGGGAATAATGCGGGAAATATCTCGGGTGCGATAACGAATAAGCGGTGAACAGTCTTTACAAAGTGTGGTGAATACCACTTCACCCCATTGACCATCTGGTACTGGCTGCAGGGTTTCAGGATCAACTATTTCAATAATAAATTGGTCTTCGCAGACATGAAGGCCATGTTGCATTTCGCATTCGCATGCAACACCGGGGCCCATAATTTCTGATAGACCATAAATATCGAACACCTGAACACCAAGCTTCTCTTGAATTTCGCTTCGCATAGCTTCCGAACAGGGTTCAGCACCTAAAACAGCGGCATGAATCTTGAAATCCTTGGCCGGATCAAATCCTTCTTCTATTGCGACATCTGCAATGTTAAGTGCATAAGAGGGCGTGCAGCAAAGAGCATCTACCTCAAAATCATGCATGAGCCTTACCTGTCGTTTAGTATTACCGGTCGACATAGGCAGCACAGTACAGCCCGCACGCTCACCACCATAATGGGCACCTAGCCCACCTGTAAACAATCCATACCCATAAGCGACCTGAATCGTAGCTTCTTTGCCACAATTTGCCGCATAGAGGAAACGAGCAAAGCAATCTCCCCAGCGATCCAAGTCTGCTTGCGTATATCCGACAACTGTTGCAGTGCCCGTAGTACCTGAAGAGCAGTGAATTCGAGCAACTTCACTTTTTGGAACCGCAAACATTTCAAAGGGATAGGCATTACGCATATCCTGCTTCGTAGTAAAGGGAAACTTCGCAAGGTCTTCAAGGCAGGTAATGTCATCAGCAGAAAGACCTGCTTTTGCAAACGATTCTTTATAGAAAGGAATAGATTCAGAAACTCGTTTAACGAGATCCTTCAAGCGCTTAAGCTGTAGTGCCTCGAGATCTTCACGAGACATCGTTTCGATTTCGGGTTGATAAAGCACAAACGACCCCTTTCACTTACGAAGTGTGACTGCATCTTTAGATAAATAGGAAAGAAAACCCATATAAAATAGTAATAAGTATTATGGCATTCTTGTCTAAACTTTATATTTAAGAACTAAGTATGGTGTCTGAGCAGCGGTAAATGACTTTAAGCACTGCCTCTCACAATCACTTCATCTTTCGGGGCATAATTCGACTCAAATACATCCTCGTGAAGAACGTTACCATTTGCATCTTTAACAATGCGCGTAATCGAAATACTGCTACCGTTCACTCCGGTAGTTTCAACATATTCAGTACCTTCTGCCACCGTATCATCAGTTTTGTATTTAACTGAATAGGGTTCTCCCTCTTTCCATTCACCATAGTCGGTTGATACTTCATAACCAGGATCAACTCCCCATAAAGTCGCAGTAACTGAAGAGTTGGAATAAGACATAACTAGTATCACATCAGAAGAAGTGTCGTTTTGCCAGACAAGATCCATGTAAGGATAAGCAATAGCGGCATCTCTGCCTTCTGGGTAACTTTCAATATGCAGCGTATGATTATGTCGTTCCGTGATTGGATACCCAGCGTCATATATTGCATTAAAAACTGTCGTTGCTACCTGACAAATGCCGCCACCAATCGCATCAGAGTATTCTCCACCCACAATTGCCCCAGCATTTTGATAGCCTTTGTCTTCAGTTGCTTCTCCTGCAGTATCATTGAATGACCATGTGCCTCCATTTGCTTTAATGATTGAATTCGAAAGCAAATCGGCAGCGGTATGAATATTGACCGTTCTCGCTTCAGCACCTGACGAATATTGGGTAGTAAATGAAGAAATTTCGCTTATTAAACCGAAATCGACTGCATCGTCAAAAGAAACAGTAGAAGGCAAATCTGTCGATGAAAGTTCAATAGTAGGAGCTTCTGATCGGGATTCGCTCACGAAAAAGGTTTCATTCATTGATGCAATAGCATCCGAAATTAACGGAACAGTTCCCGTGGCATTTGACGATACGCTTATTGTGCCTTGATCATCACGAGAAATGCTTACTTGGAGATTAGAAAGTTCAATGTTGGAATGGAGTGAAGAAAGCAAAGCTTTTTTTGCGGTAGCTTCATCAAAAAGAGGCTTTAATATCCAAGAATCACCCTCCTGTTTAACTGAAGTAGTAATCCATTGTGAAAGATCTTGACGTGAAGCAGTCCAAGTCTGTCCTTCATAGGAAAATGTTGCCCCAGAAGACAAGGAAGCATTGATACTATCAGCACAAATTCGAGCAGAATCTTCAGTGATCTGCAGAGGCATATACTGAGTCTCTAAAAGGTAGGAATTATTCTGATTTGAGCCAAAAAACGTGTCATTGAGTCGAGAAACAAGCCAATCCCGTACTACTTCATTACCATCATGACCTGGGGTTACGGAAGCAATGCCTTCATCATTCATTTCAACATTGTAATTCACACGTTCATTACCAACCGCAGCAGTCATCTCTGAAAGAGTTTCCGATAAGGTAGTTTCATTGAAAGTGCACTCCGGATTAAAATGCCATCCATTGAGCGCAGCTTGGATACGTGCAATTATTCCCCCCGTATTTCTTCCAACTTGAAATGCTTGTTCAACCATACCTTCTACATCGAAAGTCGCATCAAGTTTACTGGCTGGAAGCGTCCACTGCGTTCGTGAGTCAACCGACTCTTCGTATGAAATTTGCTCTTCGACATTACCGGCATTTTCAGGAGTTTGAGGGTTTGCTTGAGCTTCTTCAGAGGAATAAAAAGTTGCAACATTTCCTGAAACTCTTGGAGAATAATACCCAGAAACTTGTTCAACCGCTTCTTGTTGCGTTAAGCCCGAAACATCAATTTCACCAATTGAGATGCCTTGATAAATCTTATTACCATTAACGAGCGAATCTATACCGAAAGCACCACCAAGTAAAAGGACAATTACTAAGAAAGGTACTACTATTTTGTAGGGGAATCGGCGTTGCTTTTTTATTCCATGAAGGGGCTGCGCACCCTTTCGAGATGTGTTATCAAAACCAGATAACTGTCGACCCTGTCTTTGAACGAGAGCACTACCCTTTTGCGGTTTAAAACCACCGCGTGATGCATCCATTCTTTTTGAAGAGTAACGTTCCTGATTCCAGATATGACTCGACATATTCTGCTCAGCAATTGATGATGTCGCAGATTGTCCTATTGATCCTTTTGCCGAATTTCGACGAGTAGATTGAGGTCTAAATGAAGCTTGCTCCCTCGACACTTCTCTTGAGTTCTTTCGAGAAGAAGCGCGTGAGCTAGCGTTCTCTTGAACCACCGAGGGACGATGCGCTCTTGTATTTTGAGAAGATGAGTTAACCTGCGTTCGTGGTTTAAAGGATCGCTGTACTTGAGGCCTCTTTCGCTTTAAGTGAGAATCCATACCAGTCTGAGGAGAATCAGAAAAATCTCTCTGCGAGCCATTAATACCTGATTTATCGCTTGCCTTTTGAGATGCACGTGCACGTATTTCGTTAATGCGTGCTGAGGATCTTAAAGTACCTTGCGAATTTGATATTGATGAAGTTTGAGGTACGGAAAACTGAGCTCCCCTATCCCGTGAAGAGCTTTGTCTAAAATACGTTTTTTGCGCACTTTTACGAGGGGATGGATGCTTATTACCATCTCCTCTAAATTGAAATTGAGAACTATGGGAACGTTTTGAAGGCATCCCCTACCTATTCTCCTCCCTCACCATGTAGTTTCTCACGCTGAGCGGCACGCATGCCTTGATACCCCTTAACAATATAGTACGTCGTAGTACCAATTAATAATACTAATCCAGCATATACAAACCAAAAGCCCCAAGAATACGCTTCAAATGAAAATCCAGGTAACCAGCTAACAGAAACAACACCAAGTCCTTCAAGTAACGGTATATTGAGGAGTACTCCTGCAAAACCTATATACAAAAATGTTGTCGCTACTTTTCCGGCGTAAATAACAGGCACACGAACCTTCCAGCGAGACAATAAGTAAGATCCGCCGATTAGCATAAATACATCGCGTAAAACCACCACAAGGACAATCCAAAGAGGAAGACGTCCAATGATCAATAATCCTACAACGCCTGAAATCATAAGGAATCGGTCAACAAAAGGATCTAACAGCTGACCTAATTTTGAAACAGAATTTGTTCGTCGAGCAACCTGACCATCGACCCAGTCAGTTGATGCAGCAATAGCAAAAACCAATGTTGCAGCAAGGTTGAAGCCATTTAATAAAAGAACAAGAAATACGGGAATCATGCAAAGCCTAATAAAAGAAAGAAAATTAGGCAGAGTAAAAATTTTATTACTTACCTCATATTCTTCAGGCTTTTTATGATGCGACATAGCTTAATCCTCCACAAAAGAACCGGGTAATAAGCCCGGTTCTTTCACTTCTATTCAACTACCGAAAAAAAAGAAACTTACTGTTGTTCAGCAGCAGCCTTCTCTCTAGCAGCTTTTGCTTCCTTTGCAGCCTTGATTCTAGCAGCTTTTTCGGCTTCTTTGCGCGCAAGCTCTGCCTTTTCTTCTTCTGTTGGCTCAGGTTTCGAAATTGTTACCTTTTTCTTTTCCGTACTTGGATGAACAAGAACGGGATTCATCGTCAAGCAAGATTTGGGACACTCGCGTATACAGGAGCCGCATTGAATGCAAGCAAAATGATCTATAGTCCAAGTTTGATCATTTTTATTCACCGAAATAGCATTGGTTGGACAACGCTTTTCGCAAATCCCGCAGTAGATACAATTTGAATAGTCGAACTCTACAACGCCCTTCATGCAAGCTGGATGCTCAGGTTCTTCGAAAGGATACCGAATAGTTTCGGGTTTCGAAAACAGTGAGCGAAGGGTCATCTTTCCTAATTTAAAACCACCCATTACGCTCCTACCTTTCCGTACAACTTATGCAAGGGTCAATTGAAAGAACAATCATATTTACGTCTGCGATTTCGCATCCTTTTAAGGCCATGGTCATACCAGCAAGATTTTGTGAAGTAGGAGTACGGATTCGCATGCGCTCAAGATTTTTTGTTCCGTTACCGCTGCAGTAATAGAAAACTTCACCGCGAGGCTGCTCAAGAATGTTGCACGCCTCCGAACCATCAGCAGGAGCTCCTTTTACCGGAATATGAACAGGGCCATCAGGTATTTTATCGATAAGCTCATTAATGATTTCGATTGACTGCAACACTTCTAGTGCACGAACCTTTACACGCGCATAACAATCACCCGCAGTTTCCATAATTGGCTCAAACGAGGAAAGTTCTCCATAACCGCCAATTCCTAAACAACGAACATCATTGTTTACATTACTTGCTCGAGCAAACGGTCCGACCATACCGTATTCGTAAGCATGTTCTTCATCTATAACGCCAATTCCAACGGTACGATTTTTAACCGAAGAATCTTTCAAAAAGGCATTGCAGATTTCGCCATATTCTTTTCCAAGACCTTTTAAGGTGTCTTTTATAGAGGCAAGCATAGGGGCATCGATATCTTTGGTAACGCCTCCTAGAAGCGTATACGAAAGAATCACGCGTCCACCAGCAACCGCTTCAAAAATATCAAGAATTCGTTCACGCAAACGCCAGGTATGCATAAATAAGCTCTCATAACCAAATGCATCTGCTGCAAGACCCATCCACAAAAGATGAGAATGAATACGAGAGAGCTCATGCATGATTGTTCGCAAATATTCTGCGCGTTTTGGAACTTCTGCGCCCATTAAAGTTTCAACCGCTTGGGCATACCCATAGCTATGACCAAAAGCACAAATACCGCATATACGTTCAGCAACATAAATGTATTGATGTATGTCGCGCGTCTCTACCAGTTTTTCAAGGCCGCGATGAATAAAACCAATCTGAGGTAAAACATCAACAACGGTTTCGTCCTGTACGACAAGGTCTAAATGAACAGGTTCCGGTAAAACAGGATGCTGGGGGCCAAAGGGTATAACTTGAGCTTTTCCCATCTTTATTCCCCTTCCTTGGATTCCGACTGAGCAGAAGCACCACGCGCTGCTTCCCTCTTTGCTTTTGCTTCCATTGCTGCACGCACTTTTGCAGCTTTTTCTGGATCCATTCCAGCAAGTTTAGCTTCAAGATCCTCGGTATTCTGACCTGTGCTCTCGGTTTTGCTATCTGGAGTAGATTCGTTACTACCATCAGATTCGCGCGATGCTTTAGCTTTAGCCTCACGTGCCGCCTTAGCAGCAGCAATTTTCGCAGCCTTCTCACGCGCTGCAAGTTGTTCTGGCGAAATAATTGTCATAGGAGCTTCTACTCCATCGGGGAATTTATAGAAATTCCCCTTGAAATCCAGAACATTTCCCTCAATGTTAACCCCATAAAGTTCGTGAGCTTCATTTTCGAATACAAACGCAGCAATGAACAATTCGGTAACCGAAGGAACGACCGTTTCGTTTTTAATGATTCCGCCGATCTTAAAATTAACGATTTCGTTATCAAGCACAAAAGTGTAGATCAGAGTGATGGTATTATCCCGTTCGAGTTTAGGAAGCAACTGATCGAGACGATATCCCTTCTCTTTATACTCTTTGCAAGTATCAATAAGATTCTCTAGTGCCAATGGTCGAAAGTCTTGTTTTAATGACATAACTAGGCACCTTTCTTCTGTTCAGCAAGCTTCTTAGCCTTTTCTTCAAGGACCGCAACACCTTGAACTACCGCATCAATAATAGCTTCGGGACGAACGGCGCATCCAGGTGCATATACATCTACTGGAATCGCTTGGTCTATACCGCCTATAACGTTGTAACAATCGTGGAAGATACCACCTGTACAAGCACAAACACCACAAGCAACCACTACTTTAGGTTCTACCATCTGGTTGTATATCTCTTGAATAACGCTTATATTTCGCTGATTAACGCTGCCAGTCACAAGGAAAATATCAGCGTGTTTAGGATTGCCTGTATTGATTACACCAAAACGTTCAGCATCATAAAGAGGCGTCAACGCTGCTAAGACTTCAATATCACATCCATTACAGCTCGAGCCGTCATAATGAATAATCCAAGGAGATTTCGAAATCGCAGACATACCTTCTCCTTACAGATAGATTAGTAGACCGATATTGATACCCGCAAAAATAAGGGTTACAACCCAAGCAGATTTCAGAAGAAGCTGCCATTTTACGCGGGCAAAATTGTTATCAATCCAGATTTCCAATAGATAAATAAGAATAAGCGCGACAATCACGACAGGGATGCAGAGAGGATTGTCCCAAATGAAAAACATCGCTACCCAAGCTAAAAACAGAATGTTTTCGCACCAATGCATGATCTCAACTTGTCCGAGTACTTTACCGGACATTTCAGTAGTGACACCCTTTACAAGATCTTGGTGTGCATGATGTGAGTACGATAAATCAAAAGGAGACTTACGAAGTTTAATAGTAAGAATAAAAAGTAAGCCTAAAAATACTCCAATAGCAGATCCAATAATGGGATAGTCCAAATGCAAAACCGTAGAAACATTAAAACTACCCGTTGCTAAGAAGAATCCGACAGCTAAAAGCAACACCATAGGTTCGTACGCCATTACCTGCAACGTTTCTCGATGAGCACCAACTTCTGCATAAGGAGAACGTGCTGCGTACGCAGCCATGATAAAAAGCATTTCTGCGAGCGTAACAATAAAGATGCAAAGCAGAAGATTTCCCCCGCAGAAAAACACACCACCAGCAATGAAAGTAAAGATAAGAGCCCAGAATACATACGTGCCAATAGCAGTATTTACAGCGGTATTTTCTTTACTAAACAGTTTTCTTACGTCGTAATAAGGCTGAAGCAAAGGAGGCCCTACACGACCCTGCATTCGAGCTGTAACCTTTCGGTCAAGACCAGCAAGCAAACAACCAAGTACCGTCGCCACTATCGCAAAAACAACCGAGGCAAGAAGCGTGATGAGAATTGAAATAACAGTATCCATTCAGTAACTCCTTTGCCTAGAGAATTCCAATAGTAACCGTCAAATATACAGCCCAGATAAAGGCAGCAGCTAGCAACACATAGCAAGCTATGGTGCCTATGGGGCGAATTTTTGCTTCACCAAACACGGGCTCTAGATACCAATTTCGAGCCGTAGCAGCACTGGGTTGAGAAAGCGAATTCACAAAAGTACGTTCAGCATTATTTACCGAAATACCTGCAAGATAGGCATCTGTTTTGCGAACGTTCTTCTTAAATTTGCGCATTCCGCCAAGAAGTACCACCGCCATAACTAAGCAAATTATTGCTGCAATATAGAGATCATCATCCAAGATAGGCTGGATAGCGATACCAAGTACTGATGCAATGTAAGGTTCGATCAGATAATCAGACATAAGTGGAATTGCCGCACAGCAAACAAGCGCGAGAATGGTAAACGTCATTGTTGCAATCCACTCGCTCCAATGCACAGTCTTTTCAATACTCTCGGGAGTGCCTGTAATTCCAGCTAACTTTCCAAGCCATTTTGCCCAGAACATAAAGGTTGCAGCAGAACCAAAAGCAAGCATTAGCAGCAAAGCAAATTGTCTTGTATCCACAAAAGACACCAACGTTGCCCATTTTGCAACTAACATGCCAAACGGAGCTAGGAACATAATCATGATACCAACAATCATCATGCGGGATAAGCGGGGCATTCTTTCGAAGAGTAAATCCATATCTTCGATATCACGAGAACCGATATGATGTTCTGCGGTACCAACACAGAGGAACAAAAGGCTTTTTGCAACCGCATGGAAAATAACCAAAAGAATAGCAGCCCAGATAGCCTCTGCAGTTCCAACACCCGCACAAGCAGTAATCAAACCCAGGTTTGCAACCGTAGAATAAGCTAAAACACGTTTACCGTTAGACTGCGAGATAGCCATCATGGAGCACAGAAGGAACGTAATACCTCCCACGAGAATTACCAAGATAGACGGAGCAAAAGAAACGGCATAAATTGGGGCACATTTAATGAGCATAAATACGCCTGCTTTAACCATGGTGGAAGAATGAAGTAGGGCCGAAGTTGGTGTCGGAGCAACCATAGCTCCTAAAAGCCAAGTATGGAAAGGCATCTGTGCTGCCTTTGTAATTCCTGCCAAGCTCAAGCAAGTGAGCGGAAGAACAACATAGGTTGGCGCAATTGTTCCGAAAACAATAAAGTCCATGAAGTCAATGCAACTAAATTGAATTGCAAGATAGAACAACGCTGCTAGAAAAGCGATACCGCCAACCAAGTTCATTATTATTTGGCGAAATGCATTATGAATAGCCTCGTCGGTTTTGGTAAACCCAATAAGTAAAAACGAACAAAGGGTCGTTACTTCCCATGCCGTAAACAGCCAAATCATATTGTTAAAGAAGATGATTCCATACATTGCAGAAAGGAATACAAACATCAAAGCAAAAAAGGTTGGTCTACGATCTGGCATTTCAGTTTCTGGATGATGAATACCAAAATAGAAGTCATGCATATAGCCAATTGAATAAACGCAGATACCAGTTCCCACAATGCCAATTATTAAAGCCATAATGAGCGACAAGGAATCAATGTAGAGACTACGCGTACATTCAAGCCCATGAGCAAACATAAATTCGTATACCAAAGTTCCAATAATTTGGATGAGAGCCAAAACCAAAGCAGGAACATTACGATACTTCAATGCAAAAGCGATGATAGTAATCGCAATTATCACATCAACCGCAATGAGAAGGTAATCAACATACTCCGATTCAAAAGTAAAGTAAGTTCCAGTTGTTCCCATATTGGTAACTACTAAAACAATCGAAGCAATAGCTATCGCTGCTGAACCAATGCAGACAATAACATTACGGGGCTTGGTCTTTCTTATGATCATTAATAGGCCCGCGATCACGAGCGGAAATAGGATAAGAAATCCAAGAATTTCCATGGGCATCCACCTCTTCTGGAACCGATAAACAAAATCGCCGTAATGGCGATGTATCTACTCTAGTAGCAATAAGCAAAACAGCTCCCCTATGATCGCGGGGCAAGCTTAATTGCTCGGTAAATGGAAACCTTAAAAGAAAATTTACTTGTCAGTAATTTCTAAAATGAGCGAAAAAGACACCTACTTAAAAAGTAGTGAGTGGGTGATTTTGAGTAATTATACGATACCAAATACCTGGTGATGCCTCCTAGACAAAAGATACCTACGATAAAACTGCATTGAGAAATACAAGTGTTGTTCCTACAAACACAAAGGGGAGTTAAAAGTTCTTAATGCATTAGTAATCGAGTAACAAGGAGGAAGAAATGGCAGATTATTTTGGAACTGACACCGTAGTATCAGAGCTACGAGAAGACGGTTTGCTTATTATTCGCATCAACCGTCCAGACATGGCAAATGCGCTCAATGGAGCAACTTCAAAAGCTATGGAAAATATCATGAACAATGCAGAAACCGATCCTGCTGTTCGTGCCATCATCGTAACGGGTACCGGCAAAGTATTCTGTGCTGGCGAAGACCTCTCCGAGCTTTCTGAAGGCGGCGAATGCCAGACTGTTACCGAACACGGTTTTGGCGGCTTGACTAACCGTACCTGCTCTAAGCCTGTTATTGCTGCATGCAATGGTTCTGCTGCTGGCGGCGGCATGGAAATCGCACTCTCTTGTGACATGGTTGTAGCTTCTGATCGTGCTAAGTTCGGTTGCACTGAAGTAGGTTTAGGCATCATCGCTTCTACTGGCGGGGTTGTTTTTTTTTCACCCGGTTTTAAC
>FR896072.1:94849-95389 GCA_000435475.1 Cryptobacterium sp. CAG:338 | reverse complement strand
GTGATATCAACCGTAAAGATTGCATGGAACTCTTACTTACTGGTAAGAAGATTAAAGCCGAGGAAGCTCAGAAACTTGGTCTTATCAATTATGTAGTTCCTGCTGAAGAGGTAATGGATAAGGCAATCGAGCTCGCAGAGCAGTGCCTAAAGAATGCTCCTCTCGCATTGAAGTGGACCAAGTATTTGGTACATGCTGCTGATCAGATGTCCGAAGAAGACGCAATGAAATATTGCGACGCTGCATATCGCTTCCTTGAAAAAACCGAAGACGGTATTGAAGGACCAGCAGCATTCGTAGAAAAGCGTGAGCCAGTTTGGAAGGGTCGCTAAATCGCGCATCTTTCACCTTTAGGTTTGATTCTTCACCTGTAAATTTTCCCTTGTTGTTTCGTGATGCAATAAGAATGAATAACTCGAAAAGAATCACTTCATATCCCTCCTCAAAAAGAAAAGACATCGGATTTCCGATGTCTTTTCTTTTGGCGCGTCAGTACTTTTAGAAATTTTCGTACGTATCGAAATGAGCAATACTTTTTAA
>FR896072.1:55360-94720 GCA_000435475.1 Cryptobacterium sp. CAG:338 | reverse complement strand
TTTTTTTTTTTTCCCCCCCCCTAAAAATGATCCTAGTCTACCTAGAGGTTGATTTCTATTAGCTATTAAGATAGCTAGAAATATGTTTATTGAAACTTGCGTACAAAAGTACAGTCAAAGTACGTTATCCCACTTTGCTGGTCTCGGCTAAAGACTTACCACGTGTTTCAGGTGCCATAAAAATCGAAAGAACAAGACCAAGAACAACTAAAGCGGCAGCTGCAAGCATGGTAGGACCAACACCAAATTGTTCAAGCATAAGAGGAGTTCCATAGGTAGAAACAATAGTACCTACGCGCGAAATAGATATTGCAATACCTACTGCCGAAGCACGAACTGCAGTCGGGAAAAGCTCGTTAGGATAAAGCCATTGTAAAATTCCTGGTCCTCCACTAAAGAAAGCGTAAAGGCCAAATGCAAGAATAACCACAATAACAGGAGCAGTTGGAAAGACTCCTAAGATTACAAGGCCTACAGCCATAAAAGCAAGTGATCCAATAAGCAATGGTCTACGACCAATTGAATTAAGCCAAAACATTGCGGGGAACGTACCGATCAGGAAGAACAAGCTTACTGCTGCTTCGCCAAGAATCGAATCACGACCCTCCCCTAAACCAAAGGCAGTCATAATATCAGGACCAAAAGTATAGATCGCATACATCGGAACCACTTGGCACAAAATAAGCAGACCGACATAAATAACGCGCTTAAAATACCCACCTTTAAAGATTTGCGCTATGCTTGTACGACCAACTTGTTCCTCATCATTAAAGTCGACATCTTCACCATACACGCGATCCATTACTGCTCGCGCTTCTTCTATGCGACCCTTAGCACGCAACCATAGAGGTGATTCAGGAATATCATGACGGCCAATAAGCAAAATTAAGCATGGAATAGCCGCACTGCCTAACATCCATTTCCAACCATCTGCAAGAGGGAATAAGGCAAAACCAACAAAAGCTGCAGCAGTTGCGCCAAAATACCACGAAGCTGAGACCATACCCATTGCAATTGCGCGGTATTTCTTCGAAGTAAACTCGGTGATCATTGCCGTAGAAATTGGATAGTCAGCACCAACAAAAAAGCCTATAAAGAAACGTGCTAAAACTAAATGAAGTGGTTCGGTTGAAAACATCGAAAGAATCGAAACAACGCCAATGGCAATCATATCGATAATGAACATTTTCCGACGCCCAATCAGGTCGGTTAAATAACCACCTAAAATTGCACCGACCAAAATACCTAAAAATACCGAAGCACCAATTGCAGCGCTCCAGAAAGAGTCAAGATTAAAAAGTGGGGTAATTTGTGTGAGGGCAACACCTATCAAAGAAAGGGCATAGCCTTCCAGGAAAGCACCTCCACTTGAAAAGAACGTAATCTTACGAAGAAAGGGGGTCATTGCTACGTCGTCAATTGTCTTACGGGCAGCATACTTAATCTTTCTGCTTACGCTCCCATCGGTTACTGCTTCTACCACTACCTTTGGAGTAGTAACCGAATTTGCCAAAGTTTTAAGATGCTGCCGCATAAAATCTCACCTAGTCCTAATCCCATTCGCATATGCCATAATTCAAGTGCGGTTTTGCTCCCGTTTCGTTAGCGTTTGAATCTACCAGCTGAAAACGAATCTCTTTTTCTCCTACCTGCCACATTCGAGTTGTAAGCGTTTGTCCAGGAATTACTGGAGAAGTGATACGCGTTTTAAAACGCTTCATGCGTTCAGGTTCACCAGGGAACCAACGAGAAATGATATGTCGCATGGTAAATCCACCCAGACTTACCCCATGAGCAATTGGTCTTTCTAAACCTGTCTGTTCGGTATAAGACCAATCAATATGCTGCTGATGCCAATCACCCATCAAGCGATAAATAAGCGGCATATTGTACGGCATAGTTTCCGTAACTTCTTCATCTGGAGCACGATCGGGCATCTCAACTATATCACGAGGAGGCTTAGGACCGCCCCACCCGCCATCGTAGATGCACACATCCCATGTCTCAACGGTGCAGATATGAGTTCCATCCGAGCTATAGCTTCGGCCAGTTTGCTTTGACAAGCAACCACGACCCTCTCCTCGATCAAACAACGCATCTTGAGCTACAAAGGTTTTGATGGTGTCTTCCATTTTAAAAGGAGCATGGAGACGAATTTCAAAACCATAGTGAAGAGAGCCAGAATAATCATACCCATAATCAAGGGTACGAGTCATCTCTTCATTTACGGTTAGAGGTACACCAAAAATTGGAAGAACTTTAAGTGCAGGGTTCGTAGCATCTTTTTCATTGATATATTCAAGATCAGTTTTACCGTCGTACCCCGCATTGCATCCAAGAGCGCAAATTTCTAAATCCTTGAACGTATAAGAACGTATGAAAGGACCAAATTCTTTACCTACTATGTCTGTTGAAATCGCCATAGCAAAACCTTTCGTTCATGATTTGCTCATACACATTAAAGACCCCATAAAATACGGTTTAAAAAGGGATCTTGCGTTTGGTCGAATTGTCCTCAACTTATTTAAGTAATTTCTTTTCAATCTTTAAGCTGCAAGTACGAGGAAAATCATCAACGATTTCGAAATATGTGGGCACTTTAAATTTTGCCATTTTACTTTCGCAATACGTTTTTAGTTCCTCAATTGTTACCTTGCTTTTATCGTGAGGGAGCACAAACGCCTTTATCGCCTGATCACGAATTGGATCGGGAACACCAATAACAGCAGCCTCTGAAATGTTGGGATGTTCTTCGAGAATTTCTTCTATCTCAGTCGTGGAAATGTTCTCACCAGCACGTTTAACCATATTTGATTTACGATCTACAAAGAAGAACCAGCCATTATCGTCTTGATAGCCCTGATCTCCGGTCTTTAACCATCCATCTTCAGTAAAGGTTTCTTCAGTCGCTTTCGGATTATTGAAGTATTCCAACATTACAGAACGACCACGAATACCTTTGATCTGAATTTCACCAACCTGACCATGTGGCAATTCGTTATCATCCAGATCGGCAATACGAACTTCATACCCTAATCCAGCACGGCCAACAGAGGGCCAATTGCGTTTTCCTACAGGAGGATCAGTCAACGCCCAGCCGATTGACTCCGTAGAACCATAGGTGTTCATAATCTTCACACCAAAACGCTCTTCAAAGGCCTCTTTTTCTTCATCGGTTACGGAAATAAAATACAGCACCTCGCGAACATGATGCTTTTTCTCGTTATCTGCCACAGGTTGCAGCATTAAGGTTCGAAGCATCATAGCAACACATTGAATCACTGTTGCGCGATAGTGTTGCACTTGACGCCAGAATCGACGTGCCGAGTATTTCTCAACAATAATTATCGAAGCTCCAGCAGTGATAACCGGCATAAGAGCTGCTAATTGGAAGTTAGAATGACAGGCAGGCATCGAACTAAGCACCCTGTCTGAACCACGAAGTGATACCTCCCAGTCCCCATACAAACCAGAGAAGACCATATTTGCATGAGTAACAACAACACCTTTAGGTTTAGACGTGGTGCCAGATGTATAGATTATCTGACAAGGATCCATCGAATTAAGTTCTACATACTCGCGTAATTCAGTAGACTCTTCGCAGCGCATCTCCCAGAAATTATAAATTGACTGTACGCCTTCTTTTTCTTCACCTGGCTTGGTGTAGAATTGCGAAAAATCGATTTCAGATTCGGGCGAGTCGCTTCCTGCTCGCGCAACTAAAAGTCCCTTTGGGAAATAAAGTCCTCTTTGTAAAAGTTCTTCGTACGTCTCAAAGAATAAGGGTTCTGTAACAGCACAAACAGCACCAGAGGTGCGAAGAATATATTCTGCTTCATCAGAAAGATACTGTTCGTTTACTGGAACAACAATTGCCCCGATTTTCGATAACCCAAAAAGACACATCAAGAATTCAGGAGAACTATGAAGCTGAAGAGCTACATGATCACCCTTTTTTATATTGAGTGACAAGAATACATTAGCAATACGATTTACATCCTGATCAAACTCAGAATAGGTATATTCAAAAATGTCTCCCACCCTATTATGAAACGTAAGAAATTGACGATCACCCCGGCGATCGACTACGCTTTGCCAAAGATCACGAAGCGTTTCATTACCTACGATATCAGTCATCCTTGGTTCCTCCTCCAGATATCATTAACCCACTCGCTTGCTTTCCCCTTTTAAGCGAAGGGATGAGGTATGCCTTAAAGTTCGTTACGATTAAAAATTCCCTTTTTCGCAGCGACCATTTCCTAATAGAAACCCACATAGGAGAATGCAACCAAAAAAGTCCGAAAAGAAAGAGGAGAGTCTATGTGGGCTTTTATCAGAAAACACGTATAAAAACTTAAATGCAAAAAATGCGTTATGAACTTTTCAGTATTCCCCTCCGGAAAAGGGAACCGGAGGGGATATGATTACCTTGCCCATACAAAAGCGCGGGAGGGGGGAACTACGCTTGAGGGCATGTGCGAATATCTTTGCTAAAACTAGCTTTCCTTCACAACACCGGATGCGAGAAGTTCCTTAATCTGTTCTTCGGTGTAGCCAAGCTTAGTAAGTACATCAACAGTGTCGCCACCCTGGTAAGGCATTGGACGCCAGATTCGACCAGGATTGTTCTTAAACTTAGGGAACACTCCCAAACCATGGAAGGTGTCTCCATCAGCAGTCTCCCAATCAACCCAGGTATTGCGAAGCTTGAGATGCTCTTCTTCAACCAAATCTTCGAAGTCATTAACCACCTGAGCAGCAATACGATGATCGGCAAAATCCTGCTCAATGTCGTACTTGGAATGTGCTAAACAGTAGTCCTCAAATGCCTTTTGAATTTCTTCTGCATGAGGATTGGAAAGCCAAAGTGCAGAACAATCCTCGGGAATATCCTCAGTACCCCACAGATGACCTAAGCCAATGGTCTCCAAGAAGTACTTGTTCTGATCGACACCATAGAGGCATACGCCCAAAAATCCATCTTTGCAAGCAAACTCGCCAATACCACAGAGATTCTGATTACGAGCACCAGGACGAGGCCACTTGATACCTTCATTGAGATAGTCAACCAAATAATATTGCCCAATAGCGAGAAGCGTTTCATACATTGCAAGGTCAATCGATTCACCCTTGCCAGTCTTTTCTGCTTTATAAAGAGCTGCAAGAGCAGAAGATGCGATCATTAAAGTGTTGAAGTAATCGCCTGTATAAGGTCCAGGAAGCATTGGTTGCTCGGGGGTACCATTTTGCATAATGATGCCTGAGTAAGCCATAACGGTAAGGTCATAAGCAGCACGCTTTACCATCTTTGGATCACCTTCCTGGCCAAAACCAGAAACATGAACGATGACAAGCTTTGGATTTATCTCCCAAAGAACCTCATCGGTGATACCCTTACGTGCCCAAGTACCGCCCTTAGAAGCCTCCATGAAAATATCTGCATCTTTGATCATCTTAAAGAAGATCTCTTTACCTTCTTCAGAAAAATAATTCAAAGCTACAGAGCGCTGATTGCGGCGTTCTGCCTGCTTGATATAGGCGGTGTCGCGAATAGTGTCACCAGCACCAGTGTTCTCAAGCCAGGTAACATCTGCACCCCAATCAGCCATCAAATCAGCCGCCTTTGGACAAGCGAGCTCTACTGCAGCATAAACAACCTTTACATCGTCAAGTGGACCAAAGGACGGCTTTTCGGTTGGTAGAGTCATAGTAGTTTCCTCCTTATTTGCACGCCTCACAACAAAAGTTGGAGCGTTTAAGTAGTAATGAACTCCCGATTAGATTCCTTCCGTCCCCGGTTTTCACCAGGGACGGAATGGATAATTAAACGAATCCCCGAATACGGATACCTTAAAGTCTTAAGGTCTAACGATACTTTTTCAATGCGTTCTTAGCAGTGGTAAGGATCATCATTTCGTCAGTACCACCAGAGATGCGATCAACGCGAAGGTCACGCCAGATACGGTTGATGCGGTGCTCGGAAGCAACAGAGATGCCGCCCATGATCTGCATAGCATCGTCTACAACCTTGAAGGAAGCGTTTGCGCAGTAGTACTTGCACATTGCAGCTTCACCAGCGTCAAAGTTGCCACCATTGTTGTCAGCGTTCCAAGCTGCTTCATAAAGCATGTTCTTCATGGCATTGAGTTTGATAGTCATTTCAGCAATCTTGAGCTGATTGAGCTGGAAGCGACCGATGGTCTTGCCGAATGCCTCACGAGTATTAGCATGCTTCAAAGCATCTTCATAAGCGCAAATTGCAGTACCGTAGTCGCAAGCACCAACCAACCAACGCTCGAAGTTGAAGTCAGAAACGCCGCGGTTAAAGCCATTGCCTTCCTGACCGAAGATGTCGGATTCCTCTAATTCAACATCGTTGAGATATACCTCGCAGCAGCTATCCATACGAAGACCAAGCTTGTTCAGAGGACCAAGTTCTACGCCAGGCTTAGTCATATCAACCATAAACTCAGTAAATACCGTAGGATCATCAGCGTTCTTTGCCATGATGACGAGCCACTTAACGCCCTTAGAAGAAGTAATGAAGGTCTTGGTACCGTTGAGGTAAATCTTGCCATCACGACGCTTGTAGTTGGTGGTCAGGCTTGAAACGTCAGAACCTGCACCAGGCTCGGTGCATGCAGAATTCCAGATCTGCTCACCAGTACCGAGATATGCCATTACCTTTTCGATCTGCTCTTCAGTACCTTCACGGATGATAGTCTCAAAACCAGGAAGCTGATACAGAACGTAGGTAGGTCCACCATACTGACCAAGAACCTCATATACAGCCATCAAGGTAACGAGTGGCTGCTCAAGACCAGCACCGCCATGGCTTTCAGGAAGCATGATCTGGTCAAAACCAAGATCGCACAGACCCTTTACCCAACGCAGCGGATACTCGTGCTTCTCATCACACGCCAGGAAATACTGATCCCAGGGTTCGCTTTCCATGTAGTCACGGTAAGCCTGAACGATAAGTTCCTGATCATCGCTTAACTTGAAATCCATTTTGTTTCCTCCTTTTTTGTGCAGCGAATCTACTATCGCTGCTTTAAAACCAACCGTTCCCTCATAAACCCAATTGCAAGTCCCCCATTGGGAATGTGAGGGGTTATCTCAAGTTCGCAGAAGTAATTTCTTAACGAACTATCAACCTATTGAAGCGCTTCTTCCGGAATTCCTACTTGCTGTCGGAAGAAGGTTGCACCGTGTTCAAGAGCATCATTTGCATCATCGAGGACACGGGTGTAATGCAGGAATGCATGAATTGTTCCTTGGAATACCTCAAAACGGTGAGGGATCTCGTACTGATCGCAAATTGCTGCCAACGTTGCTGAATCATCACGCAGAGGATCGAATTCTGCAGCGGCAATATAACAAGCAGGCATATCATGCGTTAAGTCGTTTAAAAACAGATTTGCGTAAGGACTTTTTTCTACCTCTTTTACGTCGTCGGCATAAAGGTTTAAATAAAACTGCCAATCCTCTTCAGTTAAACCATCCCAAGGTCCTCCCAAAAGACGCATAGAAGCTGAATCTTTAAGGCCAAACCATCCGTAATACAAGAGCAAACATTTAATATATGCTGCGTTCTTCTTTTCCTCGCGCAAATACATGGTTGCAGCCAGGTTCAAGTGAGCTCCGCCGGAATCTCCTGCCATTCCCATACGTTGACCATCAATTCCATACTCAGCAGCATGTTCATGAACATACTCAGTAACGCACGCTACCTCATGAACCTGAACAGGAAACTTCGATTCTGGCGAAAGCCGATAGTCAACTGCTACAACAATTGCATTTGACTTGGAAGCAAGTACTCGACAGATACGATCATGAGTTTCTAAATTACCTAAGCAGAAACCTCCACCATGTACATAAATAATTGCAGGAGTTCGAGTAGCGTGATGCTTTGCCCCTTCAATTGAGCTAAGCGTTGGATAGTAGAATCGAACTGGAATTTCCCCATAAGGACCTTCAATGTTTTGATCAAAGGTCTTTACCATGGTGGGACCGCCCTGAACCCAATACTTACGACCTTCTACGTAGTTCTTGCGCATTACTTCAAAGCCTACGCTCGTATCGGTCGTATCTCCTGCAAGCTCATCTTCCTTAGCGAGAACTGCTTTCATCTGAGGAGAAATACGAGCAAGTACATCAAGTTTATTCACCAGAACCCCCTACCTTATTTGGAGCTTTACCCTTTTCCCTTCCGATGTTTGGAGGGCGGGACGCCCGCCCCAATCAGGCGTCCCTTTTTATATGAACCGTACGAGATAGTGTTGTCGTGATTCATCTAACTCAGAGAATGAAATTCTCTTATTAGTGCTGTGGCATTCCTAAGATTCAGCCACTTCTTCTTCGGTAGTAGTATTTGCGTGCTTTTTAATGGTGCGAAGCAACATGAACAGGCAAACGATACCAATTACTGCAAACATGATCTCGAAACCAAAGATGCTAGAGAAAGCTGCCGTACCCTGAGCGTCGATGATAGAGCCGTACCACGTATGGATGAAAACGTCAGGCAAGAAGCCAACTACGGAAAGCAAACCAGCAGCGGTACCGAAGATTCGCATAGGAATCTTTACCTCGGAAAGAGGAGAAGAGCCAATCGAGAAAACACCGTACGTAGTGAAACCGAATACGACTACGAGAAGAGCTGCTACCATTGCACCTTCGGTGCTCTGAGGATAGATAATAAAGCCGATCAGAACTGCAACGGTAAGAATCAAACCACCAGCAATAGCCTTGGAAGGACTATGCAACTTCGTTGCAATGAAACCAACCACAGGACCAGCGATAAGACCAATACCGTAAGTACGAATAAGACCTACAACATTTACCAAGTTACCGTCTGCGCCAAAGCACTGAGTCAGGTAAGGAGTGGTGTAGGTTGCACCCTGATACACAGCGTACACGCAGAAGTATGCGATACAAGCCCAAATAACACCTGGATGCTTGAATGCTTCAACTGCTTCAGAAAGACTAAAGAGTTTTGCGTCTTTATTGATTTCTCCAGCGAAATCAGGGATGAGGAAGTAAGAGATAATACCGAGAATAGTAATTACAACACCTAAGAAAATAAGCATTGCCTGAACACCAACAGATCCAGAGAATGCAGCAATAATAGCAGCATTTACCAAGCCAATTACTAATCCTGTAACGCCATAGATTGAGTAACTGATACCAATCTTTGAAGCATACTCATCTTCTTCACAGCAAAGACGAACAACTTTAAAGCGTGTGCCCCACCAAATCAAGATTGAGGTAATACCCATCGCAACAAACAGTGCAAAGCAAACCTGAACTGAAGGAAGCGTTGCATACACAAATACCAACACTGCGGTAGTTATGAATCCAACGGTAGCTAAGGTACGCATACGGAACTTGTCTGCAACGATGCCTGATGGCAGATAACAGATCATTGCGGCTAAACCATAGGCCGATACCATTAAGCCTAAGTCAGCATTTGTGCAACCAAGTGCCTGCATCAGTGGATCATAAAAGACATTTTTTAGATACATAGGAGCATAAATAATTGATGAACCCATCGAAATTAAGATCACCAATGCCCATTTGTGGAGTGAGGAAATGTCTTTATACGTCACCTCACCCATACTTTTCGCCATAATAGCCATCTTGATTTCCCTTTCTTTGAAAAACTCCCACCCAATTCCTCTTAGAGATTTTGTCCATTCAGTTTTTCGAATCTGGATTCACAATCTGTAAGACGATTGAGCTGACATGGCTATCATTACTGAACGTGTTCACGCTGCCATCACAAAATAAGAAGGATTAGTGATATGCAGTAAAAGTAACGAGGAGGCAATTTCTTAGTGAGGACCCACATACTTAACAATTAGTGATACGGAAACGGTAGTTATTTAGTATTCTGTGATCAGGATAAATGGGGAAATCCAAATAGCTTATTGTTTTTAGAGGGGAAACAATGAATTCAGTAAACAATGAAGCTACTCACACTAATCTAAAAAGTAGTGAGGAAGCAACTAAGGGCAAATCATCAAGAAATAATGAACGAAGAGGGTTAATTAAACCAGGATATGAGTATAACCCTGTAGTGAAATATCTTGGTTTTTCACTGCTCCTTTCCTATCACTATGTTCTTTGGTTTAACCCAGAAAGCTTCTATCCAATTCCTTTACTTGATGAAAAAATAACTATTGGATGGCTTGTCAATCTATTGGGAACTTCTCTTGCAATGGTTGTCGTTGCTTTAGTTCTTAAGCGCTCGAATCATCTTTCAAGCATAAAAATGCTCGACAAAGTTGTTCCACTCGTACTTATAGCAATTACCTTAGTATTAGAATCCATCGCGCCTAGTTTAGGTAATCCTGTTCTCCTATACGGATCATCGATGATAGCGGGTGCATTTGAGGGGTTAATGCTCATTCTTTGGGGCGAAAGTCTCGTAAGGTCTAACGCCAAGTTTTCCGTCATTCATATTGGAGCTACCTTTGGCTGTACATTGTTTGCTTGTATGGTATTAGGACTCATTATGCCCAATTTTGCCACTCCGATTTTCAGCGTAATTTTAGTAGCAATTTCAGGTGTACTCCTCGTGATGCAATCAGGCGCCTTAGAGAACGATTATGTAACGCTTCTCCCTAAAAAGGCTGCTAAACCCGCCATGGAAACGGTTGCGGTTGTATGCATGATCGGCTTTGTTACCAGCATTGCTTGTTACTATCTGACTGCAATTATTCCATGGGAAAACATGCCCACTCAAATTTTCTCATTCACCATAGGTGTATTTGCTGCTGCGGTAATGATTTTATTGGTTTGCGTAATTTGTTCCTTTACCAAAGAAAAGGCTTCTATTTTCAAAATTTTCCCTTATTACTTAGTGCTTGTTATTGCCTGTTTGGCAACTTTTATCCTTTCAGAGGACCTTTACCTCGTAAGTTTTTTGGGAGCTCTCTGTATTTCTTCTCTCCTTGAAGTCTCCCTCATTATGTATTTTGGGATTTTGATGCAACGAGGATTTTTCTCTCCTGCGATGGCTTTTACCCTTTCGGTTGCATCAGCGCGACTAGGAATTTTTGTAGGTAATGGTTTGGCGCTCGGTTTTGAATTTAACCCAGAACTTGCACAAGTTGCTACCGATCCGACTGCGTTGGCTTTCGTATGCTTACTAGCATTTTTGCTTATACCGATAACCAAACGCGAAAACAGCATTTTGGAACTTACAAGCGCACCAGTAAAGCCAGCTGAAATTGAGGTAATTTGCCAAGAAGTTTCACAGGAATTTGCCTTATCTGAAAGAGAAGCTGAGATCTTGAAACTTCTTGCAAAAGGAAACACCGCCAATGGTATTGCTAATAAATTGGTTATTTCTCCTCACACGGTAAATACTCATATACGACACATTTACGATAAAGTAGGCATTCACAAACGCAGTGAACTTTTGGAATACATCAATATGAGAAAAGATGATTCCTTAAACGAATGATTATTTAATGTAAATACCTTCGCTTAAAAACAACATTTATTAACTTCACAGGGTTTAATGTATCGCAAGATCACGAATAAAAAATTGTTCCCCCTGCGACAACTCGATCTCCTTCATAAAGAACTACTGCCTGACCAGGAGCTGCACCACGAACAGGTTCGTCGAAGGTAATCAACAGATCGTTATTATCATCCAAACAAGCTGTTGCAGATCGTAAACGAGCACGATAATTAATTTTAGCCTGTACTGACACAGGTTCAGAAAAACTGTCTTCTGAAGGATAAGAACAACTATGAGCTCTTATAGAAAAGAGGTTTGCATCATTACTCCGACCAACTAAAAGAGTATTTGTAGCAACATCCTTTTTAATCACAAAAAGAGGCTCCCCCACTGCTACACCAAGACCTTTACGCTGTCCGATCGTGTAATACAGCAAACCACGGTGTTTTCCTAAGACATTACCTTGCGTATCCACAATAGGTCCTGGCTGAGGGTCAAATGCGCCATGACTTTCGTTGTTTTTCCACTCCTCGATAAAAGCTGCATAATCGCCACAAGGAACAAAACAGATATCCTGACTTTCAGGTTTTTCAGCAACTTCAAACCCAGCATCAGCAGCAAATTTTCGAGTCTGGTCTTTGCTGTAAGAACCTAAAGGGAAAAGAGTATGAGAAAGAGATTCCTGATCTAAATGATAAAGCACATAGCTTTGATCTTTCGAAGGATTAACTCCCTTATGAAGTTCGAATTTCTGGGTATTATCATTGAAAACAACCTGAGCATAATGACCTGTCGCAAGAAAATCACAGGATAAAGCTTTACGAAGTTCGTGTAGAACACCGAACTTTAAGTACTTATTACATTCAATACAGGGATTCGGGGTAAGCCCTGAAAGATATGCATCACAAAAGGGATCCATAACTTTTTCAGTAAATATCGCACGGTAATCCACCACATGATGTTCTATACCAAGCCTTTCGGTAACCTTTCGAGCATCACAAGCTTCCACCGAAACCTTCAGAAGCTCTTCTTCTGTAGGATTTGGTGGTAATCCTTGTTGTGGTGTTAATACCATTGTTAGACCAACAACTTCATACCCCTGCTCTAAAAGGAGAAGAGCCGTTTTCGACCTTTCTACCCCGCCGCTCATGGCGCATAATACACGCTTCATGTAATAATCTCCGTTATGAAAATAGATGCAAGAAATCCTTTATATCGGCAACTAAACTAGATACCTGGTGCTACTCTTGCGAGTACATCAACTTCACACCAAATTATTCTGCTGATGCTTTTTCACATTCATTTTTTATGGCAACATTCATGCTTCCAGTACGAAATCCTTCAATATCTAAGGTGACAAAGTCAAACCCCTGTTGATGAATGACCTCTATTATTTTTTGCCGTATTTCATCAGATAATATGAGAGAAAACTCTTCAAGGGGCACCTCAATTCTTGCCAAGTTTTCATGAACCCTAAGACGCACTCTCGTAAACCCGTAAGAATGAAGCATCTCTTCAACCGCATCAATTTTTTTGAGCAATTCAAAAGATATAGAGGTGTTATAGGGAATACGAGTTGCAAGACAGGCGTTTGATTGCTTGTTCCAAGTGGAAAGCCCCAACTTGTAAGACAGATCACGAATATCTTGTTTTGAAAAATTTGCCTCTAGAAAAGGGCTTACTATTTCAAGTTCTCGTAATGCTCTCATCCCAGGGCGATAATCAAGTAAATCATCACTATTTGTTCCATCGGCAATAGTGGAAAAGCCTAAGTTGTGAGCTTCTTGTTTCATTGCGCTAAATAGTTTTTTCTTGCAAAAATAACAGCGGTCTACTCCATTTGCTACAACTTCAGGAATCGAAAGCACATCTGGTTGACATATTTTATGCGAAACACCTAAGCATTGAACAAATCGACTTGCCTCTTCGAATTCCGAAGATGAAGTCATAGGAACCTGAGCAGTTAGAGCTAAGATATTCGATCCTAATTCATCGAATGCAAGTTTCAAAAGAAGGGTTGAGTCCACACCGCCGGAAAAGGCAATTGCAAGGCTGCCATATGAACGAAGTATATTACGAAGTGTGTCTTCTTTTTCTGCTAGAGATTCCATAATGCTCCCAAATCAATTACCGCATGAAACTGTGCCAATTCTATTTCATAAATGCTTACAATGAGGTAACACTTACAAAATCCAGAATCTAGGAGCAACAATGTCAACCATTTTGTTTGTAAATGCTTGCATGCGTGGCAACGACTCACGCACCTTATCACTCTGTAAAGAATACCTCGCAACTAAAACTTCAGACGTTATTGAAGAAGTTAATCTTGATAAGTTAGCACTCTCCCCCTTATCGGGTTCATCAGCCGCCTATCGAATGGAAAAACAGGCAAAAAAAGCATGGGATGATCCCATTTTTACTTATGCCAAACAGATGGTAGAAGCCGATGAAATAGTGATTGGAGCTCCTTACTGGGATCTTTCCTTCCCTGCCGCTTTAAAAACCTATCTCGAACATTGCTGCGTATGCGATATCACTTTTCACTACACTCAAGAAGGACGTCCAGAGGGCTTATGCAAATCAAAAACATTAACCTACATAACCACTAGTGGAGGTTTTATTGGAGATAAAAACTTTGGCTATGATTACGTATGTGGTCTTGCAGAAATGCTCTCGTTAGGTAAACCACGGTTTATCAGTGCAGAGGGATTGGATATCATTGGGATGGATATTGATGCACAAATAGACAAGGCACGACAAGCGATCAAAGAACTTATATAAGCTTGGAGACTTCTTTATTCGAATGTCTGCTTGAGTTGTTTTCCCTTGGTAATCGTATAAAAACCTAAAACAAAAGTTATGGCGAGTAAGGCTAGTGACATAATCCATTCTGCTTCCCAGCTTATTTCCGCAACCGCTGCAAACAAGGTCGCGGCTCCCGCTCCTGCAAGGTTAACTACAATAGCAACACGCGAATATATGAGGGTATAGTCACGTGGACCTGCAATTTGACGCGTAAAAGAGGCTCCAAGCGCATCAACAGCTGCATACAGGACACCACAAAGTAAACCGCCAGCATAGATAAATAGAGGCGAAATAGAAGCACCAAACCACATGCAGAAAATACTCAAGGCACCACAGACACAAGGTATGCAGAGAGCTACAAAAAGACTTTTATCCGAAACAGCTCCTAACAATACCTTACTGAATGCTGAGAGCGCCATAATACAAGCAGCTACTGCTGAAGCAAGCATAATGGCGCTCTCAGGCGTGATACCTGCAACACCTAAATCTCCCAGATGATAAATATAGGTAGCAAATAAATTTCCTACTACCGTCATCGCGTTAAATATTCCCATCGTAATCATCAGGGTATAAAACACCGGAGATTTAAACATTACTCTTGCCGAAACACCCCATTGCTTGCCTTTCGGATTGTTTTCTGATGTTTGCTCAGACGAATTCTTTTCCTCAGACGAAGAGATTATTGCTCCATAGGGATGCAAACCCACCTCGGCTGGATAACTACGGATTAGAACCATTGTTGCAAGCAGTCCTGTTACCAAAACCAATACAGCAAACAAAATATATGCCATACGCCAGTCAGCAATGGAGAATATGATTCCTCCAACCATGCTCCAAAGAGCACCACCAACACCGGACATAGAAAAACACAAACCAATAAAGAATCCTGTGCGCTCAGCAAACCATCGATTAATAAGCGTAGGAACTGCCAAAAACATTAACGAAACGATACCAAAGCCAATAAGTATCCCGGAAAGATAAAAATGCCAGATTTCAGTCCAAAGTGCACAAAGACCAAGTCCGAGAGCGACAAGAAGTACCGAAGCTGAAAGAACCAAACGTAAATCGAAGCGTTCCATCAAATTTCCCGCAATTGGTGAAAATAGTGCCCCGATAAGATACACCAGCGTAATATAAAGCGTAAATTGACTAGAGCTTGCTCCCAAACTCGAAGAAACAGGAACAACAAAAATGGACCAGGTGTTATACACCAAAGCGCAGGGACCTAAACAAATCAGGATACCCGCAATAACAATCATAATATGGCGAGTAGCTAAAGGTGTTTTTGAGTTTTTATTCATCATGGGATTTGACCTTTGTGATGGACAAGCTCATAAGCATCATTTCGTGTTAAACCAAAATCGTCCTTGAGTATACGAACAATATCTTTTTTTGAATACTGCCCGCTGTTGAGTAAGTCACTAACGCGCTCTTCAGCCGACAAAAGCGCACTTGTTTTATCAGCTCTTAATTCTTGCTCATTTGGCGCTTCAATCACTAATACAATTTCGCCTTTTATGCCTTCTTGCTTCTCTCTATCTGCAAAAACTCTAAAAACTTCATCAATCGTACCACGCACAACTTCTTCGTGAATTTTAGTAAGCTCACGACAGACTGCGACATGTCTATAGGGCACAAGTTCCTTTAGAGCACATAAAGCTGATACCAACCGTAGAGGACTTTCATAGAAAATTAAAACTGCATCTAAGGACTTGAGCTGACTAAGTAAACGCTTGCGCTCGCCTTCCTTTCGAGGAAAAAACGCACCAAAATAAAAAGATTGAGCAGAAAAGCCACTTGCCACATAAGCAGTGGTAAGCGCGGTAGGACCTGGTAAAACCTCAACAACTGCACCGACTTCAAGCACAGCATCCACTAGACGTTGACCCGGATCTGAAACACCCGGCATTCCCGCATCGGAAGCATAAGCAATAATTTCGCCCGATAAAACACGCTGAGCAATATATTCAGCTTTACTGCTTAAGGTTGCTTCATCAAGACGTTCAAGTGATTTTTTTATTCCTAGAACGCTTAATAATTTACCCGTAACACGAGTGTCCTCACAGCAAACCACATCGCATTGAGAAAACGCCTCTAAAGTACGCTTAGTTATATCGCCTAAGTTTCCAAGCGGTGTAGGACAAATAATTAACTTGCCCTTATTGGTAAGCCCAATCTTTTTTTCGTTACTCGCCATTGATTCCAAACTCTACCATCCAGTGAAAACGCAATCACCAAGTTCTATACGTGCAATTTCGCTTCTTTACAAAAGTCGAAAAAGTAATATCGCATCGTATGATTTGTTAGTCGGTCTCAACCGAAGCAATTACTTCAACTTCAATAAGGGCACCTTTAGGCAGAGCGGCAACTCCTACTGCCGAACGAGCGGGAAAATGACTACCAAAAGATTGCGCATATATTTCATTAAAAGCAGCGAAATCAGCAATATCGTCAAGATAGCAAGTAGTTTTAATAACGTGATCAAAGTCAGTGCCTGCAGCTTCAAGCAAACCACTCACATTTTTCATGACTTGAACTGTTTGTTCTTCGATCGTAGAACCCACCAACTCGCCAGTGGTAGGATCAAGCGCAATTTGACCCGAAGCAAATAACAATCCCCCAGAAACTACTCCCTGAGAGTAAGGACCGATTGCTGCCGGAGCTTTTTTCGTGCTTATAGAATGCATTCTTTCTTCCTTTTTACGAATTGGTAATATAAAACGTGTTAACGTAGCGCTGTTACGAGAATATTTCATAACAGACATTTCATACTATAAGAGTAAAGGACATCCATGTTAACCCTCGAAACATTTGAAGAAGCTGCAAAAAAAGTAAAAGAAGTAACCCAGGAAACGAAGCTTATCTATAGCCATCATTTCAGTAAAGAAACGGGCAATGAAGTATATTTAAAGCCAGAAAATATGCAGCGAACTGGTGCCTATAAAGTTCGCGGGGCCTACTACAAGATTAGCACGCTTACCGATGAGGAACGTTCCCATGGGCTAATTACTGCTTCTGCGGGAAATCATGCACAAGGCGTTGCATACGCTGCTCGTAAATATGGGGTTTCTGCCACAATTGTTATGCCCACTACCACTCCCCTCATTAAAGTTGAACGTACCAAAGAGCAAGGCGCTGAAGTAGTACTAGCTGGGGATGTTTATGATGAGGCTTACGAGCATGCTCTGAAGCTAGCTGAAGAGCGATCATTGACTTTTATCCACCCCTTCAATGATCCTATTCTGGCAGCTGGTCAAGGGTCTATTGCGATGGAAATCGTCCAAGAATTGCCCCTTGTAGATATCATCTTAGTGCCTATTGGAGGAGGCGGGTTAGCAACTGGTGTTTCCACCTTAGCAAAAATGCTCAATCCTCGTATTAGCGTAATTGGCGTTGAGCCTGCAGGAGCAGCATGCATGAAGGCATCTCTTGAAGCTGGTCATGTAGTTAAACTTCCAAGCGTAAATACCATTGCTGACGGCACTGCAGTCTTAGAGCCAGGTGATCAGATATTTCCCTACATTCAAGAAAACATCGATGACATTATCACGGTGGAAGATGACGAACTTATCGTAGCCTTCCTGGATATGGTCGAAAGTCACAAAATGATAGTAGAAAATTCTGGCTTGTTGACCGTTGCTGCTCTAAAACACTTAAACGTTCAAGGGAAAAAAGTGGTTTCCATTTTATCGGGTGGCAACATGGATGTAATCACTATGTCTTCAGTGGTTCAACATGGCCTCATTCAGCGCGACCGTATCTTTACTGTTTCGGTGCTGCTTCCCGATCGTCCTGGCGAATTGGTACGAGTTGCTCAAACTATTGCTGATTGCAACGGAAATGTTGTTCGTTTAGACCATAATCAGTTTGTCACTGCAAATAGAAACGCGGCAGTTGAACTACGAGTTACGATTGAAGCATTTGGCACTGATCACAAGAACAAAATCGTTAATGCCCTCGAAGAAAAAGGATTCCGTCCTAAACTTATTCAGGTTCACTTATAAGCATCTTTTGACAAGCTTGCGAGTAAACTACTGATTCACGTATTGCGTTTTTATACGTAGAATCTTTTTCAAAAAATAAAAGTTCAGTCAAACTTAGTATTTCTAAGAATGACTGAACTTTTTTATGCGAAACAAAATCTATAGCTCGATTAGTATCAGTTCGCTATTTATTATTACCTTCGTAGTGCTTCACCTCGTGCGGATTCGCAAACTTACCACATAACCAACTAAACATTTTTCTGTTCAACTTCATCTTCAGTATTAAATACATCAACACCCTCTGAAGCCTGTGAACGGGTTGGCATTTCATGAGGTTGACGCTGCGCGATATCCTCTTCCAAGTTTGCTTTAGCAACTGAAATCATCAATTTAATACGATTAAGCTGGTTTACTTCCGAAGCTCCTGGATCATAGTCAACTGCAACAATATTGGTACCCTTATAGCGACGACGCAACTCTTTAATAACCGCTTTTCCTACAACATGATTAGGTAAGCAGGCAAACGGCTGTGCACAAACAATATTGGGCGCTCCACTCTTAATAAGCTCAACCATTTCTGCAGTTAGGAGCCACCCTTCACCCATAGAATTGCAAAGAGACAGAATTTCTTCGGCATAACTTGCTAATTTGAAAATATCAGTAGGTGGTTCAAAACGATTTGACTGTGCAAGCGCATCATTCATTGGTTTACGTAACTTAGCAATTGCTTTCAACGCTGCGCGAGCGCCTGTTGCACCTTTCTTGGATTTACCCACTCCTTCCTGTTGGAAAATTGAACCAGCAATACCAAATAAGAAGAAGTCAACCAAGCCTGGAACAACTGCCTCGCACCCTTCAGCTTCAATAACATCAACTACCTGATTGTTTGCAGTAGGATGGAATTTAACAAGAATCTCTCCTACTACACCAACACGCGGCTTAGTACCTTCACCTTGTAAAGGTAAATTATCAAAGTCGTCGACTATTGCACGAACAGTCTTTTTATACCGTCCAAATTTTTCACCCTCATAAACTTGCTGCTTGCACTTAGCCATCCAATAATCGAAGAGATTCTGAGCAGCATTAGGTTCGATTTCGTAGGGTCTTGTACGATACAAACACTGCATAAGCAGATCACCATAGAAGAGGGCAAATACTGCATTGTAGAGCATAGTGGCAGATAGTTTAAACCCAGGATTTGACTCATCCAACTTTTTAAACGCCAATGAAATAACAGGAATATGACCTAATCCTGCAGCTTTTAGCGCCTTTCGAATCAGCGAGATGTAGTTTGTAGCACGACAGCCACCACCGGTTTGGGTAATGATTACCGCAAGTTTATCGGTGTCATAACGACCAGAAGTAACTGCCTCCATAATTTGGCCTGTAACCAAAATTGAAGGATAGCAAATGTCGTTATTTACATACTTCAAACCCGCATCAACTGCCCCATGGTCCACCGCAGGAAGCAACTCCATGTTGTAGCCATTGGCATTAAAAATCGGCAAGAGCAAATCGAAATGGATAGGAGCCATCTGAGGACATAAGATCGTATATCCTGCTTCTTTCATCTCTTTGGTAAACTGAACTTTCGGAAAAGCAGTTGATTCTGCTTTTAGCGCATGATTTCCCTTTAACGCTTCAGCAAGAGCTGTCTCTTCTTCCTGCGACATTATTCGGCGATCGCTTTGAACCTCTTCGGCACTCTCACGCGCAATCTCTGCCGCAATTACCGCACCAGCTTCAGCTTCGCGTTTGCCTGTTTTAGCCTCAATAACCGCTTCACGTGCTCGGACATCTGCCTCAAGCTGATCACCGTCAAACCCACATACAGGACAACCACCCTGCAATGCATTTTGTTCAGCTCGTTCTTCAGCTTGGTCTTTTAAAGCCGCCAGAAGTGAACGAACACGAATTCGAGCAGCCCCCAAATTTGAGACTTCGTCAATCTTTAAAACGGTATAAATTTTACCCGATCCTTCAAGAATCTCTTGTACCTGATCTGTCGTGATCGCGTCTAAACCGCAACCGAAGCTATTAAGTTGAATGAGATCTAAATCATCACGTTGGGTAACCACCTTAGCAGCACGATACAAACGAGTATGATACATCCACTGGTCAACAGCACGCAGCGGACGTTCAACCTGCCCCATATGCGCTACCGAATCCTCCGTGAAGACCGCAAGACCAAAGCTGGTGAGCAATTCAGGGATAGCATGATTAATTTCAGGATCTCCATGATAAGGACGACCAGCCAAAACAATACCGTGGACACCATGCTCTTCAATCCATTCAAGAGTCTCCATGCCCTTTTGGTGAATGTCTTCATGCACCTGCTCATCTTCTGCCCATGCGGCATCAACCGCTTCAGCAATTTCTTCTTTCGTTGGAAGAGCTCCTGACCCCATAAGCTCAGGGTGATTTTCAACCAATTCAACGTAAAGACGCTCTTTTAGTTTGTCTTTAAGGTGATAAGGAACAAAAGGATTAAGGAATTGAATGTCAGTTTCGTTAAGTGCATCAACATTGAGCTTCAGCGCCTCAGAATAGCTCATAACGATCGGACAATTAAAGTGATTACCTGCCGTCTCATCCTCTTGGCGTTCGTATTTAGCGCAAGGCATCCATATAAAATCGATATCCTTATCGAGCAGGTTCATGATATGCCCATGAGAAAGCTTAGCAGGATAGCAAACGCTTTCGGAAGGCATAGATTCAATACCTGCTTCATAGGTCTTCTTCGTAGAAGGATCCGAGAGTACAACTCTGAAACCTAATTTAGTAAAGAAAGTAAACCAGAACGGATAGTTCTCATACATATTTAAAGCGCGAGGAATACCTACACTGCTGCGGGTAGCTTCTTCTTTGGTAAGTGGCGTGTAATGATTGAACATACGCTCGGTTTTGTAGTCAAAAAGATTCGGCACTTTTGATGCCTCTTGAGCAAGACCAGCGCCTTTTTCACAGCGATTACCCGTGATGAAACGACGATGTTTTCCGGTAGATTCATCAATACCAAAATCATTAATAGTAAGTAAGCAATGATTAGAGCAAGCTTTGCAACGAATATTGCGATGGGTCGGCTCAAGCGCTTCAAGAGCTGCCAAATCAAGCATAGTAGTATGAGCAGGTGCACCAGTTTTTGCTTCTAGGTCATGAGCGCGGTCGCGCGCCAACAGGGCAGCACCATAAGCGCCCATATTACCCGCAATATCAGGGCGAACTGCATTCGTTTCAGCGAGCTGCTCAAAAGAACGCAGGACGGCATCGTTTAAGAATGTTCCACCTTGAACGATAACTTTAGTTCCCACCTCATGGGGATCGCGAATTTTAATAACCTTAAACAGAGCATTTTTAATTACTGAAAGAGCCAAACCTGCCGCAATATCGCCAACCGTTGCCCCTTCTTTTTGTGCCTGCTTTACGCGGCTATTCATAAAAACAGTACAACGACTACCTAAGTCCACAGGATTACGTGCCTGAATAGCACTCTGAGCGAATTCGGAAACGCTAAGGTTTAAGCCAGAAGCAAAACTTTCAATGAAGGAACCACAGCCTGAAGAACATGCCTCGTTAAGCATGATATGTTCAATAACACCATCCTTAACGCGGAGACATTTCATATCCTGGCCACCAATATCAAGAATAAACTCAACCCCAGGAAGCATTTCTTCTGACCCACGTAGATGAGCAACCGTTTCAATTTCACCCGAGTCAACGCGTAATGCTTCGAGAAGCAAAGCTTCACCATATCCAGTTACGGTTACATGACCTATAGACACTTTGCTTTTACCCGTTTGAGGATCAAGAGGAAGCTGCCCATACAATTCTGCTACTGCACGTTTGGCGCAACCCAAAACGTCACCCTTATTACTCATATAGCTGCTCCACAACAAAGAGCCATCCTCTGAAATAAGAGCTGCCTTAAAGGTTGTTGAACCAGCATCGATGCCCAAATAAGCTGCACCTTCATAAGAGGCAAGATCTTCTCGACGAACTACCTCTTTATCGTGGCGCTGTTTAAACTCTTTATAGTCTTCTTCATCCTTAAAAAGTGGAGGTAAACGTACAACCTCACTACCTTGAATATCTCCAAGATTTTCAAGTCGAACCACTACATCATTTAACAATTCAGCTTTTGCATTCGAACTCGCAAGCGCACAACCACCAGCAACAAAAAGATGGGCATTATCAGGTACGATAATGTGCTCTTCATCCAGTTCTAACGTTTCATAAAAGCGCTTACGTAATTCAGGCAGATATTGTAAGGGTCCACCAAGAAAAGCAACGTATCCACGAATAGGTCTACCACAAGCAAGCCCAGAAATAGTTTGCGTCACTACCGACTGAAAAATAGATGCGGCAATGTCTTCTTTTCGGGCACCTTCATTCAATAAAGGCTGAACGTCCGTCTTTGCAAATACACCACAACGACTTGCAATGGGATAAAGAACGGTATGATTTTTTGCTAATTCGTTAAGTCCGCTTGCATCGGTATCCAGCAAAGATGCCATCTGATCAATAAAGGCTCCCGTACCACCTGCACAGGTACCGTTCATGCGCTGTTCAATTCCATTATCGAAATAGATGATCTTAGCGTCTTCTCCACCAAGCTCAATTGCTACATCAGTTTTAGGAATAAAAGTCTCAACAGCGGTCTTTGAAGCAATTACTTCTTGGACAAATTCAATATTGAGCCACTGCGACAAAAGAAGTCCACCAGAGCCAGTAATACCAATGGTGGCAGCCTGATCAGGAAATTGATCTGCTGCTTCACGCAACACCTCAAGTACGGTTGCGCGTACATCAGCATGATGCCTGCGATAAACGGAATATACTATCTGTTGGTTTTCATCCAAAACCGCAACTTTTACGGTAGTTGAACCCACATCAATACCCAAATGAAGTCGCGTTACGCTACCAGTTTCGGGTGCCATTGAAATCTCCTTACAATCTAATTGGTTCGCCTGGTTTAATAAAAAGCAGACGCATAGCAATAAGCGCCATAGTTTGCGAATCTTCTTTCATGCCCATCTCGATCCAGTGAGTAATTACCCCTAGATAAGCTGAAGCATAAAAAGAAATATAATAACTAACGAAAGGATCGGGATCGTTGCGGTACTTTTCATGAAGTACCCCCTGAATAAGCGTAGTACAAAAACTATCCCTTAATCGTGACCCAAAACCTGGGTCTCCCCCCGGTCCTAATACCGCATGAAGAAAATCACCTTGACTACGGAAATAATCGAAAAGAGAAACCAAGAATGGAAGTGGTTTTTTCGTAATGCAATATGCCATTACCTCTTTTACTGAGAGAGTACTCATCTCATCACGAATATGAGAAATATCGCCCAACACTTCTTCTTCAAAAGTAGCCAAGAGATGTTCTTTGTCGGAAAAGTGATTATAGAAGGTCCCGCGATTAAGATCGGCTGCACTACAAAGATCGTTAACGGTAATCGCCTCAAAACCCTTAGTTTCCATAAGCGAAATTAAGGCACCTCGCAAGGCACGCTTCGAACGTACAATGCGTCTATCCTCATTGTGATTTACCAGACGACAAGAACCATCTTGTACTTCGGGATAAACCAATAAAAACTCCCTTAATCAAACCTTTCAAAAAGGTTAGCTTAAAAACATAATAACCAATAGGTAAGTAACTGCACTATGAATAACTTACCGTTTGTATTATATTTCAACACTTAGCCGATTAATAGACACTCTGTTCAAAAACTTCTCATGTTGCAAATAAGGTCAAAACGTAACTATCGATCAATACTGCACCCGCACCGTACGCTTTTTTGGTAAGCTTTCATATGTTTTAAAGTAAACGGAAAGGCACTGCTTCCATGCAAATTACTCCCGAAGAAATTGCTGAAACACTCGCAATGGTAAGTCAGCAACATCTTGACATTCGTACAATTACACTCGGGCTCAATCTTCGAGCATGCACCCATGAAGACGTAGACGTAATGGCTCGTAAAGTCTATGATCGCATGACCAAAGCAGCAGAAAAGCTTGTTCCCACTGCTGAACAGCTCGAACGTGAATTCGGAATTCCGATCGTTAACAAGCGTATTTCTGTTACTCCTATCGCAGAAATTTGCGCTGCAACAACCGAAACTAACTTATCTCCCCTTGCTCGCGCAATGGATAAAGCCGGTAAAGAAGTGGGGGTAGATTTTGTAGGAGGATTTTCTGCCCTTGTTCACAAAGGAGCAACACAGGCAGATATCAATCTGATGGATTCTATTCCTGAAGCTCTTGCCACTACTGATAACGTATGCGCTTCAGTCAATGTAGGCTCCACTCGTGCTGGTATCAATATGGATGCCGCCCTTCACATGGCACGCATCATAAAAAAATCTGCAGAACTAACAGCAGATAAACAATGTATTGGTGCGGGCAAACTTGTAGTTTTTTGCAACGCTGTCGAAGACAATCCTTTTATGGCTGGAGCTTTTCATGGCTCAGGCGAAGCAGATGCAGTTGTCAATGTAGGGGTTTCGGGGCCTGGCGTGGTAAATGCAGTACTGCGTAGTATGCCTGAAACGGCAGATATGACCAGTATCGCAGAAGCTATTAAAGCTACCGCATTCAAAATTACACGCGCAGGCGAACTGATGAGCAGAGAGGCAAGCCGCCGTCTCGGTGTTGAAAAAGGTATTTTAGATTTATCGTTAGCTCCTACTCCAGCAGAAGGTGACTCAGTTGCTGAAATCCTTGAAGCAATTGGTGTTGGAACATGCGGAGGACCAGGAACAACTGCTGCACTTGCGATGCTAAACGATGCCGTTAAGAAAGGTGGCGTGATGGCAAGCTCGAGTGTTGGTGGCTTATCGGGTGCATTTATACCAGTATCGGAAGACTCAGGTATGATTCGCGCTGCTGAAGCTGGAGCACTCAGCCTCGAAAAGCTTGAAGCAATGACTTGTGTTTGTTCGGTGGGACTGGATATGATTGCGGTTCCAGGCGACACCTCTGTTGAAACGCTCTTTGGCATTATTGCTGACGAATGTGCGATTGGCATGATTAATAATAAAACGACTGCAGTTCGTTTGATTCCTGCAATCGGCATGCAGGTTGGTGACAAATTGGACTTTGGTGGACTCTTAGGATATGCACCAGTTATGCCCGTAAATCAATATGCCGGTACTGTATTTGCTCATCGCGGTGGACGGATGCCAGCACCTCTTAATTCCCTAAAGAATTAATCAATTCATAGCAAACCCAACACTGAGATAAAACACACAGTTGAAACCCGCTCCAATCTTTTACGTTCGTAAAAAGTTGCGAGCGGGTTTTTATTTAAGTCTTGTTTAGCACTATAATTTACCCAATCGCTTCGGATTTGGTGAATACTTAGGCGTGGTTCAGTGGAATATATCTTTATGTCTAAGTTTACGAGTAATGAAGCGGTCTATTGTTTCGTCACTAAAAGAGAGCTGAGGGGTTATGTTTACTATTAGTAACTTCACCGAAAATGACGATGTTCAGATGCTTGATGCATTAGGTGCGTTCCAAGTAATTGAATGGAAGCGCGATTTAAGCGTTACACCAGAATCTTCTGTTGTAGCTTATTTTTCTAGCGAGATGAATGTACGTCGTCGTCAGGTAATCTGCGACTTAAGTCAAGCTCCCGTTACCATCCAAGCTGGCGCCATGCAGTGGATGGTAGGCGATGTTGAACAAACTACAGGGGTAACTGGTGTAGGAGATTTTTTGGGAAAAGCAGTCCGAGGAGCAGTAACCAAAGAAACTGCTATTAAACCCGAATACAAAGGAACCGGAAAATTAATTCTAGAGCCCACTTTTAAATATATTCTTCTTATCGATGTAGCGAATTGGGGAAACAGCATCGTTCTTGATGATGGTATCTTCCTTGCTTGTTATTCAAGCTTGCAACACCAGGCGGTAATGCGCAGCAATATTTCTTCAGCAGTGGCAGGTAACGAAGGGCTCTTTAATTTAAGCATTAACGGATACGGTGCCCTCTGCTTAGAGTCTCCTTGTCCTAAAGAAGAGTTAATCGAAGTTACACTTGATAACGATGTTCTGAAAATTGATGGCAATATGGCTCTTTGCTGGAGCGGAAGCTTGAACTTCACCGTCGAGCGCTCTGGAAAATCACTTATTGGATCTGCTGCTTCAGGTGAAGGTTTAGTAAACGTATACCGCGGAACCGGTAAAGTATTGCTAGCTCCAACCACCTTTTAGGAAATTTTTCTAAAAGCTAGGTTAAACTCAAAAATCGGAAACGATAAAAAATGGACTGAAAACACAAGTTTTTGGTCCATTTTTCTATCATCAAGTACCTACAACGTCCAATGACGAATACCGCTAACTGAAATATCTTTTAAGCCCAAAAAGGAACGTAGTCCAAAGTGAATCTCTTTGTCGTAATCCAATCCTCGAATCATGACGAATAATTCTCCAAAAGGAACCTCAAGCTGCCGAATAGCCTGATCTCTGAGTTTATCCGCACCCTTTTCATTGACAAAACGAAGTAAAAGTTCAGAAGTATCGGCACAACATCCAATAGGATCGATTTGTTCAATCACAATTGCCGTATATTTTTTCTTCTTCATATACTCAATCAGCGATTCGTCATACGTAATATCCATGAACTATCTAACCTAACTAGCCAAGAAACACCTTTTTCGTATACGGGTAATTCTAGGCAATAATAAAGCCCCTTAGAGAATTTCAAACAAACTAATGCTAGTCGTTAAGAAATTCCGCCTTAACAAGATATTCAATATTTCCTTCGGGGCCCTTAATAGGCGATTGCACTACCCCTTTTACCATAAATCCCGCATCTTGAAGCGCTGAGGTAACCTCAGAAATAACACGCTGACGAACCGCTTCGTCTACAACCACACCTTTTTGAGTTTCTTCATGACGGCTTTCAAACTGCGGCTTGATAAGTCCCAAAAACACACTACCCTTTTCACAAAGGGAAGCAAACACTTCAGCTAGTTGCGCTAGGCCGATAAAACTTAAATCACAAACAACAATATCAAAAGGAGCCCCTAAATCTTGCGGGTCAGCAAGTCGAATATTGGTCCTTTCGAAAACTTCAACCCGAGGATCTTGGCGCAGCTTCCATGCTAATTGACCATAATTCACATCCACGCAAGCAACGCTTCTCGCTCCCGCCTGCAAAAGACAATCAGTAAAACCGCCGGTAGAAGACCCAACATCTATACAACGTTTACCCGATACCTCTTCATGAAAATAATCAAGAGCGCCTTGCAACTTATGGCCACCGCGCGACACAAAGCGTTTGGTGTTCTTAACGTAAAGGTCTGCTCCAGGATCCACCTTCAACGCCGCACTGGATACATATACATCATCCACCCGAACCTCTTTTGCGATAACAGCGCGAACCACCGCATCCCTATTAGGGAAATAACCTTGTTCAATCAATAAATCATCTAAACGAACTTTTGCCATAATGTCATAGTCCTACTTCTGAAAGGCATCCTTACAGTTATTCAGAAGAACCACTAAACAAACCTGTCTCATGATTTCGTTCTTCAGGGGAAGGAATTTTGCCCGTTTCGATTATTTGTAAGAAATCACGTTCGGTAAGAATAGGAACGCCTAGACTTTCCGCTTTAGTTCGTTTTGATCCAGCTGCTTCACCGCAAATAACATAACTTGTTTTTTTAGAAACACTTGAAGAAACTTTAGCGCCATAGGCCTTCAAACGAGCACCGGCCTCATCACGAGTCATACCTGATTCGACAAGACTTCCCGTTAAAACAAACGTCAAACCATCTAAGGTTTGAGGCAGTGAAGGTTCACTAACTTCTTGAGCCATGGGAAGACCAGCCTGCGTTAAACGCTCAATAACTTCAAGATTAACGTCATTACTGAGGAAATCGTGAATACTTTGAGCAATGATAATTCCTACTCCTTCGATATGAGCAAGATCATCCACCTTTGCACTACGAAGCGCATCCATAGAAGGATATACGCGCGTGATCGTCTCCGCCATCGTTTTACCAACATGACGAATACCGAGGCCAAAAATAACTTTAGCAAGACTGCGATGCTTGCTTTCCTCGATTGCTGCAACAAGTTTTTCAGCCATAACAGGTCCCAAAACGATAGGTTCGCCTTTGGTAGTGACGCGTCCCATATCAAGCATTTCAAGCTGTTCAAAGGTAAGTTTATAAAAATCAGCAACGTCATGAAGTAAATCAGCTTCGATAAGCTTCGCAATCAGCTCTTCACCCATACCTTCTATGTCAAGAGCTCCGCGACTTGCCCAATGCATCAGACGTTCTTGTGCCTGAGCAGGGCAATCCAGTGAAACGCAGCGATAAGCTGCTTCTCCCTCTTCACGCACAAGAGGAGAACCACAACTAGGACATTCTTTTGGCATAGACCAAACTTGCGTGTTGTCTGGTCTTAAAGAAAGGATTGGACCTAATACTTCAGGAATTACATCCCCTGCTTTTCGAACAATTACCGTATCACCAATTCGCACATCTTTACGCTGCACTTCGTCTTCGTTATGCAGCGTCGCACGAGCAACCGTAGAACCAGCAACTAACACAGGATCAAGCTCCGCAACAGGCGTACAAGCACCCGTTCTTCCAACCTGAACCGTAATATCTCTCAACACCGTTGTTTTTTCCTCGGGAGGAAACTTATAGGCAATAGCCCAACGTGGCGCGCGAGCGGTATATCCCAACTCTTCTTGTTGAGCAAAAGAATCAACCTTTACTACAACACCGTCTATCTCGTAAGGCAAATCAGCACGCTTATCGAGGCATTCGCGACAGAAATCATGCACTTCACGTGCAGAAAAGCAACGACGAACATCAGGATTTACATGGAACCCGCATTCACGAAGCCAAGAAAGCAATTCCCATTGGCTCGTTGCTTCAATTGAGGCCTCGCGCGCGATAGCATACATAAAAGTAGAAAGATCGCGCTGTGCCGTAATGGTAGGATCCTTTTGTCGAAGGGATCCAGCAGCTGCATTGCGAGGATTAGCAAAGGTTTTATTTCCTAAAGCCTGAGCTTGCTCATTAAGAGACTCGAAACTAGATTTTGGCATATATATTTCACCACGAAGTTCTATGGAAGGAATTTCGTGGTGAATATGCTTTAATCCCTTTTCCATTAAGCGCAAAGGAACATCATGTACGGTGCGTACATTGACGGTAACATCTTCTCCAGTACTCCCATCTCCTCGCGTAGCTGCTCGCACTAATTTTCCTTGTTCGTAGGTAAGCGCCAATGAGGATCCATCGATTTTCAACTCACATACCAGAGGAACGAACGAGCCGAGCGCAGCTTCTGTGCGCTCCATCCACGCATCAAGTTCTTCAAAATTCATTGCATTATCAAGAGAATACATACGTTGCTCATGAACTACAGGCTCAAACTGATTACCGACCGCACCACCAACACGCTGAGTAGGTGATGAAGGATCCTGCAATGAAGGATGGGCTTGCTCGAGATCACGAAGTTCACGCATAAGTGAATCAAATGCAGCATCTGAAATTTCTGGATCATCAAGCACATAATAGCGATGGGTATGATATTCAATCTCTTTACGCAAGCGAAGCACACGCTCCGCAAGGGTTTCTTCAGATACCTCTTCCTCAATGGTTCCAGTTTGAGTTGCAATATTGATCAAAAGATCATCCTGATTCAGTTCAGAGGTAGTATTACGATTTTCTGCAGAAAAAATAGTATCGGTATCTCTCGTTGTCATGAGCTCCTCATTTTTCTTTATTTAAACTGACGTAGCACCCCAAGAAGGTACTACAGGTTTTTATTTCGTATTCGATAGGTCTTTTATTGCCTGAGGAACGCAGTCTAGGACCTCTTCAGCACACGCACTAATTTGACCATATGAATTTTCAGCTATGCAGCCTGCTTGGGCATGAATAGCAACTCCCAACTTACAGGCATCAAATACATCCATCCCTTGCGCCAAAAAACCACCAATGAGCCCTGCAAGAACATCACCGGTTCCCGCTTTTGAAAGGACCGAGGTGCCCTTAGTAACAGTTTCGGACTTTTCGCCTTGAGCAATAACGGTATTTTGACCTTTAAAAACAACCGTTGCGTGATAGTAGAGCGCCAACTGATGAGCAGCCTCTTCCTGAGTCATAGAAGCAACATCGATATTGAACGGCTTACCTAATTTAACTGCCTCTCCAAAATGAGGAGTCAAAACTAAAGAGCCCGAAAGCAGCGTCAAAGTGTTAGTCCATGCAGTATCTTCCCTTAAAGCTGGTAAATACGAAAGTGCTCCCCCATCAAGCAACACAGGACGTGCAGCATAATTTAATACTGATTCAATAAGTGAAAGAATCGATAAATTATCCGATTCAAACCCGGGGCCCACCACAAACGCCCCTTTAGATCCAGGTTTAAGAGCTTGTAAAGGATAAAACTCTTCAAAGGAATTAACCACTAATGAAGGTCGATACAAACGAAGAGTTAATTTGTTTTCCATTGCAGTAAATACCTGCGTATATCCCGCTCCAGCAAACTGTGATGCCTTTGCAGCCAAACATGCTGCTCCAGGATAAGAAGGACAACCTGCGAGTAAAACACATTTGCCACGAGAATACTTGTGAGCATCAACAGCGGGATAAGGTAAAAGAGCGGCAAGTGATTCATCAGTAAGCATAGTTTCACAACCATTTCTTATGAATTAGAGGGAATATCATCAAGCAATGAACGTACTTCTTTAAACTGTCGAGTCAGTTCTTCAGTGGGACTCATTTTTCGAATTGGCTCGCTTTTCGCCTCGCCGCTTAGCGCCATAGCACATGCGACCGCTTCTTTATGGGTGTAAGAAAGAGACAAGGGCAACTCTTCAATGTTTTTTTCTTTACTGAGCTCCAATGCACGACCATGTAAAACCGCGCGAGGTTTCCCTTTTGCATCAAGAGCAACTTCAACATCTTTCATCCCAATGCCCTGAGAAAACCCTGTTCCCAATGCTTTAAGCACTGCTTCTTTTGCTGCAAAACGTGTCGCGTAGTGAAATTCAGGGGCTGCAGTCGCATTACAGTAAGCTTGCTCCTCTGACGAAAATGCACGACGTGCAAACGCGGGAGACCGTTTAAGAATTGCCCTCATACGATCGATCTCTACAATATCAACCCCAAGCGATACCGAATCAGACAAAACAGAAGATGAAGCGCTCTGTTGCGCTTCATCTAATGAGCTAGATTGTTCAACGCGTAAAGCCATCGAACTTCAATCCTCCAAACTATTCAAAGAAGAACACCGATATCGCAGCGTTTCGCAAAATACCTATAAGATGTCCTATTCAACCGTAACAGATTTAGCTAAATTTCGAGGCTGATCAACATCACAGCCTCGTGCTACGGCTACAGCGCGAGCGAGCAACTGAAGAGGAACACTGGCAGTGATTGGCATAAACGAATCACGAACTTTGGGAATATAAATTACGTGATCAGCAACCTTCTTAACATTTTCATCGCCCTCGGTAGCAATAGCGATAATCTTCGCACCGCGAGATTTTGATTCTTCTAAATTAGAAAGCGTTTTGTCATACGTAGGGCTCTGGGTAACTACCGCAACAATAGGGAATCCATCATCAAGCAAAGCAATAGGCCCATGCTTCATTTCTCCAGCGGCATACGCTTCTGCGTGAATATAGCTGATCTCTTTAAGCTTTAATGCCCCTTCGTAACATACTGCCTCACCTAATCCACGACCGATATAAAGCGTCGAATCTCTCCCATCAAAGAAATGAGCAGCATCCTCAATAGCGGAAGTGTCATCCAAAATTGCTTCAATTTGATCAGCAGTATCTGCCAATTCCGTAAAGAGCATACGAATCATATTTAAAGTAAGTTTCCCTTTAACGCGCCCAAGAAGCATTGCCAATAAAGTTAAACTTACCACCTGACCGATAAATGATTTGGTTGAGGCAACAGCAATCTCTTTATTTGCCTTTGTATAAATAACACCATCGGATTCTCGCGCAACAGGAGAACCAATAACATTGGTAATACCAAAAACCTTAGCGCCCTTAATTCGAGCATCTCTAATAGCAGCTAAAGTATCAGCTGTTTCACCTGACTGAGAAACAGCAACCACCAAAGTGGTCGGAGTAATGATGGGATTACGATAACGGAACTCACTTGCTACTTCCACTTCAGTTGGAATACGTGCCCAAGCTTCAATTAAATTCTTTGCAATAAGACCAGCATGGTAAGAAGTACCACAGCCAATAATATAAACACGATCAATGTAATTAAGTTCTTGACGCGTTAAAGTGAGCTCATCAATTTTGATTTCTCTGCCCGACATACGACCTGCGAGGGTATCACGAACAACACGCGGCTGCTCGTGAATTTCCTTGAGCATGAAATCAGGATAACCGCCCTTTTCAGCTACATCGATGTCCCAATCAACATGAGTAATTTCAGGCGTAATTACTTCTCCTTGTTGATCGTAATATGAAATCCCCGAAGGTGTCATTACGGCAAATTGATTATCTTCCATTATGACAACATCTCGCGTTGCCTCTATTACCGCAATGATGTCAGAAGCAACATAGCTACCCTTTTCGGAAGACCCTAAAACAATTGGAGAATCTTTTCGAGTAACAACTATCGTTCCTGGTTCCTGTTCGCAGGTAACCGCAAGCCCATAGGCACCCACGAGGCGCGATGCCGCATAACGGACTGCCTCCAATAAATTGCCGTTATAACCCTCTTCTACAAGATGAGCAGCAACCTCGGTGTCAGTATCAGAAACAAACGTATGACCTTTCGCAATAAGCTCTTCGCGAAGTTCAGTGAAATTTTCAATGATTCCGTTATGAACCACCGCAATATCATCAGCGCAACTGGTATGAGGATGAGCATTACGCTCAGAAGGTGCCCCGTGTGTTGCCCAGCGGGTATGTCCAATGCCGCAGGTACCGCTACATTGATCAGAAGAAACGGCATCGACCAATTCAGAAACTTTACCCAAACGCTTTACGATATTGAGCTTGTCTCCATCAAATACCGCTATTCCAGCTGAATCATACCCGCGATATTCCAGACGCTTTAGACCCTCAAGCAAGACATCTTTTGCTTGCCCCGTGCCGGTGTAACCTACAATTCCACACATATAATAAGCTCCCTATATCGAGATAAACTTTTCCATAACTTGTATATCTTATCGTAGAGTTGCAACAGATTGCTAACAGAGACCATTCTACTGATACAATCAGCACATGATTATGCACCGAAATAACAAATTCCCCTCGAAAAACAACTTAGAGCGTCGAAGCGCGCATGCTTCTCGTGGCTCTCGCGTAACCTCGAGCTTTATCCATGGGGCTGAGTCATCAAAGCACTCCAACTTTAGACACTCACCAAGTCTGCCTTATCAGACAAATCAATTTCCCACCAAACTGGTTTTAATCATTCTGGCCATTATCGCTTGTATCATCATGATCACCGTTGCACTCCAGAACTGTTCTCATGCACGTGAATACAACTGGGAAAACTTACAGTATGAAAATGGAAGAATATTCTATAGCGAAAACGGAACTATCACTTCTCTTACCGGAATTGATGTCTCCAGCCATCAAGGAACCATCGATTGGAATGCTGTTTCACAAGACGGAATAGATTTCGCCATGATTCGATGTGGCACTCGAGGATATACCGAAGGAAGTCTTTTTGCAGATGAAACCTTTTACACCAATGCCGATGGTGCTCAAACAGCAGGAATTCCCTTTGGTGTTTACTTCTTTTCACAAGCAATTAACGAGCAGGAAGCCATCGAAGAAGCCGAATATGTACTAGAGCTCATCCAAGGAATGGAAATATCATGCCCTATAGCCTTTGATCTAGAAGACATGCCAAGCTATAACGCACGTGCAAACGATTTATCGGCAGAACAAATAACTGCGAATGCTGAAGCATTTTGCAATCGAATAAAGCAAGCAGGTTATGAGGTAATGATCTACGGTAATCAGCATGACCTTAGTCGTTACGACCTTGAACACTTAAACGAAGAAATTTGGTATGCAGAATACAATGGTACTCAGCCAACAACTTCTATTCCTCTAGTTATGTGGCAATACACTTCAACAGGAAGTGTTTCAGGAATATCGACCAATGTAGACCTCAATATTTTATTTGATGCAAATCTAGTACATGCTAACTAATTACCTTACTCACTCCTTAACTTTACATTATAAAAATCGGGCTAGCAGTCTAATCCTGCCAGCCCGATGTCAATTGTTTTAAAAAGCACTTTTCAAACGTGATAATCGACAGACTTATTTACGTGATGCCTGGTATTCTTCAACGAGCTTTTGCTGCACGTCGAAAGGAGCAGGCTCATAACCATTAATCTCAAGGGAATACGTGCCTGAACCACGAGTCATAGCGCGAAGGTCTTTGGTGTATGAAACAACTTCTGCGTAAGGAACACGCACGACAATAATGGTGTCACCAGCATCATCGGAGTCAGTACCAACAATGCGACCACGACGAGTAGCAACATCTCCCATTACCGTGCCAGCATATTCTTCACTGACCACAATGCTCATATCTGCCATTGGTTCAAGAATAACCGGAGCTGCCTGCTCACAAGCTGCTCTAAAGCCGATGCGCGCTGCAGTCTTGAACGCCATTTCATTAGAATCAACCGAATGATAAGAACCGTCATATACCGTGCAAGAAATATCAACCATAGGATAACCAGCCAAGAAACCTTCTGCCATTGCTTCCTGAACGCCCTTATCAACAGCAGGGATCAAGTTCTTTGGAATTCTGCCGCCAACAACTTCGTTTTTAAATTCATAACCTTCACCTGGGTTTGGTGCCAAACGCAACCAGCAATCACCAAATTGTCCAGATCCACCAGTTTGCTTCTTATGACGCCCTTGAGCTTCCGCCTGCTTGGTAATGGTTTCACGGTAAGGAATACGTACAGGAACTAACTCAACTTCAACCCCTGTTTGAGCTTTAAGGCGATTAAGCAATACATCAACCTGCATATCTCCCATAGTGTAGAGAATCTGCTGGTGAGTTTCTTCATTGCGCGTAAGCTGAATAGTAGGATCGACTTCCGCTTGACGGGCCAAGAAGGTACCAAGCTTGTCCTCATCGGCCTTCTTTTTAGCCACAACGCAAACAGGATACTGAGGAATTGGTAAAGGTAGCGGATCTACTTCAATATCCCCACTCTTCGAAAGGGTATCCCCTGTTTTAGTCTCTGAAAGCTTGGGGACCACCACGATATCTCCCGCTTTGGCACTTTTAACGTCCATTGGTTCCTTACCCATCATGACGTATATGTGACCAAGACGCTCTTTTTTACCAGTACGAGCATTTATCAATTCAGTGGAAGGCTCCATATAACCAGAAAGCACTTTTATGAAACTTAAACGACCAACAAAGGGGTCAGAGATAGTTTTAAAGACAAAGCCTGCAGGCTCTCCCGTTTCATCAACACGAAGTTCAGAACCATCAGCCAAGTAGAAAGGACCGTGATGACGAGGATGAGGGAAGTACGTGCAAATATCGTCCATGATCCCCTTAATACCCTGCTCAATAATGGTGGAGCCAACGAAAACAGGTATAAAAATCTCCTGAGCAATTGCTTCCTGAAGCAAAGATTCCAGTTCTTCCTGGGAAAGCTGTTCTTCACCATCAAGGTATTTCATCATCAATTCATCGTCAGCTTCAGCAACCAAATCACACAATTTATCTCGCGCAATCTGAGCAGCATCAGCATATTCATCAGGAATGTCTTCAATCTTCTCGCCGCCATCAATGAAGTAGCGAGCTTTCATACGTAAAATATCGATTACGCCTTTAAAGTCTTTGTCGACACCAATAGGAATAGTTACAGCACCTAAACGAGAGCCAAAACGAGCATGGAGTTGCGCCATGGCAACATCAAAATTAGCTCCCTCACGGTCGATGTGATTAATAAATACACAACGGGAAGTACGCATCACTTCAGCTTCATGCCACAAACGAGTGGTCATATTTTGTGGACCAGCCACCGCATCGACTACGAACATGCACATTTCGCAAACTTGCATGGTTGCGAGAGTGTCTCCCAAAAAGTCGGCCTGACCAGATGTGTCTAAAAGGTTGATTTTGTAATCATCACCATAGGGAATAGGAGCAATCGAGGTTCCGAGCGTGAAACGACGCCTAATTTCCTCTTCATCATAATCAAGGTAAGACTTTCCGTCATGAGTTGTACCCATACGAGGCGTCTTGCCGGAAATATGCAGCATTGCCTCTGCGAGTGAAGTTTTACCTGCACCATCTTGGCCGACTAGCGCAATATTACGTACATGCTCTGTTGCAGGAGCTGCCATAGATACCACTTCCTTCGTTTCCGGGTTCATCTTAAGCCCCTCAGAACCCGATAATGAATCAAACTATTTTGTCGCCCATCGACAAAACAGGAGGCCGTCTACGGTGAACATGTTCACCGTAGATTAGTTTATCGTATCTTAGCTGCTCCGTGGCAAATTAGTTATTCAGTAACGAATGTTGTGTTATCCATGATCCACTCAGCAGCTTTCATACGCTGAGCACTCTGCTTCAATAAGAACGCACGACCTGATTTTTGCATGGCCTCAAACGTGTCTTCTTCTTTTCCTGGAGCAATATTTTTAAGGGCCTGAATAAGATCAGTAGGCTGAAGCTGAATTTGTTCATGCTCGAAAATTGCATCAAGGATGAATCCTTGCACGAGTTGGTTTTCAGCCTGAGCAGAAAGAGATTCCTTAACCTCGTCTTCAGTGAGTCCTTGCTGCTTCGCGAATTCTTCAAAGTTAGTGCCTTCACTCACCAAATCTGATACCAGAGTCTCAAATAACTCCTGCGTCATAGCTGAAAGCATTTTTTCCGAAACTGTTCCTGTAAAACGTTGCAGGTATGCCTCCATTGCCGCAACCATCTTCGCCTGCTCATAGCGTGTTGCCAGTTCCTCTTCAGAAGTTTGACGAAAACGCTCACGCAAATCTTGAACGGTAGATATACCTGATTCAGATAAATTCTCAGAAACCCAAGAATCAGTTACCGCAGGAACCACAAGCTTTTCGGAATCGGGATCAAGATTTTGTTGGGATGCTGCAACTTGTCGAGCAAGCATGAGCATCTGCTCTTCAATATCAGAATCTTGAACTTCAGGCTTTTGCCCAACCGTAACAGTAGCGGGCTCATAACTTGAAAGTTCAAAATGCGGCTTTTCGAGAAACGTCAATTCAAAAACAAAAGGCTTATCTTTAGACGGAGCATCTTCAGCAGAAATATCATAGGTAGCAAGAGGTGCTTTTCCGTATTCAGAAATTGCAAAAGGAACCAAGAAATTCACCACTGACGAATAAATTACTTGATCTGCTTCATCCTGCTTTAAAGTGTTCACGATCTTATCGTATGAAGATTCACCTTTTAAAGTATCAAGATTGTATTGCAAAATAAAGGCATCAAGCCCGTCAGTAAATGCACGCTGCATTTCTTCTTCGTTAGCAATCGCGCGTAAACGAACCTCTTCGCCATTTTTTTCGAGAATTTCTACCTGCATTGGTATCCTTTCGTATTAAATATTGCATGCAATATAGAGTAAACAGAGATTAACCAACACGATCAGAATCGAACGCATTTTAGTTACACGACATTATAGTTAACCTGAAACTGTTCTCGTTCAATTGCAAAGCAAAACAAGCATCACTTATCATATATACGTTTGAGAAAAAGTGGTACCAATGAGTAACGATAATTATGAAATACCTCCGAAAAAGTACACGCTTAAACCACGTACTATCCCCTTACCCTCAAATTCCTCAGCCCCAAAAATCCAATCTTCTTTATCACAAAAACAAAAAGTACACCACCCAATCGTTCGGGCAGCAAACGAAGACGATGATCTTTACGATCCCTATTCGGATATTCATGACGGAACATTAAAACCTCTGAAATTTGAAGAAGATCCTTGGAAATAACACCTAATCGAATCTGGAAAATCCCTCATGATAATCCTAATTGCTGGCACAACTCATACTGGAAAAACTAAACTCGCTCAAACACTTCTTGAACGTTTTCGTTACCCTACGCTTTCGTTGGATCATCTTAAAATGGGGCTTATCAGAAGTGGCGTATGTGATTTAACTCCCGAAGATGATGAATTGCTTGTTCCGTATCTATGGAGTATTACTGCCGAAATAATTAAGACTGCTATAGAAAACAACCAGAATCTCATTGTTGAAGGTTGCTATATCCCTTTTGACTGGCGTAATTCGTTTGAACCGCACTACTTATCCTCGATAGGGTACTGTTGCTTAATCATGACGCCAAACTACATTACAACCCACAAACACGACATCATTCGTCACGCACATGATATAGAACAACGACTAAATGACTGCTTGGATGATTTATTTTTTGAAGAAATTATCCAAGAAAACGCTGACAACCTCGCAAAGTGCAACCACTATCAACTACCTTATTGCCTAATAGAAGAAACCTACTCAACAGATAACCTTGTTATAGAGAAATTTGATGATGAAAACACAAAACCTCTCTTTTCTCACGATACTCTTAAAGCAGCGCAGCTCTTCTACGAAACAATACATGCAGTAAATAAATTTGATTACTCTTCTAAACAGCTTGAAGCATGGGCGCCCACAGTCGAACCATTCCACAGCGAAAGCAAACAAAGAATTATTGATAAGCTCTCAAATCAATATAGTGTTGCGGCAAAAGAATGTGGCCTATTGATAGGATTTGGAAGTCTTGATGAAAACCATGATGTAGATATGCTCTACGTTCATAAGGATAGACAACAGCAAGGAATCGCCTCCCGTATTTTATCTAATCTCGAACAAGAAGCGCGAAACCACGGCAAAACAGAAATAGCAACTTTCGCATCAATAACTGCCCGTACGTTCTTTACAAAGCAAGGGTATCAAGTAATTCGCGAAAATACTGTTATCAGAAATGGAGTTGAACTTAAGAATTATCTTATGGAAAAACAACTTTAAAATTATAAAAAGAAAACTTAAAACTATTCTGTAGTCCAACTTCGACAATCTACTTTCAAAAAAATAAAGCCTCCACT
>FR896072.1:34243-55353 GCA_000435475.1 Cryptobacterium sp. CAG:338 | reverse complement strand
AAGCCTCCACTAGAGAGACTTTATTGTAGTAATTATATTTCAGTTTATGTCTTGAAATATCAGCTCGAAAAGTATGTCCTGTTCTTGAATTCATGAGCAGGATCAACACCTTCACAAAAGTAGTAGATTACAGAGCCTTCTTTGCTACTTCTACCAAAGCTGCAAAAGCATCGGCATCATTTACTGCCATATCCGCAAGAACCTTACGGTCAAGCTCTACGCCAGCCTTCTTAAGACCGTTCATAAATACGGAGTAAGAAAGGCCGTTAATACGAGCAGCAGCATTAATACGGGTAATCCAGAGACGACGAATCTCACGCTTCTTTGCACGACGATCGCGGTACTGGTACTGCAAAGAATGCTGTACCTGCTCTTTAGCTGCACGATAAGAGCGAGATTTTGCGCCATAGTAGCCCTTTGCACGATTGAGAACAGTGCGGCGCTTTTTGTGGGCATTAACTGCACGCTTTACACGAGGCATACGGAGTTCCTCCTTTGACTAGCGAAGACCCAGGTTGCGAGCGATTACTTTGTTATCAGCAGTTGCAACCTCAGTTTCGTGACGGAAATTACGCTTACGCTTCTGGCTTTTCTTAGTCATGATGTGAGACTTGTATGCCTTAGAGCGCATAATCTTACCGGAACCGGTAACGCGGAAGCGCTTTGCGGTGCCGCGATGAGTTTTCATCTTGGGCATTAGTTGTCCTTTCCCTGTTCTTCCTTCTTTTTCTTTACCGTCTGTGGTAACGGAGCAATAAGCATATGCATGTTGCGGCCTTCCATCTTTGGCTGGTTTTCAATAACCGCAACGTCTTTAAGATCATCAGCCAAGCGCTCAAGAATGCTGAGTCCCTGTTCTGGGTGAGACATTTCACGACCGCGGAACATAATAGTGATCTTTACCTTGGAACCAGCAGCCAAAAAACGCATTGCATGCTTTTTCTTGGTGGTGTAATCCCCGATATCAATTTTGGGGCGGAATTTCATTTCCTTGGTTTCGATCTTGCTCTGATTCTTGCGGGCCTGCTTAGCTTTAATAGCCTGATCGTACTTGAACTTGCCATAGTCCATAATGCGACATACAGGGGGCTGTGCCTGAGGCGCGATCTCTACCAGATCGTAACCCTCGTTGTCGGCGATGCGCTGAGCCTGCTCAATAGGATAAATTCCTAATTGGGAACCGTCGTAGGCAATCAAACGGCATTCCTTAACCCTAATGGCTTCATTAAGCCTTGGTTCTTGAGCTGCTATGGTGCCCACCTCCTTCTTTCTTCGATCCGGTGCTACCATGCACAAACTCAAATTACCTTACTGCATAAAAAAACCTGCATCACACACGATTGCAGGTCACACGAATACTCGCCTTAAACGATACCTATTCATATAACCCATCAGCTACAATCTTGTGCCGAACCAGGTGGAAGCATTTGCTTCTCTTCAATACAGCTTGTTTAGAATAGCACTAAATTGACGGCTGTAAAGAATAAATTTAAATCCATGAATAAATTTGCGTAATTTCACGGAGAAATACGCCCTTTTATGAAGTCACGCGCGAAAGACGCAGGCGACCCCTCGCAAAATAGCCTATAGTTTATGCGTCATATCCATAGTAACCCGACTTTCTGTTAGTGAGAGAAAGCGGATATACGAAAGGACTCCCTCATGGCTTCAGTCAAAGGGCAGCTCACGCTACGTGGGCTCATTATTGGCGGCATTGGCTGCATAATTCTTACGGCAGCGTCAGCCTATACCGCACTTAAAATGGGCGCTCTCCCTTGGCCCATTGTATTTGCTGCAATCATTTCACTCTTTTTCCTAAAAGCACTAGGCAACACAACGCTAAACGAAGCGAATGTAACGCACACTGTTATGTCAGCTGGCTCCATGGTTGCAGGCGGCTTAGCCTTCACTATTCCCGGAATTTGGATTCTCACCGGAGAAAATAACGTAACGTGGTGGGAGCTTCTTATTGTTGCGCTAGCAGGCACCATTTTGGGATTACTGTGCACTGCCTTTATTCGAAAGCACTTTATCGAAGAAGCAGAACTTGAATTCCCTATCGGTGAATCAGCCGCCCAAACACTCATTGCAGGTGATTCAGGCGGAAAAACTGGGGCGAAGCTGTTCGGCGCTATGGGTTTTGCTGGTATTTACTGCGCCATTCGCGATTGGTTTGCTGCGCTTCCTGTGATGTTCTTCTCAAACATTACCATCCCTGGCATTACATTTGGCATCTATAACTCCCCCATGATGCTTGCGGTTGGTTTTCTTGTGGGAACAGGCGCAGTAGTTGCTTGGTTCTGCGGTGCCGTATTCGCGAACTTTGGCCTTATTTTCGGCGCAAGTCAGATGGGATTATGGGACGTTGCTACCGGACAGGGCATCGTTTCTAGTCTTGGTATGGGAGTCATGATGGGCTGCGGCATTGGCGTTATTGTTAAAAACGTTTTGCCAAAACTCCCCTCGCTTGCGAAAGGCATGATGGATTCCGGTATTTCGCAGAGCGTATCAGGCAAAATGACCGCAGGTATTCTAGCAGGACTGTTAGCTGCCGTTGCTCTTGTTATTTGTTTCACCCTTTCCCTCGGGCCAATTCCTAGCATTATCGTAGTTCTAATGGTTTGGGTAGCAACCGCGATGAGTGCTCAATCAGTTGGTCAAACAGGCATCGACCCCATGGAAATCTTCGGCCTAATTGTTCTTCTGATGGTGGCTGCTGTCTCTAATCTGCCGGCTGTACAATTATTCTTTGTTGCCGCTATTGTCGCTATTGCATGCGGCTTGGCGGGCGACGTTATGAATGACTTTAAGGCTGGTCATATTTTGGGTACCAATCCTAAAGCCCAGTGGCTAGGCCAGGCATTCGGTGGCATTATTGGTGCCGTTATTGCCACCATCGTAATGGTGCTTTTAGTGCAGGCATACGGCCCCGCCGCATTTGGCACTGGCGGAGAATTCGTTGCAGCACAAGCATCCGTTGTAGCAACCATGATTTCAGGAATTCCCTGTATTGAAGCATTTGTAATTGGTCTTATTGCTGGGTTTATTCTCCATTGCCTCAAACTTCCCTCTATGCTTATTGGTTTGGGAATTTACCTGCCGTTCTACATGTCGTTCACCGCATTCTTAGGCGCTATGGCGAAGGTAATCTACGACGTATGCTGTAAGGCTCGTCGCAAGAATAAAACACTGGCAGAAACCGAAGATGCCGAATACAAAAAGAAGCAGGATGAAACAGGGCTAGTTGTAGCATCAGGCCTTCTTGGTGGTGAAAGTATCGTAGGGGTATTAGTTGCACTCGGAGCGGTACTAGGCGGCATATAACGTTCAAATGTCAGCGCCAGTAATATGAATCGCCATAGGCACTTAAACTAACCGATGGATTTCGGCAAAACCCAAACAAATACACCTATAGATAACAGCGCTACAAATAACTGTAGCGCTGTTTTTACACACGCAACCACCTAATCAGTGTGGAACAGCTGCAGCTGCTGCCCAACCGCCTGGAACAACGAACTGGCCAATTATCGTTACAACAAAAAGGAGCGCTATTGGAATTCCAATGCCGAATATTAAGAGGCGAACAGGAAATGAAAAGCGTTTCAATTTTGAAAAGCGCTTAAAAAATCTCCTCTTATCCAAGACGACATAAGTACAACTAGTCCATGCTATAACCAGGAAACCCAAATACTCTAATACCCTAAACCATAGAGGAAGTGTCGAATCGAATTCATTAGGACTCAATACCGCAGCGATCGAAGCAGCAACAATAAGCAACCAGAAAAGAATGAGTGTCACATTCCAAATGAGCCCGATCCATGTCGGAACACGCTCCATGAATGTCGATACTTGGTTATAAAGCGCAGATGCGTAGTTCTTAGCATGGGTCTTGTTCTTCAATTCCGCTTTAGCAACTTGCTCTCCAAATAGGACGGGCTCTTTTCTTATCCCTGCAGCAGAATCCTCATATATTCGGCTAGCTTGCATAAAAGCATTTTTCAACGCCTGGACCGAGGCAAACCTATCCTTTGGATCAAAGGCACATGCCTGCACGATTACTTCGCGAAATGGCTCAGGAATTTCATGCGAGACGAACTGAGCATTTCGAATCTGAATATCGGGTGTCATTTCAGTAAAGCAATAAAAGAGCAAAATTCCAAGCGCATATACATCACTGCGAACATCAGTCTGCCCATAACCAAACTGCTCAGGTGGCGCATATTCACGTGTACCAAAGCGAACCGTATCGGATTCCATGTTTTTCTGATAAGTTCGCGCAATACCAAAATCGATCAACGTTAATCGATTAAATGACATAATGATATTGGTTGGCTTTAGGTCACGATGAATAATCGGAGGATCGAATTGCTCATGCAATTCCCTAACCGCATCGCACAAACTTGGAAATACATCCATTGCTAATTCAGGGGATGGATCACAGCGAAATACAACGTCCTTTAGCGTTTCTCCTTGAACATATTCCATAATGACCACCAGCATGTCATTGAGCTGATAGCAATCGTAAATCCGCGGGAGGTGCACAAAATGTTTCCCAGTGCGCTGTGCCTCAAACAAGCGCTTGTACATAGCACCCAAACCAACATCACAACGCAGGTATTTACGTACAAAGGGACCTTTCTTATGCCCCTCTTCATCAAGGTACGTAACCCGTTGCGTTTCTTCGTATTCTGATTTCTTCATCACCGCTTCAATGGTGTATGCATTGTCTCGCTCAACAAGCGAAAGAAACGATGCGAGTTCATCCTGAGGTAGCGACGTTGAAGCTGAATAACCCTGCCCCTCAGATTGAGAAGCAGGGTTATTGTTAGCTACTGCATATTCTGAATATGTTTGGTTGTTAGAAACGTGCGACATCTAGCAAATGGTTTCCTCGCCAAATCGGTAAAGCTCTTCATCGGTTCGCTGTAAAGAATATCCCTTATTTACAGCAAATATGATAATAGCGTCTCTGCGGTTTTTACAATAGAGCTCATTTACCTCCGCAGCCTGCAAAAGCCGATCAGTTTCACGCAAGTTAAGGTGCATGGCAAAAGCCAGCTGAAGGACTTTATCCCGAGATGCATGTCGTTTTCCCGTAAAAATTTGATAGCCAAAAGTTTCGTTTATACCTGCAGCTTTAACGACATCGGAACGCTTCAACCCTTTTTCCTCAAGAAGTTTTTGCAAATACTCCGCAAGGCTACGCTGTCCTATTTCGTTTTTGCTGATAAAGCTTTTAGGATCAGGAGACGAAAGCAGCTCATCCAAAAGTTCTTCTGTTAAAGGTTCTTCCATCCACTTCTTTCTTCGCAAACGTCGTTTCCTTCTTGGCATTATGTACCATGAAGGAAAATTTCGACCTATTTGATGAGGAAATTCAGCTCGAACACGTTTGGGAAGTCGATTTTTTACCAAGCCGAAACATCACCACGTTCAAAGCTTGCAACCTCACCAGGTTCGACTGAAGATGTTGCTTCGAATGCCCATGAAGATCCTGGCGCTACGTTGTTAGCTGACGCATACGCATTGCCAATCTGAGTACCCTCTGCATCATAGAGATTATACGTGATAGAAATCGCTGTTAACTCCTCTTCAGAGTTGTTGGTAAAAGTTCCTGTAATAACTGCAAAATATTCATTCGTATCATCCAATGACTCACCAGATATTTCATACTCAGAAGAAGCACCTTGAGCGTCAGTAGCACCCTGATCTGTAGTAGCAACATCGATGGTGGTATCGGTTGCTTCATCAATTGCAGCACTGTACATACTTTGAGTGCCCAGAACCACTGCACAAGAAACAACAGAAATAATCAACGCAGCAATAGCAATTCTCTTGCCAGATTTCTTGCCTCGTACCGTACCTATCAAGCCAATAATTGCAAGGATGATACCAATAACCGCAAGAATGAATGATCCGTTATTGATAATAGGAAGAAATGAAGTGATCAGCGCAAGAATACCAAGAACCAGCGCAATAATTGCAGCGATTGACTTAGGTTTTGGATAATTCATCATGGAATTTTGATTAGGAACGTTTTGGGAGGGTTGACTAAAATTTGTCATGAATTCGCCTTTCAATGAAATGTACAAATGCCCTAAAAGGGCTGGTGCCATGCATGTCATCGAAAAACAATACCCATTACGCCTTTTCATTTCATTAGCTGGCAGCTAAGGTTAGGCGGTTTTCTTTAACGGCCCCGAACGAAAATCTTTAACGGCCCCGAACGAAAAAGTCGGTTCATGCTGCAATCAGCACAAACCGACATAAAAACTCAGGCATATAACACAGAGCTAATCCACTTCCACTCTCCCAATATCTAAGGCAGACTGGCAACCTGAGTACCTACTCACTCAAACCACTTACCTCGTTTGATATTTAATCAACCTCTACGATGCCGTCATCCTTAATAGAAATAGTCATACCATCTTCCACATACGCCAGAAACTCTTCACCTAACGAATCAATAACCGGCATTGAGACATCGTCCAACCATACATCCGCAAGTACCACTCCCGCTGCAGCCAACGAATCAATTGGCTCTGAAAACAACATGCAGGCAGGCTGTCGCTTCATAGCACATGCACAATACAGCACCAAACCGCCCGTTGTGGAACCAATAGTCTGCGGCAAACAGAGTGCTTTACCTGCCATCTCTTTACCATACAGATCAGTGTTATTCTGATCACCACACGTGGCTTTCTTATCACCAAACTGCAAAGCTTTCTGAAACGATGCAAGCGTATTTAACCCTCCATGCGATACCACCGCTTCAGCACTCACACAACCAGGAGACACCACACGTCCTGTAAACGTCTTCATGATTAGTTGCCTCCTTTCGTGATTTGTTCAAGTATTTCTTCATCGGTGTAATAGCGCGCACTGGTATACGTACGCAGCTTATTACTTGAAGTGATGACCGGCATCGATGAACAAAGAGGGTTATTCATATACATCAACGGACAAATATAGGAAAGAATTACTCCTGTCTTTTCCAAGCGAACTGCATAGGGGCTTTCCTCAAATCGCTTTAAAACCGCAGGAGCTGCGGTAAACACGGTCGGAATACCTACACGATTCCTACCCACCTCAGCCAATGCTTCCTCAATCTTTTCTGTCCAACTAACCAACTGGTTGAAACTCATATGGGGACACCCCATGAAACACAGCTTAGGCTTCGCTTCTTTATTTTTCCAAATAACCGGATAGCTCTCATAAATACGCTGCAGTTCAGCATCATCAATGACATAGGTCTGTGCGTTATCTCGAACGAGCGCCCTGCCCTGTTCAACCGCCTCAGGCGTGATTCCCTCAACATGATATAAACCAACTGCGCCATTCGAAGCGGTTGCTGCACCGAAGTCCTTTAGATACGTTTTAGCATCCTCATTCAACTCGCCCAGCCACGAATCAAGCCCCACAATATAGGGAACATCTTCCATGACTTTCATGCCAATGGCAGAGCCAAGGAGCTGCGCTTCGGGCTTTTTCGAAGTCTTAATCTCAACTACCCAGTCAGCTTTTCGTCCATCATCAGTTAGTAAACCGAAATAAGGGACATAGCCAACCACCGAACCCATCAAATCAATAATGCCCGAATTACGATTACACCGCGCTCCCAGAACCGAATTAGCGTATACCACTGCCGATGATTCCGACCACGAAAGAACCTCACCCATCTTTGGCGTATTTCCTACCTCATCCATATAGCAGGTACAGGTAAATGCATCAGGATCCATCAAGCCCAGTTTTTTAAGCTGATCCTCATAAAAATCCTGCTTTGAATACATAAAGTACTTAAAAACTATATTTTGCAGAAATGAACTGGGAACCTTAGGATCAAGTGGTCTTGGATCAGCAGAAAACTGCTGCTTTGAAATAGCATCCGCTTCAATAAGTCTATTCATAAGGTCATATACCGGACCCAACGCTTTAAGACCAAACGAGGTAACCAAGTGGTTATATGAACTAGTAATAGGAACCATAGAGGTGGCACCAAATATTTCGCCATAGCGCACCAGTGTTTCCATTACCTTCGCCAGCGTATCACCCTGCTTACCCTGTAAAATATCGCGCTGTTCTGCAGTAAGCTCCATAGAGTATTTCATCTAATTTCCCTCCCCTCAAATAGCCATAGCAGCTTCGTAGGCACCCCAAATAACCGTACGTAAGTTACCTACCTCATTGCAGTCACCAACAAGGTGGACATTCCTCTGCTTTTCACATAAGGGATTGGGAATATAGCCAACCGAACTGATTACTGAATCGCATGGAACTTCAAACGTCGACCCATCTTTTGCTCGGCACACAATGCCATCTTCGCGAACTTCAGCCAGTGTTGTCTCTAAATAAACTGGAACTTTATGAAGCGCAAACCATTCACGCAAATAGGAACTGTTTGCCAGACATACTCCAGTCTGGGCAATAAGGTCGTTTTTCATTTCTACTATGAGAGGATTTTTGCCTTGGAGTGCGAGCTCGTAGGCAATTTCACATCCTGTCAAGCCGCCACCAATAACCGCAACCGTATCACCAACTGGCTCTCCATTCAGGTAATCACACGCCTCAATCATGTGCTCATTCCCAGGAACACCAGAAAGCACTACCGGCTTAGAGCCTGTCGCCACAATAATCGGATTACCCGCAAAGGTATCAGTCGAAGCTACTTCATCATTGAGATGAACCTCAATATCCATCATTTTCATTTGACGACGATACCATGCCAATAAATCGCGTAACTTGCCCTTATAGGATTCTGCACTCGCAGGAATAAAGGTTCCACCAAGCACATCCGACTTTTCATGAATAACAGGATTATGACCACGCAGTTTTAAAACGCGTGCTGCCTCCATGCCACCGATGCCACCACCAATAATATGGACCGTTTTGGGCGAATCGGTAGGCTTTATGTAGTGTTTGTCCCACTGTATGGTTTCTGCATTTACCGCACAACGCGAAAGATGCAAGCTATCCGAAAGCTCCTGATCATTTGGAACTCCTTTGTAATGACACATATTAAAACATCCGTTATGACACAAAATACAAGGACGAATATCTTCAGGACGATCGTCTATCAACTTCGTAACCCAAGCTTGATCAGCCAAGAATTGGCGAGCAAATCCAGCGCCATCAATCTTATTTTGCGCAACCGCTTCTGCTGCAACAAAGGGATCAAGCCTGCCGGCACATACCACAGGAATATCTACAAACTTGCGAATATGCTCCACATCTTCCAAATTGCAATTCTCGGGCATATAGATTGGCGGATGAGCCCAGTACCACGCATCGTAGGTTCCGTTATCGCAATTAAGCATGTCATAACCAGCATCCTGCAGATACTTTGCCGCACGTTCGGACTCTTCCATATCGCGCCCTACTTCATCGTAGGCTTCACCAGGAAGTGCACCAGAACGGAAGTCTTTTGTTTTTGAAAGAACGCTGTAGCGAAGCGAAACAGGGAACTCATCACCACATAGTTCTTTGATAGCTTGTACAACCTCAACCGCAAAGCGATAGCGATTTTCAAACGAACCACCATATTCATCAGAGCGATGATTTACATATTTCAACGTAAACTGATCAAGCAAATAGCCCTCATGAACAGCATGAATCTCTACCCCATCAACCCCAGCATTTTTCAAGAGCTTTGCCGACTTCGCAAACGAGTCAATCATTTCACGAATTTCAGCTTTCGTCATTTCGCGTGAAGGCACCTTGTCTGACCAGCGATTAGGAGAAGGACTTGCGGTGGCAGTTATTTTATCCAAATCCATAAAAGGTTTTGAAATTACGCGTAGTAACTTGTTGATATAGAGCGTTTCCATTAATTTACTGATGGTAAATGAACGGCCAAATCCAGCTGTTAACTGCACAAATAGCTTTGCGCCCGTCTTATGAAACTCAGGCATCCAAGCTGCTAAATCCTGATACATTTTCTCATTTTTGTGTAGCCATTGCCCAAACATTGGGTTGTATACTGGCTGGCATCCCGGTAAGACTAAACCCGCATTATTCTTTGCTACTTCTAAAATAAATCGAGCACCCGCTTCATCGAAATGGTTGCGTTCCATCCAACCAAGCAAATTCGTACCGCCCATCGACGTAAGCACAACTCGATTTTTGATTTCACAAGAACCAATTTTCCACGGTGTAAAAAGTGGAGCAAGTTTAGCATCCATTTCGAATTCCCCCTCTTTGCATGACCTGCCACTAGAAACAATCAGCAACTAATGCCCTTTCCTTCAAACCAAAACTCTACGCTGGTAGAAGGAGTCCCCAAAGCTTATTGATGCTGATAGATCATATACTACGCCACTTTGCAATCAAGGAGAGAAGATTCTTATGCTTTCATGATCGCAACGCTCACACGCTTTACGGTATAGGCCAAATTTGACTGTTCGTTTGCCTCTGAGTAATCATAATCAAGGGTTACCTCCCAAGAATACGCTTGTTCATTCTCGGAAGTATTACCGGAAAAAGAATAATGCTCGCGCAAAAGAGTCTTTCTGTCCGACTCATAAGTTGAATACTCAGATGAATCAGGTAATTTAATCGAACCGATCCCAGTATTGGTTAGGCCAATTTTTTCCAAAATAAATTCAACAATATGAAACTGAGTAACAGCAGGTGCGAACGCTACGTCACCATACCCCAACAACGAACACGGAGCTTCATAGGAAGCGGCAGCAACGTTACCCTCGGCATCAAGCCCTAAAGTAACAGTTGGAGTGCCAGAATAGGTGTCCCCTTTTTCATCAGCAAGTAAAACGACAATTTCATTGCTAAATCCAAGTGAACTTAACGTCTCTTGATCTTGAACCGTAGCGCCATGACCGATTGCCTGAATTGCATCATCCTCGGACATACCCATAAGTGAAACAAGATTTATGACTTGAGTTGTAGGGGAAGTAATTAAAGGCTCATTAGCTTTTGAATTTTGGTCCTCGCTATCCTCTTGCGCAGAAACTAAGTGTAGTTCTGACTGGGAGTTTATTACGAGAGCAGCTCCTAAACCAATAGCTATCAGGGCAAACACCACAACAGATACCAAAAGCCACATAAGGCCTTTTTTGTTACGAGGATTATCTTTGTAGCTTTGCATAGTAACCTACCTATAACCCTATCTAAACAAAACAAAATAGAGACAAAATGCTGCAAGCAAGAGTACCAACAAAGCAATAAGTGCCTTACGTACCTTTTCCAACGGAACAGAACTGTTTAAATCTTCTGACGTTAGATTGTCGAGCGCACTTTCAGGAGAAGAACTTTTAGACTGCGGCTTTATTGATAAATTATCAGCTTCTTGAAGCGAATTCTTTTCACCAGGCTGAGAACTAATAGGTTTTTCGGCGCTAGAAGGATCTATTGAGTAGCGATAACAATTTGCTTGGTTTTTATTAAGTTCTCCTGCACCGTCGTTACCATGGTCATCCAAAACGCAAGAACGAGTCGAGTCAACGAGCGTTGAATCCTCTATCTCTGATGCTTTTTCTACAACAATAAGCGAATAGGAATACTGATCTTGAGAAACTTCACTCATTGAAAACTGACTCCTTCTTGCGCTCCTGTCATCTATTCTGACTTAAAACAGATACGGATCTTTTAATTAACCAGATGAGATGTATTTTCTACCTAAATTAGAACATTAATATAACTGAATTTACTAAAGATTCAGCGCCTAAAAGTTACTCAAACTTTTTCACATAGGCAGTCATTTCACCCGCAATATGGGCATCGATTGATCTTGCCTGACGCTCTGTGTCGCCAACAGTAAATACATACACCTTCACTTTAGGCTCTGTGCCACTTGGACGCACAATAACTTTATGATCGTTATCTAAGTCAAACTCTAAAACATTTGCCGCGGGTAAACCGTTTACCCCAACTTTGTAATCCTTATAGGTCTGAACATACAGATTAGCGATAGAAGGAAGTGGACTTGTACGCAAGGCATCCATTAACGCAGTCATCTTACGAGCTCCATCTGAGCCTTCAAAAGTAAAGGAAAGAGTACGATTGTGGTAGAAACCGTATTCATCATACAAATCCTGCATTGCCTGATAGAGGTTCTTATCAAGTGCACGATAATAACGAGCCATCTGACAAATAAGCATCGAAGCAACAACTGCATCTTTATCGCGTGCATGGGTACCCGCTAAATAACCGTAAGACTCTTCGAATCCAAAGATGAAATCGTCCCCGCGGTTCTCACTTTCAAGTTCAGCGATCACTCCACCAATGTATTTAAAACCAGTAAGAACACGACGAACTTCTACCCCGTAATGCTCAGCAATGGGATCAACCATACTTGAGGAAACGATAGTCGTAACCGCAACAGGATTTTCAGGCATAGTACCCGCAGCAATACGGCTACGACAAATAAAATCAAGAAGTAAAACGCCTACTTCATTGCCGCTTAATAGCTTGTAATCATCCCCATCTTTTACCGCAATACCTACACGATCGGCATCAGGGTCGGTTGCAAGCAATAAATCGGGATGGACTTTCTCACATAAAGCGATTCCACGCTCGAGAGCATCGCGATTTTCAGGGTTAGGATAAGGACACGTCGTAAAGTTACCATCAGGTTGAGCCTGTTCCTCAACCACGTGAATATCAGTTACCCCTATACGCTGCAATATTCGCGTCACACACTCAAGACCAGTGCCATGCAAAGGAGTATAAACGACGCGCAGGGGGTCGTCTGCTTTCTGTGGAACATGCTGTTCGTACACGGAATCTAAATAAGCATCCAGAACGTCTTCGTCAATCATGACTACCAAACCACGTTCTTGTGCCTGCTCAAAAGACATCGACTGTACATCGTCGAATATATCTACCTGTTCGATACATTCAGTAATGGCATCTGCCATATCGCTTGCTATCTGGCAACCATCAGGACCGTATGCTTTATAACCATTGTACTGGCTAGGGTTATGGCTCGCAGTAACGTTGATTCCCATGGCGCAGCCTAAAAAGCGTGTTGCAAAAGAAAGCGCCGGCGTAGGCTCTAAACGAGGATAAACATAGGAAGTAATTCCATTTGCCGCTAAAACACTTGCAGCAGTATGGGCAAATAATTCTGAATTAATACGCGAATCGTAGCAAATTGCAACCGTACCAGGCTTACTATCTTGAGCGTTATGCTTGATATAATTTGCAATGCCTTGAGTTGCCTGACCTACCGTATAGATATTCATACGGTTCGTTCCTGCACCTAAAACTCCTCGTAAACCAGCAGTTCCAAATTCAAGAGTACGATAAAATGCATCTTCGATAGCCTCGTCGCTCTCAGACATCGCCTCTAAATCAGCACATAATTCAGCATCAGAGACTTTTTCGCACCACAAATCATATAAAGAACGGTAATCCATTTACCAGACTCTCCTTAACACCATGCAAGAAATCCTGCTTTTTTAGCTACAGTGCAGTATAACAAGGGTCGGCTGGCAAGCAAAAAATCAGTGCTTTATCTCTGCAAAAATGCGCACCTTGCGAAATTTCGCCTGTGCACCCGAAAAGAATTTCTTTTCGGGAAGATTTAAAAGAATTACGGCACAAAGTATCATCACGACACCAAAAACATTAAGCAAGGTAAGAACCTCACCAAACACCAGGACCCCAATAAGAAGCGAAACCATAGGTTCAATAAAAGCCATAATTGATGCTTTGCCTGTTTCCATGTGAGCAAGACCAGTGGTATAGCAAACAAAAGGCAGTACCGTTGATACTAAAGAAAGCGCAAGCATTATTACCAACGAAGTTGAAGAGTTAAGCGCGAGATCAACAATTGCAGCAGGATGAGAAAATGGGATCAATGCCAGCGCAGCGCATACAAAGGTATAGAACATCACGGTAAGAGGTTCGTAGTGTTTAAGAGCCACTCTTGCAAATAATGAATAAAAGGCATATCCAATTCCAGATGCCAAACCAAGTAAAATACCGAATCCTGACAGCCCAAAATTCCCTGAACCAACCCCTACGACCAAAAGGCAACCCAAAAAGGCTAACACCAAAGAACCGAACCGATGAGCCGTCAGCTTTTCTTTAAAGAAAAAAGCAGATAGCAGCACCACAAAACAAGGAGCGGTATAGAGCAATATTGCCGCAAAAGATAATCCGCACAGCTCGATACAGGCAAAATAGCAAACATTGTAAAAAGCAATGCTCAGCACACCCGTACCAAGAAATACCCAGATATGACGAAGATGAATCTTAAACGCATGAGGTTTAAAAATAGCTAATACAATCCCCAGAAAACACGCAGCTATCGTGCAACGAACAACAGTAATTTGTACTGGCTCAAGTCCTGCTGAAGATAGGGCTGTAGAAAAGAATCCAATAACGCCCCATAGTATTCCCGCAATAACAATAAGAAGAGGAGCAACAATACGCCAATCTAGCTTCATTGCTAATCTCATGGACAGATCCTTTCAGCTCTCAGGAATCACTTACTCTAAACCAGTCAAAAAATTTTCAAATTAATCAAGTTTTAAATATGCCCATTCAATTTTTGAACAAGTTATTTCATCGCTCTTAAAAAGAATTCCTCAACGCCAAAACGACGATGAGGAATCATACAATCAGGTAATTGCGTGCCACCCTGCTCGCCCTGATTAATACCTTTCGATTTACCCCTCATGCTTAAACGCAAGTCGGAATCAAGTACCAACCTTCTATGCTCTTAAGTTGCCCCACAAAAGGAAATCAAAAAGTGCTAAATACGTTATATAAATAATTGAGCAATAAGTAAAACCATAATATATTAACTATGTATTAAGGATTACTTAAAACACTCTTTTAGGATGTCTATGGAAACCTCACGCTATCGCGCCCTTTTAAAATCAGTTGAATTAGGAAGTTTTTCAAAAGCAGCACAGGAATTAGCCTATACTCCCTCAGGGGTAAGCCAACTCATTTCCGCCCTGGAAAAAGATCTGCGCTTTCCTGTGTTAGAGCGCATGCGCAACGGAGTTCGCTTAACTGAAAATGGACAACGAATCTTACCTATTGTTCGCGCTATCGTCCAAGAAGAAGATCGCTTATTGCAACTTACCTCAGAAATTCGAGGACTATCCATTGGTAGGGTAACGATCGCTTCATATCCAAGCGTTGCTTCACATTGGCTGCCGAAAGTGCTTAAAAAGTTTCGTGAGAAATTTCCGCATATTGAAATACGAGTTATGGAAGGAATTCATCAAGAAATTTCTGCATGGCTTGATCAAAAAGAAGTGGACTTTGGCTTTATGAGTTACGATCCTCACACTTCATATGATTGGATACCTCTTGCTCATGATCCTATGATTGCAGTACTACCTACCACCCATCCCCTTGCAGACGCCTCAAGTTTTCCCCTGAGCGAATGCAGTAATGAAGACTTTATTATGCCAGGCAAAGGACAAGATATTGATACCTTAGGGGTATTATTGCGCCATAATCTTCATCCCAGGATTGCCTACGAAACCATTGAAACCGCCGCAACTCTTGGCTTAATTGAAGCAGGTATGGGAATAACCATCACCAACAGTCTTTCAACTGAAAAATACGACTTTAAAGTGAGCAAAATACCTATCGAACCATCGGAATCAATCTTGGTAGGAATTGCTATTCCTGATAAATCAATTTGCGCTCCAGCAGCGCGACATTTTATAGAATTTGCTACAAAACATTTACAACAAAAGGGAATTACCTTATAAGCAATCAAAACATAACAATTATCCTGCAGAACCATCTTCGAAATAAGGATTCAAGCATTCAATGAAAAAAGAAACCTACGAAAGCATGATTGCAACGATAAAAGAGCAGCCACTCTTAGCAAAGGGTATCCCCTTGTGTAATAACTTAATTACTAAAGCAATCTATATTGCTTACCCATGTCTTTTGATCTACTTATTATTTTTCAACCCAAGTTTAGACTTTGTTATACGGTATTTCTTTTCTAGTACCTTTAGCTCTGCCTTCTTAGTACCACTCGTCTCTTTTGTGGTTCTAAGCATCTTCAGAAAGGCAGTTAACTCACCGCGTCCCTATGAAGTTTTTGAAACAGCTCCCCTCATCCCCAAAAATACAAAAGGAAAATCATTTCCAAGCAGACATGTGTTTTCAATTTTTCTTATAGGAACAACCTTCTATTTCTGCTGCCCGATTCCCGAGATTGGAATTCTCATTCTTATACTTGGAGTGCTACTCGCATGTTTACGTGTTGTATCAGGAGTGCATTTCATCAAGGATGTAATTACTGGAGCCTTGTTAGGAATACTTATGGCAGAACTAGGGTTTTATCTGTTCTAAGCCAACGGCAACAGGGTCATTATGGTAATAATCAAGGGCAAATACACAAAAGAAAGTACGGCAGAAATTACCGTATGCTCCGATGCCAATAGCGCATCTCCTTTATGACTTGCAACAAAAGCTGGAACCATAGCGCCCGTCGGCATTGCAAATTCCAGAACGGCAATCGCAACAACAAGCTCATCGGAAATGAAGAAAGAAAGCAAATAGAAAAGCGCTAGTGATCCAAGGAAAAAGCGAATAAAACCAAACACAAACACACGCCACTGCGAACAAGCTTCTTTTATCTTCATTCGCGAAACATAGAACCCAATGACTAGCATAGAGATAGGTGCAGTAAGACTGCCAACCATATCAAAAGCGCTTCCCAGCACATAGGGCATAGGAATTTGGAAGAACAACAAGGCAAGTGCCGCTAGGGCAGCTACCAAAGCTGGATTAACAAAATTTCTCCAGGTAAGTTTTACTCGAGAAAGAGCATTAACAAAAGAAAATGATTCACTTTCGTTTTGAGTCGTTTTAGCTTCTCGAAACTCTCGAAGCTGTTGATCAACAGCGAGCATCGCAACCCCAAAACTGAAAAGAAAAACATTGATTACCGCAACGATTAGACTTGTCAAAATAATCGTGTTCTCACCTAGCACCGCAGCAATTACTGGAACCCCAATAAATGCCGTTTGAGTACAGATACCAGAAAAGATAAAACATGAAAACGTATGAGCAGAAACTCTCAAACAAAGACAAGCTGCTATCGAAATCAAAGCCATTGCTACAAACAACAAAACACCAAGTCCGCATACAATCGGAATTTGCGCTGATATTTGCTGGAAATCAACTGAAGACGTGGAAGCAATTATCATACAAGGAAGAGTTACGTTAACCAGAATCCCTACCAGCTTATTTGAGGTATGTTCGTCAAGATACGAAAGCTTCGAAAGAATAAACCCAAGAACAACTACTATGGCGAGAATTAATATTTGAGATATCCCTGCACTGATACCTTCCATATAAATCCCCCATTACCTTCCCACCAATAGTAAATACGTAAGGTATTGTGACGCATAGCCGCATTGTCCTCAATATCAAAATACTGACTGAATTAGTCATCTTAACCGCGTCAAGAGCTCAAATAAGCACAATACCAGAGGAAACAACCAGCAAATATGTTACGCTGTCGATGGCAAAACATCTTACGTGAGGAGCACTTCATGTCCTATACCATAGTTACTGATTCTTCCTGCAACTTACCAGAATCACTTATTGATGAATTAGAACTGGAAGTTCTTCCTCTCGTATTTATGACTGATGGTAAAGAGTATCAAAGCTACCTCAAAGGTCAGGTAACTGATCTGAAGCAGTTTTATACCATGATGCGTGAAGGAAAGATATTCACCACTTCCCTTCCAAACTTATCGGATGCACAAGAACTCTTCGAAAAAATCTTCCAACAAGGAAATGATATTCTCTATCTCGGATTCTCTAGTGGGCTATCTGGAACTTACGAAGGAGTTCGAAACGTAGGTAAAGCTCTCTCAGAACAATACGAACAGCGTACTTTTACTGCCGTTGATACTTTGGCAGCATCGGTCGGTCAAGGCCTAATCGTATACTACGCTGCTAAAATGCGACAAGAAGGGAAATCACTTTCTGAAGTTGAACAATGGGTGCGTGAAAACCGTTTAAAAATGGCCCATTGGTTTACCGTTGACGATTTAATGTTTTTGTTCCGCGGAGGTCGCGTTTCTCGTACAGCAGCGTTTGTGGGAAGCTTACTCAACATCAAACCAGTTCTTCATGTAGATAATGACGGACTTTTAATCCCCATGGAAAAAACCCGCGGTCGCAAGAAAAGTATTCAAGCTTTAGTAAAACACATGGAAGCGACCATTACCCAGCCGATCGATAAACAAGTGATCGGTATTTCACATGGTGACTGCATAAAAGATGTTGAATACTTACAACAACTTGTTACTGAAAAATTTGGAGTAAAGAATTACCTGGTGAACTACGTTGATCCCGTAATTGGAGCTCATTCCGGTCCAGGAACTTTAGCACTGTTCTTCTTAGCAAGCGAACGCTAAAAAGTAAAACGGCTTTAGGCTTCATCAATAATATCGCGCAAGGCAGAAATAAACTTTTCGTTATCTTCGTGGCTTCGGATAGAAACCAAGAAATAGCGCTTTCCCTCAATACCAGGAACACCTGCCAAGTCGCGTACCGTAAATCCAGCCTTTTGCAATCGCACAATTAAATCCGCTGCACTTGAAATACCGAAATCCCGTGCAGCACGCTCCTCGAGCGCACACATAACAAAATTGGCTTCTGAAGGAAATACTTTGATACCAGGAGTCAGACTAAGCATACATTGCATCCAGGGGATTTCCTTTTCCAAAAGCGCTACCGTTTCATCAAGATAGTCACTGGTGTGAGGAAATTCTCGAGCGACAATCTCATTAAACATAGTGATTTCTGAACCATCACTAAACTGTTTAATGTGACTAATTGCCGATTCATTGCCCACAACATATCCCATGGGAATACCAGGCATACCGAGCTCATGAGACAAACTACGTACAACAAAAAGATTACGATACTGCTGGGTTAGCTCAACAAAAGATTCTCCCCCAAGGGTAAGGCTGATATTTGATTCATCAACAATAACCCAATTACAAACTTCCAAATATCGTTTAAGAATCTTCTCAGACAGCAGACGAGCACAGGGAAAACTTGGATTTGCAAGTACTGCTGCATCGAATTGGCAACCATTGGAAAAAGCAACCTGAGGCTCGATAGCCGAAAGGGAAAAGGGGTTTACCAACTTAACGGGATTATGACCAACATTTGCAACTGAGAGAAAATAACCCGTTGGCGCTGGAGTAGGAATACCCACGCTGCAAGGACGATACGCCTGCGCTATAGCGCCAATCATGGAACTTACACTCGTACCTGCCATAATGCACTCAGGAGGCATTTCAAAATAGCGTCCAATAACTCGACTCAAGTGTTGACCATCGCTATTGGGTAAAAATGACAGATCTCCTTCAGAGATAGCAGAAGCAATAGCTTCTTTTACGCAAGAAGGGGTGCCTAAAGGGTTAGCGATACATGAAAAATCTACCCAGTCAATTTCGGCACGAATATCATAGGGCAACGTTTCTTGACGCTGCGGAGCTGCCGCAGCCTCATTAACCAGCTCTGTTAAAGCTTCAAATGGTTTCACGAATGCCTCAAATCCTTACATACTATCTACAAGCACACTTCCAAATTAAAAAGTTTTCTTCCAATTCAAACCTCAGAAGTGTTGCGAAATAAATCAAGCAGTTAAAGCCTGGGTCAACTACCCTAGCACAAAATATACCGACCGTGGACATGCTAGACTATGTTTCATGCAAAAGAATAGACCTATTCAGACAAATATCAACGCTTCTTCCCATGATTTATCCCATTCTGAAATGGGGTTTTATCAATCTGTACCCCAATACGAAACATTTGTTGAAAATTGCGCCTTCAACATACCAATGACAAAATCAGCTCAATCTGACACTGAAAAATTCGATATGTCTTTACCTTTAAAGACCACCGAAGCCGACGTCAGCTCCCTTGCAAAATCAATCCAGAACTCACCTCAATTTAAACCTTGGATTGGTAGTGCAATTTTATTGATGGATCTCGATGCGTTTTTTGCTTCTGTCGAGCAACTAGACCATCCAGAATGGCGCGGTAAGCCCGTTATCGTTGGAGGAAGTCCTGAAAAACGCGGAGTTGTTTCTACGGCATCATACGAAGCGCGAAAATTTGGTGTTCATTCAGCTATGCCCTCCTCCACTGCCGCACGCTTGTGTCCACAGGCAATTTGGACCCCAGGAAATTTTCATCGATATCGAGAAATGTCAAAAAAGGTCATGGATATTCTTTATGAAGAATCCCCTCAACTAATGCAGGTAAGTATCGATGAAGCATTCCTTGATGTATCACCTACACGTACCAACCGCACTCATCCCATTGAAGTAGCGAAAAGAATTCAGATGCGCGTATCACAATTGGGAATTACTTGCTCCATTGGCCTGGGAGCTTCAAAATCAGTTGCGAAAATTGCTTCAAACCAAAATAAACCACGTGGTTTAACTGTTGTTTATCCTGAAGACTCACAAGCTTTTTTAGCGCCTCTTCCCGTTAAGGAAATGAGTGGTATTGGGCCTGTAGCAGTAAAAAAGCTCAACTCGTACCACATTCATACACTGGGCGATTTAATTAATGCCGATCCAGTCCTTTTGCGCGAAGTATTTGGTAAAAATACCGCACTTATGGTGGATCGCGCCCGTGGCATTGATACCGCAGTAAACTCTGAACACGAACCGGCAAAATCAATTTCAAATGAAATTAGCTTTGCGCAGAGCCTATCCGACAGAGAAGAACTACGTGCGCGCATTGCAACTATGGCTCATAAAGTTGGGCGAAGACTAAGGCGTAAGCATCTGGAAGGAACAACTCTTCACTTAAAAATTAGACGAGAAGATTTAACGATCCGCACCTGTCAACGAAAGCTTCCCGATCTAGGGACTAATGAATTGCTCTGGTTACCACAACTCTATGAGATGCTTGATGAACTTTGGACACCAGGAGAAAAATTACGTCTTGTAGGCGTCGGAGTAAGTGGATTCGACGGCGAGCCCGTTCAAACAACGCTTTTTGGTGGATTAGATGATGATGAGGTTCTTGCTAAAGCATCTCTTTTGGCCGCGGACTCCAAAAAGGAATCTCAATACAAAAGGATCGACAACGCCGATGTTGCCGATCCTCAAACGCCTCACAACAAACAC
>FR896072.1:31869-34187 GCA_000435475.1 Cryptobacterium sp. CAG:338 | reverse complement strand
AAAAAAGAATTCAAAATTGCTTGAAGCCAATGATTTAATTGCCCAACGATTCGGTGAGGGCGCAGTACGATTCGGGCACGAAATGCGCACCTACTCCGATACCACAGGCAGCTCTGCAAAAAATCCTGAAGATTATAAAGATTAATTAAACTTAAAAATCTTTTGAGCGATGTGATATCCCGTAATTCCTACCATACGACCTACGTCAGTAGGAATATTGGTTGCAAGATTAAGCACCGATCGGCGGACATCATGATATAACTCTTCGTCTTTTGCACGTAGGTATGCCCAAACATCAGCTCGCTTTGCCTCATTTTCAGATGTCTTTTCCATACGTAAAAACACTGAACAAATGCACATCATCATAGATAGATAGTTTTTCATATAGCTACGCAAGCGCTTGTTTTCAACCGACGAAAGATCAACTGAATCAATCATCACTTTTGTGATACGAATTTGTTGGTCTATACGAGAAAGCATTATTTTCTCGTTGACCGACTGGTCCTCTCGTCCAATAAAGTAACGATACATATCAACATCAAAATAGCGCATTGTTTTAACGTGAGGCAGAGGCACGTATACAAAGATATTATCTACGTAGAAGCAATGCTCAGGAAGCTTCAAACCCATAGAACGAAGCATCTCCGTACGGTAGATAACTGAATGCATTAAAAGATACTGCGAAGGATTAAAACGGCCTACCTCTGTCCACCCAAATTCTCTATCAGTGGGAAAAACATTCGTGTAGCGAATAGTAGTGTGGGTGCCTTCAAACACCTTTTCATACACATAGTTAGCTATTACCAAATCCGTTGCTGTAGCACCCGTTTGTTCGAAACGGTTTTTTTGCTCACGCAAATAAGGCATGATGGTATTCATGGCATCGTTATCAAGCCAATCATCTGAGTCAACCACTTTATAATAAAGCCCTGTTGCTGCCTCGAGTCCAGAATTCACTGCAGAGCCATGTCCACCGTTAGGTTTATGAATAGCACGTACTATTCCAGGATGTTCTTTTTCCAGTCGATCACAAATTTCAGGAGTATTGTCTTTGGTCGACCCATCGTCAACCAAAATAATTTCAATATCATCACCACAAGGCAGTAGTGATTCTACACATTTCTCCATGTAGTCTGCCGAATTAAAACAAGGCACTGCAAAGGAGATTGTTTTCATAAAGGATTCCACCTAACCTTTCCGTTCACGCCGTACGTGGTTTCCCTCAAAGGCACATTATACCCACGCAACTCAACGAACGCTAAAATGAAAATGAAAAGTAGCAATACGTAACGAAAGGATTGCCTATGGCTACGCTCATTGAGTCAATGATCGAACGTGCTAAAGCAGATAAGAAAACCATTGTTTTGCCCGAAGGCAATGACGACCGCATTCTAGCAGCTGCCGAAACTGCCCTTGCAGACGGCATTGCAAATATTGTGATATTAGGTGATGAAACTGAAATTCGCTCAAAAAACTTTGCTCTAGAAAATGCAGAGATTATTAATCCTGCAACCTCTGACAAAGTCGAAGAGTTTGCAAATCTGTTATTCGAACTCCGCAAAAAAAAGGGTATGACCGAAGAAGAGGCTCACAGCTTGGTTACAACTGATCCGATCTACTTTGCCGTTATGATGCTCAAAACAGGCATGTGCGATGGCCTTGTAGGCGGTGCTGGTTGTGCAACGGTAAAAATCCTTTCCCCTGCTTTAAAGGTTCTAAAAACTGCACCAGGTGCTCCCATGGTAAGTTCTTTATTCCTCATGGATGTCCCTAATTGCGAGCTCGGCGAAAATGGTATCTTTGCATTCGCCGACTGCGCACTTGAAGTTCAGCCAACCGCTGAAAAGCTTGCTCATATCGCAAACCTTACCAACGATTCTTTCAAGCGTCTTTTAGATAAAGAAGCTCGCATCGCTCTGCTTTCTCACTCATCTTATGGCAGCGCAAAAAATGATGATGCTACCAAGGTGGTAGAAGCAATGAATTACATTAAGGAGCACTACCCTGACCTTAATGCTGACGGCGAACTTCAATTGGACGCTGCTATTGTTCCCGAAGTAGGACAATCAAAGGCACCTGGCTCTCCAGTAGCTGGTAAAGCTAATGTTTTGATTTTCCCCGACTTAGACGCAGCAAATATTGGCTACAAGCTTGTTCAGCGCCTCGGTAATGCTCAAGCATATGGACCAATTCTCCAGGGTATCGCTGCACCAGTTAACGATCTTTCGCGTGGTTGCACCGCTGAAGACGTTGTGGGCGTTATTGCTATTACTTGTGTGCAAGCTCAAACGCTCTAATCTTGCATTGTCAAAAAAGGA
>FR896072.1:30277-31854 GCA_000435475.1 Cryptobacterium sp. CAG:338 | reverse complement strand
AAAGGATTACCTATCAATCAAACGAGTTGCTCAACCACTTCTTTGAAGCAAAATCAAAGGCATTCAAGTTCTCTTGGATGCCTTTAGTATTAATAGTCCCAGCCCGTTGAGACGCGAAGCGTACGAAATAATATGTACAAAATAATATATTGCTCACTATGGGAACTAAATTGATTGCTCAATATACAAATAAACCCCTAAACAAAAAATTTGCTTAGGGGTTTATTAAATCATTTAAAAAGATTCAAAATTATTTTTGCACGGGAACAATCTGAGTCTTTGCTCGAACAATGTCATAGGTGTCACGAGCGATCATGTACTCCTCATCGGTAGGAATAACAATAACCGGAACCTCTGACTTATCAGAAGAAATAAAACGCTCAAAACCGCGCTGTTTATTTTTAGCAGGATCCAAAATAATACCCAACGGCTGCAAGCCAGAGAAAATCATACGACGCATTTTGTCGCAATTTTCACCAACACCAGCAGTTAAAACGATAGCATCAGCACCACCAAGCATAAAGAAATACTGTCCAATATATTTCTTTACTCGTGAAGAATACATTTCATATGCTAGCATTGCACGCTCATCCCCTGCTTCAGAGGCTTCCCGCACACTACGAAGATCGTTGCTAATGCCTGAAATTCCTAAAAGACCAGATTGCTTATTCATGATGTCATTCATCTCACTAGGAGTAAGATCAAGCTTTTCCATCAGGAATGTCACAATAGCAGGATCGATAGAGCCGCAACGAGTACCCATCATCAAACCATCAAGAGGGGTAAAGCCCATAGAGGTATCAATAGGGCTACCGTGATCAATAGCAGAAATTGAACATCCATTTCCTAGATGACAGGTGATCAGACGAAGATCCGTTAAAGGTTCACCAAGTAAGTCTGCCGCACGTTCTGCAATATAACGATGAGAAGTACCGTGAGCGCCATAAGTACCGTGAGCGCCATATTTGCGAACACCATACTTTTCATAATATTCATACGGCAAAGGATACATATAAGCAGAAGGGGGCAGCGTCTGGAAAAACGAAGTATCAAACACAGCAACCATAGGAGTATCAGGCATCAACTTACGACAAGCAAAAATGCCAGCAAGAGCTGCTTTGTTGTGAAGTGGTGCCAATTCTGCTAATTCATCGATTTTCGAAATTACATCTTCATCGATTAAAGCAGATTTCTCAAAATATTCACCGCCGTGTACAACTCGATGTCCTACCGCCGCAATTTCACTCATGTCGTGAATTACTGCATTAGGCCCTTTGGACAATACGTCAAGCACAACCTGAACGGCAGCAGTATGATCTGGTAGAGGTAGCTCATAAACAAACTCGTTATCGTCAATACCATGTTTATGTGAAGATTCTTCAGTACCTACCCGTTCACATAAGCCTTTAGCAACAACCTTGTGAGTGGCGATATTAACTAACTGATATTTTAATGAAGAAGAACCTGCATTTATAACGAGGATGTTCAAATCAATCCCTCCCACTAATTTCTCGTCTCTATATTGTACGAAAAAATGGTGCCTGTCCCATGCTTGGACAGGCATTTTTCCGGTAGCT
>FR896072.1:30106-30268 GCA_000435475.1 Cryptobacterium sp. CAG:338 | reverse complement strand
ATTTTTCCGGTAGCTGGCGAGCGGTATCATTAAGACGTTCAATGAACATAAAAAGGCGATAAGCGGTTTTGAAATGCGGAGATATTACGAAGATAACTCCCTACAAGAAAGTACTATCCCCTTTTGGCAATGTAATACCATCTTGCTCGCTTACGCCTTAGA
>FR896072.1:22176-30090 GCA_000435475.1 Cryptobacterium sp. CAG:338 | reverse complement strand
AGAAAGCGTCGAGTCGATTACCGTATCGTCTTCCGGCATCTCAAGTTCTCCCATAAGAACTTCTACCTTTTGCTGTGCAGTGTTTAAACTTTCCTTAAGGAATCGTAGAAGAGCAATACCTCGTTCGTATTTCACGAGGCTTTCTTCGAGTTCAAGAGTGTTACTTTCTAAAGCCTCCACGATACCGTTAAGTTCTGACATAGCCTCGCGAAATGTCATATCGTCTGAACTGATAGTGGTCAATTGCGGAGATTCTTGTGCTTGATTTGAGTTTTCCATTATCACTAGCCTCTCTATTTGCTTAACCTATATCTCGAAAGATAGGTTCCCTATCCAATTATTTATCTGGTTGTTTAAAAGAAATCAGCTCCGTTATCTCAGAGGTTACTTCATCCTCGACACGAGCAACAACAGTTCCATCAATGAGCTGAACTGAAATTTGATCGTGAGGTTTTACCTGCGAAACCGATCTAAGAATTGAGCCGCTTTCATCTCTTGCTATTGACCAACCACGTTCAAGAATTTTCAATGGCGAAAGGTCATTAAGCCGCGAAGTGGTTATTGCGGCTTGTGACTCAAAAGGCTTTATTAAAGATTGGCCAATACGCAGCATTGAAGTTTGCGCCAGATCCAAAGCATGTTCGTTAGACCGTGTAATAGTTTTACCAATTCGTTCTATTGCATCTTGCAACGTGTCAACCGATTGCATTTCAGCTGAATAAAGCGATGAGGGATCACGAAACAAAGGTCGTGATGCAATACCATCGATAAATACTCGAGAACGATTAAGCCGATGTATCAACGAACTTGAAAGTCGATTTGCCTGAGATTGAAGTAACTCGTTAAGGTCTTCTCTCTGAGGACTTACTGCTTCAGCTGCTCCTGTCGGAGTTGAAGCTCGCATATCAGCTACCATGTCAGCTATAGAGGTATCGGGTTCATGTCCAATTCCAGTAACTATAGGCTTCGGGCATGAGGCGATGGTTCGTGCAAGGTTTTCGTCGTTAAAGGGCATAAGGTCTTCAAACGAGCCTCCGCCTCGCACGAGAAGGATAACCTCAGCATCACTTGCTGCTACCTGTTTAATTGCCTGTGATAAAACATCAGCCGCGGTTGCACCTTCGACTGGTACTCCCGCAAAAACAATTCGCGCCAAAGGATAACGTCTTCGCAAGGTTCTTAGAACATCATGTATCGCAGCACCGCGAGGAGAGGTCACTAATCCGATACACAAAGGCAGCGTAGGAAGTGCTCGTTTTCGCGATGCGTCCATGAGACCTTCTTTTTTAAGTTTTTCAGCAAGTTGCGCTACGCGAGCACGCAAATCACCATCGCCTGCTAGAACCAACCGAGAAACATCGAAGTTCATTCGTCCTTTTGGAGCAAAAATAGTAAATTTGCCCGTCACTTGGACTTTTGCGCCAACTTTAAGAGCTACGCCACTTGACTGAAAGCGGTTTTTCCACATAAGACACGGCAGTGAAGCATCCTCGTCTTTGATGGTGAAATAAACTGCTTTGTAGCCTGATTTATTATTAAGTTCGCTTACTTCCCCTTCAATACAAAACGTATGCTCTTGAAGAAGCGACTTAGTTAATCTGATAGCAGCAGATACCGAAAGCGCCCGCTTCTTAGTTGAAGCGGGCTGCAATGTTTCAGAGTAATTGATACCAGCATTATCAAACGATGCTAGTTGTTCTTTCATGCAAATTCTCCTTGCGACGATTTTCGCAGATGTTTATACGTTTTTGAATTTACGTATAACTTAGAGCAAGCTAATTGTGTTACTCCTCGCGAGAACCCAAGAGGTACAACAACTGCAATACTGACACCAAAGCTGCAGCGACATACGTAAGAGCACAAGCACGCAAAACGTTCCAGGCGCCCGTACGTTCTGCTCCTGGCAAACCAGTCGTTTCCATATAGGCAAGTGCTCGATGACTCGCATTAAATTCTACGGGCAAAGTAACCAGCTGGAACAAAACAGCAAACGCATAAAAAATAATAGCTAAATCAACCAAACCAGCAATGTTTAAAAAGATGCCAATTAAAAGAAGGAATATCCACGTATTGGAAGCAAAATTCACCACAGGAACCATAGCACCACGAATTTTAATAGGCACATAACCTTGTGCATATTGGCAAGCATGACCAACTTCATGACATGCAGTAGCTGTTGCCGTGATAGAAGCACCATTGAAAGACTGAGGATCTAAGGTAATGGAATTGTCCTTTGGATTGAAGAAGTTTTCACCTGGACGCCCCATTCTCACGGGAACATCGTAAATACCGTAGTAATTAAGCATACCAACAGCAACTTGATAACCAGTCATTCCGTTGGAAATAGGCACATAAGAATATTTTTTAATCTGACGATTAACGTAAGCTTGCGCTCCAAAACCAATCGCAAGCGTTACTACGATTAGAAGAAGATACATGTATACTCCTACTCCGTTTTTGTTTTCATCTCGGCTTTATACTTTTCTAAACTGCAAAAGTCGCAATGTTAAAAAAACAATACGTTATAAACGTCTCGTTATTGCTTTAGCTTACCTGGAATCAACAAAATAATTATGCTTCTTTAATTATTTTCAAGTTTCCGTCAACGAGTTGTAGCAAAAACTTACCTTCAAGAAAGTCAGATAGTTCTTTCCCTACTACGTGATAACGCCACCCTTTAAGGAGTTCACATTCCTCATCGTGACCTCTTGCAAGCTTCATTAGCTCAGCATGGGGTGCAAGTGTTTGAGGCGCAATTTTATTTTCGCGAGCTCGCAATCGAACAATCGCGTTCATGAGATCTACCGCTATATCAACATTTGCTTCACTTCGCTGAGAAACTTTTGTCTGCGGTAAATCTTCCTCAGGACAATTAAGGCCTGTTTTGATGAGTTGCAGCACCTGCCGAGCATCATTTGCCTTCAACGACTCACGTAGACCACGCACCATATAGAGTTCATCTAAACTTGCAGGCTCTCTTCGACAAGCTTCAACAATTTGCTCATCCGAAACAACCCATTTGCGCGGAATGTTAAGCTTTTGCGCACGCTGTTCACGCCATGCCGCAAACTCACGTGCTGCAGCCATTTGACGAGCCGAAAGTTGATTGACGCGCTTTAGTTTTCTGTAACGTAAACGCGGATCAATTTCGTATTTGCGAGGATTTGCTATTTCAGCAAAAGCATCGTCAAGCCAGTTTAAGCGACCTCTTTCAGTTAATTCTTTTACCATGTCATGATAAATGGTAGGTAAATACGTAACATCGTCAGCGGCATATTCTACTTGAGAGTCACTAAGCGGACGACGTGACCAGTCGGTAAAAGAGTCCTTTTTTGGTAAGGTAACTTGGCAAAAGGACTGAACCAGCGCCGCATAAGAAGCCTGTTGAGACTTTCCCAATAAAGCGGCAGCAACTTGCGTATCAAAAACTGGAGACGGTACTACACCTGTTTCATGATAGAGAATTTCGATATCCTGCGAAGAAGCGTGAAATATTTTGACAATTGCAGGATTACGCAACACGGAAGCCATTACCGTAAGATCACTGATAGTAAAAGGATCAATAATGGCAATACAATCTTCAATTGCAACCTGAATGAGACACAGCTTTGCATAATAGGTTTTCTCGCGCAAAAACTCCGTATCAATAGCCATATACGAGCTTTTTTTGCATAGGGTTAAAAACTCTTTTAGTTGAGCGTCGGTTTCGACGAGCATGCATACACCCCTTGGTTGGGATCAATTAAATCGTGCATTTAAAAAGTGCTTATAACTTTACACTGCTATATCGTTACTCACGATATAGTATGTATAGCATACTAACAGGAAAGGGCTATCTTGAAAGTACTTGTCATACATAACTTACGTTCCGGCTTACGAAATGGTGCTATTTATGATTTTGTTCGCATGTACGCTGAAGACGGCGATGAATTCACCATACGAACTTTTGGAGCGGACACTCCCCTTTCTTCACTTCTAAAAGATGCCGATCAGTATGATTTTGTCGTAGCAAGTGGTGGCGATGGCACCATCTCTTCAGTAGCTTACGAACTGCGCTATTCCGATATTCCCATACTTCCCTATCCATCAGGCACAGCAAACCTGTTAGCAATGAATCTCTATGAACCTAACGAGCCTCATGCACTCTGCAAAATAACAGATAATGCTCTTACCCTAAGCTTTGATATTGGCGAGCTAGAAACCGACACGGGCGAAAAACGCGGCTTTTCGATGATGGCAGGCTGCGGGTATGATGAACTCATCATGAGAACCGCTACGCAACACAAGCGTCTTCTGGGTGATGTTGCCTATTTTGAAGCAGCTTTTCAAAATCCTAAACCACAAGTATCGGAATTTACTCTTACCATCGATGGCAAAACCATTACTTCAAGTGGTATTGGTGTTGTTGTTGCAAATTTCTCTAAGATGCAATTCGAAGTAATGGTATCGGATGAAAACTTGCCACGCGATGGAAAACTTGATGTAGTAGTTTTAAAGACTGAAAACGCCTTTCAGCTACTTCCAATTGTGATGGCAAAGGTATTTGATCATTCAGGAGCTCTTGCTAAAAAAGTTGGAGGACTTGAACTTTACCGCGGTACCGACATTCGTATTGAAGCAGATCCTGGAATGCAGGTTCAATACGACGGTGAGCCAACAAACCTTCAAACACCCTTAACTATTCGTTGCCTACCACAGGCAACTCGCTTTGTAGTTTCTCAGGAATGCCTAGATCACTTTAGCCCTAATGACCCGCAACTCCAAAAACAGGATTAGTCAGCATCTATTAAAATACAAATTGCTTATCTAAATCCTATTTCGCTGATCCCACAATCACTATATCGGGAGCCTTCATAAACTGAATCAATACGCACCGTAATAGTATTGGCATAGATTGGTTCTTCGAAAGTAACCACTTGCAAAGAACTATAACTATCGATAAGTGTCGTAGTACCAATCGGAGCGCCATCTGCAAAAATGGTAATTTGATAAGGACGAGCATTCGCATAATACAAATCCTCAGACTTACAATACCCGTTAAAAATCGCCATTTCAGATAACAATTCGCTGGAATTTGGGTTAGAGAAAGTTATCTCTTCACCTGCACCATCTCCTGGGTTTCCTTCAACCCAAGCAGTATCGTTGTTACCGTCTGTAAGATTAGATGCAAAATACGTACCGTAACTCGATGATTCCAACGTTGACGAAGCAGAAATATTTTCAAAGGGAATCGATAGCTCTGGATAAGATCCCGTATTGTAAGAAGATAAATACGGAATGGATTCGCTCGTGTTTGCTACTGAATCAGCCCGAGTAGAAAATTCCTCACTAGAACTATTTGAAGAATCAGAGTCTTGGGTGTTATTTTGATCGACGTTTTCAGTTGCTTCAGAATTCTCGTTATCAGAAGTTTGAATTTTCTGTTCTTGAGTAGACCCTTCTCCTGGCAAAGCAGTACCGCCAATACCGCTAAAGAAAAGCACTGCAATCACAACAATCAAGACTGCAAGAATTCCCACAACGACGCCAATGATAAGTGGTCTCTTTGACGAAAGTAAAGCAGTATCGCCACTGGGAGATTGAATACTGGAATCAAGCACCAACGTAGGTTGATCGGCAGTATCAATATCATGGTTCGGGGTCCGAAAAGCTGCCTTATCAGTAACTGTATTAACAACTCCTGGACTTACTAAATTTTCTTCGATAATGGAGGTAGTTTCTGCAGAGGTTTTACTTTTAGCCTCTTCAGAAACACTGTTTATTTTATCTTCACAACGAGCGCCGCATGAGGTACAAAAATTGCTCGAATCGTCTAATTGAGCTCCACATTGTGTACAGTACTTCATGCTGCGCCCTTTCTTTTACTACTTAAGACCCACTATGTTTTCAGTTTTTCTTTTTTTCTTCTGCAGGTTCATTTTCTACAGCTTCTGCCAGCGCTTTAGCGTCTTGCGCAGCACGTTCAGCTTCGTAAATTGCCTGGGCAAGTTCGAGTGTGTCAGTACGCTGAGGGTCGAATCCTTTCGCACGCATCATTTCTAAATTCTTCTTTGCAGTCCATTCACGGTAGTTTTTGGTGTAACGCATTTGAATAAGCTCTAAAACAATGGCAAATACCATCGCGAAGTAAACCATGAGCTTTTCACCGTGCATTCCCAACACTTCAATGCCCGAATTAATATGAAGACTATCAAGAACCAAAAGGACTCCGATAGTGACAATAAATACCAAAGCAAGGATTTTCATCTCAGTATGAGCATTGATGAAGTCAGAAATGCTATCAATAAAGATCATCATAATAATGATAGCAACCATGACCGCAATGATCATGATGATTAGATGCTCGGCTAAACCAACCGCAGTAATTACAGAGTCAATTGAAAATACAAGGTCCATAACCATAATGGTAGCAACTGCGGAAGGAAGCGTTAAGCTGCGGCGAGATTGGCTCGTATCGCCCTGATCTTCCTTTTCTTCTGCAAGACCAAGTACATCTCGTACTTCAACAATACCTTTATAAATAAGGTAAGCGCCTCCAAAGAGTAATACTAAATCACGCACAGAAAAGCCTAGTTCACGTTCCCCGATATACACTCCTGGAATCGTGAAAAGTGGGTCGGTCATATGAACCAAAAAAGAGGCAAAGCTTAAAAATAGAATACGCATTCCTAAAGCGCCCAACAAGCCGAGACGACGACCGATGTGCTGCTTTTCAGCTGGAAGACGATCAGTTGTAATTGAGATGAATACTAAATTATCGACACCTAAAACGATTTCCAAAAAGAGAAGCGTACCTAAACTAATCCACGCTTCTGGTGTTGCGAATATCGAAAGATCCATCGATAAGTACCCTTTCCTTGGTTTAAGCCTAAAATCCCTTTAACTTATTTAACGCAGCAGCCAACAAACACCGTAGCTAAGCAATGCTCAACAAAAAAGACTCATGGCAAAAGAGGCCCTTACCCCTTCCACCATGAGTCTCGTCGATTAAGACACGCCAGGCTTTTTTTAGGCCAAGATGTTGACGCATCACATAGCTATTAATGTCAACTACTCCCTCATAGAGTGAAAACATCATACCACGAACAGTGTTTAAGCTACCTCATAAGTTTGTCGATTATCAATTCCCCACATTGTAGTTGTACGCGGCGAGATAGAAACCTGAGCGGCAGCTTGCTCGTCGAGAAGTTTAACGTTCATGGTATAGGTTCCAAAATTCATTCCATTAAAGGTCGTGCGTTGCCCTACAACAATCTGGCTCGTTTTTATCGGTTCAGGATCATTGGAAGGATCTGCATCAGCAAGCAGAGCAACTACATCGCCCTCATATAATTCCACTTCACAATCTTGACCGGTATATTGTCCTGAAGTCGAAATGACCGAAACATTGAGATAACCCGCAATAGAAGGAGCAATCAAAACAATACAAACTGCTACACCTAAGACAATACCAATAATTTGCTTCAGTCTTTTCTTCCCAGACTTCTTTCCACTTACGGTTTTAGATTCGTTCGACCCTTCGTCGTTATTGGTAGGATTAGTATTTTCTACCACCGCGCTCCCTCTCCCTCATAGAGCCATTCCTAGAATCATCGATTTACATACCTTTATGGTACTTTCCTCATATCTTAAAGAAAAGTTTCCAAATAGTACTTGATCAACGACCGTAAAACAAATCATCTTTAAATGATCTTGGTATGCAAGTCGCAAAACATTGTAGCAAAGTTTCTTAAATTTCCTCTTGCACAATACTTTCAAACCGATATAATACTTTCTTGCGCGCGGACGTGGCTCAGCTGGTAGAGCATCACCTTGCCAAGGTGAGGGTCGCGGGTTCGAACCCCGTCGTCCGCTCCATTGATTAGTAAAGCCGACTGGATATTACATTCGGTCGGCTTTTTTAATCGGCGACGT
>FR896072.1:0-22110 GCA_000435475.1 Cryptobacterium sp. CAG:338 | reverse complement strand
GTTCGAATCCGGGCGTCGCCTCCATTAGAAATTTAAAGGCTAGGTTTTTTACCTAGCCTTTTTCATTGGATACGAACTTTATGCCAGAAATAGCAGAATGAACTCATTGCTACCTTTGACGATAGTGTGACAAAAAATCACTCAGCTTCCCCATCGCATCTTGCAAAATTTCTATTCTTGGAAGATACACAATACGAAAATGGTCAGGTTCTTTCCAGTTAAATCCACTTCCTTGAATGAGCAGAATTTTCTTTTCGCGCAAGAGCTCGTAAGCAAATTGTTCGTCATTGGTAATATTAAATTTCTTTGTATCTATCTTAGGAAACGCATAGAAAGCTGCTTTTGGCTTTACTACACTGATGCCAGGAATATCATTTAGAGCATTGTAAACATATTCACGCTGCTCGTAGATTCTGCCGCCAGGAACAATATATTCATTAACTTTTTGGTGACCACCTAACGCTGTTTGAACAATAGATTGTGCGGGTACATTTGAACATAAACGCATATTAGAAAGCATATTCAATCCAAGAATATAATCCTTCGCAATTTCTTTGTTGCCTGACAGGATCATCCAGCCTATGCGAAAACCAGCAATCATATGAGATTTTGACAGTCCACTAAACGTTACACAGAAAAGATCAGGGGCAAGTGAAGCAATAGAAACATGCTCTTCCCCATCCATAACTAAACGATCATAAATCTCGTCAGAAAAAATGATCAGCTGATGTTCACGTGCAACCTCTACAATTTCTTGTAAAACTTCACGTGGATAGAGCGCACCCGTAGGATTATTAGGATTAATGATGACGATTGCTTTGGTTCGTGGGGTTATTTTTTTCTTTATATCGTCAATATCGGGATACCATTCTGCCTGCTCATCGCAAAGATAATGAACTACATTGCCACCTGCAAGTGTTGCACATGCTGTCCAGAGAGGATAATCAGGCGAAGGAATGAGAATTTCATCTCCATTATCCAGCAGCGCAGACATGCAGATGTTAATTAATTCACTTACGCCGTTGCCGGTATAAATTCCATCCATTGTTACGTTAGGGATATGCTTAATCTGAGCGTATTGCATAATCGCTTTACGTGCACCAAACATACCCTTCGCATCCGAATAACCCTGGCAATCTACAAGCTGTTGACGCATATCGTAAATTACTTCATCAGGGGTGCTGAACCCAAAAGGTGCAGGATTACCGATATTTAACTTTAAAATGCGCGTACCTTCTGCTTCCATACGGGCAGCCTCATCAACGACGGGGCCACGAACGTCATAAAGTACGTTATCTAGTTTCGATGACTTTCTAAATTCGCGCATGTGAGCACCTTTCGTTGAAACAGGAATTGGGGAAGAATGCTCTTCTCGAAATTCACCACCATTGTCATGAGATAAAGAAATATCAAAAGAACCCTTTTGAGGTGTGTTTTCACCTTGCAAAAGCCACAGAGGATCAACGCCTAAAATTTGAGCCAAGACAGACAACGTATCTTTTCTTGGAATGGTTTTTCCACTTACATACTGACTAACCTGGCTTTTGCCAAGCTTAAAACCTAAGGTATCTGCCTGGTTTATAAGATCTACTTGTTTAATACCTTTATGAGCCATAGTTTCTTTAAGTCGCTCACCAAAAGCTCCAGCAGTATTTTGATTCGGCAAGTTCATTTTCTATTCACTCATACCCTTGTTAAAAGTTCAATTTTCTCAATAATCATAATTGTAATTGAACTAGATATGAGGAATACAGCAATTTTTGAACTTTTCAGTAAATGGTTTATAGACAAGAAAAGTAAATTGAACTTTACAGCGTTTAACCTTTTAACTGATTAGTTTCGACTCTTCAGTTTTTCGTACGTACCAGTTCAGAAAATTCATCAAAGGCTTTCTCAAAAGAAGACCAAGCAACATAAAGGGCACTACAAATACAAGAAGAAGTCCTATCTCAACCCAAAAGTCCATCTGATACAAGCCCATCATGGCAGCTCTCAAAGCATTGATAGCATGAGTGAGTGGTAAAAAGGGACTTAATGCTTGGACAAAATCTGGCAACATCGGAAGCGGGTAGCTACCGCCACCTGCTGAAACCTGGATAATGAGCAAAAATACCGCCAGAGCCTTCCCTAAATTAGCAAAGGAAACCACAAGGGTATAAATAATAAAGGTAAACACAAGACCTGATACCCAATAGCACACTAGGAATAATAAAGGTTCCGTAGCTTGAACTTGCAAGAAGAGAAGATTACCTAAAGCTAAAATGCTTGATTGGACAAAAGAAAGGCAGGCGAAGATAAGAAATCTTCCCCAGAATACCTGGTGGAGCTTCGGGTAACCCACCTCTGCTAACATACGAGAAGACACCTTGACTTTAACCGCAACAAGCAAGAGTAAAGATCCAATCCATAGACCCAGCATGGTATAAAGAGGTGCCATTTGAGAACCGAAATTCGAAGCGGGATACAGAGCTGTTCGCTCTATCTGAACAGGAGAAGCTAAAGACTGAGAAAGTTCATGAGGATCTGTTTGGAAAATCTGTTTGAGTCCCTGCCAATCTTCAGAAGAAACTGCTGTTTTTATATTGGAGCTTAATTGCGCTAAATATTCAGATGATTCTTTGAGCGACTGTGCGCTTGAGTCTAAATTGTTTTGAGCAACCGCCAAAGTATCTATCAGAGAGCCATTTGCACCATTGATGTCCTCCGTTACCGACGAAAGCTGCGAGACATTATCAAAAAGCAAGGTAGAACTTTTTTCAACTTGAGTTTGAAGTTTTTCAAGTTCAGGCTTTATGGTGTTGTTGTAATCTTGAGATAAATCTTCAATACTCCCTTTTGCCTGTTCGGCTAAATCTTTTACCTCAGCATGATGAGCTTGCGCCTCATCATTTTGGGTTCTTATAGAATCAGCTGCAGCAGTTAGACTTTGAGCAAGTTGATCTTGTGTATCAGCGGAAGCACGAACTTGCGAAATGAATGCATCAAGGGTGCCTTCAAACTCTGGCGGAACACTACAACGCTCCAGACTATCAGCCATCGCTCGCATTGACACAGCTTGGTTGCGTACTGCTTCAGCTTGAGTATCAAGAGATGATGCCGTAGTGGTTGCAGCGGTTCCACTCGAAGTAAAGGCGGTATCTATTGATTCTGATACTCCTTCAAAACTATCAGTGCTTTTTTCAAGTGCACTATGAAGCGCATCGGTTGAAACCGCCATTGCGTCAGTCAGAGAGTTAATCGATTGCTTTGCATTATTTGTTGTATCCAAGACCTGTTGAGCTGAATCACTCGTTTCTCCAAGTAAATCAGCAGATGACGCGATAAGTGACTCTGACGCGGAAAGTAAAGATGAATATCCCGACATCACCTCTGATGCCTGGGCCATGCGCCCACTTAAAGTAGCGATATTGTCTGAGAGCTGGGTTATTTGATTAACAAATTGCTTATTATCCGTGTAGTCAACCAAAGATGAAGCAACATTAAGTCCCACTTCGCTTACTTTCTCCACGAAGATAGTATTTATCTTATTTGCAACATCATCTGCGCCACGCTCTGTGAGTTTTGGCGCTACAACATTTTTCTTTTCATTGGTGTAGTAAAGAATACTTGCATGCTCAACCTCAGAAGAATAAAAGGTCATCATATCCTTACTAAAACTCTGAGGAATTACTACCGCTGCGTAATATTCGCCTGAACGAGCTCCCTCAATCGCATCTTCTTCAGAGGTGAACACCCATTCCATTTCCTTATCTTCCAATAAGGCATTTTGGACTTGATCACCTAAATTAACTTTCAAAGGAACTAAATCGCTTTGGTAGCCTTCATCAGAGTTTGCAACCGCAACCTTTAAGTTGTCTGTATTGTTAAACACATCCCAGCAAGCTAAAACGTTATACCAGCTAAAAATTGAAGGAAGCAGTACAAGACCAAGAACAATAATTACGGTCACCACATTACTAAATAATTGTTTAATATCATGCTTGAATATACGCAAAATCGTTTTCATTACTTATCACCTCGTTTTTTCGAGGATCCAAGAATTCGAGCACCATATATTTCTTGTAACTCCTGTTCACTATACGATGAAAGGGAAACTTCATGCTCAAGGCGATCTCCGATAAACTCAACAACTAGTGCAAAAAGAATTACTAATACAAGCCACACTAACCAACCGGTCAGGATAACCACTTTTTCTGCCCCAATGAGGATCATGAAAAGAGTAAAAAGTACTGGAACTAGTATTGCCAAAGCAATGGCGAAGCGTTTCCCCTTTTCGTAGCGGTGCTTGAATTCATTAAATCGTTCAACAATAGCTGCCCGAAACTCTTGCTGATGTGCAATAGCCTCAAAAAGCAACGAAGAGCGATAACGACGAGCAGGAAGTTCGGCTTCCTCACCGTTGATAAGGTCGCTTTCTTTAATTCGACTTGCAACCATACGGTTGAGATTCACAAAATAAGGACGAAGTAAAAGCCCTACGATCAGGAACACTCCAAGAAACAAGACTAGCATTCCAACACATTGCAACCATTGCAATCCATAGAAGCCCGCAATGGTCTCGCGCAGCGCATTAATTCCATACGTAAAGGGGAACAAGGGATAAATTATCTGGAAGAATTCGGGTGTCATTTCAATGGGATAAAGTCCCGTAGCACCAGGAATTTGAACAAAAATCAAAACAACACAGAGCCCTTTGCCCACATGCTGAAGCAGAACCGACAAATTATATTGAATACAAAGATAGGTTAATGATGCAATTATCGAGGTAGCATAGAACAGTGCCGCGCTCGAAACTTCAACCCCCAAGATCAAATTTCCCGTACAGCACACTACCGCTTGTAAGCCAGCAAAAACAGCCAAAAAGAGCAGTCTTCCAAGATAACTTTGGCGAGCCGTAAGATTTGGAATCCCTTCCCTATCAACCTCTTGACGCAAAATGACCAGAAGCATAAACACGCCAATCCACAGCGTCAAGTTCATAAAAAGAGGAGCCATAGCGCTTCCGTATGAATTAACGGAATAAAGAGAGACTGTGTCTATTTTTGCAGGTGAGAACATGAAATCAGAAACCTTTTGTGGATCTATCTCATCCTCACCTACCAGTTGTTCTAAAGTACTAGAGATACCTAATGCTGCTATATCAGTTTTCACCGAATCGAAATCTCCCGCTAGATCATTAAACAATCCAGCGGTATCAGAAAGTGTTTGAGCAGTTTGGTCTAAAGCAGCACTTAGTTGATCTAATTCTGCTATGCCTTTATCAACTAAAATTGCTTGTGATCCTGCTGCCTTTGAAAGATCAGAAACTGAATTTGCTAAATTTGTTGCGGTTGAATTAAGAGCTGGAAAGGTTTCCTCTACAAGTACTTTTCGGTACTCACCATGAGCATTTAAGGAATCCTGCAAAGCACTCGTAGTTTTCTCTGATGCTTGAGCAATATCATCTGCGGCCTGCGAAATACTCGGATACGACGATTCAACACCCTGTGTGACGGTTCTTAACGATTCGTTTTGCGCCTTCAGAGATTCGATCGATTGAAAAAGAGCATCTTTTTCTGCCCCTTCAGGCAAAGTCTGAGCAAAGGTATTCAACCCCGCAACCACACTTTCATTTAATTCAATAAGAGCATTCGCTTGATCTACCACTCCCGATACACCAGCTTCAGCGCTTGTTATCGAGCTTGAAACTTTTCCTACCGAATCATTCGCCTGCGCAACTGCTTGAGATGCAAGCGCTGAAGACTCATCGAAGGTATCCATGAGTGAAAGAGCAAAGGGATTAAGCGCAGCCTGGGTTGAGGTAAGCAACTGAGAAGAAGTTTCTAGTTCACCCTGCAAAGTTTTAATAGTATCTTTTGCTTGCTGCAAAGACCCTTTTGCATCCTGTGCTTTTGTTGAAGCTGTGCTAGCTGCATCCTTCAACTGAGAAACCGTTGATTCAACACTTTCCATCGAAGATTGAACGTCGGTTAACTTTGCTACGACATCATTTTGAGTTGCAGAGATTTTGTTGTCACTACATTGAATTGCTTCATCAAATTTAGTTGCAATGGTTTCACTAACGACCGAAACAAAAGAATCATTGATTGTTTGGTCAAGGGAAGATGCACCACTATCAGTTACTTTAGTCGAAACTCCACCTGATTTTTCGTTGACGTAATACTGCAAGGTTGGTTGCTGAAAATCCCCTGTTAACAAAGTAAGAGTATCGGCTGAAAAATCCGAAGGGATAATAAACGCTGCATAGGCTTTACCTGAGCGAACCTCCTCAAGAGCTTCATCGCGATCAGTAAAAGCCCATCCTAATTGAGTATTCTGAGAAAGCTCATCGACAATCTCGTCACCCATATTGAGAGACCCAGTCAGATCCGACTGCGCCCCCGCATCTTCATTCACTATGCATACGCGCATATTGCCCGTATGTTCATAAGGATTCCAAAAACCTGCAACATTAAACCAGGTATAGAGGGAGGGCAAAATAATTAAAACAATAACCACTATTAATGCAGCAGGAGCTTTAATTAGTCGCTTAAAGTCTCTTTGTAAAAGCTTACCAATTGTTTTCACGACTACTCCCCCTCTCTGCTGCTCATTTTTGTTACTACTACCTTATGTTAAATAGCCTAAAAGGTTTAACGCCGCTCCCCACCATAACGAGGTCGAGCGGGTGTGTCAAAGTAAATACACACTTGTTGCATAACTGTAATTCTACGGCAGTTTTTCTCTTCACAAAATATCAACTTCCTTTTTTGCTCATTTCACAGTTAATCACGAAAACGCTATGATATTAAACCCCCAAATTGAAAGGATTCGAAATGACTGAACATGTCAATCACTCTGCAAATGACTCAGCGAACGATCCTGTTTTTATCGCTGAACAGGAGCACCTTTCTAAAACCTATCAAACACTCGTATCAATGCAAAAGAGCATTGTTGCACGCATGGAAAAGACTGCCGCTACCGCAGAAAACTACAAAAGAACCATGGCAGACGAAGCAACCTCAAACTTCGCAAGCGAAGGTGAAGCACAGGAAACGTATATCGAGTACGCAAATTTAAACAGCGTTATTGATGCACTTAATCAATCACAGCAAGTAGATGCAGAAAAACTTTCCAATATTGAGTTGCTTAAACCACAACCTTATTTTGCTAAAGTTTCACTTCAATTTAAGCCAAATACAAACCCTAAAGACATCTACATTGGGAATGCAGGTATTTCGGATGATTCATACCACCGACTTATCGTTGACTGGCGCTCGCCAGTTGCTGAAGTGTATTACAACCAATCTAACGGTCCAACTTCTTACGAAGCAAACGGACGTACTATAAAATGCGATCTTAAACTACGTCGTCAATTTGACCTTTCCGAAGATACCCTTAATGCGTACTTTGATACCACCGTCGCAATTCAAGACGAATTGTTGCTCCGTTCTTTGTCGCAACAACGAACTTCTCAAATGAGTGCAATCACCACTACAATCCAAAAGGAACAAAATGAGGTAATTCGTCATGAAGACGTTCCAGCCCTTTTGGTAAATGGAATCGCAGGAAGCGGTAAAACTTCAGTTCTTCTTCAGCGCATTGCCTATCTGTTTTATCAAAACCGCGATACCTTAAATCCAGAACAAGTCTATCTCATTACGCCAAATCCAGTATTTAGAAGCTACATTGACAATGTATTGCCTGATATGGGTGAGAAGAATCCTCACATTTTAACCTGGAAAGAATTCGCCGATTACGTAGTTCCAGAAGGACGCGTCTTTAACCGAATTCATACCTCATTAGATGTTTTAAAGCGCATTGACGAAGCAATAAAAGATTTAAAATTCACCGAAAACGACTTCCGTGATATTACCCTAAAAGGGGTAACTCTTATTTCGGCTAACCAGATTAACAAAATTGCTAATCGTTATAAAAAAGTACCTGCGGGACCTCGTCTCATTACCCTCATTCGCGAAGAGTTGGAAGACCGTTTTGAAAGCCGTTTAGGTCAAATGGCTGGAACCGCACAATTCCAAGATGAAGTAAGTGCTTTAAATTACAATCAGCAACTTGCTTTATTTGGTGAACCTGCCCAGATGGATACTGAAGAACAAGCAAAAAGTTACACCCTAACGTATCTCAATTATCGCTTTGGTGAAGCACGAACAACCATTCAATTGAACCACTGGGTACGTGTTGACCGCATCGCAAAACGTTTACTTTCAATCGATAATCTTTCCTTTATGGAATGGCTCTATATGAAAATTGCCTGCACAGGTCTTTGTAACGATGAGGCTCGTTTTGTCATGATCGACGAAGTTCAGGACTACTCTCCAGCTCAGCTTGCAATCATGGCCCGTTATTACCAAAGGGCTCATTTCCTTCTTCTCGGCGATGAAAACCAAGCGATCGGAAATCAAACTTCCACTTTTAATGAAGTAAAAGAAGTATTTGAAACCTATCGCGGTAGCATTGAAGAATGTTTCCTTATGACCAGTTATCGATCCACTCCTGCTATTACTGAACTGTTTGCACAACTTGCTCAAAACAATTCAGGTATAAGCATCTCTTCTGTTCAAAGAAGCGATAAAGAACCCGAAATTACTGTTTTTGCGAATGAAACTGATCTTGAAAACAATCTGGAACGGTTACTTAAAGAAAATCATCAAGCAACAGGATTGACTGCCATTGTAGTAAATGACAACAATGAATTAACCACCATGTGGAGCAAACTGCAAAAAATCGTTCCCGCAGACCAGCTCTATTTCATTACTGACGGAAGCACCTTACCAGATCACGGTGTGTTACTTATTGATTTGTCATTAGCAAAAGGGCTGGAATTCGATAATGTCATCATCCCTGATGCGGATCCTCAAACGTATCCAAATAATGACTTAGCCAGAAGACAGCTCTACACTGCAATTTCGCGTGCTACAAACACTGTTTCATTGCTCGCCTATCAAAAGCTCACTTCACTTTTAGAGGGAGTAAACCCTCAATAAATTACATCTGAAAATAAAAGGCACTTCTGAAAAACTGCGAAACTAAAGAGATATTTGTTACAAAAAAATGGGCTGGGAACTTTTGTTCCTAGCCCATTTATATGTGCGATAAACGCCCTTGGAATCTGATAGAAAACTTTCCTTAAGTTTCCCTGATGGTTACATCATCATGATAATGATGTATCAAAACAAACTAATAAATGCCGCTCCTATACTACTTGCCAAAACATGAGCAATCGCAAGTAACCAAACTACGGAAATAACCACACGAACAGGAAGAGGCACACGAAGGTTTTTGCTCGGGATCATAAACATAGCGATCAAACCTCCCAACGCACCACCTAAATGCCCACTAATTGAGATACTAGGCATTAAAAAGGTATATACGATGTTAATCGCAATAATACTGAGCATTCCTTTGCTGTATTGCATAAAAAATGCCCTATTCCGTTTAGATAGGATACCGAGTAATGCCGCTGCAACAAAAAGGCCAAAAATACTCGTTGAAGCACCAGCGCTTACATAGTAACTACCGGTCATCATATCGACCATATAGCACAGCGCATTACCGGTAATACCAGCAATAAAATACAACAAAAGATAGTTCCAGCGACCAAGCATCCGCTCTAATAGCACGCCACAGCTATACAAAGCACCCATATTAAAAAGCAAATGCATAAAATCGACATGCAAAAACATCGGAGCAACAAAACGATACCAATCGAGAGGACTTACTATCGCAGGAGCGTAAAGAGCGCCCATATCAAAAAGAACCATAGTTGAAATTGAAGTGCTAAAATCTGACCGAAGCACCTCAATAACATAAACCACTACACAGATAGCAATTAAGACTAGAGTAACAATGCAAGAACCGTATTTTTCCATGAAAGACGGTTCGTTGGCTTTCATCATCCTTTTTAATTGTTCATCATCAATCACCTGACGTTTTTCAGATGATTGAGGTGAAGACTGAACTGAAAATCTATCAGTCACAAAAGACCTCTTTCAAACGATTGTCTAGCGCGCTCGTATTCGCTAGGATACCATCAATCACTAAGACAACTGGGCATTCTCTTAAATTCTCACACTGCCTTCGGTAAACAATAAAGGAGTATCAACATGACGTCTTACCTCACCATCGAAGGACGAGCTCAGGCGGAAATCGAAGAAAAGAAGAGTCGTTTTATTGCTCAGCTTTGCCATGTTGAAACCGAAGAAGAAGCTCTTTCTTTTCTTGAAGAAATACGCACGCATCATCGCATGGCACGTCATAATGTATACGCCTATATCCTTCGTGGAACTGGATCAACACCACGCATGCGATACTCCGACGATGGAGAACCGCAGAAAACTGCGGGGTTACCTACCCTTGACGTTTTAAGACATGCTGAACTTACCGATGTTATCGTAGTTGTTACACGCTATTTTGGAGGAACCTTGCTTGGAACCGGCGGACTGGTTCGCGCCTACACCCAGGCGACACAAAAAGGAATTCAGGCAGCAAATATGGTAACAATCTCGCTCTGTGTCGATTTAACCATAACGCTACCCTATTCCCACTACGATCAGTTTACTCACCTACTTAGCAACCAAAAAGCAAAAGTTATCGCAACAAATTACACAGACAAGATAGAAGTCATTGTACGTATGCTTTCTGGCTCAGAGAAACCACTACTTAAAGCTCTTACGGAACTGATGCACGGAAAAGAGCAGGTGAGCATTTCTGATCCTTTTAACGCAGCTTTCTAGGAAAACTCTTAGCGATTATCAACCACTTCGGGATAAAGATCGTGATGCGAAAGGCGCTCCCACGCAACCTGTTCCCACTTGGTACCAGGGCGTCCATAGTTGCAATAGGGATCGATCGAAATTCCTCCACGTGGAGTAAATTTTCCCCAAACTTCAATATAGCGAGGATCCATTATTTTAATGAGGTCTTTCATAATTATATTTATACAGTCCTCATGAAAATCCCCATGATTTCTAAAGCTAAAGAGATATAGTTTTAGGCTCTTCGATTCCACCATACGTACATCAGGGACATACGAAATATAAATCGTAGCAAAATCTGGCTGGCCCGTGATAGGACAAAGACTCGTAAACTCGGGGCAGTTAAACTTCACGAAGTAATCATTTTCTTGATGCTTGTTTACGAAAGTTTCCAATACTTCCGGTGCGTAATCATCTGGATAGGAATTGTTCCGTGAACCAAGCAACGTAAGATCGGATACTTCTTGGTCGTTTCGGGAAGTAGAAGATGAATGAGAGATGTTTACCATTGATATTATTCTTTCTTAAACACTAAAGATTATCCGTAAGCAAAGGATCTACTGTTCCATTTAGTTCAAAAGCACGAGCACGATCAATGCAGGTTGCACAGGTGCCACAAGGCTTGTCGCCACCTTCGTAACAGGACCACGTAAGCTCATAAGGAACGTTAAGCTCGAGACCCTTTTTGACAATATCCGCTTTAGACCATTGTACAAAAGGAGCTTCCATGTGAAGCTCTCCACCTGTTCCCTGAACAATTGCTTCATTCATTGCTTCAACAAATGCAAGAGAGCAATCCGGATAGGCATTACCCGCCCAATCGTCATGGTGCGCACCATAGTACAACACCGAACAACCTAAAGATAAGGCAATTGATGCCGCACTCGATAAAAACAATCCGTTTCTGAAAGGTACGTAGGTACTTACCAGCGCAGTATCAGAATCCTTGAGTTGCTCGGCATAACTTTCTTTTGGAATATCCACACCAGAATGAGCGAGTAGTGAACAGGAACTATCAGCAAAAATCTCTTCTAAATTCAAAAATCGCTGCGTAACCCCATAATGAGCAGCAACGGCATGCGCAGCCTTAAGTTCTTTTTCGTGACGCTGACCATAAGAAATGCTAAGCGCGCAGACTTCGTCACTTCCATATTTTTCAACCGCCATGGCAAGCAAGGTAGTCGAATCCACCCCACCAGAACACAACACCAATGCACGCACGCGTTATACTCCTTTATCTTTCTCTGGCCAAATTATCTTATGTAGTTGTAATTGCAATCTCACGGTCGAAAGTTCATGAGCCTTCATAAAGGAAACAATATCCGCAGGATCGATACAACTAAAAACAGGACTAAAAAATACCTCACACTTTGACGGCAATTCATACTTCTGAATTTGAGCTAAAGCTGTTTCCAAATCTTGCGTACCTGCTATTACAAATTTAACGACGTCTTGTGAAGTTAAAAGAGCATAGTTACTGTCTAGCATTTCAGCAAACATGCCACTGCTGGGAAGTTTGCAATCAACCGTAAACGCAAGTACGGTAGGCGTAGATACTCTCTTTTCTAACGAAAGACGCAGATCGTGAAGAAAACTTAAATCAAGAGATCCATTAGTCTCGATTTCAATAACACGTGTTGCCTGTTTTTCGTCGAGTTTTACATAACGACTCTTGCCGCTTTGAGAAACGCCATTGCGATCAAAAGCTTCTAATTGACCCCAATTATTCGAAAGAGCAAGAGCTTCAATTAAAGTATCAAGCCCTTGCTGTAGTGCAGGTTCTCCTCCGGTAAGGGTGACACAGGAAACACACGTATCTTCCACCCAGGAAACTAGATCCGAAACAGAAAGCTCTTCGTATGGACAGTCTTTTTCATTTGCCCAAGAAGTATCACACCAAGAGCAAGCCAAGTTACAGCCAGCCATACGTATAAAAGTCGAAAGCCTTCCCGCTCTTAACCCTTCGCCATTGATTGAGACAAAACGCTCTACAACAGGAAATGTTACCTCAGAACTCATCAAAACTAGTCTCCGCAATAAATGGCACAATTGTTTGGTGTCTCGTATACTTCAATTTCCGAAACAGGCAAACCAAGTTCAGCCAAACGATTATAGAAATAGCGAGCTAAATTTTCTGCTGTTGTTCTAAACGGCATGATAGTCAAAACAAAGCCTTCTTTTTCCAAGCATGCCAGCGTCTCCTGCATCAAAGAGCCTTCTTCAACGATAAAAGAATGATCTAATTCCTCGGTTAATTTACGCAATGCAGATTTGAATTCACCAAAATCAAGAACCATATCTTTGTGAGTACCCTCTTTGCAAAGCTCTTGCTGTGCAAGATACGCAACAACACGCCAACGATGGCCGTGAAGATTTTCGCACTTACCGTGATAGTCGGTTAAAAAATGCGCAGCATCAAAGCTGCTCTCCGTCTTTAACTTATACATAGCTTTATTGAGCCATTATCCTTTCAATTCGTTCTACACCCATTCTTGTAGCATCTGCATCACCAAATGCCGAAAGCCGAATATATCCTTCCCCTGATGGGCCAAAACCTGCTCCAGGCGTAGTAATTACTTGAGCTTTTTCCAGTAAGGTATTGAATAAATCCCAAGAACCCATGCCTTCAGGAGCTTTGCACCATACATAAGGACTATTTACTGCACCAAAGACCCTAAAGCCCGCCCTTTCAAGTCCTTCCTTAATAACACGTGCATTATTACGATAATACTCGATAGTTTCTTCAATCTGCTGAGCCCCTTCGGGAGTATATATTGCTGCAGCGCCACGCTGAATAATATAGGAAGCACCATTAAATTTTGTGGTTTGTCGTCGATTCCACAGAGCATTCAAGCTTTGCCCGTCGCGAACCAAAGCCTTTGGTACCACCGTGTATCCACAGCGTGCTCCCGTAAAACCAGCCGTTTTGGAAAAAGAACGGAATTCAATTGCGCATGTTTGCGCTCCTTCTACCTCATATATTGAATGAGGGATCCCCTCTTCTGTAATAAAGCGTTCATAAGCTGCATCAAACATGATAAGAGCTTCATGCTGATTTGCATAATCAACCCAAACCTGTAATTGGTCTTTTGTTAATACGGTGCCTGTAGGATTATTGGGACTGCACAAGTAAATAACATCTACAGGTCTCTCAGGAAGCGCTGGAACGAAATTGTTTTCCGCAGTGGTTGGCATATAGTAAATATTAGTCCAACCCTGAGTTGCTTCATCGTATTCGCCTGCCCGTCCCGCCATAGCATTGGTATCAACATAAACTGGATAAACTGGATCACACACTGCTACAACATTGTTAACAGAAAGAATGTCGCCTATATTACCGCAATCAGACTTTGCTCCATCAGAAACAAAAATTTCATCATCGCTTATAGCAACACCACGAGATCGAAAGTCATTTTCAGCGATAGCATTCCGCAGAAAGTCATATCCTTGTTCAGGACCATATCCATGAAATGTTTCAAGATGAGCCATATCGTCGACAGCCTTATGCATGGCATCAACCACAGCAGGCACTAAAGGACGCGTTACGTCACCAATTCCCATTTTTATCAGGTGAGCATCGGGATGCTTTTCTAAGTATGCTTGTGTCTTATGGGCGATATCTGAAAATAAATAGCTTCCAGGCAACTTGGCATAGTTCTCGTTTACATGCGCCATAAAGTTCCTCCTCATGACTAAACAATTTAAGATAATCACTTCTCATACAATCAAGGAACAGCATGGCATAACTTTGTAACAAGAGCGTAAACTATAGATCGATAATATTATTACCCGTTACTGCAACATTAACGGTAGCCTTTACCGCAAGCTCACCATCAGGACGTCGAATCTCAACCTCCGATACCACCATTCGCTTTCCCGATTTCAAAATCGTACCAATTACATCTATGTATTCATCGTCAACACGAACCGGACGTAAATAATTCGCACTAAGAGACAAAGTGGCATTTTCACGACCGAGCGTATCAACTGCACCAGTTCCTACAATATCAACCAGCGCAAGTAAAAATCCCCCGTGAATGGTGCCAATATTGTTACCACAATCGAGACCAGGATAAGCACGAAGAACAAAACGACCTTCTTCTGCCTCATGCAATTCGCAACGGTCAAATCCACGAATATCAACCACATCTTCTTGACAATAAGCAAGGATTTTCGGATGAAGCATACTGGTTCCCTCCCCAACACGCAAACCAAACAAACTCATGATACCGTATAGTGATGATTCTAAAGTATTGAAAGGAACCTATGAGGGCATTAATTCAAAGGGTGAGCAGTGCTAATGTTTCCAATGAAAACCACGAAACACACTCTATTTCGCATGGTTTAGTTGTCTTGCTTGGTGTTGGCCCCGAAGATACCACCGCAATCGCAGAGAAACTCATGACCAAAATAAGCAAACTGCGCATATTTGAGGATGAAACAGGTAAAACAAACCGCTCGATTCAAGATGTTCAAGGAAGCATTCTTCTTGTTTCGCAATTTACACTCTATGCCGATTGCCGCAAAGGTAACCGCCCATCCTTCACCAAAGGAGCTAAGCCTGATAAGGCCGAAACACTCTATCATCATTGCGAAACCTTCCTAGGAGAGCTTGGAATTCCCGTGGAAACAGGATGGTTCGGTGCTTTGATGAGCGTAGAATTAACCAATGAAGGACCCTTCACCATCTGGCTCGATTCAGATGAGCTCTAGGTATTCTTTTTGCCAAAACCACTATCCGATTCAGGAGGACTACTTAATGGGTAACTACCAGGATATTGTTGAAATCGGTGTTTTTGATAATGAAACCATACTGTTTGAAGGTCAATTCCCTATTCCTGAAGGTATTTCTTACAACTCTTATGTAATTATCGATGAAAAAATTGCTGTTATGGATTCGGTCGATGTGCGTTTTGCTGACCAATGGCTCTCAAATCTAGAAGGTGCCTTACAGAGAAAAGCTCCTGACTATCTTGTGATTCAGCATATGGAGCCCGATCATTCAGGAAGCATTCAGCAGTTCATTCAAACTTATCCTCAAACCAAGCTGGTCGGAAATACTAAGACATTCACCATGCTTAAGAATTATTTCGGCTCTGATTATTCAGGAAATCAGCTTATAGTTAAAAATGGCGATACCTTACCACTTGGCAGCCGTACTCTTACATTCGTATTTGCCCCAATGGTTCACTGGCCTGAAGTTATGATGACCTACGATTCTGCCTCAAAAATCCTCTTTAGTGCTGATGCTTTTGGCACTTTTGGTCCACGAGAAACTACTACGTCCTGGATAGACGAAGCACGTAGATATTTCTTCGGCATTGTTGCACCATACGGAAAACAAGTACAGGCATTGTTTAAAAAATTAACGGCATACGATATTCAAGCACTTTATCCTTTGCATGGCCCCGTTCTTGAAAGCGACATTAGTCCTTATATAGCTGCTTATAAGACCTGGTCTACCTATGAAGCTGAGGAAGACGGAGTAACCCTTGTTTATTCTTCGGTATATGGTCACACTGAAAAGGCAATAAACACCCTTGCGCAAATAGCAAAAGACAAAGGCCGATCTGTTGCAGTTTTTGACCTCTCAACCTGTATCGAATCAGAAGCAATTGCTTCTGCTTTTCGGTATAAAACCTTAGTTTGCGGATCCCTTACCTATAACGGTTCAGTATTTCCCGCTATGAAATCATTTTTAGAAGCATTAGCTGAAAAGAAATATCAAAACCGAAACATTGCCTTCATTCAAAACGGATCTTGGGCTCCCATGGCAACTAAAGCGATGAAAGAGATTATTACAAACTGCAAAGACTTAACTCTCTTAGAACCCGAAATTACTATTGAGGGCGCGATGACAAATGAAACAATCATCGAGTTAGAAAAACTTGCAGAGGTACTTTAAAATTTTCGAATTAATAAATTAGAAATCAGTACAACAAGAATTTAGCAACTTATTATTTATGAATAAACCACCAGCAAAAATAACCCGAGCTCAATGGATTGTCCGAATTATTTTTGCGGTGGTTTTCTTTTTAAACATTCAGTGTGCTTTTCAATTTATCGTTTCACCTGAACACTATCTTGCAGCCTATGAATTAGAAGGCGTTTCGGGTTCTATTGCGCTCCAAGGACTTGGAATTGCCTTTCTGATGTGGAATGCCACTTATCCCCTTTATCTCATTAACCCGATAAAATATCCCACTCTTGGAATTATTATCCTCGCACAACAAGTGATAGGTCTTATCGGAGAAAGCACTCTTCTTTTCTCTCTGCCACCTGAACACGATCTACTCTATGACAGTATTGTTCGCTTTATATGCTTTGATGGAATAGGGCTTGTGGCGATGGGTGTAGTATACGCGCTCCTATACACCACGCTTAGACAAGCTAAACGAAACCATCACTAGTACGTCTTCTGTAAATTCAAGGCAAGTAAAACAACACCATTGCTAGCACGTCGTTAGCAAAGTTACTTAAATCTATTCTTTAAAAACCGTACTCACAGCAAAACCAAACTCGAAACCTATCCAAGTTACTCGCCTCTCATTTCTTAAGAGTTCGGTAGATGCTACTTTGATTTTTTATGGTAAGCAACCCAATAAGCCATACCAACAAAGAGGGCTCCTCCTACGATATTGCCTGGAACCGTTGCGCTCCAATTCCACAGAGCACCACTCCAGGTAAGAATAGAAGGATCAACACCTGCAGGGACAATGCCTACCGAACTAAGCAAGATCCCCATAGGTAGGAAAAACATATTGGCAACACAGTGCTCAAAACCACAAGCAACAAATGCCGCAATGGGAAGCAAAATACCAAGCATCTTATCAGCTACTGTCTTGCCTGCATATCCAATCCAAACAGCCAAACAAACAAGGAAGTTGCACATAATCCCCTTTGCAAAAAGGGTAAGCCAATCGGGGGTCATCTTACTAGAAGCAACATTGACCATCGTTTGGCCCACAATACCACCGTTCATAGTGTGCATACCAGAGAGATAAACTAAGCCAACAATGATAAGGGCTCCAACGAAGTTACCTACAAACACAACAACCCAGTTTTTTAGTACCGCACCCCAACTAATCTTTTTGCTTGCAGCACTCATTACAATCATGGTGTTTCCAGTAAACAATTCGGCTCCGCATACCACCACAAGCAGTAAACCCAAAGAGAACAGTGCACCACCTAAAACACGTTGGATAGCAAAAGGTAAATCTGGGTCACCTGAGACAAGAAGAAAAAACATGGCACCCATCGCAATAAAGGCGCCTGCCATGATCGAGAGCATGAACGATTGAGTAAAACTCATCGATGTCTTAGTAACACCTAATCCCTCTGCTTTTTCCTCGATTTCCGCCGGACTAAGTGAATCGCTTTTAGGAAAGCTTGGTAAAACATCCTTGAGTTCTTCTAATGACATACCATCATCGCCTATCTTCTGGGGGAACATCTCTTCTATGGCGAACCATAACACACAACACTTAGTATGTTAACAGCCATCCATGCCCAGTGGTTGTGGATCGTTCTGTATTGGCAAAGTACGTTAATCCACATAAACGTACATCTATGTATTTATTGAGCAAGTTAAAGAACAGCGAAGTTCGCTACGAAATAATAATTAGACTATCGAATAGTTTGTTTATCAAATTATTTAGGTAAGGAGCATCTTTGCGCGAAGTTCGTACTTCCGGACGTGGTCAAGTTAACCGACACACTCATCCAAAACGATCACTTTGGAAACGTTTTTATGTCTGTTTGCTTTTATTTATTCTCCCTTTATTACTAAAGGTATTTCGTCTTTCAAAAAAAGTACGCCAAGAAGGAGCTTATGTTGGGGAAGGCTTCGTTTTACGCCTCACTGTTACTGGTTTCCCTCATATGAGAAGCCTTCGTTATTCTCACAATAATTGGCATGGCGCATCAAGCGACACTAAACCTACCCTCACTATTGCTTTTCGTGACTTAGATTACGCTTACGATATTTTCTCAGGCGGCATAACCTTAAAGGAAGGTTTATCAGCTCGATTATTTACCACTCATGGTCCAAATGACAAAGGTGTTGCAGTTACCTATCTATTCAATGCCATTCTTAAAACATTTTTCTTTTGGCGCTCAGCTTATCGGAGGTCCTAAATGAACGCATTTGAATTCCACTGCCCTACAAAAATTATCTGCGGTAAAAATGCTCTGCATAAACTACCCGTCAAGATGGCTGACCGAAATGTAACAAAACCGCTTGTCGTTACTGACGAAAATCTTGTAAAGCTCGGTATCGCCGAACACGTATTTGCTCCTCTAAAAGAAGCAGACATAGATTATGTTGTTTACGACAAAGTCCCACCCGATTCTTCTCTTACCGTAGTAAACGAGGTTGCTGAACTTTATAGGACCCAGGGTTGTGATGGGTGGATTGCTCTTGGTGGCGGATCTGCCATCGATACTGCCAAAGGAGCTGCAGCAGCAGTTTCAGTAGGAGAAAAGGATTTCACTGAACTCCAGGGGTCCGAAATACTTCAAGATGATCTTGATACCCTCATCGCAATTCCCACTACCGCTGGTACCGGATCGGAAGTCACCCTTGTTGCGGTAGTAGCAGACACAAAGGCGCATGCGAAGCTAAGCTACACCTCGTATCGTCTTGTGCCACACTTAGCTTTTCTCGATCCGCAACTTACCGCTTCCCTGCCACCAAAGCTCACTGCAACTACGGGCATAGATGCTCTTACCCATGCAATCGAAGCGTACACATCTATTCAGAAAAACCCTATCAGCGATGCTTTAGCGGTACAGGCAATTCGTTTAATCAACGAAAACCTCGTTAATCAACGAAAACCTCGCGCACTCTTGTGCCGAGCCACAGGACTTAGACGCGCGCACTAATCTTGCTCTGGGAAGCTTACTTGCTGGCGCATCATTCTCAAACGCTATGGTGGGCATCGTGCATGCCATTGGTCATTCTTTGGGAGGCTTATGCCACATTCCTCATGGCCAGGCAATGATGCTGCTTTTGCCCCACTGCGTTCATTTCAACCGAATGCATGGCTACCATAAAGGACTTTACGGCGAACTCCTTGCTGCTCTTCGCCCCGATTTAGACACAGCACGTCTCAGTGCTGACGAAAAAGATGCCCTATTCGAAACAGAATTGTTCACCATGAACGATTTCTACCATCGTGAATACAACGTACCTACCCGTTTAAGTGAATTACGCGTAACAAAAGAGCAACTTCCTGCCGTTGCGAAGCAAGCACGCTATGATGGCGCAGCACTCTATAACAAACAGGAAATCACCGAAGAAGTTGCACTTGAAATTTTGGAGGCAGCACTCTAATGAGCATTAAAGATTCCCACATCACCACCTCTGCAAAACAACAAGATACCTATACCTGCTCTGATGATGTTCAAGCAGCCGTAGATTCAATGCACGCTTGGTTTGAAACCGGCAAAACACTTCCCCTTCATTACCGCCGTGGAATTTTACAGTCACTTCGTAACTACCTTAAAAAGCACGAAGACGAAATACTGAAAGCGCTCCACGAGGATTTAGGGAAAGCTCCTTTTGAAGGTTATGCAACAGAACTGGGAATCGTGTACGACGAAATCCACCTCTGCTTAAATAAACTTTACGCCTGGGCAAAACCGCGGCGCGTAGCCACACCGTTGGCTCATTTCCCTTCTTCCTCAAAGATTTACCCTTCTCCCTTTGGCGTTGTTGCGGTTCTTTCTCCTTGGAATTATCCTCTCCAGTTAGCTCTAGTTCCCCTCGTTGATGCTTTAACTGCAGGAAATTGCGTGGTATTAAAACCATCTCACACCTCGCCTGCCACTAGTGCATTTTTACAAAAGCTCTGCGATGAACTTTTTGATAAAAACTTGGTTCGTTGCCTACCTAGCGGCGGAAAAATGAACGACTGGATCCTTGAAACCAAATTCGACAAAATCTTCTTTACCGGTAGTCCACGCGTTGGTAGACAAATTATGCATGCAGCAGCCAATACTTTGACTGATGTAACTCTTGAATTAGGTGGAAAAAGTCCGTGCATTATTGCCGAAGATGCCAATGTAAAACGCGCGGCACAGAGAATCGCTTGGGGGAAATGCATCAACTCGGGCCAAACTTGTGTTGCGCCAGATTACTTTCTTGTTCATGAAAACATCGTTGATGCTTTCATAGCAGAATTGGATGCATGGCTTCATAAATACTATGGCGAAAATATACTGGAGTCTGAAGAATATCCTCATATGATCAACGAGCATCATTTTGATCGCGTGTGCGGACTTATTGATAATCACAACAAAAATGCATCCATTGCTTTAGGAGGAGAACGCGATCGAGAAACTTTGCGTATAGAACCCACAGTATTACGTGGCGTTACGTTAGAAGATCCCGTTATGGGTGAAGAAATATTTGGTCCCGTGCTTCCCATAATTACCTGGAGCACCTTTGAAGACGCTCTTAAAGTAATCAAATCGTTCCCAGAGCCTCTTGCCTGCTACATCTTTTCGAATAGCAAAGTTTTCCAGGAACAAGTTATATCGTCCGTTCCTTTTGGTGGCGCAACCATTAACGATGTGATTATTCATTTAGCAAATAATCACATGGGTTTTGGTGGTTTTGGAGAATCCGGAATGGGTGCCTATCACGGGAAGGCAGGATTCGACTGCTTTACTCACTACAAATCTACTTTAAAAAAGTCGAATTTAATAGAAATGCCTGTTCGTAATCCCCCCTTCAGTAATTTCAAGATGAAAATAGTGAAGTTCCTTATGCGATAGAATAAAAAACGATAAGTTCTCCATTTATGAAAAATGAATACTTAATCTAAAATAAAGCTGCGCACACCTTGCGAAGTGGTAGTTTAGTTTCTATAATTCATATTTTGTGTAAGCATACAAACAGACGTTTACGAAGATAAGGAAATACGTTGTCTATTATCGCAATTATCTTTACCGTTCTCTTGGTAATATCCGGCATTGGCCTGGTAATTTTCGTTTTGCTTCATTCCGGTAAAGGAACTGGTTTAAGCGACATGATTGCTGCTCAGGTATACAACAACCAAACTGGTTCTGGTACGGTAGAAAAGAATTTGGATCGCATTACTATTATTCTTGCTGCTGTTTTTTTGATTTCTCTTATTGTTTTAATGATCGTATATCCTCAAGGAACGATCGGCTAAATTTGTTAAAAAAAGTTCTTGCAACTTATTTTCATTCTGTTAATATATTCCTCGCTGCAAGTGAGCAGCCCTTAAGCCAATAGCTTAAGTAACATGTCAGAGTGGTGGAACGGCAGACACGCTAGCTTGAGGTGCTAGTGCCTAACTATACGGGCGTGCGGGTTCAAATCCCGCCT
>FR896071.1:72210-111112 GCA_000435475.1 Cryptobacterium sp. CAG:338 | reverse complement strand
CCTGAAATAGCACAAAGGAATTTAGTTAATGGATGCAGTGGTAAGTGATGGATACAGCGATAAGGCATAACGTCTCATATGAGGCCTGTACGGTGTGTCCTCGTGCCTGTGGAGTTAATCGCGCGATAGGAGAGCTAGGGGTTTGCAAGGCCCCTGCCGAACTCCGTATTGGGCGTGCGGCGCTTCATTGGTGGGAAGAGCCTTGCCTTGTGGGAGAGCAAGGGAGCGGCGCGGTGTTTTTCTCGTATTGCCCGCTTGGATGCGTCTATTGCCAGAATGAAGACCTGGTGGCAGGGGCGGGAATTGAAGTTGGATTTGAGCAGTTAAAGCAAACTCTTCTTCGGCTTCAAAATGAAGAACATGCAGCAAACATTAACTTGGTAACGCCTTCTCATTATGTCCCTACGATTGCCGAGGCATTGCGTCAATTGCGCAAGGTGTCTGCTGAAGAGTTTTCTGAAAGCAATGTGGTTAATGGTGGCTCTAGTGGTGATCGGCTCGTTATTCCTGTGGTGTATAACACCTCAAGTTATGATTCAGTTGAAAGCCTCCGACTGCTAAAAGGCCTTGTTGATATTTATCTTGCCGATTTTAAATACGTTTCTCCAGAGGTTGCAAGAAAGCTTTCTCATGCTGCCAACTATCCCGAGGTTGCGCTTGTGGCGTTAGACGAAATGGTTGCTCAGGTTGGCTTTTGGAGTGAAAATGCTCAAGGATTACTTGAAAAAGGCATAATAGTTCGTCATTTAGTTCTACCGGGCCACATAGAGGAGTCATTCCAGGTTCTCAGGGTTTTGCATGAGCGTTATGGAAATAAGATCCGCTTAAGCATCATGAATCAGTATACGCCTCTACGTGGTGATCTTGTGCGCTATGGCTTGTCGGGTAAAGTTTCTAACGAAGAGTATGAATCGGTTCTCGACTATGCGGATTATTTAGGCATTGAAGACTATTTCTGGCAAGAGGGTGGAGCTGCTACGGAAAGCTTTATACCAACTTTTGATGGTACGGGAGTTATTTCCAAATAAGTGGTTCGCATTTTTATAAACTTATGGCATAATGGGTAACGCTTTTTGCCGGCATGGCGCAACGGTAGCGCAACTGATTTGTAATCAGTGGGTTGCGGGTTCGATTCCTGTTGCCGGCACCACGCATTTTCGCAAGCCACCGAGGCATACTGCTTCGGTGGCTTGTTTGTTTTTGCTAAATTCTGATTTGCCGAAATTTCTGGTTTGAAGTTGTTAGTTACGTAGCTCGAGACTTGCTGCAATATGCTGTGGAAGATTTACGTGCTGTAATACGCCGTGGCAGATTTACTGTAATAAGCTGGCGGATTTGCTTGTCGTAATAAGATGGCAGATTTGATAACTACCGATGACACCCTTATTCAAAGTCGTAGGTATCGATTTCTTCGAGTGTTTCCACATGGATACAAATCTCGTTGCCTTCATCGTCCATATACCAGCAGTAATGACCTTTTGCGTCCTCGGTAAACGTTACGATTTCCCATGAAATGTAGCGGCGAAGATTATCGTCGTTAGGTTCAATGTCGGCATATTCAAGTACCGTACGTGCTGCTAAGATCTGCTGTTCGGATAATTCTTCTAGCATGAGTGCTCCTTGTTGATCGTTTTGTCGATATGTAAGTTTAGTACAAAAGTAGAAGAAATGATTTAGCGCTACAGTAAGGTGTGTTTGCCCTTTATTGGTGCTTGTCGTTGAATGTTGTGTCGGAAGTTTGTCGTTAAATCTTGGGTCTGAAGCTTATTGTTGAATGTTGTATCTAGAGATTATCGATGGGTGTTGTGCCCGAAAAGAATGTGCCCGAAAAGAGCAATAAAGCACCCCTGTTCTTTTATCAAGAGCAGGGGTAATGCAATCAAACGATGGTTTCAAAGTAGGCAAATTATTCAGGATGGGTAGATTATTCGGGATCCTGCATGATTACGGCAACGAACGTTAAAGGTTCGGTATCGCTGGCATTTTTGATGCCGTGAGTGCTGCCGCTTTCACAAAGCATGGCATCTCCTGGAACTACTTCGTATTCAACGTCATTTTCGGTGTAGAGCGCTTTGCCAGAAGTTACAAAATATAATTCGCATTCACCCTCATGTTTGTGAATACCCAGAGAACTGGCTGGCTCTACGGTAATTTGAGAAATATAGGTGCACTTACCACCGACTTCGGCAATTTTCTCCTCAGAGAGCAGACGGTCGCGAATCATAAAGCCTTCTCCGCCATTTACCTTTTCTACTCGTTGGGTTTCGCGATTCTTGTAGACTGGCATAGTTTTCTCCTTTAACTCCTCTTTATATAAGTTCTCGTCGAGCTTTCTTATCTTGGCGATTCGCTACAAATAAAGGGGCTGTATCAAAAATGATTTTGGTGTAGCCCCTTTGAAGTTTAAGTAGTTTTATACGGTACCCATCTGCCAAGAATTAAGATATGCAGCTTGTTCTGGGGTTAACGTATCGATGGTTACTCCAAGAGTTTCGAGCTTCAGACGCGCAATGGTGTTATCGATATCCGCAGGAACATCGTAGCAATCAGGTTCCATTTCGTCTGAATGTTTTGCCATAAATTCCGCACATAAAGCTTGGTTTGCAAAACTCATGTCCATAACCGAAGCAGGGTGACCTTCAGCGCAAGAGAGATTTACGAGTCTGCCTTCTGCAAGCAAAACTACCTTTCTGCCATTTGGTAAAGTGTATTCTTCCACGAAAGGACGAAGCGTTTTATGCTCGGTGGCGTTTTCTTCTAGCCAAGGGATGTTGATTTCAGAATTAAAATGGCCGGAATTGCATACGATGGCGCCGTCCTTCATGTTTTCAAACATGGGACCATCGATAACATTCAAGTCGCCCGTAACGGTTACCCACACATCGCAAAGTGCAGCAGCTTCTACGGCGGGCATGACACGGAAACCATCCATGATGGCTTCAAGAGCCTTCAAGGGATCAACTTCACACACAATAACTTGTGCACCCATGCCGCGACCACGCATTGCAACGCCGCGACCGCACCAGCCGTAGCCGGAAACAACGAGAGTGCGTCCAGCCAGCAAGCGGTTGGTAGCGCGAATGATACCGTCAAGCGTGGATTGACCAGTGCCGTAACGATTGTCGAAGAAGTGCTTTGTCTTCGCTTCATTTACTGCGATGATGGGGTATTTCAGAGCACCTTGTTTCGCCATGGCAGCCAAGCGGATAACGCCCGTGGTGGTTTCTTCGGTGCCGCCGATGATGGTTTCTAGTGCATCGGTACGTGTTTCATGAATGCGACCGACAACGTCTGCACCATCATCCATAGTGATTTGAGGCAGGGTATCGATGATGGCATCGACATGTTCGTAGTAGGTTTGAGTGTTTTCGCCCTTGATGGCATAAACAGGGATTTCGAAATGCTTCACCAACGCTGCCGCGGTATCATCTTGGGTCGAAAGAGGGTTGGATGCGCAGAGTGTCACTTCGGCGCCGCCCGCTTTCAAGGTGCGCATCAGGTTGGCAGTTTCAGTGGTAACGTGCAGGCAGGCACCAATGCGGACTCCCTGCAGGGGTTTTTCTTTTTCGAAACGTTCGCGGATAGAAGCAAGTACTGGCATGTCGCGATCTGCCCAAAGAATGCGGTCTAGACCGGCATCTGCAAGAGAAATGTCTTTAATGTCATAGTTCATGGGAAGCCTCTTATCTGTATTGGTATAGTCGGTTCCTTCTTATTAAAAGGGTACCACGGGAAGCTCGAAGAGTGTGGAGGCATTGTGCAGACATCGTGTTCGGAATGCGAAACCAAGGGATTTCTTAGGACAAGAAGCAACAAATTGTTTACTTAACGTGCCTTGCCATTGATAAAAGTCTATAATCCCGAAAGGCAAGTTGTGCGCCAAAGACAAGGCGTACAGAAGAGGTAAAAGAAAAGCGTACTTTAGTATTCTAAAGGCGCATTGAGATAATAAGGCATGGCTAAAGGAGCCTTTGTGTTAGAGGAAATGTTATCGTCCCTTTCATTTGTGGACTTTTTCAACATGTGTGTTTTCGTAGTGTTCACCTGTTGCTACGCTTATCAGATCATCTACGTGTTCATTTCCTTGGCTAAAAAGCCTCCTGAGCTTACCGCTAAGAAAAACCATCGTTACGCTGTTCTGATTTCTGCGCGCAACGAAAATGCCGTAATTGGTGATCTTATCCACAGCATTCGTGTACAAAATTACCCGCAAGAGCTTATCGATATTTTTGTTATTGCTGATAATTGCACCGATAATACGGCGGCAGTTGCTCAAGAGGCAGGTGCGATTGTCTTTCCTCGCTTTAACAAAGAAGAGATTGGCAAAGGCTATGCGCTCGATTATGGCTTTGCTTGCATTCGTCAGCATTACGCAGACAACAACTATGAAGCCTATTTCGTCTTTGATGCGGACAACGTTTTGGACGTTAACTACTTCCGTGAAATGAATAAGGTGTTTGACAACGGTGCACTTGCTTCAACGAGCTATCGCAATTCTAAAAACTATGGTTCTAACTGGATAACGGCAGGCTATGCGGTGTGGTTTATGCGCGAAGCTAAATACCTCTCTCAGGCTCGTCTTACGCTAGGTTCCAGCTGCATGGTTTCGGGCACCGGCTTTTTTATCAGTGCAAAAGTAATCGATGAAATGGGCGGATGGAAATACCATTTGCTTACCGAAGATATCGAATTTTCTACCGACAGTATTATCCATGGGCGTCGTATTGCTTATTGTCCTACCGCGATGCTCTACGATGAGCAGCCTCTGACGTTCCGTGATTCATGGAATCAGCGTTTTCGTTGGGCTAAGGGCTTTTATCAAGTGTTTTTTGGGTATGGCGGAAAGCTGTTTAAGGGCATTTTTACCAATCCTAAAGGATCACGCTTTGCCTGCTATGACATGCTCATGACGGTATGTCCTGCTATGCTGCTTACTATTATTACGATCGTTTTCAATGCGGCTATTATTATCTTGGGCGTAACGGGGGTCATGTCGACCGGGGTGATGATCACTTCGTCGCTTTCTTCTATCTTCTTCTGTCTGTTTAACTTCACCTTGTTTATGTTTATGTTTGGCGCGCTGACCACCTTTACCGAATGGGATAACATACATGCTCCAGCGCACAAGAAAATCATGTATATGTTCACGTTCCCTCTGTTCATGATTACCTATATCCCGATTGCCTTGGTAGCTTTGGTGAAGAAGGCATCCTGGAAGCCTATCCAGCACAGTATTTCGGTTGATGTTCAGGAATTTGCCCAAGCAAACGCAAAGGACACCGATCGTATCTAAGTGATGGCTCGTACATCTTGTGTGGTTTATGCGCGACTGAACGTGAGTCCGTAAATAGGGATATTAACCATCGAGCGTAAAGTGTTAGCTGCAGCAAAAAGGGTTGCGCCGGTGGTCATAACATCATCAACCAGGATGATTTTTTGGCAGTGCTGTAATAATTCGTGAGCATCGGGACAGATGCTGAAAGAGCTTTCCATGTTCTGTAGCCGTTCTTTGGCGTCTAACAAGCGCTGGTCTTTCTTTGTTTTGACGGATAGTGCAGGGATAACGGGAATATGCGATTGCTGTTCGAGCTGTTTTGCAATGAGGCTTAAGTGATCAAACCCTCGAGTTCTTTTGGCGCTTTGTCGGGTGGGAATAGGAACAAACACCGCTTCTTTTTTCCAGGTATAGGGCATTGCTTCTAACATAAAAGAAGCAATGAGAGCAGCGAGTCGTTGCTCTCCTCGATCTTTGTAGCAGGTAATAATGCGTTTAGTTTGTGGCGTGAGCATTGTGGCGCTCGCGCATCCTTCCAAAGGGAACGATTCAAGTGATTTCCACTCGAGGATAAAATGATTGCATTCCGTGCAGCAGTGGATTCCGTAGGCTGCTCCACATCGAGGACAAGCTTTTAATTGATCGAGATAAGAAAGATTAATCTGGCAAGAGTGACACAAAAGTGTACCGGGAATATCGCAGAGAACACAGCGGGTAGGCCAAAGCGTTTCAAGCGCTGCTTCGTGGAGCAATGCGAATGATTCGATCAAGGTTTTCCTAGAAAGACGAAAAAGGGATTTTTCTAAGTGAGGGTTCATTAATTTGCTCTCTGGGTAGGCATGTGGGTGTTTTATCGGTGCTTGAGTTACTGCCAAAAATGATGCATCTAAAAAGTGCATATCTTTCTCATACGCCATTCAACTAAAAAGCTGAAATTGTGCGAGATCACTTAACTTTCAACTGATAAAAAGTTGAATTTTTCAATATAATGCGCGTTTTCTTAAGGAGTAATGCGGTATCTGGTAGACTAGGAATGCTTCTTTCAGGTCTGTGGTTGCGGTTTTTCCAAGTCCAAGGCAGATGCGGTCAAAAGGATCCACGTAAGCTATCGGTACAAATTAATTGTCTGAAGCGATCATGGCGCATCCTAGGGGTAAGTCGCACCGCTTGCGGGATATGCAGCATAGGGCTGCACAAGCGAGAGAACGATGTCGTATATGGCTTAGTTCCAGTGCGCGAGTGTGGGGGCAAAGACCAGGTCAGCTGAAGGAAGTTTAGAGAGAATAGAAAAGAAGGGATCGTCTTAGATGAAACGCGCATCAGTTCTTGTGCTTAGCTTGGTGGTTGCGCTTTGTTTGGCGCTACCATTGGCGGGTTGTTCTTCAAGCAGCTACACTCCTCAGCTTAAAGAACAGTCAGTTAATGATTCTGCACTTAATTCAGCGGGAACCCTCCGTGTGGGTATCAACGCTTCAAATCCTCCCTACGCAGCACAATCCAACGGAAGCATTGTTGGTATTGATGTGGATATCGCTGCTGCTCTTGCAGATGAATTAGGCTTAAAGCTCGAATTGGTGGATGTGGGAACTGCGACTGACACGGCTTTTGAACGTGAAAGCGTCGATATCGTTATGGGCGTTGAAGAAGCAAATTCCGCTTATTGGATGTCGGACGAGTACATGAATTCAGGTATTGCGCTGTTTTCGTTGACTGAAGACGCTGAAGCTCCAACGGCGGCAGGTTCTTTTAAAGTAGCTGCGCAGTCTTCTTCTATGAGTGCTTGGGAAGTAACTGATCATTATGGGGAATCCTGCCTGGAAAATGCAGGAGATCCTACTGCAGCATTTGAGATGTTGAATACCGGATCAGTAAATTATGTTGCGGCAGAGAGCACCATTGGCCAGTATGTTATTCATTCATCGGGAATCGAGGCATATCCTATAGCGCTTCTTCAGGATGCAACTCCTCGTACTGTTGCGGTAGCAGCCGATAATACCGAATTACAGCAAGCGGTAAGCAATGCTCTTTCTGCTTTAGTTTCTGGTGGAGTAGTAGAGGTTATCGAGGGTAAATGGCTTGGTGGTCATGTTGATATTTCGAGCTTGACTGTTATTCCTGCTCCTGCCCAAGAATCCACCGATGAATCTTCAGAGGATGCTTCGACAACCGATTCGAACACTACTTCTGATACCACCTCCGACACTACTTCAGGAGATAATTCTTCTAGCACTTCTCAGAGCCCTGAATCAAATACCACCTCTGAGTAACGATTCCCTTTTTAAGTATCTGATATCCCACGTAGAGGCTCTCTGCTCTACGTGGGATATTTTTTGTGGATTGACCTTGCGAATTTGTTGATATGGTTTCGGAAAGATTACAAACAGCTATGTGGGTAATCTATCGGCTCTTTTGTTTGTACTCTGAAATCGGTAAAAGAGGCGCTTAGACAGAAAAGCGTGAAATGTTTAGAAAAAGGAGAAGACATGACCTATCAACAAGGTGGTCCTCAGCCTCCTGTTCCACCCGAGAATTCGTATTCTTCGCAGGGTCAACATGCTGGAGGGCAGGTTTCCTATTCTACGGATCCACAGACGCAAAGTGATTCGAAAGGCTATCAAACTGGATTTACTGAGCCTGTCTATACGCAATCAACCCAAGAGACGCAACCAGTAGAGCCGAATCATAAGAAAAAGAAGTTTTCATTTTCTTGGAAAACGTTTTTGACGGCATTTTGTGGTGCGCTTCTTGCTTGCGTGCTCGCCCTAGGGGTATATAGCGTTGTTCACCCAGGGGGATCCTCTACGGTACTCGGTGGTAGTGGTGGCAGCATTACGGTTAATGGGGAAGATACAACTTTGGCAGAGGCGGTTTCACAAAAATGCCTCCCTTCAGTAGTAAACATAGATGTGTATACCCAGACTTCTTCCCAAAGCTTTATGGGCATGGTTGATCAATCGGGGGAAGAATATACTGAGTCATCTTTAGGGTCGGGCATCATTATTTCGTCCGATGGATACATTTTGACTAACTATCACGTAATTGAAGATGCGGATCGTCTTCAGGTTACTGCCGATGGGGGCGAATACGAAGCGCAAGTTGTAGGTACTGATCCTTCAAGTGACTTGGCGGTACTGAAGATTGAGGCTACCGATTTAACCGCGATAGAGATTGGATCTTCATCGGATCTGACTGTTGGAGAATGGGTGATGGCTCTCGGTAGCCCTTATGGTTTAGAGCAGTCGGTATCGACGGGTATTGTTTCGGCAACAAGTCGTACCACTACTGAGCTTAACAGCGATACTTCGAGTGCGGTTTACACCAATTTGATTCAAACTGATGCCGCTATTAATCCTGGCAATTCCGGTGGCGCTTTGGTAGACAAGGACGGCAAGCTTATTGGCGTTAATACCCTTATCGCTTCTTCTTCGGGATCAAGCTCGGGTGTTGGTTTTGCTATTCCTGTTGACTACGCTATTAATATTGCTCAGCAAATCATCGATGGAAAGCAGCCTTCTCATGCTCAGCTGGGTGTTTCTGCTACGACGGTAACCAGCCAGCTTGCCGAACGCTATGGCTTGGGTGCTGATTCTGGTGCGTATATATCCCAGGTGAATGCTGGTTCAAGCGCTGAGCAGGCGGGACTTCAGCAGGGTGATATCGTTACAAAGCTTGGAGACACCGATATCACTTCATCTTCTGATCTAGTGTTGGCGGTTCGCTCCCATAACGTTGGGGATACAGTGACAATTACCTATGTTCGTGACGGAGCTGAAAACACGGCGGAAGTTACGCTTGGCTCGGATTCGTAAGGGCAAGTTAAGTGGGATAGGCTTACTTATAAAGCAGATATACTGTTCTTCCTGAAGCTTATGCCTGTTTAATCTGACTTGGATAGAGCAACAGCCCTTTCAATACAGTTCTTTAACGGCGCTCGGTTTATTCTGGGCGCCGTTTTGTAATCTTATGTTTTCAATCTTTGATGAAGGGATGCGGTAAACAGGCATTGAAATGCCAAACAGGCGTTGAATCATATCACGGTGTTTCTTGTTTTCTTGCTAGCTGATATAAGCGAAGTTGCTTTTGAAGAAAACGGGTAATGCAAAATAGGAGAAATTTTTACGAGCCTATCTTGGCGTCATGGTTTTACGGTAATATAACAAGGATAACGCTCGAAGAAAGGATGTACCTATGAGCTCTGATTACAAGTACAAGCGCGTTCTCCTGAAGCTTTCTGGCGAGGCGCTTATGGGTGAGGCCGGCTACGGAATTGATCCAAAAGTAGTAGAAGAGCTTGCGGTTCAGATTAAGGAAATTGTCGAAGATGGTATTGAGCTTGCGGTTACGGTAGGCGGCGGTAACATTTTCCGTGGTTTAGCTGGTTCTGCCGAAGGCATGGATCGCGCTCAAGCTGACTATATTGGAATGCTGGCAACTTGCATGAATGCGCTTGCTTTGCAGGATGCATTCGAGCGTCATGATATTCCAACGCGCGTAATGAGCGCCATTGAAATGCGTCAGGTTTCTGAACCCTATATTCGCCGTCGCGCTATTCATCACCTCGAAAAAGGCTACGTGGTTATTTTTGCTGCAGGTACGGGCAACCCCTACTTCACTACGGATACCACCGCTGCACTTCGCGCCTGCGAAATTAATGCTGAGTGCTTAATGAAGGCAACGAAAGTTGATGGTATCTATGACAGCGATCCTGTTACCAATCCAGATGCAAAGCGTTTTGAGCATATTAGCTACCTTGAGGTGCTCTCTCGTGAACTTCATGTAATGGATTCCACTGCTACTTCGCTGTGCATGGATAATAAACTTCCCATTTTGGTATTCGACCTTATGGTGCCAGGAAATATCTCTCGTATTCTCAAGGGAGAAAATATTGGTACTACCGTAAGCGCTGACTAGGTTATTTCTATCCAGGAAAGGATTATCAATGATCGACGATATTATGAAAAAAGCAGATGAACGTATGAAAGGTGCCGAAGAGCAGCTTCTTTCAAACTTCGCATCTGTTCGAACGGGTCGCGCAAACGCTATGATTCTTGATCGTGTAAAAGCGGAATACTATGGCACCCTTACTCCTATCAATCAGATGGCAGCCATTAAAACACCTGATGCTCATACGTTAGTTATCGAGCCCTGGGATAAATCCTCTCTTGGTGCAATTGATCATGCAATTCAGCAGGCAAATCTTGGAGTAACGCCTAATAACGACGGTTCGGTTATTCGCCTTTCTTTCCCTCCTTTGACTGAGGAGCGTCGTCGCGAATTTGTTAAAGAATGCCGCACCTATGCCGAGGAAAGTCGTGTAGCGGTTCGCAATGCTCGTCGTGATGCAAATGCTGCTATCGAAAAGGCAGTTAAGAGCGACAACCTTCCAGAAGACGATCAGCGTCGTGCCGAGGCTGATGTTCAGAAAAAGACCGATGCAGCAATTGCTAAGATTGACCAGCATCTTGCTGCAAAGGAAAAGGAGCTTATGTCAATCTAGGTGTTGGAGGCATGATTCAAATGCGAAAACCTCTTGATTACATATTTCCTGATCCACCAAGTGGAGTGGATCCTCAAACCTTAAATCAAAATGCGATTCCCCGTCACGTTGCCGTCATCATGGACGGCAACGGTCGTTGGGCTAAAAAACGTGCTCTCAATCGTCTTCGTGGTCATAAGGCGGGTATCGAAGCGGTGCGCGAGACTATTCGTTGCGCAAATGATCTCGGGGTGGACTATCTTACTATCTATTCGTTTTCGACTGAAAACTGGAAGCGTCCCGAAGAGGAAGTAAAGGGGCTCATGGAGCTGTTTGCCAAGACTATGCTTGCAGAGGTAGACGGTCTTCATGAAGAACAGGTGCGCGTTCGCACTATTGGCGATCTGTCATTGTTGCCTCAAGAAACACGTCTTGCTTTTGAGGAAGCTTGGGAAAAGACAAAAAACAACAGCGGTATGACGTTGGTGGTTGCCGTTAATTACGGTTCGCGCCAAGAAATACTTCATGCGGTTAACGCTTGTGTGCAGCGCGCTCTTGAAGAAGGGACAAACTCGCAACATCTATCGGAAATAACCGAGGATTTGTTTGCACAAGGTCTTTACACGGCAGATATTCCTGATCCTGAACTTCTAATTCGTACTTCGGGTGAAATGCGGGTATCGAATTTCTTATTGTGGCAAATTGCTTATACGGAATTCGTTTGTACCGATGTGCTTTGGCCTGATTTTAATCGTTATGATTTTTTGAAGGCTTTGCTTGAATATCAATCGCGTGATCGTCGATTTGGGGCTGTATAGCATGACGAAAGTTCGGGTACGCAAGCCATTTTTGCGCAACCAATCCGGTGCGTCTGATTCTGTGCGGTCTCGTCGCGGACAGCTTACGGCAGAATCAGAGACCATAACCTATGAAGAGGAGCAGGGATGGGAGCGAAAGACTACTAAAGCAAAAAAAGCGGTAGTTAATAAGCTTCCGACCAAAGTGGCACATCCGAGTAATCTTGCAGTACGTACTGCAACGGGCGCAGTGTATATTCTTCTGACGGTTGTTTGCGTGCTGGTTTCAGATCTTACAACAGCGCTCTATCTATCTTTGTTGAGCGCTATTTGCGCAAATGAGTTTTACTACATGCTTAGAGCTGATGCGAAACTGCCCAATGAACTTTTGGGGGTATGCGCCGCTGCACTATTCCCGTTTGTTATGTGGCTTTCAGGCGTAAGTGGTGTTTGCATTGCACTTGCGGTGTATGTTCTCGTGTTGCTGGTGTGGTATGTCTTTTGGCAACCTGCCCGAATCAGCGATGTCGCGATTAGTCTTTTCGGCGCCATCTACACCGGTCTTATTATGTCTACGGCAATTTTGCTGAGAGAATCGCTTTCCGATCCGTGGGGAGCAGTGCTTGTTTTAGGCTTATTCGTGAGTGTTTGGGGAAGTGACGCATTTGCGTATTTAGTCGGTTCTGCTATCGGCAAACATAAGCTTGCTCCGCATATTTCTCCCAATAAAAGCTGGGAAGGATTTATTGCGGGCTTAGTATTTGCCATGGCAGTTTGGTGTTTGCTTTCCTTTATTCCTGGTGTGACTATGTCAATTCCTCTTGCGTTGGCTTTCGGTCTCATCAACGGACTTGCCGGTGTTTTGGGCGACTTGGTGGAAAGCCGAATCAAACGCAATTCAGGCTTTAAAGATTCTGGCACTATAATGCCTGGCCATGGTGGTTTGCTTGATCGTTGCGACTCTCAGTTTTTAGTCACTCTTTCCGGTGCAATTCTGCTCGTTCTAGGGGGCTGTATTCCTTATGTCTTCTAAAAGCAATCCTTGTGAATCATGTTCGGTCCATACTTCATCAAAGAAGCGACGTATTGTAGTTTTGGGATCGACTGGTTCCATTGGTGTACAAACGCTTGATGTGGTGCGTCGTCATCCAGATAAGCTTGAAATAATTGGTCTTGCTGCAGGAACTCGTGCAAAGGAATTGTTGGCACAGGCTCAGGAATTCAAAGTTGCTCATCTTGCCTTGGGCGCTCGTAACAATATTTCTGCTGAAGTGCTCGAAGGTCTTTCGGAGCAAGTCGAGAGGGCAAGCCGAAGTGAAGTAAGCGGGGGATCATTTTCTCAGGGGCCCGATGGCGTAGTGGATCTTTGTAAGATTCCCGAAGCAGACCTTGTGGTAAATGCGCTGGTGGGAGCTGCAGGGCTTCGTGCAAGTTATGAGACGCTTAAAGCGGGTAAAGTGCTTGCTCTTGCAAACAAGGAATCCCTGGTGGTTGGCGGCGATTTGATCATGCCTCTCGCTCAAAACCCAGGTGATCTTATGCCTATCGATTCTGAGCATGGTGCTATTTATCAATGTTTGCTAGGCGAGAATCCAAAAGAGGTAAGTAAGCTTTGGATTACCGCTTCGGGCGGTCCTTTTCGCGGTAAAAAGCGGGCGGATCTAGAGCGGGTAACTCCGGCGCAAGCCCTTCATCATCCTACGTGGAATATGGGCGCAAAGATCACTATCGATTCTTCAACATTGATGAACAAGGGTCTTGAAGTTATCGAGGCGCATCATTTGTTTGCTATGCCTTACGAGAAAATCGAAGTGGTGGTACAGCCGCAGAGTGCAATTCATTCCATGGTGGAATTTACTGATGGCAGCGTTAAAGCGCACCTAGGTACTACCGATATGCGTATTCCGATTCAATTCGCACTGAGTTACCCCGAACGTTGGGATGCTCCCGTAAAACCCCTTGATTTTCGTACGTTAGGCACTCTTGAATTTGCTGCTCCCGACACAGAGACGTTTCGTTGTCTTGCGCTTGCGCGTATAGCAGGTACCAGAGGCGGAACGCTTCCGTGCGCTATGAATGCTGCAAACGAAATTGCGGTGGCAGCATTTTTGGAGGAACGCTGTTCTTATTTAGGTATTGCTGAGGTTGTGGAAGCAACGATGGATGCTTGCAAGGTAGAATCGGTTGAAAGCATCGATCAGCTAGGGGAGGTTGACGCTTGGGCGCGTTCCTTTGCGCGTTCCGTATTGCGTAAATGATTTATATGGATATTATCATCATGATCATAGCGGCAACCATCGTGTTGGGCTTTTTGGTGTTCATTCACGAGGGGGGCCACTTTTTAGCGGCGCGTCTTTTTGGAGTTCGCGTCACGGAATTCATGATTGGTTTTCCTGGTCCTTCGATCGGCTTTACTAAAGGCGATACTCGTTTTGGTGTTACCTGTGTCCCCCTGGGCGGCTATGCTAACGTTTGCGGTATGGCACCTGCTAGTGGAAGCCCTCATTTAAAGCGTGTGCTTGGATATGTGTATCGCAAAGGTGAAGTATATTGCGAAGATGTTGCGCATGATCTTTTCTTATCTGACGATGAAGCGTACGAGTTATTAGAAGAGCTTTCTGATTGGGGCTCAATCAAACGTCCTAAACGCAAAGATAAATACAACGTGTATCGCGTGCCTGCAAAAGGGACCTTTAAAGAAGGGCAGCCACGCCCTGTGGACAATCTTCAAACGTTTTTTGAAAAGGAGAAATCCTGCCAATATAGTGCGCTTCCTTTTTGGAAGCGCAGTGTTATTTTGCTTGCGGGCCCTTTCATGAATCTTCTTTGGGTTTTGCTTGCGTTTATCATCGTGTATTCCCTAATGGGGCTTGATTTGCAAAACACCGCAACAGGAGAGGTATTTCATTATAATTGGGCACCATGGGATGCAATCTATATGGGCGTAAACTATTTGGGTATGGTGCTTGCTGCAATTGCTTCTTTATTCAACCCCGCAACGGCAGCACAAACTATTTCGCAGTCCACTTCAATTGTGGGGATTGCAGTCTTGTCTAAAGATGCTTTTGAAGCAGGCTTCCAGAATTTTCTCTTCTTTTCTGCTGTTATCTCCGCTTCCCTTGGCTTTATGAATATGCTTCCTATTCCTCCCTTGGACGGGGGACGCTTTGTTGTTGAAATTTTTCAGAAGGTGTCTCGTAAAATAGTGTCTGTTCGCGCATTGGGCTATATGTCGATGGTCGGTTTTGCGCTCTTTATGGGCCTATTTGTTGTTATGCTTAATCAGGACGTTCAACGTTTTGTGTTGGGGAATTGGGGCTAATCTATGCCAGATTCAAAGAGAGATACCAATGGTAAGCAGGATGCTTTTTCAGAATCAAAAGCCGCGTTTTCTTCACCAAGAGAAGCAGAGCTTGCCTTAAAGCCAAATCAAACCACGAGGCAAGTAAAGGTTGGAAAAGTAACTCTTGGTGGTGGCGCACCCTGCGTGGTTCAGTCAATGCTTAATCTTCCTTTAGAAGATGTAGAAGGAAATATTGCTCAGATAGAGCGTTTAGCCGAAGCGGGATGCGAGCTGATTCGTATTGCAATTCCACATAAACGTGATCTGAATTATTTTGAGGAAATATGTCAAAAATCGGTTTTGCCCGTAATTGCCGATATTCACTTTAGTGCCGAGATTGCGATAGAAGCCGCAAAGCGTGGTGCAGCAAAACTGCGTATTAATCCGGGTAATATTGGCGGTTTAGAGGCATGTGTTCCCGTGCTGGAGGCGGCACGAAACGCAGGCATTCCCATTCGTATTGGAGTTAATGCTGGTTCTCTAGATGAGGATTTAGCGGCTCGCAACGATTTGACTCTTCCTGAAAAGCTTGCAGAATCTGCTCGTGGTTATGTTGAGTTTTGCGAGAGTCAAGGTTTTTATGATTTGGTGGTGTCTGCAAAAGCGCACGATGTTCCTACCACGGTGGAAGCTTACCGACTGCTTTCAAAAACTCTACCAACGATTCCTCTTCATATTGGTGTCACGGAAGCAGGCACTCTGTTTCAAGGTTTAATAAAATCTGCAAGCGGACTTGGCATCTTGCTCGAGCAAGGTATAGGAGATACCCTGCGTATCTCTCTGACTGACGATCCCGTAGAGGAAGTTCGTGCGTGCTGGATGCTTCTTTCGGCATTGGGCTTGCGTCGTCGTGATCCCGAGCTGGTAAGCTGTCCTACCTGTGGTCGTTGTCAGGTTGATTTGATTTCAATTGCAAAAGAAGTCGAAGACAGGTTAAAAGAAATTCATCGCCCCTTACAGGTTGCAGTAATGGGGTGTGTGGTAAATGGGCCTGGTGAGGCTGCCGATGCTGATATTGGTGTTGCCTGCGGAAAAGGTTCAGGAGTAATTTTTACTCACGGAAAAACCTTGCGAAAGGTCGAAGAGGCGGCTATCGTTGATGTGCTTATGGAAGAGATAGGAAGACTATGACAGAAATTATGCGTTTGAGTGAGCAGTATGCTCCTACGTTAAAAGAAGATCCTACCGACGCAGAGATCGCAAGTCATCGCTTGCTGGTTCGTGCTGGTATGATCAGAAAAGTTACTTCTGGTGTGTATACCTATTTGCCGCTCGGCATGAAGGTTTTGTCGAAAATCGAGCGCATTGTTCGTGAAGAAATGGATGCTACGGGCGCTCGCGAAATGTTGATGCCCGCTCTTCAGCCTGGAGAGCTCTGGCATGAAAGCGGTCGTTGGAACGATTACGGCCCAGAATTGATGCGTCTGCATGATCGTCACGATCGTGAGTTTTGTCTTGGTCCTACTCATGAAGAACTGATAACCGCTATTGTGCGTAGTGAGCTGCGTTCGTATCGTCAGCTGCCTTTGACGCTCTATCAAATTCAGTCAAAGTTCCGTGATGAAATTCGCCCACGTTTTGGCCTTTTAAGAAGTCGCGAATTCATCATGAAAGATGCTTACAGCTTTCATGCAAGCCAGGAATCGCTTCAAGAGACTTACGATGAAATGTATAAAGCTTATGGCAGAATTTGTGAGCGCCTGGGCCTTGAATATCGTCCCGTTGAGGCGGATTCTGGTCAGATCGGAGGCAGCGTTACCTGTGAATTTATGGCATTAGCCGATGCGGGTGAGGCAGAGCTTGTCTATTGTCCCGAGTGCGACTTTGCGGCAAACACCGAAGCGGGTGCCTGCATTCCTCATCCGACAGAATATAAGGTAGAGACTTGCGAAAAGATTGCAACTCCAGGAGTTACAACTATTGCGAGCCTTGCTGAATTTTTGCATATAGACGAAAGCGCTACCGTTAAAGCTATGGTTGGCAAAGATGCTGATGGCAAGGTAGTTGCATTGTTTATACCAGGAGATCACGAACTCAACGAGATTAAAGCTCAACGGGTAATTCCTGATTTTGAATTGCTCAGCGATGAAGAAATTAAAGCGGCGAAACTTCCAAAAGGATCGATCGGTCCTAAAAATCTGCCAGAAGGAATTAAAGTTGTGGCAGATTCGAGCCTCAAGGCAATTGAGCGCTGGGTTGTAGGTGCTAACGAGGATGGATATCATTTCGTTGGTGCAAAGCACGGCTTTGATTTCGAGGTTGATGAGTGGGCGGACCTTTCGGTGGTAGCTCCTGGAGATAGTTGTCCTCACTGCGGAGCGACGCTTAGGGGAGCTCGTGGTATCGAAGTTTCTCAGGTATTCCAGCTTGGAGATAAGTATTCTCGTGCGATGGGCGCGGTCTATTCTGCGGAAGATGGCACCGATCAACCCTTCTTGATGGGTTGCTATGGAGTAGGTGTCTCACGTTCTCTTGCTGCGATTGTAGAGCAGCATAATGACGAACATGGCATCATATGGCCTCTGTCGGTGGCTCCTGCTCACGTTTGCGTTATTCCTTTAACCGTGGGTGACGATACGGTATATCCTGTGGCAGAAAAAATAGCCGAAAGTCTTTCTGCTGAAGGACTGGAGGTTGCCTTGGATGATCGCAATGAGCGTCCTGGTGTTAAGTTTGCTGATGCAGATCTTATTGGCTGGCCTGTACAGATTGTGGTAGGTAAGCGTGGAGTTTCTGAAGGGAAGGTTGAAATCAAGCGTCGCGAAACAGGCGAAAAGACCGATATTTCAATTTCAGCTGTGGGCGAAGCGCTTTCATTTATGCATCGTTTCAAGAAACGTTCGTCACTTCTGTAAAGGGATTTATCATAGGATTTGACCGGAGTAGAACTCAGTGCATAAAGAATCATCATTAGATACTCAATTACGACCAATGGAATTGCTTGCTCCTGCTGGAGGGTGGGAGCAGCTTTTTTATGCTCTGCACTTTGGTGCGGATGCGGTGTATTTGGCATGTGATAAGTTTGGTCTTCGCTCTCGTGCGGGAAATTTTTCCCTTGAAGAACTTTCTTCTGCTGTCGAGCTTGCTCATAAGGCAGGAGCACGGGTGTATGTAACCTGCAATGCTTTTGCTCACGATGCTGATTTAAAGGAGCTCCCTCGCTACATTGAGGCAATACGTGACGCGCAGGCGGATTCGGTTATCGTGAGCGATTTGGGCGTAATGTCAGTGGTTCAACAAGTTGCTCCAGAACTTACGATTCATGTATCAACGCAGGCTTCCGTTTCGAATGCAGCTGCAGCTTTGATGTGGTATCGCCTCGGAGCTCGTCGAGTAGTATGCGCTCGAGAGATGTCCTGTGAAGAAATTGCCGCAATGCGTCGTGCTATACCCGATGATTTAGAGATCGAGGTATTTGTACACGGTGCTATGTGTATGGCGATTTCTGGTCGGTGCTTAATTAGCGATTTTATGACAGGGCGTGCTGCTAATAAGGGTGAATGCGTCCAACCTTGTCGTTGGGAATATCGACTGAAGGAGCCGAGTAGGCCAGATCAAGAATTTGGCATCGAGGAAGATGAAATCGGGACGTATCTTCTCAATTCAAAAGACTTAAATATGCTTGCGTATCTTGAGGATCTTCGCAATGCGGGTGTAGATTCTATTAAGATCGAGGGTCGTGTTAAAAAAGCTTTCTATGTAGCGACCGTGGTAAATGCTTACCGTCATGTATTAGATGGCGAGCATAGTGATCTTTGGGAAAAAGAACTCGATACCATTTCCCATCGTCCTTATTCAACAGGATTCTTCTTTGGCGATGCCCAACAATCAACCGATGCTGATATGTATCAACAGCTCTACGATTGGGTTGCAGAGGTTGTTTGCGCGACTCCTCTCGAAGATGGTCGTTGGCGTGTTTGGGCAAAATGTCGCAATCGTTTTTATCAGGGCGATAATCTGGAAGTGTTGAGCCCGTATGACTCAATTCGGGTGGTGCAGGTTGAAGAACTTGCGGAAGTTTTCGGCTACAACCCTGATGTGCAAAGTGTTGAAGAGCTCCTAGCCTTGCAGCAGGAATTTCACGTTTCTTCAAATAAAGAAAACAGGGGCAATAGCCAGGAAAATGAAATAGTCAATCCTTATGCTGAGGTTTCAGTTGATACTGCACGTAAAGCTATGGGTCTCTACGTCTTTACCTGTTCAGTTCCTTTAAAACCAAGCGACATTCTTCGGGCAAAGAGAAAAGATCCTAACCGGAAGAATTAACTATTGGTACACTGATAGTACTTAGTTGTTGCGGGACAATCCAAGTGCAGCAAGAACAAGGGGAGGGACGTCGTAGGTATATAAAGCTTATGGCGAATAAGTATAAGTACCTTTAAGGAGGCATTATGGGAAGGCAGTCAGACGAGGCTTTAAAATTAGCCGACATCGATGAATTGATTCACTATTTAATGCAGAATCATTCTGCTTATATGCAGTGGTCAGAAGTTACCTATTACCTGACTGATGCCAATGATATTTATTGGCGTGCGCAAAACACTAACGAGTTAAACGAAAAGGGCCATTTTGTGGATTGTAGTGAGCTTATTGCTTCGATTCGCGAATTTGTTGACCTGCCCTTTATGGAGGGAAATCGTTCAATTCGCGACGTGTTTGATGAAGCAACCTTCTACGCGTCGGTAAAAATTGATGGGCAAGGTACCCCAGTACCTGTGATCTAAACAAATCTACGATCTGGATGCCGCTTTTTCTTTCGGTATTTTCTTGATTCAAAAGATAACCGTAGGGAGCGGTTGAGGTGTTAGTTTTTCGTTCTGAAATTACCTCTTGACCGCACTTCGTGATGACGGTATCCTAGTCAACGCACTACGGGGCATTAGCTCAGCTGGGAGAGCGCATGGCTGGCAGCCATGAGGTCAGGGGTTCGATCCCCCTATGCTCCACCAAATTTTTCAGGGCCGAAGGTTTTCGGCCCTTTTTTGTTGCCTTTTTTTGGAGAGTTGAAGTCTGAAACTGGGGAGGCGTTTTTCGTGGTAAAAGTGGAGGACATCAAAAAGGGAGGTTCTCGTGCATACTATTGCGGTTAGTGCTTGCTTGTTGGGGGTTCCTTGTCGTTATGATGGAGGTTCGAAGCCTAACGAGGAAGTGATTCGCTTTCTTGAAAGACATGAGTGTGAAGTTATTCGCATTTGTCCTGAGGTGATGGGTGGACTGTCAATCCCTCATCCCGCAAATGAAATTCAGGTTCGCGAGGGAAAGCGCGTTGTGTGCGATATAGAAGGAAATGATAATACGGACGCCTTCGAAAAAGGGGCACGCATCGCTTGTGAGCGCGCGTGCGAGAAAGGCTGCACTCACGCTATTCTCAAAGCAAAGAGTCCTTCTTGCGGGGTGGGGAAGATATACGATGGAACCTTTTCTGGAACTCTTATTCCAGGAGATGGAGTAGCTGCTGATCTCTTGCGCACGCAGGGAATAGCTTTGGCTACTGAGGAAACTTTCAAAGATTTGTTTGGTTCTGATTTCGAGTTAGATCAATAAAGGTACGTTTAAATAATCACGAAAGATTAAAGGCAGGCGGCTACTTCAGTAGGGTTGTCCTTGAGATATTTCTCTACCACCTCAAAAGCTCTGCCTGATGCTCCAGCTACTACCTTGATGCCGGCATTCTCCATACTTTCAATTTCTTTTTTTGAAATTGCGCCACAAATAAGAATCTTAACGTCGATCTGTCGAAGAAAGTTAGCCTGAGAGCCGCAAAGGTGTCCTTGACTGGGAAGATTACGTGAATCAACCATTTCACCATTTTCTATTTTGTAGTAATTAAAGTTGGTGCAACAGCTAAAATGGCTGCTCACATCCAAACCTTCACTAGCTACAGCAATTCTCATGGCTTCCCTTATCGTTACTTACCTTGGATACAGATTTCGCAAGGGGAGTACAAAAAGCGGCAGCAGTTATTTGCGGTTGTACACATAAACGTGGTTTTGATACGCAGCCGAAAAGCTTTAGTGTGGGTCTCTCCTTGTTGTCTGTATGTAATCACGATAACGCCTTGCTGAAGGATGAATATAAACTTTCGTTTAAGGGCTGAATTCGGGGTGCGATAGGAATGCGAGAGGTTGGTTTTTGGTATATGCCAGGAATAGGGGATCGAGACAAGAGAATAAAAACAATGAAGGACATGCGGTTTCAGAAAGTGGCGAAGATTTTTTTAAAAATGGTCAAAAAAATACTTGCATCTTAATAAAACTCTTGTAATAATAAACGGGCTGCTGTTGAAGCAGGAAAAAAGTCCCCATCGTCTAGCGGTCAGGACGCGGCCCTTTCAAGGCTGAAACACGGGTTCGATTCCCGTTGGGGGCACCACAAATTTCAGGTTCTGCATAGCAGGACCTTTTTTGTTTAGGTGGAACTTTACGCTTTAAATTAAGTGTTTTGGTATTTAGCAAGGAGATTTCCTTGAAAAAACTGATTTCTCAGTTTATGAAATTTGGCATTGTAGGCGTCATTGCTTTTGTGATTGACTACGGTTTCATGGTGCTGCTTACGGAAGTATTTGGGGTTCCGTATCTTATCAGTACCACGGTTTCGTTTATTATTTCTGTCATCTTTAATTATTTTGCATCCATGCGGTTTGTGTTTAAACGCAAAGATGACATGAGCCGCAGGCGAGAATTTATTATCTTTGTTGTGCTTTCCGTAATCGGCCTTGTAATTAACGATGTGTTTATGTGGTTGATGGTAGACTTTTTATTTATTGACTACCGTATTTCCAAAATTGTCGTTACTTTTATCGTGGCAGTATGGAACTTTGTGACAAGAAAGATTTTCCTCGAAGCAAAAGAGTAATCTCTTGCTTTTCTGGTCTATCTCAACACTCTTTTCCGTTATGTTTGATATTGCGCGATAATAAGCCGTGGCGGGCATTTTGCCCTCCTTACTGCTATGCGATGTCGTTGTAGTGCGATGGGAAGAGGAACGTATATGAATGTGTCGTTCAAAACCATACGTCGTTCGGGCGATAAAGTTTATATTCTCTCGGAGATTTCCGATTACGACGAACGTCTTCCTGTGGTGCTTTCAGCATCAACGGAAACGGGCGCCCTTATTCCTTCAGATACTTTTCCCTATTGCGACATAAACGATACCTTTGCGCTGAGGGATGTACTCTACGATGGAGCGTTAACGAATCAAGGGATGCCTCTGCCGCCTTTGCATACAAAAAATTCTGCAGGGGTTCGGTTTTTCGTTATCTCACTTCCTTGGCTCGAAGTAAAACGTTGGGATTTAGTATTTCGTGCAATTGATGCATCGGGAACAGTTGTGGCATCGTGTCGTAAGTCGCTTGACATGCTTACCACATCCCTGAAAGCTATCGCTTCTCAGCGTACCAGCCCAGAAATGGGCGAAATGATAGAGGATCTTGATGGTAGATTTGTTCATGATCGAATTCATGTGAGCTTCATTCGCGCGATTGAAACCGGAGAAGGTTATCGCGTTTCTGCAATGCTTGAAATGCCCTACCATGAAGAAACTTTCATGGAATGCGACTTTCTTGATTCTCACGGTAATTCGCTTTCGGTTGATTATTCGGTAATAGAGGATTCCATCGCTCAGTCGGCCGAATACGGATCGCTCCGTCGACGTTATATGGTTGTTTCGTTTTTGGTAAGCAGCGAAAAACCCTATCTCTGCCTTTGCGCAACCGATACTCGAGGGACAATTTCTCCGGGGTTTGCCATGTTGGGAGTGCGAACCCTAGAAACGCTTCTTGCTCGTTTTCGCGAGCGTACCACGAGTGCTTTTGATGATTCTGAATATCATAAATGGTTTACCGAGCATCATCGTGCCGATGTGCCAGCACTTTTGGAGCAAGTTGCAATCAAATTTCCGTATGCTCCTCTTTTTAGTATCGTCTGTCTGCTGACTGATGATCCCGATCACCATATCTATGATTTCGTCAATTCCGTTGCTCAGCAAAGCTATGGACGCTGGGAACTTATTATGGTGGATATGCTGGGAACAAAAGGTCGAGTTTCAGATCTGAAAGATTTCCTTGATGACGATCGCTTCTATGTGATCGATGCAGATCCGAGCATTGGACTTGATGATAATTTCGCCTCTGGACTTGCTGCTGCAGAGGGAGATTTTATGGTCTTCACTCAGGTTCGTGATGTATTGGCACCCGATGCTCTGTTTGAGTTTGTGCGAGCAATTAATAAGTATCCTGATTGCGATTTTCTCTATTCAGATGTTGATACCTGTGATGCTCAAGGAATTCATTCGCAGCCATTGTTCCGCCCGGATTTTTCACCTGAGTTTTTGCGCTCATACAACTATATTCGCGATCTGATCGTGATGCGCGAATCGCTCTATGAGGAAATATCTCCTCTTACTTTTAGTATGTTCAGTGCAGGTGGCTACGAACTGGTATTGCGTGCAACCGAAAAAGCACGAAGGGTTTGCCATGTTCCTCGCATATTGTGCCATCGGAGGTTTGCGACGGTGGATGCTCCCGATGCAATGCTTTCTCGACTAGAGCAAGAAACGGGCAGAAAGGCTCTCGTTGCTCATTGTCAGCGAATAGGGTTAAAGGCTGAAGTGCTCAATGAAGACACCACAGGCCACTATCGTGTACGACATGTACTTGTTGAACGTCCTCGAGTGACAATAGTTGTTTCTTACGAGGGTGGCGATCCGAAAATACTGCACACCTGTATTCGTTCGCTTTATAACAAAATTACCTACCAGAACTTTGAGGTTGTGGTGGTGGATGCGGGTGAGCATACCCAAGAAGATAAGAATTGTCTCAAAGATTTGGAAGATTCCTTTGAAACTTTTTCGGTGCTTTATTGGGACCAGCCAATTAATCGCTCGAAAATGGCAAATTATTCTGTTCGGGAAACAGAAGGTGATTTTCTCCTTTTCTTAAACAGTGATGCGCGCGTATTAACTGACGATGCACTTGAAGTTTTATTGGGATATTTTCAGTCTACTGATGTGGGTATCGTGGGTCCAAAGCAGCTTTTTGTCGATGGGACCATTGAGCATGCGGGTATTATTGTGGGGGGCTCTCGCGTGGTTACTCCGCTCTTTAGGCATCTTCCTGCCACGTGGCGTGGTTATTTAGATAGGGCAAAAGTTGCTCAAAACGTATCTGCCGTCACAGGCGAGTGCATGATGGTGCGTCGTGAGGCGTACGAAAAAGCGGGTGGTTTCAGCGAAGAATTTGCGTTGTTCTATGCTGATGTGGATTTCTGTTTGAAGGTGCGTGAGGCAGGATGCCTTACGGTTTATACGCCTTTTGTTGAATTGACCCATCTGAAAAGTTCTTCTCGTTTACGGATTCACTCTAAAGAGTTACGTATAAAGCGTCGTCGAGAGATGGCGTATTTGCAGGCAGCATGGCCTTGTGATTTTGTCGAGGGGGATTCATTTTGTAATCCCAATCTCGATCACGATAGTTCCTATTTCGCTCTAAAACACACGAAACGATAAAACTGGTATGAATGTACGTATAGAAAGCATGAGTCATGGGGATGGGAAGGTTTATCTCCAATTAGTACTTGATCGTCTGTCACCTCAGGCGGAAGTGCTGCTGGATGCCCATCTAAAAGATGGCACTAAGATCCCGTCGCATCTTTTCCCTTTTGTGCCCATTGATCCTTCTTCGGCGGCAAATTATGTGGTTATTCTTCCGCATTTTGATGTGCGAGAAGTTGATCTTACCTTTGTTGAATTTTCTGGTGCAGGTGAACCGCTCGGGCAAAGCCGTCTTACGGTTGAAATGAATATGATGCGTTGGCGCACCCGTTTTAATGCCCTTGTTCATAACGAACTGATGGCGCAGATGTTTGATATTGAGCGGGAATACAGCGCTAACCGCATGAATATTTTCTTTACTGAAGCTATTGAAGATGGCGAAGAAATAGTGGTTAAAATGCTCGTTGATATGCCTCACGTTGAAGGTTCTGAGGTAATGGTCGACTTTTTGGATAAATGGGGAAACGACATGGATCTGCCCGTTTATCCTCTTGTGGATGAGACAAGTCAGCCAACTCAATTTGGTGATACCCCACGTCTTCATATTGGCTTTTCGGTGCGCATCCTGCGTGATTCAAAGGATTTTTGTGCGGCAGTATATGATGCCAATGAAAATATTCCAGGAGGTTTTGCTCACTTTTGTGATGAAACATTTGAGTCGTTGCAGGAATCTTTCATCGAAGAGTTAGCTGATGCTTCTTTGGATGAAGGTTATGAACAGTGGTATCGCAATCATTGTGAAACCATAGGTGGATTAGCTCTTCAGAGAAGCCTTTCTTTTCCGTATCAACCAACTATCAGTTTGGTTCTTCCTCTTTATAAAGAGGATATGTGCTATGTACCAGCAGCACTTTTAGCGCTTTCCCAACAGACTTATTCTGCTTTTGAATTGGTGGTTTTAGATTGCGGAATTGATGAGAGAGCCTTCGATCATGCTTTCAGCAAATGGCATGAGGATGAAAGGTTTGTGCATATTGTTGCGGATTCGTCGCTCGAAGAGGCAGCTGCTCGAGTAAGTGGCATGATGCAGTCAAAGGGTGAGGCCTGCGCGATTCTGGATCCCCGTATCATTTTGGCACCTGAGGCTTTATTTGAATACGTACGGTGTCTCAACAAATTGAATGCCCGATCGTCTCTCTCGTCAGGTGACGATAGCGAAAAAGCATCGTATATCGTGTATGCGAACCATGATTATTTCGATCGTGAAAAAGGGTTTCACAACCCGCAAATCAAACCAATTTTTTCACCTGATTTACTGTATTCCTATTTTTATGCAGGTCCGTTGGTGCTTTATTCCAAAGAGCTCATAGAGGCCGTTTCTCAAGAAGAAGGATTTTCAACTGATGCCTTCGAATATGATTTGATGCTGAAAGCTTCACTCAAGGCCGATTCTATAGAGCGTATTGATAAAGTTCTTTATCATGTCCAAGACGCTGCTTGTATTTCTGCAGAGGCGGAAAAAATTGAAGCAAGACGCGAAGAAGAAGCGTTTCGGTTAGGGAGAAAAGCTTTAGCTCTTTTCTTGCGGCGAAGGCACATTGAAGCGGTGGTACTTTCCGAAATAGCTCAAAGACGCTATCAGGTTAAATATCGTCTTCCCGAATCACGCCCTACGCTTTCGATTATTATTCCCATAAAGGATGAAATCGAATTGCTTGACACGTGCCTTTCTTCGTTGGTGGAACATGACACCCTTGATAGATGCGAGCTCGTTATCGTCGATAACAATAGTAGTGATCCTGCAACAAAGGAATACTTGGCAGACCTTGATTGTAAGCTGCCCTATGTACGTATAGTGTCATACGACAAACCCTATAACCCTCCTGCCATTGCAAACGCAGCGGCAAAAACATGTAAATCGGATTATCTTTTATTTCTCGACAATGACACCGAAGTGATATCGGAAGGTGCTCTTTCGGCAATGCTTGCGCATTGTACGCGAGAAGATGTGGGTGTTGTAGGGGTTAAACTGCTCTATCCTGATGAGACTATTCAACATGCAGGCATAATGGTTGGAGCGTATGGATCTGCCGGAAATGTAGGAGTGAATCTTCCGCGGTCTGCTTCTGGTTATGCGAAGCGTTTTATGTGTGCGAGCAATCTTTCGGCTGTTTCTGCATCGGTGATGATGGTAAAGCGTTCGGTTTTCAATGAAGTTGATGGTTTTGATGAACGCTTTAAAGTGAGTTGTCATGATGTTGACTTCTGTCTGAAAGTCAATAAAGCTGGCTATCGAGTTGTTTACAATGGCGATATTGAGTTTTATCACCAGGAAAATGCAACATCAGGTCACACGCTTACCGATGAACAGCTTTTGCGTGCCGAACGGGAACGTGCTTTTCTACATTATCGATGGCCCCACTACTTTATCGAGGGCGACCCTTATTTTAGTGCGTGCTTCGATGGCGAGTCACCTTATTTCCGTCTGAGCTAGCGTTTGTAAGCGGGTGGCTTGGTACGGGCTTGATGATTCGAGAGTCATAAAAGTTGTGAATCATAAAAGTTGTGGATGGCGCCTGTGTTTTGGGTCTTAAGATCTCGAGAAGTGCTCATTGATTTGGCAATGACCATAAAACGTTGCAGTATTCGTTAAATATTGTGAGTTTGTATCATAATCTTGTGATGCCTTGCGCCCTTACGGTATAGTAGGAAAGCTGTGAATTGAACGCGCCTTAAGAATAGCCTGAGGAATATAGCTATGATTCAAATTGAGAATCTGAATAAAACATATCAAGTGGCCAACAATGAATCTCATGTAGCCCTCCGCGATATCAATTTGACCATCGAAGATGGCTCTATTTTTGGCATTATTGGTCAATCTGGTGCAGGTAAATCTACCTTAGTTCGATGCATTAATCTCTTGGAGCATCCCACTTCGGGCACCATTACTATTGACGGGCGTGATGTTACTCAGCTATCTGGAAAAGACCTGCTGGAGTTCCGCAGTTCTGTTGGCATGATTTTCCAAAACTTTAGTTTGTTTCAGCAGCGCAGCGTTTTGCGCAATGTGATGTTTCCTTTGGAGTTGCGTCATGTAGACAAAAAGAAGGCTGAAGAGCGTGCGCGCGAGTTGCTTGCTATGGTGGGACTGGAAGAAAAAGCCAATAAATATCCCAGCCAGCTTTCAGGTGGTCAGCAGCAGCGTGTGGCGATAGCTCGTGCTTTGGCAAACCGTCCTTCTATTATGCTGTGCGACGAAGCAACGAGTGCGCTTGATACTATGACCACCCATTCTATTCTGGAACTTCTTAAGCGTATCAACCAAGAACTTGGAGTGACGCTTATTATCATTACTCACTCTCTTACGGTGGCGGAACTTATCTGCGATAACGTTGTTGTAATAGATGAAGGCGTCATTGTGGAGCAGGGTAAGACAGAGGATGTTTTCTCGAATCCTCAAAGTGAAGTTGCGAAAAAGCTCCTTGAGAAAAGGCTGTAATATCCATGGAATACCTTCAGATATTTTTCGAACAGTACGGAGAACTTTTACTTCAGGGCACATGGGACACTATTGTGATGACTTTAGTGTCAACGGTGTTTGCCTATATTATTGGCATTCCGCTTGGTGTGGCTGTGGTTTTGACCGATCCAAAGAAGGGCTTATTGCCTCATAGAGCCATCAATGCGGTACTGGGGTGGATTATTAACATTGGACGTTCCATTCCTTTCATTATTCTCTTGGTTGCGATTATTCCTTTCACTCGCTTGGTGGTAGGCACTTCTTTGGGTGTTCCTGGCGCTATTGTTCCTCTGGTTGTTTCTGCTGCTCCTTTTGTGGGACGTATGGTGGAACAAAGTCTCGCTGAAGTGGATGCAAGCCTTATTGAAGCAGCTCAAAGCTTTGGTGCTACGGTTTGGCAGATTGTTATCAAGGTTTATTTGATGGAAAGCCTGCCTTCTCTCATTCGTGGCTTCTCCATTACGCTTATTACGCTTTTGGGCTACTCGGCAATGGCAGGTACGGTTGGCGCGGGCGGTTTAGGCGATATCGCTATTCGCTATGGCTATCAGCGCTACATGGTTGACATGATGATTGCAACTATCGTTATCTTGATTGTGGTTGTTCAGGTTATCCAAAGTGTTTGCGACTTTGCTGCTCGTAAGGTTGATAAGAAAAAGTAGACAAGCTGAAGAAGCGTTTAGATTTTACTCAAGCTTCAAAGCAACTCAGTGTTTCAAAAACCTCCTTTGTCTTATAGAGATAAAGGAGGTTTTTTGTAAGAAGTTTAACGAGGCAATCTTAAGGCTGCGGTCTGGTTTAAATGTGACCAACACGCCTCTATGCTTATATCCCTCATTTTGCGTCTGAGCTCTTCAATCAGGATTGGTTTGTGGTTATTGCGCGCAGGGAAGAGAAAAGCGCTTGGATCGGCTCATCCTCGAAACAGGAATGAAACACGCTCATCGTTATAATATAGGTTGGTTGTTGTAGTGCATTACTGGGAAGGACATAGCCATGACTGGTAGCCCTGATCAAGATTTCGTATTGAAGACCATCAAAAGCCGTGATGTTCATTTCGTTCGTTTCTGGTTTTGTGATGTCCTTGGCTATATGAAGTCGTTTGCTGTTATTCCAAGTGAGTTGGAAAACGCATTTGAGGAGGGCATGGGCTTTGATGCCAGTTGCGTTCGAGGGTTTGCTCATACAAGTGAATCCGATATGCTTGCCTATCCTGAAGCTGCAACGTTCCAGATCCTACCGTGGCGTCCTGAACGCAACGCGGTAGCGCGAATGTTTTGTTCCATTAAAACCCCTGAAGGGGAATATTTTGACGGAGACTCTCGTTATGTTTTGAAGCGCCAAGTAGCAAAGGCGGCGAAACTAGGCTATGTGCTCAATGTGGGGCCAGAGCTTGAATACTTTTACTTTAAGGATTCCACAAGCACAGACACGCTCGATCAAGGGGGCTATTTTGATCTGACCTCGCTTGATATGGCAAGCGATTTACGACGTGACACTATTCTTACTCTGGAGAAAATGGGTATTCCAGTTGAATATTCTCATCATGAAAGCGGTCCCTCACAACAAGAGATTGACCTTAGATTCGCTGATGCGCTTACCATGGCAGACAACGTTATGACCTATAAGTTGGTTGTAAAAGAGATTGCCACCAAATATGGAGTGTATGCGTCCTTTATGCCAAAGCCGCTTGCTGATGCACCTGGTTCCGGAATGCATATCCACCAGAGTTTGTTCGATTCAAAAGGCAATAATGCTTTCTTTGATAGTAACGATCCTGATGGATTCAATCTCTCAGAGTTGGCAAAACATTACATAGCGGGATTGCTGAAATATGCACCTGAATATTGTTTGCTTACCAACCCATGCGTCAATTCTTACAAGCGCTTAGTTCCAGGTGGAGAAGCACCTGTGCATATCACTTGGGCACGTAACAATAGATCTGCTCTTGTTCGTATTCCTGGCTACAAGCCACACAAGGAAGAGGCTTGCAGAGTTGAGCTGCGCTGTCCTGATCCTTCCGCTAACCCTTATTTGGCCTTCTCGGCGGTATTGGCGGCGGGTCTAAAGGGCATTGAAGAGAAGCTTCTCTTACAGGATTCTATTGAGGATAGTGATTGGTCTCATCTTTCTCGTCAGGAATTGCATGCGCAAGGAATCGAAACACTTCCCGATACACTCGGTGAAGCGGTTGAACGTTTTGCTCGATCAGAATTAATGAAAGAAGTGCTGGGTGATCATATTCATTCGTTCCTTGTTGATGCAAAACGTAAAGAATGGAATGAGTATCTTCGTCAGGTTTCAAATTGGGAACTTGAACGTTATCTGGGCGTATTGTAGAGGGGCGTGAGCACTATGCAGCAAAGAAAAAAAGTTGTTTTCATTGCAGATAGTCTCGACAATGCGCATAAGTTTCAAGCAGTTTTATCGGGACTTGATGTAGAGGTAATAGCGGGTTCTTCACTTCAATTTAAAAAGATAATGAGCGACAATCCTGCATTCGATCTCATTATTTACGAATTGCCCGCAACGGGTTCTCAGGTTTTACCCGAGATAGAAAAAGCACTGGTGGATGATGGTAATATTCCGCTCCTTATCATTGTTAAGGAACACATGATTCCTGGTCTTACCTTACCAGTGCAGATCAAGAGTGATTTTGTTGTACATGGAGCAAGCGTAGAAGAATGTTCTCTGCGCATTCGTCAGCTTTTATGGCCTGGTAATGAGGGTAGCGCGAATGACGTTATTACCATAGAAAGTATGAGCATTAATCTTGCTACGTATCAGGTGTCAGTCAATGATGAACCGGTAGATTTCACCTACCTTGAATATGCTCTTCTTGCATTTTTGGTAACCCATCCGGGACGTACTTATTCTCGTGATGCGTTGTTGCGTCGCGTATGGGGATTTGATTATTTTGGTGGATCTCGCACGGTTGATGTTCATGTTCGGCGCGTTCGTGCAAAACTCGGTCCAGAATTATCTCAGCATCTTGAAACAGTGCGTGGTGTTGGGTACCTCTGGAATTCCTAAGGATTTGGAGTTTTATTGAGCTTCAAGGCTATTTGTAAGTTGTTTGAGGCTTACAGGGATATTGCAGAAATAGTTCAGCGTAAAAAAGAGCTTCATTGTCGAAGCTCTTTTTCTTTTGCGCTGTTTTTGTTCTGGGTTATGTCTCGCGGGTATAATCGAATGCATTCCAATCGAGAGGATTGTTTTATGTCTAAAACCGTTGCCGTAATTGATGGAAATTCATTGATGCATCGTGCTTACCATGCGGTGCCTCCTACCATGACTGCTCCTGATGGAACTCCCACCAATGCAGCGTTTGGTTTTATTTCTATGCTGGTTAAATTTATTGAAATGGCGAATCCCGATGCAATAATTTGCGCTTTTGACAAGGGGCGTCCGGCGTTTCGCATGGAAGCACTTAAACAATACAAAGCTCAGCGGCCTCCTATGGATGAGGATCTGCGTGTGCAGTTTCCTGTAATCGAAAAACTTCTCACCTCAATGGGGATCCCTGTTGTTTCTCTGAAAGGCTGGGAAGGGGATGATATTTTAGGAACAATTGCCGCTCGTGACGAAGAGCTTGGTTATCATACGCTGTTGGTGACAGGGGATAAAGATGCTTATCAGCTGGTCAGTGACCTTACTCGTGTGGTAACTACTAAGCGCGGAATCACTGATGTGGTGATCTATGGTCCTGATGAGGTTGAAGAGCGCTACGGGGTAACTCCAGCGCAGTTTACTGACTTTCTAGGCCTTAAGGGAGATAAGTCTGACAATATTCCTGGTGTGCCAGGAATCGGAGATAAAAAAGCCGCTTCGATGCTTCAATCGTATGGCAACCTTGAAGGGATTTATGAGAATCTCGACAAATTTAAGGGTAAACAGCTCGAGAATTTGACCGAGCATAAAGATGATGCCTTTTTGTCTCGTCAGGTTGCAACAATTGTCCGTGATGCTGATATCGAAATAGATCCATCAACGGTTTCATTCCCTGATTTCGAGGTGGAAGAAGTTACTAAAGCGTTTTCCGAAGTTCGTTTTATGGCGCATCTGAACAAGGTTTTAAGTTTGGCGGGGTCATCAGCATCTCTTTCTTCGGTCTCTTCGTTTGAGGTTATCTCGCAGATGTTTGAGGGAGATGAGGCATTCGAGGCATTCGATGCATATATCGCCTCTCAGCCTGCTGCGCCTTTAGCGGTGTCGTGGAAACGTGATGCACAAATCTCTCTTTTTGATCCAGGACTTTCACTTGCAGTCTTGCTTAGTGAGGGGGTAGCGTTTTTCCGCGAAGAGCAAGCTTGTCAAGTGCTTGCTCGTATCATACGCGAGATACCCTTCGCTGCTTTTGATGCGAAGGCACTTGTCGAGTGTGTTTTTCCGCGTGACGGATCACAAGAGGCGTTCGTTAGCGCAAAGGATCTGTTGTCCATGCAGGTTTTCGATGTTGCTTTAGCGGGATACGTGGTCGATTCCAATAATGGCACTTCTACCCTGTCTGCTTTGATGGAGCGTTTTGCTGCGGCAGTCCTTCCCGAAGAAGAAGATAACGACAAAGCCTTGCTCGTTGAAGTGTCTGCAATCGCAGCCCTTGTAGATCCGCTTACCAAGGCGCTTAAAGAGCGTGAGGTGTATCACGTATATCAAGATATTGATATGCCTCTTATTGGGGTGCTCGCATGCATGGAGCGCACGGGGGCGGCTCTAGACTTTGACCATCTCAACCAGCTCTCTGAGGATGCAGGAAGTGAAATTGATCGTTTACGCAACGCTATCTTTTCTGCAGCGGGCAGAGAATTTAATGTCGATTCGCCCAAGCAGTTGTCAGAAATACTGTTTGATGAAATTGGCTTGAAGCCTATCAAGAAAAATCAACGTGGGTATTCAACCGATGCTAAGGTTCTCAAAGAGCTTTCCGCAGAACACGAGCTACCAGGTTTGGTTTTGGAGTATAGAGAATACGCGAAAATCAAATCTACGTATATTGATGCGCTACCTCGAATGGTTGCAGCTGATGGGCGTGTTCATACGTCTTTCAATGAAATGGTTACCACAACAGGACGTCTTTCGTCTTCAGATCCAAACTTGCAGAATATTCCTGTGCGTACAGAGTTTGGACGCAATATTCGTACCTGTTTTGTTCCTCTCCATGAAGGCGAGGTATTTCTGTCGGCAGACTATTCTCAGATCGAACTTCGTCTTTTAGCACATCTGTCAGGAGATGAGCATCTTATTGAAGAATTCTGTTCAGGCGAAGATTTTCATGCTCGTACCGCATCGCGTGTCTTCGGAATCCCTGTGGAAGACATTACCCCGGAATTACGCAGTCGTGCGAAAGCTGTTAATTTCGGCATTGTGTATGGACAGCAAGCCTATGGGTTGGCTCAATCGCTGAATATCCCTATTTATGAAGCAAAGGAAATGATTGAGCGATATTTTGCTGCGTATCCTGGCGTTCGACATTATTTAGATGAAATAGTGGCAACCGCACATGATTGCGGTTATGCGACAACGCTTTTTGGCCGTCGTCGTTATATTCCCGAACTTAAAGCGAAGAATTCCGTTCAACGTGGGTTTGGTGAGCGCACGGCAATGAATCATCCTATGCAAGGAACAGCCGCCGATATTATCAAGCTCGCAATGAGACAGGTTATGGATAGGCTGGTGGAGGGTTCTTATAAAACGCGCTTACTGCTTCAGGTGCATGACGAATTAGATCTTTCGGTACCAGTTGAAGAAGTTGAGGAAGTTTCTGCTTTAGTGCAAGAAATAATGGAATCAGTGGTGGAATTATCGGTTCCTTTAGTGGCAGATGTGTCGAGTGGAAGAAATTGGGCTGAAGCTCACTAATTCTTGGTATAAACGTGCTAATATATACGGTCGACTCTCGGTATATTAGGTATCAGTTAGTGGTCAAGGAGAACTTTGTGAAAAAACAAGGTTTTACGTTGACACCGTCCACGCTGGCTGATAAGATAACGCCTTGCGTTTTGGCATTTTTATAGGAGATTATTCATGTACGCTATTATTAAAACGGGCGGCAAGCAGTACAAAGTGGCCGCTGGTGATTTTCTTAACGTTGAGAAGCTCGACGCTGAAGTAGGCAGCACCGTAGCTTTGGATGCTATTGCCATTGTTGATGGCAAGGATGTTGTTGCTGATCCTGCAGAGGCTGCAAAGACCAAGGTTGAAGCTAAGGTTGTAGAGCAGTTTAAGGGCGAAAAGCAGCTCGTATTTAAGTTTAAGAAGCGCAAGAACTACAAGAAGATGCGCGGTCATCGTCAGAACTTGACCCGTATTCAGATTTGCGCTGTAGGTTCCGAGCAAGCGTAAGCAAAGGAGGGAATATACATGGCACACAAGAAAGGTCAAGGTTCCATCCGCAACGGTCGCGATTCCCAGTCCAAGCGTCTTGGTTGCAAGCGCTTTGCCGGTGAACTCGTTGGTGCGGGCAACATTTTAGTTCGTCAGCGTGGTACTCATTTTCACCCCGGTGAGAATGTAGGACGTGGCAAGGATGACACCCTTTTCGCTCTGTGCGAAGGTCGCGTTGAATACACCAAGGGCGTACGCCGTAAGGTTCATGTTCGTCCCGAGGCGTAAATAATAGTTTACTTTACCTTTAAATTTCTAAGCCCTCTGCGCTGCAGGGGGCTTTTCGTTTAGAATCGGACATACTATGTTTACAGATAAAGTTCGCATATTTGTTAAAGCTGGCGACGGCGGAGCAGGCTGCATGTCTTTCCGTCGTGAAGCGCATGTGCCAAAGGGCGGTCCAGACGGCGGTGACGGCGGTAAGGGCGGCGATGTAATCCTGAAGGCAGACATGCGTGTTTCTTCCTTGATCGATTACCGATTCAAGCATCATTTCAAAGCTACACGTGGTACTCACGGAAAAGGCTCTAAGATGAATGGGGCCAATGGGGAAGACCTTATTCTGAAAGTACCCGTTGGAACTATAGTGCGTGAGTACAATGAGGAAACGAAAGAAACCGGAGAAATAATTGCCGATCTCACTCATGATGGTGAGCAAATTATTGTGGCAAGAGGCGGCGTTGGTGGACGAGGCAATACTCATTTTGTAACGCCGACTCGTCGTGCTCCTGCGTTTGCTGAACTAGGTGTTCCTGCAGAAGAATGCTGGATCGAGTTAGAAATGAAGCTTATGGCAGATGCCGCTTTGGTTGGCGTTCCATCTGCGGGTAAATCATCGCTTATTTCTCGTATTTCAGCAGCAAAGCCAAAAATCGCTGACTATCCCTTTACCACTTTAGTTCCTAATCTCGGGGTAGTAAAAATTGATACTTACAACTATGTGGTAGCGGATGTTCCGGGACTTATTGAAGGTGCTCATGAAGGTAAAGGCTTAGGACATGAGTTTCTTCGTCATATCGAACGTAGCGCTCTTATTGTGCATGTAGTAGATCTGACAGGTGGCTATGAAGGCCGTGATCCTGTGGAAGATTACCGCATTATCAATAACGAATTAAAGCTTTATGCGCCGGAATTAGCAGAGCGTCCCTGTATTGTGGTGGGTAATAAGATCGATGCTCCAGGAGCAAAAGAAGCAGCGCAACGATTGGCCGAAGAGGTTCGCAAGGATTCTCTTGATCGTGTGGGCGGAAATGAATTTGAAGAAAGCCCTCTTGACCCTAAGCTGTATTGCACCAGTGCTGTTACCGGCGAGGGTATAGAGGTTTTGATGCGGGTGTGCGGTTCCCGTGTGGCGCAATTGCGTGAAGAAGCGCGAAAGGCCCAGGAAGGGAAAGAACACTTCGATCAAATTTGGCAGCATCGTCGCGATGAGCGTGATAAGCGCTTTGAAATCACTCAGCTTTCCGAGGGTGTTTTCCGAGTAACGGGTAAACAGATTGAGCGAATGGTTATCCAGACGGATTGGGAAAACGACGAAGCGATAACTTTCTTGCAGCATCGTTTTAAGCGCTTAAAGCTTGATCAAGCACTCGAAGAGGCAGGCGCTCGTGATGGTGACGAGATTCGTATTCTGGGATATGAATTCGAATTTGAGTCTGCACGTATGCGCGAAGAAGATATTTACAGCGGATTGGATATTTAATTCATGCGAAATGGTAGACGGGTCATAGTTATTAAAATCGGTTCTTCAACGCTTGTCGATAAACAGGGCAAACTTGACCGCGGCTACTTTGAAGGGCTCGCAGTTCAGGTGCATGCGTTGCGTAAAGCTGGCTGGAGTCCTTTGATCGTATCGAGCGCCGCTATTGCTTGCGGGTTAGAAGCTTTGGGCATCACTGAGCGTCCAAGTGATATGCCTTCGCTGCAGGCGGCAGCTTCAGTGGGGCAAAACGCGTTGATGGCAACCTATGCTGAGGCGTTTTCTCGCTACGATATTTTGACTTCATGTGTTCTTATAACGCGCCACAGCACCGCAAACCGAAATGCGTACCTTCATGCTCGAGATACCCTTGAACGCCTGCTTGATTTTGAGGTTGTTCCTATTATTAACGAAAACGACACGGTGTCGGTTGAGCAGATTCGCTTTGGTGATAACGACACGCTTGCCGCTCTAGTTTCATGCTTGGTTCAGGCGGATCTTTGCGTGGTTTTTTCCGATATTGAAGGGCTTTTTAGTGCCAATCCTACTCTTGATCCCTCTGCCACTTTAGTACCTGAAGTCACTCACATTACTCCTGAACTTATGGCAACGGCAGGGGGTGCAACTTCCAAGGTTGGCAGTGGTGGCATGATTACGAAAATTCGCGCAGCGCGTGTGCTGATGGTTGCGGGAATTACCATGGTGATTTGTCATGGCAGAAAACCTGATGCTCTTTCTCGCTTGATAGAAGGCGAATCGATTGGTACTCGTTTTGTTGCTCAAAAGGTTCCCCATGACATTACTCCACGAAAGCTTTGGATTGCTTTAGGCGATTCAGCTAAAGGGGTAATTGAGGTTGACCAAGGTGCTAAACGAGCATTGGTCAAGCAAGGTTCTTCGCTTTTGCCGGTTGGTATTGTTTCGGTTGAAGGCGAGTTCGCTCCGGGGGATATTGTAGATATCAAAGACACGGATGGCTACCTGTTTGCGCGTGGACGAGCGGGTGCTTCTTATGCTGAAATGAGTTTAGCGCGCGGACGTAGCCAAGATGAACTTAAGGGCAATGAACTGCTGGAACATCTAAACTCTAAGCCGGCAGTTCACCGAGATGAATTGGTGGTGTTCGAATGAGTGAAGCAAAACAGGCAGCACTGAGGGCACGAAGCGTAGTTTCCGAACTTGCTCAAGCATCTAACGAATTGCGCAACAAAGCACTCTTTTCCATGGCTGCAGCCCTGCGCGAAAATACCGATTTGATTCTTCGTGCAAACGCACAGGATTGCGAAAATGCCCGTGCGAAAAATACGAAAGATTCACTGATTGATCGTCTGCTGCTGAATGCTGATCGAATTGAAGCAATGGCATCAGCACTCGAAGCGCTTGCAGAGCTTCGAGATCCTCTTGATCGAACCCTAGAAGAGCGAACGCTTTATAACGAATTGCGACTTCGTCGAGTTACCGTACCGTTAGGGGTTGTCGCGATGGTGTATGAAGCTCGTCCGAATGTTACGGCAGATGCGGCAGGCATTTGCATCAAGTCAGGTAATTCGGCGGTGCTTCGTGGTGGTTCGCTTGCAATTCATTCCAATAATGCCATCGCCGATATCCTCCGTACTGCTGTAGAAAAAGTTGGACTCCCAGCTGACTGTATTGTTGCGATTCAGTCTACTGATCGTGCAGAAACTGATGAATTGCTCTCATTGCATGGTATCGTGGATGTCCTTATTCCCCGTGGTGGAGCTGGCCTTATTCAACATTGTGTAGAACAGGCTAAAGTTCCCGTCATTGAAACAGGTACGGGCAATTGTCACGTGTATGTCCACGAAACGGGCGATCTTGAACAGGCGCAGGCCATCGTCATGAATGCAAAAACACAGCGTCCAGGAGTATGTAACGCGGAAGAGTCGCTTTTGGTGGACGAATCAATTGCTGGTGATTTTCTGCCAGAAATGTTGCGTCAACTTGCATTGGCAGGAGTAACCATTCATGGATGTGGGATTACTCGCAAATACGCGATGCTTGCTGATGAAGGACAGGCAGATCCCCAAGTAATGAGGCACTTTGTTGATGCTACTGAGGAAGATTGGGGTCGGGAATACCTTGGTCTTGAGATAAGCGTCAAAGTGATTTCGGGTGGCGTAGAAGAGGCTATTGCTCATATAAATAAATATGGCACGGGTCATTCAGAGTGTGTTATCACAAAAACCCCGCAGGTTGCAGAGCGGTTCCAGAAGCTTGTCGATGCGGCTGCAGTTTATGTTAATGCTTCCACTCGTTTTACTGATGGTGGGGAATTTGGGTTGGGTGCTGAGATTGGTATTTCCACCCAAAAGCTTCACGTTCGCGGTCCTTTTGCCCTTGATGCGTTAACTAGTTCGAAGTATTTGATTGACGGCGATGGTCAGGTGAGATCGTAGTCTATGAGCGCGATTGATGTCATAGAAGCAGTTCGTAATGCGCGCAATGCTCCCGAACCGGTAATTTGCGAGCGTTTTGACAATTTAGGACGCAATGGAGCTCCTCGACGCATTGGCATTATGGGTGGTACTTTCGATCCTATTCATAATGGTCATCTCGTTTGCGCAGAGCAAGTTCGCGAGGATTTTAAGCTTCACGCTATTATTTTTATTCCAACGGGACAGCCCGTTTTTAAGCGCGGAAAAAAGATTGCGTCAGGGCAGCAACGTCTTGCCATGTGTCGTGGCGCCATTGCGGATAATCCTTTTTTTGATGTAAGCGCGATCGAGGTGGCACGCGGGGGAGACACTTACACTATCGATACCCTTCGTACGTTGCGTGCTCATTATCCGAAAAACGTTGAGCTTTTCTTTATCGCGGGCGCAGATGCTATTGCTAGTGTTTCTAAATGGAAAGACTCTGATGAAATGGGGAAATTAGCTCGCTTTGTTGGAGTTGATC
>FR896071.1:70757-72157 GCA_000435475.1 Cryptobacterium sp. CAG:338 | reverse complement strand
GTGCCGCTATTAAAGCAAGCGCTCCAGGTATCGATATTTCATTTTTAACAATTGAAGCCCTAGCAATTTCGTCCAGTGAGCTTCGTAATCGTCTAGAATCAGGACGTTCTATTCGTTATCTGACTCCTCAGGTAGTTGTGGATCATGTAATGGAACATAAGCTATACACGAACGAGGAGGTTGTACATGGCTAAAAACCATGCCAACAACGACAAGAAAAAGCAAAGTGTACTAAGCGAGCCAACTGCTGAAGAGCTATCTGAATTTGCTTATTTGCCTACCAAAATTACGGGTCTTAATGAAAAGAAGCCTTTTGGCTCCACTTCATATAAATATATGAAGGGCTTATTAATGCAGCGCGTAAGCCCAGCGCGCTATGTTCATAGTCTTTCCGTTGCTAAAACTGCACGAAAGATTGCGCGTGCTTATGGCTATGATCCCCATGTAGCTCGTATGGCAGGTCTGCTTCATGATTGGGATAAAGCGCTTTCGCAGACACGACTGATGGATCGCGTAAAGTATTATCAGATAGAAGTCGACGAGGAAATAGTCACTTCTATGCCGTGGGTTCTTCATGGGATGACTGCTGCCGCTGTTCTTGCTGAAGAGGCACCTCAGTTTGGGGACGAGTTGTATTCTGCAATTGCTCGCCACACCGTGGGAGCGGTTAATATGAGCCCCATGGATATGATTATTTTTGTTGCGGACAAGATAGAACCAACCCATGAAATTTCTGTCTATAAACATTTGTATAAACAGATTGGCGATATTACTTTAGATGAGCTATTCTTTGGTGTTCTGAAAGAAAGCATGGCCTATCTTGTTCGAAGCGAGAAACCAATCACTAAAGAGTCAGTGCAAGTTTGGAATTGGTATTGCCAGGCTCGCAAGTCAAAGGAGAAAAAATAGTGAGTGAGACAATAATGTCTGAACAGTCAAAAACTTCACGTGAATGTGCTCTTATTGCTGCTCGTGCTGCTGACGAGCGCAAGGCAACTGACATTATGGTTATTAAAGTCGGGGAACTAGTGGATGTTACCGACTATTTCGTAATCGCTACGGGTGCTAATACTCCTCAAGTTGAAGCAATTTTAGATAACATCGAAGAAGCGCTGAGAAAGGAAGCGGGAGTAAAACCAGCCTCTCGAGAAGCCACTAACGATCATTCGTGGGAACTTTTGGATTACGGCTCGTTTGTGGTTGATATTTTCCAGCCTGAAGCGCGTGACTACTATCGTCTCGAAATGCTTTGGAGTGATGCTCCCATTATCGATTTAGCTGAAGCGGGTATTGAGCACCCTGAATACTCCGAGCGCATTGCGAAATTAGTAGAACAGGTAGAAGGAGTTCGCGAGTAAAATCATTCGCGCGCAAAATCGTCCTGTAACAACAACATAGTT
>FR896071.1:55940-70677 GCA_000435475.1 Cryptobacterium sp. CAG:338 | reverse complement strand
GCGCTATTTAAATTAGAAGGAATTATCCATTTGTTAGCTGCAAAATGCTGACTGTTTCTACGTGATAGGTTTGAGGGAAAAGATCAACTGGTGTCGCCTGAGTTAGGGTGTATCCTGCAGCTTTAAAGCGCGCTATATCCCGTGCCCATGTGGCGGGGTCACAGCTTACATATGCTACTCGTTTAGCGCCAGTAGAAGCGATGCTTTGGGTAACCCCTTTTGCAAGTCCAGCACGAGGTGGGTCAACAACAAGGGCATCAAGTTCACCAAGGCTGGGCAACTCACGAGCACTATCGCCACCGATAACCTCTATATTGGTGAGGTTTGCCGCTTCGATATTGCGTCGAAGATCACGCACGGAAGAGGCGGCCGATTCGACGGCATACACGAAGTCGCATCGCTTTGCGAGGGGTAGCGTGAAGGTACCAGCACCACAGTAAAGGTCTGCAACAACGGAATGTTCATTCACTTCAAGCCCTCCAAGTACAAGATCAATCATTTTTTCTGCTTGTGCGGTGTTAACTTGAAAAAAGCTTGGTGCGCTGATGCGATAGCGTTGATGGTCAACCTCTTCACTCCAGCTTCCCTTTCCAAAGAGCGCTTCAACCTTTTTTACCTTGCGTGCTTTTCCGGCATCGGCAATAACGCGAACAATACTTGAGCATTTAAGAGCGCTTTGCAGGGTATCCGCTACGATTTTACGAGGGAAAGCGCACGGTTTGGTCCAGAGGGCAATTTCGGTATCTTGAGTTCGAACGCTTCGACGGATGCCGATGCGAAAGATGCCCAAGTCAGTGCTTCCTTGCAGATAGGCAAGGGCTCCTCTTAAGGCTCCTGGCGCTTTTTCTATTCCCTTAGCACCGAGTAGACATTGCTTGGGGATTGGAATAAAAGTTCCACCGTGCTCGTGAAGGCCCAAAGCAAACTTTCCTTGTTGGTTATATCCTGTAGAAAATTCTAATTTGTTTCTATAGCCGAGTTCTCGTTTTGAAGGCACGCATGGACCGACGAGATTTTCCGCTTCATCGCGGCTAAATCCTCCGATACGAGAGAGTTGATTTACAACGTTGGAACGTTTTGCTTCAAGTTGTGCTGGGTAGGTTATATGCATCCAGGGGCAGCCACCGCAGGTGTTGGCGTGAGGACAGACTGGCGTTGTGCGATAAGGGCTTGGTTCTATGATTGACGTGGCGATTCCTTCACTATAGGAAGAGGTTTCTCGAGTCAGTTCAACTTCGATAAGATCGCCTGGAGCTGTTTTGGGGACAAATACTACTTTTCCTTCTGGAGTGCGTCCAATGCCTGCCTGGCCGTATGCCAATGAATCGATAGCTATACGAAAGGAAGTAGTCATAAGGTCCGCCATTCTCTTTACTTGTTTCGTTTTAGTGGTATGTTGCTGAGTTGATAAAGCATAAGGCATCTTACTTTGTTTTGGGGATGCAAACGTTTAAAACGTCCTGCTTTGTTTAAATTTTATGTTGAGACTGCTTGTATTCCTTTGGTTTTCGTGCAGAAATTTAAACGTTGCCAATCATAACGTATAATAGTGTAACTTGAGCCCTCTTAGCTCAGGGGATAGAGCGTCTGCCTCCGGAGCAGAAAGTCGCAGGTTCGAATCCTGTAGAGGGCGCCATTTAAGCAATACCTGCTAAGGTCAATACTGGCTCTAGTAATGTGGTGATAGTAGTAAGGGGAAACCATGGCAATGTACATACCCGAATATAAGCCCAATGGAAAAGAAATTGCAGTAGTAAAAACTTCCAAGGGCGATATCCGTGTTCAGCTTATGGGTGAAGATGCGCCAATACATGTAGGGAATTTTGTTGAATTAGCTCAGAAGGGCTTCTATGACAATCTTAAATTCCATCGTTATGTTCCAAATTTTGTAATTCAAGGTGGTTGCCCTAACACGCGCGATCTTGATTCTGAACAGGTAAAGGCAGCAGAAGGTAATCCTTATGCGGGCTTAGGTACTGGTGGACCTGGTTATACAATCGAGGAAGAATACACCACTAATCCTCACAACAAGCACCTCGATGGCACGCTTGCTATGGCTCGCTCTCAGAATCCTAATTCTGCTGGCTCTCAGTTTTACTTCTGCCTTGGTCCTCAGCCTTTCCTGGATTCAGGCTATACTGTGTTCGGTCAGACAATTGAGGGATTAGATGTTATTGGCCAACTTCGCGTTGGCGATGTGATTGAAACCGTTCTTATCGAAAACGCTAACTAGCAAACAGCCCTGCTTAGCAAGGATGAATCTTTGTTAAGCACTACGACTCGTGATCGAGATCGTAAGAGAGGAAACGAACCATATATGAACAACGAGATTTTCCAGCAGGCAAGAAGCGCATATGTTTCAAAACAATACGAAGTAGCACTTGAAAAGTTTACTGAGTGCCTGCAGGACACCTCTGTCTCAAAAGCTCCAGGTGAACTGGGACTTTTGTATCATCAAATTGGCAATTGCCTCGTTAAGCTCAACGATCCTAATGAAGCGATTCACGCCTATTCTCAGGCTTTGATTGATGAATCGTATGATGCTTTAGGCTCGGTGGGGTACAACTTAGGTATGGTTTATGCATCTCAGGGAGACTTCGAAGATGCTATAACCAATTTCCAGTCAGCACTCGACGATTCACGTTATGCAACGCCTTATAAAGCTTATCAAGCTATGGGTAATGCTCTTTTGAAGTTGGGTAAATCTGCTGAAGCGGGAGCAGCGTTTCGTTCTGCAGCCTTAGACGAAATGAATCCTGATCCTACAAAGGCCCTTCTCAATTTGGGTGTTTGCTTTATGGCGCTTGATCGTCCTATGGACGCCATCGCTTCATATGAAAGTGCTTTGCAGTTCGATATGACTCCAGATACCCGCAATAAGCTTTTTGCAAATATGGGCCAAGCCTATGTTGCTGATGGAAAAATGGACAAAGCGGTTCGTGCGTTTGAATCGGCTCTGGCAGACAAGACCTATGTCTTCAATGATGCTGCCAATGTTGATTACCAGCGCGCTGTTGCAGCGGTAGCATCGGGTGCGACTGGCGAACAAGAGCCGGCGCCTTCTCCTGTGTCTACCCAGACTGATCTTTCAGGATTAGATGTTCCTGGAGATGGGGTACCTATCGAGGCACAACCTCTTTCTCCTTCCGAGATGGGCACCACTCAAATTTCCGAGACAAGCATTATGCGAAGCATTGCTGAAGCGGAACAAAATAGCGATTTCTTTGCAGCGCAGCAGCCTGATTTTCAGGATTGGACACAGGGAGTAAAGAAAAAGCATCGTCATCGTGGACTGAAAATCTTTTTCGTTATCCTTGTTCTTCTTTGTCTGATTGGTGGTGGAGGAACGTTTGCTTATGTTCAGGGCGTAGGTTTTCCTTCCCAGCAGGACCAAATTAGCACCTTGTTTAGCGATCCTTCGAATAATGAGATTTATGCATCAAATCTTGACGATACCAGCAAGGCGCGTTTTTCCGATATGATCACGTCGGGAAGCACTATCTCGGTTGATGGAACAGTCAACAACCTGAGCAGCGCTGATGTATACGTAACTGCAACGACGCCACAAGGGGGAGAGATTCCTTATCAGGTTTCTCTTGTTCGAGATGGTATCGGCTGGAAAGTTTCAAATGTTTCATTGGCCTTTGCAAGCCAGGTAGCGCAATAATAAGTTGCACACCCTTAAAGAGATTCGGGGCTGGTATAAGCTAAAACGGAAATCCAGCCTTGTTTCATAACGCATAAGTAGTCTTTCTTTGAAAGGAACAAAGCATGGCAATCGAAAAGACCTACAGCATGATTAAGCCTGATGGTGTTCGCAATGGTCATATTGGTGAGATCATCAATCGCTTTGAGCGTGCTGGGCTTAAGATCGAGCGTATGGAAATGGGAATGGTTACCCCTGAACAGGCTGCTGCAAATTATGCAGAGCATGAAGGCAAGCCATTCTATGATGGTTTGATTTCTTACATCACTTCTGGTCCTGTAGTAAAGATGGTAGTTTCCGGTGAAGGTGCGGTAAAGAAGTGCCGTTCTCTGATGGGTGCTACCGATCCTGCTGAAGCAGCTCCTGGAACTATTCGTGGCGACTTTGGTTTGATCATGGATGAAAACGTAATCCATGGTTCTGATTCGGTTGAATCTGCTGAGCGCGAGATTGGTATTTTCTTTAAGTAGGCACTTTTTTAAAAAATGTCGTGTATTTTACGAGCCCTGGCGCTATGCTAGGGCTCGTAGTGTGTAGGAGAGTTGTTTTATAGCAAAGGTATACTTCTTGTTTTACTGCAGGATTTATGTGGTGTGGTAAAATTCATGTTTACGATTGCTCACAAACAGTTTTAAGGATGATGCATGTCTTTCCTTGATTTTATACAGAATGCTACTTCGTCAAATTCGTACGATATGGCTATTGACTTGGGTACGGCAAATACTCTAGTTGCCATTACCGGTCAAGGTATTGTTATTAACGAGCCTTCGGTTGTTGCTATCGAACGTAGTACTCATCGCGTGCTCGCTGTTGGTCATGAAGCAAAAAATATGATCAACCATACGCCTGATACCTTTTCTGCAGAACATCCGCTTCATGATGGCGTAATTGCTGATTATGATGTAACGGAAGCTATGATTTCTGCGTTTATTAATAAGGCGGCTCCCCGTCGTTATCCTTGGCAACCAAAGCCGCGCATTGTGGTATGTATCCCTTGTGGTGCTACCTCTGTAGAAAAGCGTGCAGTATTTGAAGCCACCATTCAGGCGGGCGCACGTCAGGCTTACTTAATCGAAGAACCCATGGCAGCCGCTATGGGTGCTGATTTACCTGTAACCGAACCTACTGGTTCAATGGTTGTAGATATCGGTGGCGGCACTACTGAGGTTGCGGTTATTTCTTTGGGTGGCATTGTAACCTCCTCTTCTTTGCGTCTTGCCGGCAACCGTTTAGATGAAGCAATTGCGATGCATTTGCGTGATCTTCTTGGAATTAAGATTGGCGAGCGCACTGCCGAGGTCATTAAGATTAAGATAGGTTCTATTCTGCCTTTTGAAGATGGTCGTGAACGTGACATGATTATCTCTGGACAAGATGTACTTACTGAACAGCCAAAGGAAGTTACCATTCAGTCCGAAGATGTTCGTGATGCACTTCAAGCTCCCATTGATGAAATGGTGGTACATATTAAGGAAACCTTCAAGAAGACTAACCCCGATTTAGCTTCGGATATTATTTCTAATGGCATCCTCTTAACGGGTGGCGGTGGATTGCTTAATGGTCTTGACCGTTATTTCTCGCAGCAGCTTGAAATCCCTGTCTGGACCAGTGAGACAGCATTGACCAATGTAGTAACAGGTTGCTTGAGGGTCCTTGAAACGCCAACGGCATTAAAGCAAATACTTTCGAGATCAAAATAGGAGATCTTCGCATACGATGGCCCTGAACTTGAACGATAAACGCATCCCATTCGGTGGCCAATTCAATTCAACGATGTTGCTGGTATTATTACTGGTGATTTCGTTGGTTTTGGTCGTTGTTTATGCGCGCGAAGGGGAGGAAGGTCCTCTCCATACCATACAAGATTCCACTTCAGCTTTGTCTTCCCCTCTTTCATCCATAGGGGCGGCAAGCAGTTCTTTGGCGGCATCAGCTACCGCCTCACTTGAGGATTTAACTGCAGATGGTCAAACGATGAATCAGCTGCAGGAAAGCAATGCTACCTTAAGTCAAATGGTGGTCGAGCTAGAAGAATATCGTCAGGAGGCTAATCGCCTCGAATCACTTATTGGTTTGCATGATGCATACGGATTTACTTCTGTAGCGGCGCGCGTGACGGGATATTCTTCCGATTCATACAATCGCATTATCACTATAGATGTAGGCTCAGCTTCAGGCGTAACTGAAGGCTTGCCAGTTATGGGCACAACGGGTGTTGTTGGGCAGGTAATATCGGTAAGTACGTATTCTTCCCAGGTTCGCCTTTTAAATGATGCTCAAAGTGGCGTTGCTGTTATGCTGCAGTCATCGCGCTCGGAAGGCATTCTCTCAGGTTCCGTAGAGGGCGTATTATATCTTGAAGGAGTAGATGAAGGGGTAGAAGTTACTGAAGGTGAAGCAGTAATCACTTCTGGACTTGGCGGAGGCTATTTTAGGGGTCTTGTTATTGGTACGGTTTCAAAGGTGGAACAGCGCCAAGGCGATGCTACTCGAACTATTGTAATTACCCCAAATGCTTCGTTTGACAACATCAGTGAAGTGCTGGTGGTGTTAGGCATGAGCAATAATGGTGCGGCAGATGAAAATCAATCGACTGCTAATGCGATTATTTCAACCGTAGGACCCGATGCCCTTCTTGGAAACACTTCTGGAAATACCACTTCAAATAATGATCAAACACAAAACAACTCTGATGGAAGTGGTGAATCTTCCGATTCGGGTTCAGATACTAGTACAAATTCCAATGAGGGAAGCGAGTGATTGCAATGCGTGAATGGATGCTTCCTCTTATTTGTTCAGCAATAATTGTTGTTATCCAGATAATCTTTGCTCCAATTTTGACCATTTTTTCAGTGGTTCCTAGTTTTATAGTGGCATTCGTGCTTGTTCTTTCAGTGTTGCGGAGGCCGGATTCAACGTATGGGTACGCATTTGTGTTGGGTCTCATTGCGGATTTGCTCTCTCAAACGCCTGTGGGATTGACGTCGCTTTTGCTTTTAGCAATAACCTTTGTCCTTTCACGCGTCTTTGAGGTACTTGATGACACCAGCATTACCATGCCTCTTATTGCGTTTGCGGCAGCAATTTTCGTTTTTGAATTTGTTTTTATGCTTGTGCTGCTTATTGTTGGTTATCAGGGTGGCTTTATCGAGCTGTTCTTGCAGCGGGTTCTTTCCGCTACCGTTATGAACGTAGTTATTGCCGCTCTCTTGTTTGTAATTATGAGGCGCTTACCTCTTGCGCAGCAGGTTAATGATGCGTGGAAGGTATCAGGCAGCGGTCGATTCCACTAAACCTCAGGTGTTGTGTTTATGCTATCGGCCATTCTAACAACTATTGCTGCGCTTATAGTGCTCGGTGTTCTTGCTGTAGTGATCTTTCGGGTTCGCTCTCAGTCATCTCAATCGCGCACGCGTGATCGCATGCAGGTGAAATCAGTTACTTCGGTTGGCATTTCTGCGCAGACTCCGAAAACTTCGTCAAGTTCAGGGTCGGCTGCCTCGTTTGGTGGAGCTTCGGCAAGTGGGGAAGGCCTTCGAAACCGATTTATCGCAGTTGGCGTGTTGGCTGCGGGAGTTTTTAGTGCGCTTGGAGTACGTCTGTTTGGTCTTCAAATCTTGGAGAGTGCAACATATAGTGAAGAAGCGCAAGCTAATCTTTACACGACCGTGAGTACCCCTGCTCCTCGTGGAGTAATTTATGATTCTCAAGGGGTTGCTCTGGTAACCAACCGTCAGGTTCAAACCGTTTTAGCGGATTCAGAAGTGGCGGATAACACAGATGTACTTCTGCGTCTGTCTGCTCTTTTGGGAATTCCCTATGAAGTAGTTCGTTCTCGTGTTTTAGATTCATCGTCAGGCGCCCAGAGTCAGCGCGTGGTTGCAAGTGATGTAAAGCTGCGTGATATAGCCTACATTTCTGAACATCGCGATGCATTTCCTGGGGTAACAACCCAGGTTAGAACAACGCGTTCGTATCCGTATGGCGCACTTGCGGCGCATGTGTTGGGGTATACCGGTACCGCTTCGGAAGATGATCTAAATAATGCTGCTGAAGGCCGTGACATACAAAGTGGTGATGCGGTTGGTAAGAGCGGCGTGGAACAAACCTATGATGCTCTTATCGCAGGTGATCACGGACAGCGTATCTTGGTAACTGATGCATCAGGTGTGGTTCAACAGGTAGTAGCTGAAACTGATCCCACCAAAGGCAATGATGTGTATCTGACAATAGATGCACGCGTGCAGCACGTTGCTGATGTCGCTCTTCAAGAAGCGGTAAGTGGTGGTACTGGTACGGCGGCTGCTTGCGTAGTGATTGATGTACAAACAGGTGGCATCGTTGCTATGTCGAATTATCCCACCTATGAGCCGGAGCGCTTTATTGGTGGTATTTCGCAGGATACTTGGGATGCCTACCAAACCGAAGAGTCGCACTATCCGTTAATGAATCGTGCGATTGCGGGTACTTATCCTGCAGCTTCGTGTTTTAAAGCTTTTACGGGTCTTGCGGGCCTTACTTATGGTTTTGCTGATACCTCACGTACCTGGAATTGTACGGGTACCTGGACGGGGTTTGGCGATGAGTTCCCTCAGAACTGCTGGCTTGAAACTGGTCATGGTGCCATCACTTTCCGAGAGGGCGTCATTGAATCTTGCGACACTGTATTTTATGAAATTGCTAAAGATTTCTATGATGCTCGTGGGACGATTGGCAATGAAGCCATGCAGGATTTCATTAAAGAGTTTGGTTATGCCGCATCCACGAATATCGATCTTTCGGGTGAAGCCGAGGGACGAATTCCGACACCGCAATGGAAGCAGGAGTACTTTAAAGACGTTCCAGAAGAAGCGCAATGGCTTCCAGGCGATATGTCGAATATGGTTATTGGTCAGGGCTATGTACTGGTAACCCCCATCCAGGTTGCTCGTGCTTATGCGGCAGTGGCAACAGGGAAATTACTGCGCCCTCACCTGTTGAAAGAAGTTCGCAATTCGTTGGGAGAAACCGTTCTCTCGTTCGAAACAATAGAAGACTATCATCCAGATGTCGATCCCTCTTTGCTGGCTGTTATGCAGGATGCGCTTCATGGCGTAGCGACGGAAAATGCTTCGGTATCTGCCGACTTTGGCCAGTATTCCTGGAGTGCTGCAGCAAAAACAGGTACTGCTGAAGTTGCAGGGAAGCAAGATATGGCTTGGTTTTCCTGCTACGCTCCTTACGAAGAGCCTCGATTTGCTTTAGCTCTCTGTTTGGAAGAAGGTGGCAGCGGTAGCACAACTGGTTCACCTATCGCTGCTCGCATTATGGATGCTGCTATACAAACCCTTGATGGCAGTCTAAATGAAGAACTGACGGTTCTTTCTGCTACTGAAGTTAACAGTAGCTCAGGAAATACTGATAATTCCGACAATACAAGTAATGAAGATTCAGAAGAGTAGGTGTCTTGAATGGCTCAGATGATGAACGAAATCAGTTCTGTGCGCCCACAGGACCCCACTGTTGCAAAAACGTTTAAACCAAGACGGTTTAAGTATCTCAACCCACCTTTCATCTTTTTTATGCTGGTGTTGGTTGCCTATGGATTGATCGTGCAGTTTTCTGCTACTGCATCCGACCCGGATTACAGCTTTTCTCGACAGCTTATGGGTGTCGGAGTGGGCGTAATTTTGTTCGTTCTTATTACCCGATTGGATTACCACGTATTGTCGGGCTATACCACCGTATTTCTTATCATCAATGTGGTGCTCCTGCTTTCACCGCACATACCTGGCATTGGCGTTGAAGTTAACGGTGGTCAATCGTGGATTAATGTTGGTATTCAGCTGCAACCTGGTGAGTTTGCCAAAGTTACGGTTGTGTTGCTTGCTGCTTCAGTGATGGCGCGCTATGGCGGCAGACTTAACGATCTGCGTGAGTTTATAAAGGCACTCTTAATTTTGGCAGTACCTTTTATTTGCGTAATGACACAGCCAGACTTAGGTACTGGTTTGGTCTATCTGATGATCGCAGGGTTTGCTCTCATTATTGGGGGAGCGAACTGGCGATTTATAGTGGGAACTATTGGTGTTTTAGTGGTGCTTGTTGCTGCTATTTTGCTTATCGATCCCGTGCTTGATCAGTTGTTTGGTCATGATGTACTTCTTAAGGATTACCAGAAATCACGTTTGACGGTCTTCCTTGATCCGACTCATGATACATCTGGAGATGGCTATAACTTACAACAGGCAAAAATTGCTATTGGTAGCGGTGGCCTTTTGGGCAAAGGCTTTATGCAAGCAACCCAGTCATCTTTGGGCTTTTTACCCGAGGCTCCGACAGACTTTGTTTTCTGCGTTTTGGCAGAGGAATTTGGGTTTATTGGCGCATTAGTTTTGCTTGCTTTTTACATTGGCCTTATTGTTTGCTCGGTGAACGTGGCAAGAAGTTCAGGTGATTTGTTTGGTACGATCATCGTTATCTGCGTAGTGGGAATGTGGCTTTTCCAGATATTGGAAAATATTGGTATGACCTGTGGCTTAATGCCGATTACCGGTATTCCACTTCCTTTTATCAGTTATGGTTCATCATTTATGATCGTAAACTTCATGATGCTAGGCTTGATAAACTCTGTTTGGGTGCATAATGGTCGCTAAGTGAAAGGGGACCGCCGTGAAGCTTCCAGTTGACATTCCTGCAGTACTTTCTGCTGCAATTGATATAGACCGAGCAAGTTCTATCCCGGTTTCAGTAAACATTCTTATCGACGAAAGTGCTTCACCGGATTTTCAGGTGTTTGTACGTGCTGGTTTTAACAGTGAATCACCTAATTCTCGTGTGATGGTAAGCTATTTTCCTTCTCAAACTCCTGATACGCATCTAGCCTGCGATTTAACTATAATCGCCGCTGCCCAAAGCGAATCAGCAGGTGCTCTAGCGCAAGCTTTCCGTGAACAGGGGACTCCTGTGTTGGTGGTTGCGGAAAACGGCGAGGAAGTATGCCGCCTTGCTAAGCAAAGCGGTCACGATTTGCCCGAAGGCGATGTGGTCTTCTTGCGCGATGCTGAGTTTGATGATGAATTAAAAGGAGAACTTGCTGACAAAATCGGTACTTGGATAGTATCTGCAGTTGATGCTGAGAAAAAACTGGCATTTTCGATTGCCTATCCATTTGTTCGCCGTCCGCTGGCTTATGACGCAATTTCTTCTACCTCGTTACAAAATGCCGGTATCGGTGTTGTGGTATTTGTTCCGGGCGCCGACATGCCACTCATGACCGCGAATCAAATAAAGATGATTTTGCAAATCGCAGCAGCTTATGGTCAGCCATTGGGGCCAGAACGCGTTTTGGAGCTCTTAGGCGTCCTCGTTAATGCTTTTATATTCAGGAACATATCACGCCAACTTGCGGGCTTTGTGCCTGCGCTTGGTTGGGCTGTGAAGGGTACTATGGGCTATCTCGGTACGCAGGCGATCGGACGTGCTGCAATTGAATATTTTGAGGGCGGTGGCAGCGTTGCAGGTTTAGTTGCTCTTGCAGGCAAAGCTACCAACGAAACCGCAAAAGTTGTCACTTTTGTTCAAAGTGAGCCCACCTTGCATTCGATAGGAGAAAAGGTTGTTCCCGTGGCTCGCAAGGCAGTTTCAGTAGCGCTTGATGCGGTGGCACCTGTTGCGCAATCGGCAGGAAAAACCATTCTTAGATCCATGAAACCGAGTGCTCGAGGAAAGAAGTAGTCCGATCTTCGAAGATAATCAAGGTGATTGAGGCGTATCGTATAAGGCGATACGCCTTTTTTGATGTAACTCAGAAGGCTGTCAAAAAAATTTTTTAAAAAAGTTCTTGCACGCATTTCGATTTCCTGTATACTAGCATTCGCTGCTGAAGCACGGGGTGTTAGCTCAGTTGGTTAGAGCGCCGGCCTGTCACGTCGGAGGTCGCGGGTTCGAGTCCCGTACATCCCGCCAGTTTGGTGATTCATGAAGCTCCCGTAAGGGAGCTTCATTTGTTTTAGAGGCAGCCTCGATTCGTTACAGACTTGTATGCTCTTGGCATTCTGTTTAGTTTCAAATCGGTGTGGTGGTATAGTTTTGTTGCTTAATACTCAAGCGTGTTTTGATATTCGAGTGTGTTTTGAATATCGGTAGGAATACGGAGTGCGGTAAGGAATTGTGGGAAAATGGGGGAAACCGTTCAAGAAAAGCCTGTAGAAATTGCAGTCTTTGATTTTGATGGAACTTCTATTTCGGGTAATTCTCCCGTTATTCTGGTGCGCTATCTGAGGCGTAAAGGGTTGCTTAAGAAACGTATCTTTACCCGCATTATCTTCTGGGGTCTGCGCTATAAACTTCGACTTCCTCAAAATGAGAGCTGGGTTCGTGGGGCGGTTTTTTCTGCGTTTGAAGGTCAAAGGCAAGAAGAGGTCGATCGTTTCCTTGAAATCTTTTACGATGAGCATCTAGAGCGAATATTTCGCGCAAAGGCAGATCAGGCCATCAACTATCACCGATCTTGTGGACGTGAGGTCTGGGTTGTTTCCGCGACCTTTGAGCCCCTTATTCGTCAAGCAATGAAAACCCATCAGTTTACGCATGAATTTTCAACGCGCATGGCTACCGATGAATCAGGTTGTTATACCTGCCAAGTTGAGGGGCTGCCAGTCGAAGGAGAGGAAAAACTCAATCGTATAACCGCCTACGCCAATGAGAAATACGGTGAAGGTAATTGGGTTATAACCCATGCGTATGGCGACCATCATTCCGATCGAGCGATGCTCCAGGCAGCGGTTAATCCTTGCGCTGTAACTCCCGATCGACCTTTGCGCCGTAGCGCAAAGGAACACGGCTGGGACATTCTTTCGTGGTAAAAATGTTCATTCCTTGTGAAAAAGGTACAAATGACTGACAAATCATTGATTGTTCACACAGCTTGCATGAGCCTGATTTACAATTAACTGCGAGTAAATAACTAGCATTATTAAGAACAGCATGTACAACTGATACATTGGCAAAATGAGAATCAAAAGGAGGTGCACGATGATGAATGAGGAGTCGATTTTTGGCGGATCATCGTTTCAGGATCAAAATGCCCATTCCAATTCTTCTCAGGCATACCTTCAGCGTGCGGCTTCGGCAGTAGAAGAGGGCGATATCGTATTAGGTATTCACCTGTATTTGGCGGCCTATGAACGCGCATTGCGCGAAAATAGAATTCCTAGTGAAGCAGTGCTTGAGGGAATGACGAAAGCATGGGATTTGGCAATTCGTGCCAAGCAGCGCTCACTGGCGGAATATATCTTTGAAAAGCTTGAGGCGTTTTGGACTCCGGAGGAAATGGCGCGTCATGCTCAAGAGTTACAAGAGCTTGCTTTTGACAAGCTGGAAGAATATGGGTTAGATCGCAGTCTTGTAGAAGATATGGCTGATATGGTTAGTCAAGATCTTATGGACGCTACCGACGATGTGCTGTACCGCTACGATGGTGATGTGGTTGATAACACAGCACTTCCTCTCAAACGCTCTGCGAAAAACGGTCAGCTTTCCTCGAAGGCTGAAAACGACAAACTGAACGAAGCTTCCGTAAAGGGCAGCGTATCTTCTGGTGCCGAACAAAAAGCCGCTAATCAAGGTTCGCAGAGCAACCCCTCAGATGATCCTGCTTCGGTATCTAAGGAAAAAGATATCGCCGCTCTCAATTCGGCAGCCCTAACTTCTTCGTCTTCCGAAGAACGTAACGGTGGTGTGCATAATGAAGATAATGCGGGAGTAGATAAGGGTGCACTTGAAATCGAATCAGCAGTTATTCCTTCTGATTCCCCCTTGGCTGCCGCCTTTGCTCAGCTGACAAATCTTGCTACAGGTGCTGCCTCTAAGGAGACCCAGGAAGCCCCTCAGCAGCGGTTTAACTACCGTAATCTTGTAGGGTTTGATAAAGCAATCGCCTCAATGGCAAAGCTTGGGGTAGGGCGTGCCAAGGATCCTGAATTTGCTCAATTCTTGGAGATGCTCAATTTCCGTCATGGGATGCCAGGAATGCCAGGGCTGGGAACTCTTATTTTCCGTAGTCCTGCACGTGAAGATGCAAATTGCTTCATGGTGGCAACGGTCGGAGAACTTGGCTTACCTGCGGTAAGAATGCGTCTTGATCGCAACGCTATGGGTCAGGTTGTTTTATGCGTTATGGCTTCTCCGAATTTTAAAGCGCGTTTGTCGGGGGTTTCACGCAGCGGATTCGACTCTCCAACGGTAGTGGTGTTAGAGGATCTTGACCTCTGGGATTTACCGTTTTTTGACGGATCATTCGATGATGTGCAGTCGCTTTTAACCATTCAGCTTTCTCGCGGAGCGCGAGAGGCTCTTGCGCTTGTGCAAGCTGCTCTCACGAGCCCTGAAGCGACGGTTCTTATCTCGGCTTCGGAACCGAGTGAAATCGATCCATTTTTCTGGGATTTAATTGGTGATCATCGATTCGTGGACATAGATTTACCAGATGAAGACGAACGTCGAAAGATATGGCTTAGCGAACAGTCTCAGCACCCTTCCATGAGAGGCCTCAACAGGGGACAACTGGTTGATTTCTCTCGGGGTTTGTCTCGTTTCGAAATATATGCAATTTCGAATGAATCAGTAGAGGAAGCGTATCGCGAAAGCGTTGCGCAAAATACTTTCTGTGCGGTTGAGACCGACAAGGTTTTGATGCGCTTATCTAACTTTCAGCCTTTGGAATCTGAGGAGTACAAGCGCATGGAAGATTTGGCGGTTGACCACTTCAGAAAAGAACTAGCAAATATTGACGATCTACTGGAGGAATAGCCGATGAGCATCACGCGCCGCTGTGACTACGCGTGCCGTATCATCCGTGCCGCTTATAAAAATGGTGAATCATTTGTTTCAATTGCCGAGGTGGCTGAAGCGGAACAGATTCCCTATTCGTTTGCTCGAAGCATTCAACATGAATTAGTTAAAGCGGGCCTTCTACGCACTATTCGTGGTGTGCATGGAGGCCTTGTTCTTAATTGTGACCCTTCAATCGTTACGGTCTATGATGTTTTG
>FR896071.1:55685-55913 GCA_000435475.1 Cryptobacterium sp. CAG:338 | reverse complement strand
CGTCAGCGGTGATACCATGTCGGTCGCGGAGTGTACAAATTGCGATTACTCCTGCTGTCATAAAGGTTCCTGTGCTTTTAATGCGGTATGGCGTGCGGCAGATATGGTATTAAAAGATCTCTATTCTTCAATTTCGCTAAAAGACTTATTTGATCAGGGTGAAAACCATCCTGTTATTCAGGCAGCATTTGCGCTTGAATCAAAAAAATAAGGTGGTCAATTGCCTAA
>FR896071.1:55344-55658 GCA_000435475.1 Cryptobacterium sp. CAG:338 | reverse complement strand
ATGAAGATCAGTTTATCGCTAAGGTATGGGAGGAAGGCGCGCGTCTTTATCGTGATCTACCTTGGCGCGGTATAGACGATCCTTATGCGGTGCTTGTCTCTGAAGTGATGCTTCAGCAAACGCAAGTGTCGCGTGTTGAGAAGTATTGGGATCGGTTTCTAAAATTATTTCCAACTCTTGATGCGCTTGCGAGTGCCGAAACGTCTCTTGTGCTAGAAGCTTGGCAGGGATTGGGATACAATCGCCGAGCTCTTGCCTTAAAGCGTTGTGCCGAGCAATGCGCCGAACAGTATAGGGGCGTTCTGCCTGACACC
>FR896071.1:48258-55294 GCA_000435475.1 Cryptobacterium sp. CAG:338 | reverse complement strand
TCGGCAAAGCTACTGCGGGGGGAGTGCTTGCATTTGCTTACCAAAAACCCGTTCTTTATTTAGAGACTAACGTTCGTACGGTATTTCTACACGAATTTTTTCCTCATGAAGAAGAGGTCTCAGACCGCCGCATAGAGCCTCTCGTAGAACAGACATGCTCGAAAGAAGATCCCCGTGGTTGGTATTATGCGCTGCTTGATTATGGGGCCTATTTAAAATCGGTACTGCCAAACCCTTCACGACGTTCACGTCATCACGTTATCCAATCAAAATTTGAGGGGTCTCGCAGACAAAAGCGCGCAGAAATAGTGCGTTTGGTGCTTGCTCAGCGTGAAGTTTCGTTTTCTGAAGTGGTTCAAGCTCTTACGGAATTTGAAGTAAAACAAAAACGAGCTGAACCTGATGCTCAGCTCGTTCGTTCAATTCTTGACGACTTGGTAAAAGAGGGCTTTTTTAAGCAAGTCTCTTTCGACGAGAACCCTCGTTACTCGGCGGGATAAACACCTAAAACTTTTACTTCGCGCAACTTCAAACGCAGGCAATCGAGTGCGGTTTTAATGGCAGGATTTGCTGGAGTTCCTTCAAGATCGATAAAGAAGAGATAATCTCCAAGCCCTTGTTTGGTGGGGCGTGATTGAATCATGGTCAAGTTAACATTTGCGTAATTGAGCTCAGAGAGAATCATCAGAAGAGATCCTGGTTTATCTGCATTCAAAGAGAGTGCCAGTGATGTTTTCATATGGTCGCCATGTAGCACCGGCTCGTGACCTTGACGAGCAATGAGCGCAAAACGTGTTTGATTTCCATAGTGATCTTCGATGTCGCGTTCCTGGATTTTCCCCTTAAATAATTCAGCTGCAAATTCTGAAGAAATGCCCGCAACTGTTTTGTCTTTTCCTGCAGCACGAGCGCCTTCTGCGGTGGAGGAGGCGGCGATACGGGCAAGCGTAGGAAAGCGATTATTTAAATAACGACGACACTGAGCAAGGCCCTGGGGATGACTAACTACGGTCTTAATGTCTTCAATGTTTGCGTCAGGATGAAGCACAAGACAATGATGGATGTCGAGTACCGCTGAGCCCATAATGGATACGCCACCTTTAAATGCGAGCGTGTCAAGTGTTGCGGTTACTACACCTTCGAGTGAGTTTTCGATAGGCATGACACCGAATTCAGCTTTTCCACGATCAACCGCTTCGTGAACTTCATTAAATGAAGGACATTCAATAAGTTCGATTTCCTCACAGTTCATGCGCTTTGCAAAGAGACGGGCGGCTTCGTGAGAATAGGTTCCAACTGGTCCCAAATAAGCGATTGTGGTGGCTTGAGTCATAGTGATCCTTTCTTGTAAATTTTGAACATAATAACTCACTAAAGAAAGACTCTGTGTTTCTTCCCTGTAAATGACAACAAACCAGGCTTTGAAACATCATTTCCTGTGATGGGACGAATTTTAAAAAATGACCATTTGCTAATGGTATAATTCAAAATAATGTTCAAATGTTGGATAATTCTCAAAAAAATAGGTAACAAAAACGAATTTTTGTACCAGCAAACGACCCATTTTCGCTTGATCATAAGGGCAGATGATCAGATATGAAGGAAATGTGTGTTACTACCAATATTCTGGGTAACATTTTCGTGCCGCTGGCGGGAATAACCCGATATTCGCAAGTTAGTCACTCTTTTTTGAGAAGAAATCCATAACAATGTGTACAGAGGTTTTACAGGACAATACACCCTTAAGGAGGTGTGCACATGGTAACAGAGGCAATCAGTCCAGAGTTTTTAAGTAAGCTGGAGGCACGCGGCGTGTCTCGTCGTAGCTTCATGAAGCTCTGCGGCTCGCTCGCTGTTGCGGCAGGCTTGTCTGAGCTCGCTGCTCCTCGCGTTGCTCAGGCGATCGAGAACTCCGTTATCGGCGCAGAATCAGGTGCTTTGTATCCCGTAATTTGGATCGAAGGCGCTTCTTGCACCGGTTGTACGGAATCTTTCGCACAGGTTGACGCCCCTGATCCAGCAACCGTAGTGTTGGAAATGATTTCGCTGAACTACTGCGAAACCCTTTCTGCTGCTGCAGGTTGGTCAATGGAAGAGGCCAAGGCACAGACGATCGAGGCAGGAAATTACATCCTCATCTACGAAGGTGCGGTTTTGGAGGGCTGGAACGGTGAAGCGTTGCGCGTTGCCAATGAGCCCGGCACCGAACACCTTATCCATGCAGCAGAGAACGCAAACGCTGTTGTAGCTTTGGGCTCCTGCGCAGTAAATGGTGGTTGGATGGGTGCTAACCCCAATTCATCCGGAGCATTAGGTGTTCAGCAGTTCTTGCGTAAGTCGGGAATTGAGACTCCTGTTATTAATATTCCAGGTTGCCCAGCAAATCCTGAATGGCTCGAGGCTGTTTTGGTAGATGCAGTTCTTATTGGTCAGCTTCCTGAACTTAATGGCGAAAACAAGCCTACCGTTATGTTCAATCAGACCATTCATGACAACTGCGAGCGTCGTGGTCATTTCGAGAATGGCGAATTTGTTTACGCTTTCGGTACTAAGGAAGAGGCGCTTAACTACTGCCTGTATCCAATGGGTTGTCGCGGTCCTCAGACCAAGGCTAATTGCGGTATCGTTCGCTGGAACCACCGTCGTTCTTGGTGTGTTGCTTCGGGCGGTCCTTGCATTGGTTGCTGCACCGCTAATCCAAACGATCCTGGTGAGAACTGGGTTGAAACCAACACACCATTCCGTGCTCGTTTCCGTGACTTGCGCATTGGTGGCATGACCATTCAGCCTGAAGCTATTGCATGGACCTTGACTGGCGTAGTAGCTGCTGCTCTTGTAATCCATGGCTTCGGCATGAAGAAGACTGGCCGCACCAGCGGTGGCGCTGACTTCGAGAAGGTACGTGAATGGGACGCAAAGCATCCTGATCAGGCCATCGGTCAGTATGACGAAGATGTTCTGAAGGGAGGCAAGTAAACAATGACTCGTTCAGTTATCGACCCGATTACTCGTATTGAGGGCCATCTTCGTGTGGAGATGGAAGTAGAAAACGGCGTTGTTACTGATGCATGGATGTCTGGCGGTTGTTTCCGCGGCATGGAATTGGTAGTTCAGGATCGCACCCCTGAAGATGCTGCTCATATTGTTCAGCGTATTTGTGGTGTTTGCCCTGTTTCTCACGCTCATGCTTCTTCCATTGCAGCTGAAAAGGCTTACGGCATCGAGATTCCTAACAATGCTCGTATCATTCGTAATCTTATTGAGGGCGGTCAGTTCCTGCACAGCCACATTCTGTGGTTCTACACCTTGGCAGCACTTGACTACGTAAACCCACTCAACGGTTTAAATGCCAATATTGCTGATGCCTATGATTTGGCTCAGGCAGCAGGCACCTCAATGAACACCGACCTTCGCGCATTGGCTCAGCGTTTGACCACGTTTGCTGAAAATGGACAGATGTCTATCTTCTCTGGCAACTGGTGGAAGAACGGTGCTGCTGATGCCGAATTTAATCTGCCTGCAGAGCTTGATCTTATCTGTACCGCTCACTACATCGAGGCTTTGACCATGCAGTCAAAGGCATCTGAGATCTGCGGTCTTTTGGGCGGCAAGATGCCTCACGTTATGACGCTGGTTCCTGGTGGTACTTCCTTTGTACCTACCGAAGAAAAGCTTGATGATCTGTGGTCACTTTGTCACGAACTTCGTGATTGGGTAGCTGCAACTATGATTCCTGACACCAAGGCAATTGCTCCTTACTACTTGCCAGCTCTTGAGTTTGGTAAAGGCTGCGGTCGCTATGTTGCTTGGGGTGTATTCGAGCGCCCATCCTTCGAGATGGCTGATCGTTATCTACCCAGTGGTGTTATCGATGAAAACCTCAACCTCTCCGAGGTTAACGAGGATCTCATCAAGGAATACGTTGGTCACTCCTGGTATGTTGGTGATTCTGATCTCAATCCTCGCGAAGGCGTTACCGAGCCAGAATTCACTGAATACTACAAAGAGGGCACTTTGTTCGAGCAGAACGGTCATGAGTTTGGTGAAATCTCCGATCGTTATACCTGGTCTAAGGCACCAAGCTACGACGGCAAGTGCATGGAGGCAGGTCCATTCTCTCGTGTATTGGCTGCTTATCTGCGTGGTAACGAATTCATCAAGACTAACCTCGATCAGCTCTGCGCTGATTTGAATCTCACCATCCCTCAGTTGCAGTCTACGCTTGGTCGTGTAGCTGCTCGCCAGGTTGAGTCTCTCTACATCGCAAACCTTATGTGCGATTGGGTTGACGAACTTATCGAAGCAATTAAGGGTGGCGACAGCGAATACTTCCGTTCACCTTCCACCATTACTGGTGACGGCACGGGCTTCTGGGAAGCTCCACGTGGTGCTCTCTATCACACTGAGCATGTTAACAACGGCAAGATCACCGGTTATCAGATCATTATTCCTACTACTTGGAACATTGCTCCTCGTAATGCTGAAGGAGTTCCTGGTCCTATCGAACAGGCTGTTATTGGTAACCCTGTTGCTGACGTTGAGATGCCTATCAATGTTCTCCGTACGGTTCACAGTTTCGACCCATGCACCGCTTGTGCAGTTCATGTAACTGAGCCTTCAACCGGTAAGCATTTCGAAACGGTTACTAGCCCTTGGGGGGTGAAGTAAATGGCACATTTGGCTCACTACAAAGAAGCTCATCCAATGCCTATGCGTGTGACGCACTGGATTAACCTCATCTGCATGGCATGCTTGATCTTCTCCGGTTTCTTGATTCACTTCCCGTTCTGGGCAGCTCTCACGGGTGTAGCTCGCGGCGCACATGTTTTCCTGGGTATTGTTCTTTTGGTTAACTGCATCGTGCGTATTGTGTTTGCATTCTTGCTTCAGACTGCTCCTACGGGTGGTACGCGCAACCTGGTTCGCGACTATAAAACCTGGCTTCCTCAGGCAGACAATCGTCACCAGTTGGGTTCTTGGATCAAGTACTACCTGTTCATCAAGAAGGATCATCCTTTAAGCGCAAAGCTTGGCGTTCCTCAAAAGATTTCCTACTTGGCAGTTGCTTTCTTGATTCTCATTATGGCTTACACCGGTTTCTGCCTTTGGGTTCCTACCGCATCTTGGACCTTCTTCGCAGCGGGCACCTCTTTGGTAGGCGGCATGATGTCTATGCGCATCATTCACTACTTCATGATGTTTGTGTTCATCATCTTCAGTATGTTGCACATCTATCTTGTATTCATCGAAGGTACTGCTCCTGCTAAGCTCATGCTTCTTGGCAAAGAGCACGGTGGTAAGGTTTACGATCCTAATCGTCACGTAATCGTTGGTGAGGATCACTCTGTAGATGCTCACTAAGTTTTATCTGGAATCTCTTGCGAGGTACTCTTGAAATAAGGGATTACATCTGGGAGACAGAAAGATAAAAGTGGCGGCGATCGCAAGAATTTAAGCCTAAACTTTAAAACTCCGACCCAGAAATCTGAGTCGGAGTTTTTTTGTAACTTAATCTGGGTTGGTATTTCATGCCTTAACGAGTAAGAAACGGGCTAATAGTTGAAAGGTAACTCAGGAGACAACCTGCACTAAAGAAAAGCGCTTCTTTACCTGCAGGCACTGCAGTTACGACAAGCCTGTTTTGCAGATGGTGCTTGAGCAATGCCTCCGAGTGCGGTTTCGCGAAGGGTAGAGGGGAGCGCGTGTCCAACCTCTAACATAACATGCGCCATCTCGTCGAAAGGAACAAGGCTTGTGATACCCGATAAAGCTAGCTGTGCCGAAGAAAAGGCAGCTGCTATGCCGATTGCGTTACGGTTTTGGCAGGGTACTTCAACAAGCCCCCCTATTGGATCACATACAAGACCTAGTAGATTTCCTAAAGTGATGGAAGCTGCATGGAAACATTGTTCTGGTGATCCACCTAACATTTGCACTAGCGCTGCGCTTGCCATAGCTGCTGCGCTACCTACTTCGGCTTGACATCCGCCTTCTGCTCCTGCCACGCAAGCATTGGCGGAGAGGAGTTGGCCGATAGCTGCAGCACAGAAGAGCGCATCGTGAATTTCTTTGGTTTCAGCATGAAGGTGATCAGCCACAGCTAAAGTTGCCCCAGGAACTACTCCTGCCGATCCTGCGGTGGGGGCAGCTACGATTACTCCCATTGAAGCACTACGTTCCAAAACTGCCATAGCACGTGCTACTGCATCGGTTTGTACGCTGCCTATAAGGCTTTGTGCATAGCGTTGCGCACTTGTTTCAATCTTCTGTGCTTCGCCGCCAATGAAACCGCCTAGAGACGATTGAGGATTTCGAAGTGGTTCACTTGTTTCCTTTCTCATTACTTCTAATACGTTTTGCATTGTTCGGAAAGTAGTTTCTTTATCCGAGAGACAATACTCACGTCGTTTCATAATCTCGCCAATGGTGAGCTTTTCTTTAGAACAGAGTTCAAGAAGATCTGCTGCCGAAGTAAACATATAGGGATTGAGGGAGTTTATAGGTGATAGAGCAGAACTTCCTGGAACCTCAATAAAGCTAGCATAGTCAACTAAATCAAGACTTTTTACCGATTTAATAAATGATGCTCCAGAGTAGTATTCATCTGTTTCAAATACGGAATAGGCTTGTCCTCCTGCTTCGGTACGATAGGTACTGCAAAATGCGATGTTTACCTGAGCATCTGCAAGAAGTGACGTGAGTGCTGCAAGCGCACCAGGAGCATCGCGATGTGCGACAAATAAGGTGCAATAGGCTCCCGATATATTGACCTCTACAGAATTAATGCGACAAATTCGGATTTTACCTCCGCCGAGACTCTCACCCCGTACGGTAGCGTGAATACCTGCGGTGTTAGTCATTTCGATATCGACGGTATTGGGGTGGAGGGAAGGGTTGTCTCCTGCAACAAAAAATTCAAAATGCATCGAATTCTTCTGGGCGATATCAAAAGCGTTTCTAATGCGTTCATCGTCAGTTTGTAGGCCAAGTATACCTGCCACCAAGGCACGGTCGGTGCCGTGACCTCGATATGTTT
>FR896071.1:47987-48243 GCA_000435475.1 Cryptobacterium sp. CAG:338 | reverse complement strand
GTTTGGGCGAAGCTATTCCAGAGGGTAAATTTGACAGAAGCTATATTGCCTTCAAGAAGAGAAGACGCTACCTGTGCTAAGCGGAGTGCTCCTGCAGTGTGTGAAGAAGAAGGTCCTACCATAATAGGGCCGAGAATTTCAAAAGCAGAGGTTGAAACTGAAGACAACGAATGAGACATAACGCAATCCTGTCTTTGAATATAGGTATGACTATAAATAATTAATCGGTATGGGTAATCTTATCGGAATAAGGAAA
>FR896071.1:43106-47910 GCA_000435475.1 Cryptobacterium sp. CAG:338 | reverse complement strand
TTCAGCGAGGCAAGAAATTTGGGTCATAGGCAGAAATTTTTATTTTGAGTGATCATTCCAAAGTATGAGGGGTATTTATAGGTGGGTATTGTGGGTAGATTTTTGTAGGTGGCTATTTTGATTGCCGTAGGTTGGATACTGCAAACCTGCAACTTCTGCCGTTTAAGAAGTTGGCATCATACTTAAAGTAAGCGCTTGTTACTATGACAGAAGAACATAATACGGCACTATATGATACCTGGTATTTCGTTTTGAATATACGAATTAAGTTCTGAGACAATAATCGTTTACGGTACTTTTATAAACCTTTTTGAAAGGACTAAAAGTGAGTTCTGAAGAAAATCACTATCAAGAAACACCCATTGAGGAAATTTCATTAGAAGGACTACCTCCTCTCAACCTGGGAGCTCTTTTTATGCCGCCTATTTGGGGGCCTGCGCATGGTATTTGGATCACCATTCTGTATTACCCTGCTTGGCTGCTAATAGACAATCTTTTCTATGGCGTTTATGAAAATCCCCAGCCTCTTACTATCACCCTTGCCGTAATTGCTGGGCTCATCCTTGCGGGAGTGACTATCGTTTTTGCTCGGGCATCTCAGGTGTATGCTCTTCGACGCGATCTGTCTCGTGGCAAAACAAAAGAGCAATATCGAAAACGACAGGTGATATGGGCTGTAACAATGGGAATTTTAGCTGCGGTTATGCTCGGTGCTGCAACGTACTATAACTTGGTAATTAGGCCAACAATCGACGCATAAATGTAATGTCTCTTACACCCTTAAAGGAATTGCTGAACTTAAAGGAATTGTTGAACTAGATAAGCCGGTTTATCGAAACAGCATCTGAATAACTCGATTGTTTTGTCTCATATGCTCAGAGAGTTTGAATTGCACTATTTGAAACTGATAGGAGAATGCTGATCATGCGTATCGCAGTCTTTTTTGTAGGAAATCGCTTAATGCTCGATGATGGAGTAGCTCCCGCGGTATATGACTACATGCAAGATACGTATATCTTTCCTGACAATATTGATCTTTTTGATGTGGGCTGCATGAGTATGGATATGATTTCAAAGGTAGACGACTATGATCTCATCATCACGGTAGATGCAGTGGATGACACAGGAGCAGAGCCGGGTACGGTATTCCGATACAAACCATACGATGTGGCTCGTGCTGCGGGTGCCCGCACTTCGCTTCATGAGCTGCGACTTGCCGATCTTTTTGACGCTGCGGCGATGCTGGGGTTTGAAGCAAAAGGTCTGTGTTTTGGAATGCAGGTGGAAAATCTTGAGCCAGCAGAATTCGTCGTCGGTCTTACTTCTCAAGTGGAACAGCGAGTACCTTTTTTAGCTGAGACTATCGTTGCAGAACTAGTGCGTAATGAATGCGAGATAACGCGAAAAGATGGAAAGCCACTTCAGCAAATTTCATAGTTGAACAAACTCATTTAACGAATGCGCAATAACAAATCCATTCCAACGAGGGCTCAATAACTAACTCATTTCAAAAACTCACTCTAGCGAGCTTGCGATAAGTGCGCATTGTTTAAGCCGATACAATAAGCATTATCGGTGTTTATTGATTTTGGAACACGAAAGCATTCTTAACGTAAACGTGCTGGGGCAATAGGGTGCTCATTCATATATTCAATAAAATGAATCATTCCTGGAGTCATGTTTTCTTCGCTCCGATGAATGAGATAGAGCTTATGAAAGTCCTCGGGAACCTCATCGATAGGGATACATACAATATCTTTGAACGCGCCAACTAAAAACGAATAGTCAACAAAAGCAATAGCGTTTTCGTCGGCAGACACCATCGAGCAAATAGTAATCTCTTCTTTAAATTGCTCTTCGATATCAAGGTTATAACCTTCTACGCAAGCAGCTATGTCGTCATGAGGAGGCCAACCTTTTGCGTAGGATTGAATATGATAGCCTTTTAGTTCAGTGAGAGAAATGCTTTTGCGCTGTGCAAGGGGATTGTCTTTATTGACCGCAACAACGAGCTGTTGAGACCAATAAGGCGTAAAGGTCAGTCCGTCTGGAGCATCTTTGAGTTTTGCGGCGAAAACAACATCGAGCTCTCCAGCGGCAAGATCGTTGAGGAGGCTTCCGCTAAAGCCTTGAATGATTTTCACGGAAAGGGTAGGGTCAGCTTCCGCGCGAAACGAACGAACTACTCGTGCCCAGTCTTCGCTTTGGATGGTAAAAGGAACACCAATGCAAAGGGTTTCGGTTCGGTCGTTCAGCATGGCATGAACCTTATCCGCTCCTGTTTCAATGTTTTTTAACGCAAGGGAAGCATAGCGGTAAAACTCTTTACCATAGGGGCTTAAAGTGAAGTTGCTGCCATTTTTGGTAAAAAGAGGGGCGCGGAGATCGTCTTCCAAGCGGGAAATAGCAAGCGACAAGGTTGAGCGGGCTATGCCTAAAGAACGTGCAGTATTTGCAAAGTGCTCCTGATCGGCAAGAGTAATAAAATATTTTAAATGAGCTAGGTTCACAAGTTCTCCTTTGGAGCGTTAGGGCAGAGATCGGATAGGAAGCAGGCGCTGCATCGAGGTCTTCGTGCGATGCAAAATTCACGCCCAAAAAGAACCCACTGATGATTAATCGGTTTCCAGTATTCTTTTGGGTAAAGCTTGAGTAGCGCTTGTTCGGTTTTTGCTGGATTGTCTGCTGAGGGGCCTGCAAATTTTAATACATGGGCAATACGGAATACATGAGTGTCAACCGCAATACCCTCAACGATGCCAAAGGCTTCATTCAAAACGATATTGGCAGTTTTTCGTCCAACGCCTGGGAGGCGCTGGAGTTCTTCCATAGTGCGAGGAACCTCTCCGCCAAAGTCGGACATTATCATCTGTGCAGCGGCGATACAATTTTTTGCCTTATTGCGATAAAAGCCAATGGAGTGAATAATATCCATGACATTCTCAACGTTGGCTTGCGCCATTGTTTCGGGAGTTCCATATTTTTCAAAGAGTAAAGGGGTTACTTTGTTGACGCCCGCATCGGTTGTTTGGGCGGATAAAAGAACTGCAATAGTAAGAGTAAAAGGACTGGTATAGTTAAGAGCGCATTCAGCTTGACCATAATAGTTGTTCATGCGATCAGCAACAGCGAGTGCACGTGCGCGTTTATCTGCGGTTTTTTCTCGTGCCATGACAGTTCCTTTGATGTTTGATTGGTTTAAGCATGCAATAGTATGCTGCAAAAGCAAAGATGATGCAGCTAATGAGTTATAAATAACCAATAATTTGCAAGGTTTGAAGAACAATACAAGGTTTAAAGTGCAAAAGAGCAACCTTGTTGGTTTGTTACGAGTGTTTGAAGGGTAAGGCAATAATGCTGATTGATCTTCTATCTGCTACGCTGAAAAAATCCCATGCTGTTGATCAGGCGTGGCAAAAAATGGATAACCGCACGGATGCGGTTATTGGTGTGGCGTCGTCAGCTCGACCTTTTTTGGTTGCAGCCCGCTTTGTAGAAGATCCTCGAGCAACACTTGTTGTAACAGCAGGGGAAGACGCGGCGGATACTTTTGCGCGTACGGTTGGCGCGTTTGTGGGAGAAGAACGGGTATTTCGTTTTGCCGATTATGAAGGTAATCCGTTTTCGCTTGATGCACCCATGCAGCCTCGTTTGCATGGTTCGCGTCTCGAGGCGCTGTGGGCTCTTCAGAATAAGAAGCCTGTAATTGTGGTTGCCTCTGCACGAGCTCTTTTGCGAAAAATTGCAAGTCCGAAAAGTGATATAGCCCGTCCCCTTGTGCTTAAACAGGGAATTGATCTGTCAGAGCATGCGTTAGGGGCGGTATCCTGTTTTGAAGATCTCGCTGAAGCGCTGGTCGCAATGGGTTATGACAATGCGGGACAATTGGATGGTCCTGGGACTTTCTGCGTTCAGGGCGGTACTCTCGATATTTTTCCAGGGAATCTCTCTTATCCTATCCGTTGTGATTTCTTTGGCGATGAATTGGATGAAATACGTCGCTTTTTGCCTTCAACGGGACAGACTATTTCTTCTTTAGATGAGGTAGAAATATTTCCCGTGAGAGAATTTAGAAGCGATATTTCTTCTATTAGGCGTGCTCAACGTCATCTTGCAAAGCGTGCGGCAACAAATAAAGAAATGCGAGAACTGCTGGAGCGCCTTGAAGATGATTCGAAGGAAATTCCTGATGTCCTTACTTCATATTTATTGGAAGAGGTAACAACAGTTGGATCTTATGTGCCTCAAGAAGCGCTTACGGTGCTGATTGAACCTCGTTCCCTTTTCGATGATGCCCAGCATGCACTTGATTCCTATGTAAAGATGGCGCAAGGGACTTCAATTCCTGTTCAAGATCTCTTTACGAGTGCAACGGAGCTTAATTTTGGGACTAATCCGCGTGCTACGTATGTTTCGATTATGCGAGTAGGCGTTCAACTTGATAGCGAATTAGTGGTTAAAAGAGTGGAGGTAGCAGGGGATCCCGAAAAGCTTTATGGAAGATTGCGCTCGCTTGCAGAAACAGGTTTTACGGTAGTTTTTTCAGTGCCGCATTTCAGGGCTCGTCAAGAAATTAAGTTTTCCTTAGTCGATCTTGGTATTCCTATCAATGAGGTACTTGATGTAGTGGAGGACGAAACGGCGAAATTGCGTCGTGGGCAAGTGAATATTGTTGACGTTGATATACCGCTAGGAATGATCTTCCCTGCTGCGAAAATGGCATTGGTGTCTTTGGCGGATACGCAGGGATCCATGGCGACGCGTAAGCGTTCCCGTGTTGACGTTACAGAAATCACCTTTCCCT
>FR896071.1:42035-43064 GCA_000435475.1 Cryptobacterium sp. CAG:338 | reverse complement strand
TCACGCTGCGCATGGTGTTGCTTTTTTCCGAGACATTGTAAGGCAAGATGTGAGCGGATCTGAGCGTGATTACTTACTGCTTGAATATGCTGAAGGGGATAAGCTCTACGTTCCTGTCGAGCAGCTCGATCGCGTAACGCGCTATGTGGGTCCAGAAGGGTCATCCCCTCGTCTGACGCGTTTGAACACTTCGGACTGGTCTCGTGCGCTTACCAAGGCGCGTAAAGCTACCAAAAAACTTGCCTTTGATTTAGTGGATGTATATACCCGGCGTGCTGCAACGCAGGGTTATCGTTATGGTGAAGACACCCTTGCGCAACGCGAAATGGAGGAAAGCTTCCCTTATCAGGAAACACCTGATCAGCTAGCTGCTATTGCCGATATTAAAGCAGATATGCAGTCTCCTCATCCTATGGACCGATTGGTGTGCGGTGATGTGGGCTTTGGCAAAACCGAAGTTGCCTTGCGTGCAGCCTTTAAGGCAACCCAAGATAATAAGCAGGTTATGGTGTTGTGTCCTACCACCATTTTGGCGCAACAGCATTATGCGACTTTCTCGGAGCGGTTTGAGCCTTACGATGTTCGCGTAGAGGTGCTTTCTCGTTTTCGTACTCCTGCACAGCAAAAAACCGCGCTTGAGGATTTTGCAAGTGGAAAAGTTGCTGTTTTGGTAGGCACACATCGACTGTTATCGCGTGATGTGAACCCTCATGATTTGGGGCTTGTTATTATTGACGAAGAGCAGCGTTTCGGTGTTGGTCATAAAGAACAGCTAAAGAACATGCGTGAATCTATCGACGTATTAACCTTGTCGGCAACTCCTATTCCGCGAACTATGCAAATGGGCTTGTCGGGTGTACGCGATATGAGTCTTATCTTGACTCCTCCCGATGACCGAAGACCAGTAAAAGTTCATGTGGGCGAGTGGGATCCCGATTTAGTGAGCGACGCTATTCGTCGAGAACTTGAACGTAGGGGACAAGTTTACTATGTAAGTAACCGCGTACGTTCGATCGACGAAGCGGTTCA
>FR896071.1:13687-41986 GCA_000435475.1 Cryptobacterium sp. CAG:338 | reverse complement strand
CGTGTAGGGGTTGCTCATGGCAAAATGACTAAAGAACAACTCGAGCATGTGATGGAGGATTTTTCGGCAGGTGAACTTGACGTGTTGGTTGCGACCACCATTATCGAAAGCGGTATCGATAATCCTCATACTAATACGCTTATCATCGAGGACTCCCAAAGGCTTGGGTTGGCTCAGATGTATCAGCTGAAGGGGCGTGTAGGTAGATCCTCTACACAAGCATATGCTTACTTCTTGTTCCCCGATAATATAACGATGACTGAAGAGGCTATGGCTCGCTTAACTGCGCTTAACGAACATACTGAATTAGGGAGCGGAATGCGCGTGGCGATGCGCGATTTAGAGATACGCGGAGCAGGAAGTTTATTAGGCGCAGAGCAGAGCGGTAACATGTCAGCAGTCGGTTTTGATCTGTTTGCTCAGATGCTTGCAACGGCGGTTAATATGACGCGTGAAGGCAACACAAACAGCACCGAGTATCTACCTCCAGCTCTATCTGATATCGTTATCAACATTCCCGGTCATACCTATTTCCCAGAAGAGTATTTACCTGACGCAGATGAGCGCGTGCTCTATTATCGAAAAATTGCAAGCGCCGATACGTTGGAAGCAGTGGAAGATATCTACCAGGAATTAGTGCAAAAGCATCCTGAAATCCCACAAGCAGCTCTCAACCAAATAGAAAAGGCGCGTTTAAAAGCATTTGCCAACGAGCATGGCATTCGTTTGATTTCGGTGACGGGTGGAAAGCTGATCGTGGAACCCATTTTCCTTTCTAAGGCACAAGCTTCTTCTCTTCGTCGCAAAGCTGGTCGTTACTTAGCTGATAAAAAGAAAATGACCGTTCCGTTGCGCGTGTTTGTTCCAAGGCAAGGAGACGACAACCCTGATGATGCGGGAACTCTCAGCCAGGTATTTGCCTATATCCAAGGACTATTCGAAGAGCAGAAAAAGTAAGAGGCTACATTACCACGGGGGTCATTGACATATTGTAAAGCTCGACATAAGTTCCCTCGTCAAGCGTTACTTCGTCAGGGCTGTCTCCTTCAATGTAATAGGCTTCGTAAAGATAACTATCGGTTGAGAAAGAGAGATCGCTCATAACATAACAAGCGCTGTAGTCGTCTGCTTCTCCGAGCTGAAGCTGATAAGTTCCTGCGGGTATATCAACTCCTACGCGATACGTCCCACTTTGATAGGGAGCGCTAAATGACTCACTGAATGAGTCGAGTGGTTGCATCGTTCCGTCATTAACAAGAACGAGCACCTCTCCCTCTCCGACTTCCATGAGATTGTGGCCATAGTAGTTATTAATATGAGCTACTTTATAAGAGCCGTTTTCACCTGTTGGTTCCAGAATAAAAAAGAATGACAACGCATTATCATCTCCGGTAAACCAATAACTTCCCGCAGGTATATCGCTCCCGATAAAGTAAACGCCGTCGGAGTACAGTCCCTCATCATTAGGCTGTTTGGTGTTGTTGGCAAAATAGGACGATTGGATATCGTTTAATTCGTCGGTTGTGAGAGGGGCATCTGGCGTGCTCCCTGAAAGATCGAAGGCATTTCGGAAAAATTCATTATTCAGTGATGCTTCGACATCGTCTTGTGTTTCAGGAGTATTTGGTTGGAGAGGAAGGTACTCTTGGCTTGAGTGATAGGTGACATTAGAGCTCATCAGGCTTGTGCATGCAACACAACCTGCAACTCCTAGAAGAATAACGATGATAACGGCAATAATTGCCGCAATGAGACAACCACGATGCTTCTTGGAAGGAGTTTGAGGATAGTTAGCTTGCGTTGATGCAGATTGTGAAGCTTGAGGATAGGGTTGAGTGGGTTGCTGTCCATACGGTGGTTGCGAAAAGCTAGCGTTAGTTTGTCCGCCGGCCCAAGATTGGGGCTGCGCAGCCTGAGGTTGCGTGGGTTGTGTAGGATGCATTGGCTGTTCGGGTTGAACATGCGAGGTATTTCTGGTTGGGGTTTGTGGTGGATTTCCCCAATAGGAAGGATCAAGCTTCTTTGCCATGAGGGGTCCTTTCGCAATACTCATGAGCAGTTATCGCGAGGTATGCGCAGGCGTTGTATGAACAGTGAGATATGCAAACGCCACAGGCAATACAGCGCGTTGGATCAACTACAGGATAACCCTCTTCATTAATTCTTCGCGCACCTGTAGGACAAGCGTTAACACAGTCATGAGATTGTTGGCAAAGATTGTAGTCGGTAGTGGATGTATAGCGGCTTAAAGTAGATGCTTTTTCAGGGAGCTCACGAGCTGCTTTTACCATAAGGGTTTGTCTTGGCCATGCTTGTTTTTGGCGCAATGCGTCTGGAATGTTTTGTGATTGTAGTGCAGCTTTAATTCTTCCCTGTGCTCGAAAACGCTCTTGGCTTTCATGGAACGAATCGATGGTGCCTGCATTTCGCTGGCGATGTTTTCCCGTTGCGATGTCTTTGCCCTCATTGGCAAGTACTGCTAAGAGATCACGCCTACTTCCTTCGTCTATATTTGCATAAAGCGACAATACCGATTCGCGCTCGGGGATCGAAGAGGCATACTGAATCGTTTCACCTGTCCAGGTCTGAGCGAGGTCAATGGCGTAGTTGAAAAGAAGGGGAGCCCTCTGGTCTGCTACGGAACAATCTTGGCAATAGGAAGGATCGAGGTACCATGCGATTTTGAGGTTTTTAGCGAGTAGATAACTCCAAAACTCGGGAGGAACGCTGGCAAGGCAGGGAAGTATTATTACGTTGCTCCGAGGAGCAACTCCTTCGAAGAGATGCTCGTTGCAGGTAAAGTAGAGAGAGCCTTCTAAGCTCGCTTCACGTTCGCAGCGCGCCGCTAGGTCTTCAAGCGTGATGCGGCTCCAGGCAAAAGCATCGCAAACGCCTGAGCAAATGCCGCAGCGAGTGCAGAGAGCTTCATCTATTTCAGGACCTTGGTCGTTTAGGGTTATCGCTTCGTGAGGACAGGCTGAGAGACATCGATTGCAACCAGAACCGCTCGGTGCGGTGCACCAAGAAGAAAGCGCCACGATCTCATCGCGATTATTGAATGTCGTTGATGCTTCGGATTCATTTTGGGTAGCAGATGCACCTTCTCCATGATTTAGGTCGATAGGAGAGGGTGCATCGTCTGATATTTCGTATGAATTAGTCACCAAAAACCTCAGATAAGGTGTAGTCGATGCGAGCGACAACATCACTACGTTTCATTAACTCAATAGACTCAAACAAAGGTGGAGAAACCTGAGAGCCGGTAACTGCTACGCGGATGGGTTGAAAAATAAGCTTTGCTTTCAATCCTAGGGTATCCACTAATTCACGACAGGTATCTTGCAAAGGATCGCATTGCCATGGGATGGATTCGTCGGCTAAAATTGCACGAACTTTGCGCAGAACCTCGTCGGCGCGGCATCCTTCTTTGAGCAGATTTTTCTGGACAGATTTTTCGTCGAGTTTAACTGTTGGTCCATCAAAAATAAAAGCAAGTTTTTCAGGTGCTTCGGTAAGTCGTTTCATGCGCTCGGCTACGAGAGGATAGAGCTTCTCGTACCATTCTTTATTTTCCTCGATTGCTTCTTTAGTGGTGAGGCCTGCTTCAATAAGGAAAGGACTTACGGCATCAACCCATGCTTTCGCACCCATTGTCTTGATGTATTCGCCGTTCATCCAATCAAGTTTTGTTTCGTCAAAAATCGCATCTTTGCGTGTGATGCGCTCAAGACTGAATTCTTTGCAAAGCATTTCACGAGGGATGATAGTAGTTTCACCATCAAGAGACCAGCCAAGCAAAGCAAGGAAGTTAACAAGGGCATCAGGTAGGTATCCCATTGCTTGGTATTGCTCCACCGAAGTTGCATTACGACGTTTTGACAGCTTTCGACCGTCTGCGCCGAGGATCATAGAAAGATGGGCAAAGGTGGGAACCTCAAAACCTAATGCTTCATAGATAAGAATTTGACGAGGGGTGTTAGAAAGATGATCATCGCCACGAATAACGTGGGTGATTTGCATGTTTGCATCGTCGCATACTACGGCAAAATTATACGTAGGGGTGCCGTCGGTGCGCACCAAAATCATGTCATCCATTACCTCAATAGGAAATGACATGTCTCCATATACGGCATCGTGAAATTCGATTGGGCCGTGGTTTTCTGGAACCTTCAGACGCCAAACATGAGGCTCTCCTGCCTCAATGCGGCGCTGAGCTTCTTCTTTACTCAAATTGCGGCAGGTTCGATCATAGCCTGAATAACCACCCTCGCTTTTTTCTGCAGCAGCTCGTTTTTCATCAAGTTCTTCTTTGGTGCAAAAACAAGGGTATACGGCATCGCGTTGTTTTAAGCGTTCAAGCGCTGAAGTGTAGGTGTCAAAGCGCTGGGTTTGAAGGTAAGGGCCAAAATCGCCCCCTACTTCAGGACCTTCATCCCAGGTGAGTCCAAGCCATTTCATGGCGCGTAAAATCACCTGCTTGTTTTCTTCAGTGGAACGCTCGGGGTCGGTATCTTCAATGCGAAGAATAAAAGAGCCGCCCATGGCTTTCGCGAAAGCCCAGTTATATATTGCGGTTCGGGCACCACCGATATGGAGCTCTCCCGTCGGGGATGGTGCAAAGCGTACACGGACGGGCTTTGACTGATCGCTCATAAAGTTGTCCTTTCATGTTTTGTAGCGCTTAGATAATAAACGATTACAGCTCTTTGTGCGCACTAGGATGGGTAGGCTTTTCAGGAGTTGGTGCTAAGGGAGCTTTAGGATAAGCATGCTGTGCTAAGCGAGCAATCAGCGATGCGGAGTCTTTTACCCCTATAACGCTCGAATCAAGGGCGATATGATATGAATTGATATCAGTCCAGTGTGATCCTACATACTGTTCACAATGTTCTCTACGTTCTTTGTCTACGCGCTCTATCATGTCGGCAGCTTTCATATGGTCAACGTTTTCTCTTTTCATTACGCGACCGATGCGCGGTACGAGTGGTGCATGAATGAAAACGTTAAATACGTTGGGTCGATTTTGCAATACAGCACCCGCACAACGGCCCACGATAACGCAGCTTCCCTGATCGGCGATGCGTGTAATGGTTCGAGCTTGTGCGAGCCATAATTCATCAGTTTGGGTAGGCTCAATACCAAAACTTGCATAGCTTTGCATATAAAGGTTATAGAGAATGCCACGGCGTACTTCCTGCTCGTGGTTTTTTATGTAATTCGGGGTAAGTCCAGATTCCTTGGCGGTTAATTCTATGAGAGAACGATCGAATACGGGAATATTGAGAAGTTTACCTATAGCTTGGCCAATTTCACGACCACCTGATCCAAATTGACGCGAGATGGTAATAACCAAAGGGGTCTGTGCGGGGTCTTTTTCTTGATGAGTTGCACCATCTTCGGATGGTTTTGATGGAATCTCCTCTGGAGATGCCATGGTGGTAGCCGTAAGAGTGAGATGACCTTTGATAGGGCAGAACTTCTCGAAGTGAGAGAAAAGACGATTAAATAACCCCACAATGGCACCTACGGCTAAAGCAGAAATAATAGTGCCTTCACGAACACCATATAAGCCACCCATTGCAACAAGGGAAGCAACGGTAGCAATGACAACGTTGCTTGCATCAAAACCGATTTTGCATTTTGGGAAAGGCCATTTAGATACTTTGGCTACTGCAAGCACAATTCCTTCGCCAGGAAGCGTGAGAAAACTTGCTTTTACCTGCAAAAACACGCCAAAGGCTGTCATAAAACAGCCAACAATACTAAAAAACAGTTGCATGAGATAATTCGGCATGGGAACAAGTTCGAATACGGGGACGAACAGATCGATAAGAGCAGAAAAAACAAAAACGTAGGGGATTTGTAGCAGCTGTACGATCTTAAAATCGCGTCTTAATAAAAGTATCTGAATGATCACGAATAACACATTCATGACAAAGGTCCAGCCCCCGATGGTAAGGGGAGTGAAAAAGGAGAGCGTGGTAGGAACGCATGAAATAGGCGATGTTCCTAGTCCTGTTGCTCGTGTGAGGCCAACCGATGCAGCAACAAAAGCCAAACCGAAAACCATAATTATTATACGGATGACAATATTGGGAATTGTTCGGTCGAAAAAAGCGTGCCAACGATCGGTAAAGTTCACAAGCGTCCTTTCTTTTTTTGCGAAACACGGCATTCATTGGCCCTGTTGCAAACGCAGCATGAGCTACGCCAACAATTGTGGCAGGGCAGGTTGTGTCTGTTGTTAGTGCAGCAGACGATTACGTTTTACATAAAAGGGATGGTGTTATTATACGCTTCGATGTCTTCTTGTTTGAATAATCTTTAACCGAAAAGCTAAAGATAGATACCACTTGTGAAGTGGTTTTGCGCCTGAAGAGTCGTTAGATACAGAGAGTATAATGAGCTGGAAGATCAGTAAGAATACTTTTGAGAAACAGAAAAGAGAAGGAATACTATGAAGTATCAAGAGCTTCAAGATGAAATTAAAGCCGCTATGAAGGCAAGAGACAAGAATCGCCTTTCGATCCTTCGCCAAGTTCATGGAGAGATTAAAAATATCGAAGTGAATGAACGTCGAGAAATTACCGACGCAGATGTGGATGCAATGCTTAAGCGTACTATCAAACAAACAAAAGAGACGCTTGACGGTTCAATAAAGGCAGGAAACGATCAAGAGCGCACCGATCGTTTGACTGAGCAGGTGGAAATACTGGAGAGCTATTTGCCAAAGCAGGTTTCAGGCGAAGAGCTTATTGCTTTGATTGAAGAGGTGCTTGCCGAGACGGGTGCTGCTACCAAAAAGGAAATGGGCAAGGTAATGGGAACGCTTACCCAAAAGACGGGTGGTAACTTTGACAAAGCGCAAGCTGCAAAGGAATTGCAGTCGCGTTTGGCGTAATAAGGTCATTTCCACTGGAGTCACCTTGATGATGGTTCCAGTGGAGACACTGCTCCAGTGGAAGTGCTGCTCCAGTGGAGGTTCTCCGTACTGATTAACGGGCAAGTATTTTTCCTACAATGCCGGTGATAAGGGCAAGAACAATGCTCGACAGGATCCAAAGTCCCGCCATTGCCGCCCAAAATGCTTCAGGAAAAAGGGTAATAAGAAGCGAATCGGCATCAAAGATCCAATTACCTTGTGCAAACAAAAGCGTGTGCATCCAGGTAAATATGCCATTAAAATCTATCGCCGCCCAGACTCCTAGGGCTACTAATACGACAATTACTAAAGAGGATGCCGCGATAAGGGTACCTCCTAAGCGTTTTCTGCCTGCGAGGATACCTAGCGCGACAAGCCCCGCAATTCCAAAGGCTCCCACTACTCCAACAGAGATGCGCCCTGTCGTGAAGATAGGGGTGCAATCTTGCAGGTGAGAGAGAGCATTTCGTGGTAATGAGTACTCTTCCTCAAGTTGTGCAAGGTTGGTTGATTCAAGCAACGAGGTATCTATCGTATTGTCTTGCGTCGATCCTGCTTCAAAAAGGGCCGCGATCTGTGGTTGGGTTTCCTGAAGAGCGGTAAAGATGGTGTTATAGAGCTCTTCTGAAGAGGTACCCTCGATTGAAAAGGAACGTACCGCTTCAGCAATTTGCGCCATATCTTCTTCGGGATACGTGGCATGCTCCCAGCCGGAAAAGGTACCTCCGATAAGTGAAGTAGCCTGCGGGGTAGTGCAAACCATGAATCCAAGACCAAACAAACTGTAGGCAAGAGCAATGCTGGTAACAATGCTTAATGCTATAACGATTAATTTACGAGTAAGGCTGATCATTCATTAACCTCGTACGTGAAGGGTTGCGGCAGTCATGCCTTGATGTTCTTTACTGATCGTTGGGAGTGGACCTAAGCGAGAAAATATTCCTTGGAATTCACCGTTGTAGAGATAGAGTCCATTAAGGTTGTTGTACCACTTGCCCTGAAGATCTATGTCATCATCATTGAGTTCTTCTATATGGGTGTCGGGAGCGAGCGTATGGGTTTTAAAGGGTGTTATGTATGTTTGTGCAATAAAGGGTGCACCTGACGCTTCGTTTGCAAAGCGCTGTATTAGCTCTTCCCATTCGGATTGACTATAGGAAAGACCGGCATATACATCACGTGCACCATAATTGTCGGTCGGTTTAATTATCCAAGCATCTTTATTGCTGCGGATTTCTTCGAGATCTATGTCCTGGTCGTTTAAGAATACCGTGCGAGGAACATGACGTTCAATAAAAGCGTTTTCTTCCTCAGTTAAAAAGGCTTTTGTTTCGGGATGGTAGAGAGCTTCAAAGATTTGCTTATCGTGAACAATGTGTCCCGCAAAGCTGCCAATCAATGCAACAGCCTCATGGCGAAGAGCCTCGATAAGATCTTGTGATTCATCCCAAAAATCTAATACGTCATTGGTGACGCAGCGGCGCCAAATGGCATTGATTTGTTTGCCTTCTTTGTCGAGAAGGACTGAGCCGTCAAACTGTAAATCGCGCACATCGCAAACTACACAATCGAATCCCTGCTGCTTAAAGTATTCAGCGAATACCTTAAATTCATCTACAACTCCACATTCCAGATAATCGCAGATAGCGAAACGTGCTTGAGGGGTATAGTGATTTGAGCGTTTGAAAATATCAATAAATTTCAGCACCCAGGATTCAAAGAGCTCACATGGTTCAACTTGATGAGTTTGAGAAAAGCGTTTAAAAGTATCGGTGGAAGTGATGCTGTTGGTTATTTCGCGATTTTCATTCATTCCCGCAGAGCCGTCCCCGTTAAATTCGCAAAATCCACAGCTCAAATCGTCTTCATTTAAAAATACATCAATGCGTGCAAAAGGAAGCGTATCTTCATAACCGCGAGGAAGAAGAATAAGCTCTTCTAGGCGCTTATCGTACGAGAATATAGTGCGGTACGACGGATGAGTAAGGTAGTGTTCGATTACCTTACATAAGATTGCGTGAGTTGTTTCTGCAATATATTTAAACGTAGTCCAGCTTTCGTCATTGAAAAGGCGAGGGATAAAGGAGCTTGCCACGACTTTATGATGGACGATTGCGGTGGAGTTTTGCATATAGGAATAGGCAGCGCGTCTGCCTCGGATGTCTCCGTCAAGTGATCTCGCAATGGCGAAATATTCTTCAGTAAGTTCAGCATTGCTTTTCATTACGTATCCTCCCGTTTGTTGGTAGGTAATGTGGGGCAAGTGTATCACGCAAGCAAGCGAAAGGATAAAAAGGGCTCTAAGTCTTTACAAACTCACAAAGAGAAAAACACCCAAGACAAGATGCGGTTTAAGTGATTAGGAGTAGTCGAGAGGAAGTACGTGTTGTTCCATGAGACCAGTAAGTCCTTCGGCAACATTGATACTTACTAATTCAATTACCTCATCGAGAGTCAATTCAGTTTCTCCTGAAAGCCATAAAGCATAGGCATGAAAAATGCCGCCTAAATAAAATTCAAGAACTAAATTGATATAGCGTTTTGCTTCGGTTGATAGATTTTGATTTGATTGATAGATGCGCTCGCGTGCAATTGAAGTGCCATACTGCATGAATTTGCGCATAGGAATATGCTTAAGCACGTTTGCACGTTGTTGTTTTGAGAGCGGCAGGGTTGCCTGCAGGGCATAGAGATATTTTTTAGCAAAGTGAGAAGGATCGTTGAGCAAATCGTTGAGTGACAATCCTTCGAGTCCCTTTGAAGTGTGCTGACGGATAACGTCTTCAAAAAGGCTATCAATAGACGAATAGTGAGTATAGAAAGTTTTGCGATCGATATCAGTGCGTTTTGCTAGCGCGGTAATGGTGATCTTGGTGTATTCGTATTCGGTGAGTAAATCTATGAAGGCAATATGAATGGCGCGACGGGTACGTACGATGCGTCGATCAATATGTTTTGTCGAGTTATTTACAGTCATGATACTTTTACCTCAATATCTTTCTTTTTGTATCATAAACCCCAAGGAAACACCCCTTTGACTCGTGATTATAGATTTTCAAGAATCTATAATCAACAGCTGTGGAATATCTTTTCTATAACGACTTTTGTTTCGAGGGGGAAGCCATGAAAGCATCCGAACACATTAAACGCAGCGCCTTGGAAAAAACATTCGACTATTTCCTTTCAGATCCTGAGCATAATATCGTAAAGATAATGGATCTGTTGGATAAAGTAGCACCCGCCAATCTTTTTGCTAACCAACGGAAATCTTTTCGTAATGCAATCGACAATCACGACAATTGGTATCAGCTTATTATGCGGGTGCTTAATGACACCAATCCAGAGGTGCGTGACACCTTACTTAAGACCTTTGTGATTGATGGCAATTTGATGGCATGGCCAAAGCAGGAAGCGAATCGCGATGCCTACGAATGCAACATTCCGTGGGCAATTTTGCTTGATCCTACCAGTGCATGCAATTTGCACTGTCAAGGGTGCTGGGCGGCAGAGTATGGTAACAATCAAAATCTTTCTTTAAATGAAATAGATTCCATTATTAAGCAGGGAAAAGAGTTGGGAACTCACGTCTATATTTATACAGGTGGAGAGCCTTTGGTACGCAAGCATGATCTTATAAAACTTTGCGAAATGCACCCTGATTGTGCCTTCTTGGCGTTTACGAATGGCACGCTTGTGGATGAGGATTTCTGCCAAGAAATGATTCGAGTAAAAAACTTCGTTCCCGCTATCAGTGTTGAGGGATTCGAGGGGGCAACAGATGCTCGTCGCGGTGAGGGCACCTATCAGAAAGTCGTCAAAGCAATGGATTTGTTGCGTAAAAATGGTCTACCTTTTGGGGTATCTTGTTGCTTTACTTCGCAGAACGCCGATTCTATTGCTTCGGTTGAATTTTTTGACTGGCTTATAGAAAAAGGCGCTCTTTTTGCTTGGATTTTTACCTACATGCCGGTGGGCGTGCATTCTCCTGCTTCTTTGATTCCTAACCCTGATCAACGCGAGTATTTGTATCATTTTGTTCGAAAAATGCGTTCAGAAAAGCCTCTCTTTACGCTCGATTTTCAAAATGATGGAGAATATGTTGGTGGATGCATTGCGGGCGGCCGTCGTTACTTGCATATCAATTCTGCCGGAGATGTAGATCCGTGTGTATTCGTGCATTACTCAAATGCGAATATACGTGAAGTATCGCTGCTTGATGCGCTGCGTTCTCCTATCTTTATGGAATACTATCGCGAACAACCCTTCAGTGATAACCTGCTCAAGCCATGCCCACTTTTGGAAAACAGTGGGAAGCTAACGGAAATGGTTGAGCGAGCCCATGCTCATTCGTCCGACTTAGAAGCAAAAGAAACGGCACGTGAGTTGTGCGACAAAACAAGCCAAGCTGCTAAAGAGTGGGCTCCTTATGCAAAGCGTCTTTGGAATAATCCAAGCGACCCTCTGTATGCAAAGCGTCACGAAACCAGCGATCAAGGTATGGCGGAAACAGATATGCATAAATTTGAACGGTTGGGAAGGGTTCGTACACACGGGGAAGAATAAACTTATGTACTCCATTTTGAGGTGTGCGTATTTTCGGTAACGGAGAATACCTAAAGTTATGCGCTTTCACCCTTAAGGGTACTTATTTTGATAGGGGTTGGATGGTAGTATGTCGGGTGAAACAATACTCAGGTGGTGCGCCGCGGGATTAACTTCATCGCAGCTTGACGAAGAACTTACGGAAATGGCATCGCTTGTTTTGAAAGGATTGTATATGCAAGAACAATCTCGTTCTTATTTGTTTACGAGTGAATCGGTAACTGAAGGCCATCCCGATAAAGTATGTGACCAAATTTCTGATGCCATTTTAGATGCGCTGTTAGAAAAGGAAATTCAGCTTGCTGAAGAAGGTTATGTGGCTCCCGATGGTAGTCCTGCTAATCCAGAGCTTTTCCGTTGCGCGTGTGAAACGCTGGCGACCACGGGCATGATTTTTGTCACGGGCGAAATTCGCACGCAAGCCTATGTCGATACGATAGAAATTGTGCGTGGTGTTTTGAAAGACATCGGCTATGATCGCGCAAAATATGGATTCGATTGCGCAACTTGTGGTGTGTTGAATGCCATTCACGACCAATCTCCCGATATTGCACAAGGGGTAGATGCTTCATTCGAATCGCAAAGCGGAAAGGCAATCGATCCGTACGATCAGGTGGGTGCAGGTGATCAAGGTATGGTGTTTGGCTATGCCTGTGACGACACTAAAACGCTTATGCCTATGCCCATTTATTTGGCACATCGCTTGGCGGAACGTTTAGCAAAGGTTCGCAAAGATGAAACCATGCCGTATCTGCGTCCTGATGGTAAAACTCAGGTGAGCGTGCGCTATGTGGATGGTGTGCCTACGCAGGTGGAAAAAGTGGTTGTATCCACTCAGCATTCCGAAGAAGTGGATCCAGAATTTTTGCGTTCTGAATTGCTGAATCATGTCATTAATCCAGTTTTTGAAGAAGAGCAAGTTACGGTTTCGGATGACGTTGGGATATTTGTAAATCCAACGGGTCGTTTTGTAATTGGTGGCCCAATGGGAGATGCGGGGTTAACCGGAAGAAAGATCATTGTTGATACTTATGGTGGCATGGGACGTCATGGCGGAGGAGCATTCTCTGGCAAGGATTGCACCAAAGTTGACCGTTCTGCCGCCTATGCTGCTCGATGGGTGGCTAAAAATATAGTAGCTGCAGGGCTTGCTCGTCGTTGTGAGGTTCAAATTGCCTACGCAATTGGCATGGCGCGTCCTGTGTCATTGATGGTGGAAACATTTGGTACCGGAATCTATCCTGAAGATACGATTGCCCAAGCGGTTGAAAAAGTGTTCGATTTACGCCCTGGTGCTATTATCGACGCTCTTGATCTTCGTCGCCCTATCTATCGTAAGACGGCGGCGTATGGTCATTTTGGTCGCGAGTTGCCAGAATTTACCTGGGAAAAACGGGACAAAGTTGAAGCTTTGAAAGAGGCAATAGCTCAGCTGAAATAAGGTATTGAGCCTTTAAAAAAATGGCGAACAGCACTTGTACGTAAAGGTGGCATGAATTGGGAGCAGGGGGATATCATTGAAACTTGTATCGGTAGTTTTAGATATTCCTACGCAAGCTCTCGATTCCACCTTTACGTATGTGGCGATCGAAAATGAAGATGATCGCATTCGCTTTTCGAAATTGGTAGCGCAAGATTTAGTGCAGAATCAAGAAAAAGCCGAAGGACGAATTGATCCAAAGTGGCATCAAGATAATACTCAGCAGCAACCAACTCAAATTTCTCTCGATGATTTATTTGATTCTCAGTCATCAAAGGCATTGCTTGATGGCTCGCCTGGTGGTGGCTCGCCTGACAATGACTTGCGCGATGCTGGTTCGCCTGACGATGGCGTGTCTGATGGAGGCCCGTCTGGCATTGACTTTTCTGACGATGGTTCACCTGACAACGACTCGCCTGACTCTTCATCGAGAGAGAATTCAGCTCTTAAAAACTCTCTCGATTCAGAGAGGGGAATCTCTGTTTTGGATGCAGAGGGCCTAGAGGTGGGGTGTGCGGTTCTTGTTCCTTTTGGTCATCGCAGTGCAGTAGGTTTTGTGGTGGGTATTGTTCCCTTTGCGCCTGGTGACTCTTTTCCTGAAGATATAAAGCCTACTCAGTTAAAAGAAATCAAAAAGGTTTTAAGCAAACCCTATTTCACTGAAATTGGAGCACGCTGCGCTGCATTTATGGCCGAACGCTATATCGCACCTTTTTCATCGAGCATTCGTCTGTTTATGCCACCAGGCGGCATTCCTCGGGTTGAGTACCTTGAAGGCGCCTGGCAGCTAACAAAACCTTTAATTCATGAAGTGGATGAACGATGGGTAATCCGTCTTGATGCGGCAGATTCGTTTATCCCTCGTAAAGGTGCAGTAAAACAGCAGCGGGTTCTTGAGGCGCTTCGCCAGGGTGATTTGCGTGTAAGTGAACTTACGGCAGAATACGGATCCCTTTCATCCACCCTTTCTTCTTTGGAGAAAAAAGGGGTGATACGTATTGAACAGCGGAGACGTTTGCGCTCACCCGAGGATCAGAGTGAGGTATTTTCTGCTCGAACAAAAGTCAAACCCCTTCTTACCCAAGATCAGCACCGCGCTCTTTCTGTTATTGAAAATGCCGCGGCAGCTCAGGCAGGTGAAGTGGTTCTCATTGACGGAGTTACGGGCTCAGGAAAAACAGAAGTGTATCTTTGCGCTATTGAGCAGGCTCTAGCACAGGGGAAGGGTGCCATTGTACTGGTGCCAGAGATTTCGCTTACTCCGCAAACGGTTGCACGGTTCCGAGGGCGCTTTGGTGACATGGTTGCGGTATTGCATTCGCGCATGTCTCAGGGGGAACGCTACGATCAGTGGGATGCAATTCGAAATGGCGTTTCTCGTGTGGTAGTGGGAGCGCGCAGTGCATTATTTGCTCCATTGAAACAGGTAGGGATTATTGTTATTGACGAAGAGCACGAGTCAAGTTACAAGCAGGATCAGGCTCCTCGTTATGTAACGCGTGATGTCGCTCAGTGGCTTGCACGTGAACATGGCGCTGTTTTGGTGTTGGGGTCAGCGACTCCTTCACTTGAAGCTTTGGAGCGCTGTGCGTGTGATCCTACTTGGCATAAGGTGGAGATGCCAAATCGAGCAAATGGAAAACCGCTTCCTTCTATACAGGTAGTTGATATGGCTCGGGAATTTGGTGGCGGTAACAGATCCATGTTTTCTCGGGCACTTCAAAATGCTTTGTTTGAGGTGATTGAAAAAGAAGAAAAAGCTGTTTTAATGCTAAACCAGCGTGGTTTTGCGCAATTTCTGCTTTGTCGAGATTGCGGATTTGTTCCTTCGTGCGTGTCGTGTTCAACTTCATTGACCTATCACGAGCGAGAAGGGAAATTAGTTTGTCATCACTGCGGGTTTGAACAGCGTGTCCCTCTTACTTGCCCTAAATGCGGCAGTCCTTATTTGAAGCGTTTTGGGGCGGGAACGCAGCGCGTAGAGTCCGAATTGCGTTCGTTACTTTCGGAGCACTCTTGCGACATAATTCGTATGGATGCAGATACCACGTCGAGAAAAGGCGACCATCAGCGACTTTTGGAACAGTTTGCAAAACCGGGCGCTGCAGTTCTTTTGGGCACCCAGATGATTGCAAAAGGACTCGATTTCGATGAGGTAACGCTTGTTGGGGTAATCAATGCTGATACTATGCTTAAGCTCCCTGATTTTCGCAGCGCTGAGCGTACTTTTGATCTGATAGAGCAGGTTGCCGGTCGTGCTGGTAGGGCAGAAAAATCCGGTATGGTCATTGTTCAAACATACAGTGCTCAAGATCCTGCTATTAGGGCTGCGGCGCGTTATGATCGACAGCTCTTTTTGGATAGAGAGTTAGAGTTGCGCAAAGGGCTCGGATATCCACCGTTTGTTCGTTTGGCAAACGTATTGGTATGGGGCAAGGACGAGGATCGCGTAAAGCAGGTAGCTCATACGATCTATGCCGATCTCGCAAAGATTATTCCCCGTGATATGAGGCTTAATGCGGCTTGTGCCGTCGAAGACATACAAAAGGGAGCACTTGATTCTGCTGGTGGAACAGCGGACTTTAACGGAATGCCAAGCGCTCAAGACCAAGAACAATGGTTACTGCTTCCGCCTACTCCTTGTGTGCTTGAACGACTAAAGGGATCGTGGCGCTACCATCTGGTAATAAAGGCTCCCTCCGAAAGTAGTATTGCGGAGTATGTAGGCTCTTATTTTCGTCAAAGAAAGCCCGAGCAGGGGGTACGTGTGTCAATTGATATTGATCCAATAAATCTTTTATAACTTTTGTTATTTAGAGGTATAATGATTCGATGTTTCTCTAGCGAAGTTTTCGCTAAGTAAGAATGATTCGTGGGAAGGAAATAACGTGGCAAAGGCTTCCTCTCAAGGCTCAGTATCCAAGCCAACCGAAACGAAGGAAGAAACGGAAAGCAAGACAAAGAAAACTCCTGCTGAAAAAGCTACTGCAAAGAAGACCACGGCGTCATCTTCTACGAAAAAAGCTCCCGCAAAAAAGACTACAGCAAAGAAGGAAACCGCAAAAGCTAAAAGTGCGGCATCTTCTAAGAAAAAGGCGGAAGAAGCTAAGGCTGCTGATTTGGCAGATATGGAAGATGAAGAAACCGAAGACATTCTGGAGTCCAACACAGAACCTTCATTGCATGAGGTGCACGATGATTCCGATGTTAAGGAAAGCGATTTAACTGACGAAAGTCTTCTTGAAGGTATTCCGGAAGAAGAGCTTAAGGCTACTGTTGAAATTGCGCCTCCAAAGGTAAATAGCAAATCAAAATCCAAGCGCTCTCGCAGCCGTAAACAGGCAGGCGATTCGTCGGTCGCTCTTTTGACAGGCGATCCTGTTCGTATGTATTTGAAAGAAATCGGTAAGGTTTCCCTTCTTACTGCTGCTGAAGAAATCGACCTCGCAATGAAGATCGAGGCCGGTGTTGCAGCGACCGAAGAGCTGGAAAAGGCAGAAGAAGAGGGCATAGAGCTTGAACGTCGTGAGCGTCGTCGTCTTTCTCGTGTAGAGCAGGTAGGTCTTGATGCTAAGCAGCAGCTTATTGAGGCAAACTTGCGTTTGGTAGTTTCTATTGCAAAGCGCTACGTTGGTCGTGGTATGTTGTTCTTGGACCTTATCCAGGAAGGCAATTTGGGCCTTATCCGTGCTGTTGAGAAGTTTGACTATACCAAGGGCTTTAAGTTTTCTACCTATGCTACTTGGTGGATTCGTCAGGCAATTACCCGTGCTATTGCTGATCAGGCTCGTACCATTCGTATTCCTGTACATATGGTTGAGACTATCAATAAATTGGTGCGTATTCAGCGTCAACTTTTGCAGTCGCTTGGTCGTGAACCTACTCCAGAAGAAATTGCTGAGGAGATGGGCTTAACGCCAGAGCGCGTGCGTGAAATTCAGAAAATTTCACAGGAACCCGTTTCGCTTGAAACTCCTATCGGTGAAGAAGAAGATTCTCAGCTTGGTGACTTTATCGAGGACGATGCTGCAATTGTGCCTCCTGATGCTGCAAGCTTTAGCATGTTGCAAGAGCAACTCGCTAAAACACTTGAAGGTTTGGCAGAACGTGAACGTAAAGTTATTTCTCTGCGTTTCGGATTGGAAGATGGTCATCCTCGTACGCTTGAAGAAGTGGGTCGTGAATTTGGCGTAACGCGTGAACGTATCCGCCAGATTGAATCTAAGACGCTCGCGAAGCTTCGTCATCCTTCTCGCTCTCAGAAGTTGAAGGACTATCTGGAGGACTAGAATCTAAAGTCAATACAACTAGACTGCACCAGATAGTTTTTTGTTTGTGCTTTTGCCTGCTTTTTGCTTAGCGTGTAGCTTATAGTTGTAATTTATAGTTTGCTATTCGGTATTTTGGTGTGCACTTCGCGCTTGCTGTTTGGTCGGGCAGCAAGCGTTTTAACTGATGCCACCCATGGCATGCGCTTTCTACTTTTTCTACTTTGTTGCGTAGTGTAAAAATTGCTATCGAGCGCCCCTGATTTGAGGTTTTTCCTCGGAAAGCAGGGGCGTTTCACTCCTATAAACCTGTTTTTTGTCTGCCTGTAAGTAAGTCCTTGCATAGAGAAGGTTAATATCCCATAACCCTGTAGAGATGACTTTCGTTTGTTGAGCTTTTGCCAGTTGCTTGTAGTGGTGTCGGGATGTTTCGGTTATTGAGTTTTTTTATTTTGCTTATGGACGGGATTTGTGCCAGAAAACCGTATTTCCCAGCCAGAGCCACTTTTTCGATCCGATTGCAGTTGTTGTAGTTAATGCGGAAAGTTTGCCATAGATAAACCCCTTGTACGACTGTGTGCTTTGCCTAATGTAGGTGGACATTTTTGAGTGTGATAGGCTTGAGGGAAAAAGATTAAGAACAGCAATTTCGAAGCCCTATATTATTTTGTATCGATATACCGATACAACTCTTACGGTTTATCGTATTATTCATGAGCGGTTTAATATCGATGAATTAACGCTAATAGATTTGGATGAGAATCAAGATGAATAACACCCGTGGTGCAGGTAGGACCGATATCCGAGTTGTACGTAACTCTGAATCGAAAACGGAAACGATTTCAGAAACTCCAATTGAATACTTTGCTACCTGTCCAAAGGGATTCGAGCAACTTTTAGCCGAAGAACTTAAAAGGCTTCGTGCAAAACGTGTACGTCCTCTAAAGAGCGGCGTGGCATTTTTTGGCACTCAGAGGGATGGATATCGAGTTTGTTTGTGGTCGCGTATTGCCTCACGTGTGCTACGTGTAATCGGCCGTGTAGATGCGCATGATGCCGAAACATTCTATCAGGGCGTAAAAGCGCTTCCGTGGGAAAAATTCGTTGGTCTTCATTCCACTATTGCGATCAGTGCGCGTGGAGGAAATGAGGCGTTGCGCAATACGCAATTTGTGGGACTAAAAGCAAAAGACGCTCTGTGCGATCGATTGCGCGAGCTACGAGGAAATCGTCCCGATGTTGCCCCTCATCGTCCCGATGTACCTGTTTGGATTTCAATTCATAAAAAGAAAGCAACTATCTCGATAGACTATGCGGGTGAATCACTTCATCGTCGAGGCTATCGCATGGAAGGTGAAACAGTTGAAGCTCCGTTGAAGGAGGCTTTGGCTGCAGGCATGTTGGTGTGGGGTGGTTGGGATCGTGCTGCGGCACCTGCTTTACGCCGCGCAGAAGCAAAGCGCCATCAGACAAAAAAAGGCAGTATCAATAACGAGATTCAGATGGGTATTTCGGAATCCCATACTGAATCTCATGCGGAATCCCATATCGAATTCCATACGGAATCCCATACTAAGAGCAAAGAGCCCGATTCCTCGAGCTTTGCAAATCAGGGGGAGGAGAAAACCAAAGAGGTACCCCTCGATACGATCACTCCTGCACCGATATTTGTGGATCCAACATGCGGAAGCGGTACTCTGGTTTTGGAAGCCGCTATGATGGCAACCGATCGTGCTCCAGGTCTCTCGCGTGATTATTGGGGCTTTGAGGGATGTGCTGATTTCGATTCGAAAGCTTTTGATGATCTTTTGGCGGATGCTGATGATCGCTTCGAGATGGGTCTTGAGCAAGCTCCCAAAATGGTAGGGGTAGACATTGACCCTCGTGCAATAACGATTGCTCAGGGCAATGCACAAAGACTGGGTTTATCGAAGTTGGTTACCTTCGTGTGTGATGACTGCGCCAATCTGGGACAGGTGTTAGAAGGGCTGAACATTTCTTCGCAAGATAGAGGATTCATCGCTTTGAATCCACCTTACGGGGTTCGTCTTTTAAATTCAGGAGAACTTGTCTCGTTTTATGATCATCTGCAAAGAGGACTCGGTTTCTTTTCTCAATCATGGCAAATGGTGGTTATTACTCCCGATACCTCTTTTGATTCTTCTGTAGGATTTGATGCCGAACGATCCTTGCCAGCATTTAATGGAGCTTTGGAAGTAAGCTTGCGGGCGTATCAGTTGGGGAATAGCTTTAAAAGAACTATTTCAGTGATCGGTCTTGACGGTAATGAGCTTTTCGTTGAGGTTGCTTCCGATCATGCGGAGCAGTTTGCTTCTCGTCTTCGAAAAATGATAAAGGCACGCCGTAAGTGGGCGCACAAACACGACATACATGCCTACAGAGTATATGATGCTGATCTTCCTGATTATGCGGTAGCAGTTGAGGTATTTGAGGAAGCAAAGCAAGGATTGCCATATGTGCTTGTTAGTGAATATCAGGCGCCTCGTGAAATTGATCCACAAAAAGCGGCGCGGCGATTCAAGGATACTTGCGCGATCGCTCAAGCACTAATCGACGTGCCAGAAGACAGATTGTTTACCCGCGTAAGGAAGCAGGAGAAAGGTGGTTCTCAGTATCACCGCGAAATTCACAAGCGTCATCCTGTTTTAGTTGAAGAGAATACCCATCTGTTTGAAATTGATTTGTCAGGTTACCTGGATACTGGTTTGTTTTTGGATCACCGTATTACGCGTCAATTAGTTGGTGAGATGGCAAAGGGAAAGCGCTTTCTTAACCTGTTTGCCTATACTGGTACGGCAAGTGTGTATGCTGCGGCGGGAGGAGCACTTCAGACCACTACGGTTGATATGAGTCAAACCTATTTGGACTGGGCACAGCGCAATATGAAGAATTCTGGTTTTGCAGATGCGACGCATCGTTTTGTACGTGCAGATGTTCTTCAGTGGGTAGAACAGCAGATAAAAGCAGCTGAGTCATTCGATGAGCTTCATGAGGAATTCCTTCATGAAGAGATGCCTTCTCAAAGCGATAAGGCCTTGCATGAAAAGAATTCAAATAAAACGAAGTATCCTTCACAGTTTATGGGCTTATATGATTTGGTCTTTCTTGATCCGCCTACCTTTTCAAATTCGAAAACTATGGGTCAGCGTACGTGGGATATTCAACGTGATCATGCGGAGCTGCTTGCGAAAGTGTCATGCTTGGTTGATGTAGGTGGTTCGATTGTATTTTCGGGAAATCTGCGCTCATTCAAACTCGATGAGGAAGCGGTTTCTGATTTGGGTCTACAGGTACAAAATATTACTGCGCAAACTATTCCAGAAGATTTTTCGCGTAATCCACGTATTCATTTCTGCTATTTACTTACTAAAAAGTAAATTATCGCTACATAATACACATCCTTATACGTATGAACATGCCAGAAAAAATACGAGCTTTTGTGCGAAAAGAAATAGTATTGGTGATTTCTGCTATTGCGGCAGCGGTTTCCTGTCTTTTCGTTTTGCCCGATGCTGAATATGGCACCTATTTTGATTGGCATACGCTTGCTTTGTTGTTGTCGCTTATGGTTGTGGTTTCTGGTTTGCGAGTTTTAGGTGTTGTTCGTGTTTTAGGCGAATGGGTAGTTTCTCGCATGCGGTCAAAAATGATGATTGGAAGCGGACTTGTTGCCCTCACTTTTGGCTGCTCTATGTTTATCACCAATGATGTGGCGCTTATCACCTTTGTGCCTTTTGCTATTGTGGTGATGCATAAGGCGAGAATGGATCGCTTTATGGGTCCCGTTGTTGCGCTAATGACCATCGCGGCGAATCTAGGCAGTATGCTGTTGCCTATGGGCAACCCACAAAATTTGTATCTATTTCAATCTTCGCAGATTAATATGGTTGATTTTGTGCTGCTTATGGCACCGTATTCTTTGTGTGCTGCTTTGTTACTTGTAGGATTTCTGCTGGTGGTTTTTTGTGCGCAAAGTGAAGAGGTACAAAGCAAAAAGGAAGCTAGAGGCTCAAAACATTCTAAAGAACGTTCGATAAAACATCTCGGTCGGGCTTCGGAAGAGCAAGGCAAAAAGATTTCTTTATTATCTAGGCGAACCTACCCGTTAGGGAAGTGTCTTCGGGCAGGTGTGTATGGGGTGTTGTTTGTGCTGTGCCTCTGTGCTGTGATGGGTGTGCTTGAGGTGTTTTTAGTCTGCGTGATAGTAGTGCTGGTGGCAGCGCTGATGGATCGGCGAGTCTTTAAGTATGTCGATTATGGACTTTTAGCAACCTTTGTGGTGCTGTTCGTTTTTGTAGGTAACATGGGGCGTATTCCTCTTGTGTATGAGGGCATTTCGCAGTTGGTGAGTTCGGCGCCTGTGTTTGCTTCGGTACTGCTTAGCCAGATTATCAGCAATGTTCCTACGGCTTTGCTTCTGTCGGGTTTTACCGATCAGTGGAATGCGCTCATTGTTGGAACCAATCTCGGTGGTTTGGGCACTCTGATTGCCTCAATGGCAAGTATTATTTCATTCAAGCTTATTACTACCGAAGGCTTGGTTGGGCGTAAGGAATATCTAAAGACGTTTACGTGGTATAACGCAGTATTTTTGATAATACTTTTGCTGCTTTATGGCGCTCTTCGTGTGTTAGGTTAAGTGGCTTTGTAGATGTTAACCCGCTCGGTAAGGTTTGTGTAAATGCTAACCCGCTCGGTAAGGTTTACCATCCCTTAAAAGAGCATCCACTAATTCGTTGTCTTCTGGATCGGGCGATCCTAAAGGCAGTCCGCAAGCTTCAAAGAAATGGCTTCCTGCGAATTGGCGGGCACGAAATGAATCATGTTCTCCATCATCGAGGTAACGAATGCGGCTTCGCCCGTCGGTGCTACCGCAGAATAGAAGACCGTGTTTATGAATATAGGTGCGATACGTTTCTTTTTCCGACCACAGCATTACCCCTTCCATATTTTCAAGCTCGTACGCAACGGCATAGCTAGTCCAAGAAATACCTCGTTCGCGTACATAGCGGTCAAGGAGTGATGCCATGCGGGTTACACGCTTGAGGGTGCGCGTAGCCCCGATAAAACGTGCGCTCGGTACTACCTCAATGCCATCTTCCTTTAGTTCGGTTACTGCTTTTTCGTAAGCATCAAGCTCAAGCATGATAGCAGGAACGGTAAGCTTCATGGACTCGTCAGGGAAAAGTTCAATTGCTGAATGAGCGGGTCCACCTGGAAAGGCTATTGATGCTCTAAGAATTAAAGAGTCGTGAGCATGCTGAACGTGGCATTCCATGGCTTGTTGTTTAAATGCTGCACGCATAGCGTTGACATGGGCGTCTATTACCGTTCGCGAAGTGCTAATACTCGCGCGGCTTCCCATACGAAAAAGATAGAGACTAAAGAGAGGTACGGGAACGGGACGCATGTTGGGTGAAGTGGCATTATCGCAAGGGTACCAGACAGTTCGCTGGCAGAATTCGCGGATCTCTTGAGCGCGTTTGGTTGCTTTGCCATAGAGCTCGACAAGAGCCGAACCCAATGCGGGCCCAGACGTTGATCCTTCACGAATTTCTACCACTCCGTCTGCCACATAGGGAGGGAAATCTCCTTCATGAACTTGGACCACCACAACACCTTGTTTGTCATTTGTGGGGTCAGCAATAAAACGGGCATCAAAGCGGGGAGTAGGAGATACGTGATGACGACACAGCTCTCCGAAAATTTGCGAAAAATCGGCTGAAATACGAGGGATAGGGCAAAGTGACTTATCGTCATCGGCGATTCCAATAACAAGCCAGCCGCCGCGTGAGTTTGCAAATGAGGCAATGATTTTGGGGATCTTCTTACGCACGTTTTCATTCCAGGTGCGTTTAAATTCTAAGACATAGCCTTCTTCAAGATCTGCCAGCTGGGAAAGATCGGCATAGGTTACATCTGCTAAATCTTTCGGCTGGCCTTGTTCGTTTCGAAATGGGCTATACATAGCCTGCTCCCTCAGAGAGTTTGCTTATCTGCTCTCTTTATTATAGGGAATTCGTGGCACCTCATTTGTGAAGGGTCTGTTTAATGTGTTCTAGTAAGGCGATGCATCCCGCATCAATATCGGCGTAGGTGGTATCAAAATCGCCGGTATACCAAGGGTCTGCCACATCTCGTGAGGCTCCCACCCAGTCCATCATCAGAGAGCATTTCTGCGCAGGATCGTTATTGAATAGACGCAACATATCGCGCATGTTGTAGCGATCCATGCCAATAAGGTAATCAAATTTTTTGTAGTCTGCTTTTATAGCGAGATGGGCTTGACGGGGAGTGTGGGGAATGTGGTAACGATCGAGAATTTCTTCAGTACCCCAATGAATATCGCTTCCTATTTCGTCGCGATGAAGTGCTGCGGATTCAACCAATACTTCATGATCAAGCCCCGCCTGACGCACGTATTCTTTCATGACGAACTCAGCCATAGGCGAGCGACAAATATTGCCATGGCACAAGAAGAGAATGTTGATCATAAATGCCCCTTAATAAAGCTACGAGCTCATAAAATACTGTTTTTCATTACGTATAATAGATGAATATGCTTTGTGCTTTGCTGTTGGTTGGCAAAGATATTAGTGACTAATTGAGATTCATGAAAAGGATTTGTTCATTGATTACCGGTGCTACCAAAAAATGACTATGCATGATGGGACAGTTGAGCAAAACTAGATTTAAGAAAGCTTTAGTTTCCAAAGATCAGAGTAACTATAAAGTTGTAAAGCTGGGGCAGCTAGTTGTTGGTTTCCCTATCGATGAGGGAGTTTGTATATTCAGCAGCTAGGTAAAAAGCATCATGGGTTCTGCATTGAGGTTTTGTTTGAAGATAAAATAATCTGGGTAACTCAACGCATAATGAGTGAGCTTTTTGATTGCGGTGTTCCAAATATTACTCAGCATTTAAAGCAACTTTATGATAGTGAAGAATTAAATGAAGAGGCAACTATTAAGGATTTCTTAATAGTTCAAATTGAAGGCAATCGCCAGGTCAAAAGAAAAACAAAATTTTATAGACTTGATGCCGTAATCGCAGCAGGTTACCGCGTAAATTCAGACAGAGCAGTTCAATTTCGTCAGTGCGCTATTACTATTTTCTGCTTGAAGCTCGACCCGTAGCCCTATATCACCAAAGTGCTAATTACTTACTGAATGACAAATGATTATTTAGAGACTTGTAAAAGCGGTACAATAATTCGGTTGACTTTAAGGAGGACTAGACTGGTGGTTTACAACAACGTTCTTGAAGCGCTTGGACATACCCCATTGATTAGGCTCAATCGTATTCCAGATGCTCAGTGCGCAGAAGTTCTTGTGAAATATGAAGCAGTCAATATTGGCGGCTCAATCAAAACGCGTACGGCGTACAACATGATTCGCGAAGCGGAACACCGTGGAGATATAACGAAAGACACCATTATCATAGAACCTACCAGTGGCAATCAGGGAATTGGATTATCTTTGGTTGGCGCGGTACGCGGTTATACGGTTCGAATTATTATGCCCGACAGTGTAAGCGAGGAGCGTCGAAAGCTTTGCAAGGCATATGGCGCAGAGGTAATTCTCGTTCACGATGAAGGGAATATCGGGGAATGTATCGACGAGTGCATGCGCATTGCGTCTAAAATGACAGAAGAAGATCCGCGTGTATATATGCCGCAGCAATTTGTAAACCCCGACAATCCTGCAGTGCATAAACTTTCTACTGCTCAAGAGATTCTTGCTGATGTAGAAGGTCCCATCCATGGGTTTTGTTGTGGAATTGGTACGGGAGGCACCATTTCGGGAGTGGGCGAGGCGCTTAAAGCCCAGAATCCTGAAATTGAAATTTGGGCAGTTGAACCCGAGCATGCTGCAATTCTTTCAGGTGGAAAAGTGGGAACGCACTTGCAGATGGGAATTGGGGATGGCTTAATTCCTGATAATCTGAATCAAGAAATCTATGACGATATTACCGTTGTAACGGACGAGGAGGCGCTTGAGATGGCGCAGCGCCTTGCTCGTGAAGAAGGTCTTTTGTGCGGTATCTCTTCGGGTAGCGATGTGGTGGGTGCACTACGTTTGGCTCGCAAACTTGGGCCAGGTAAAACAGTGGTGACCATTCTTTCCGATACGGGTGAGCGCTACTATTCGACGCCCTTATTTTCGTTTTAGTTTTTTGCCATAAATCTTCTCAACTACCGAGCATTGCTCGGTAGTTGGTTTTGATGGGTGGTTATAATGATTATCATGCCACATCAAGACCAACATATTCAGCCGCGAAAAGCAACGTGGATGTTTAAGAAATACGGTATCAACCTCGTATTGCGTACCATACTTTTCGCGTTAGGTATTTACTATTTTGTTACTGATAAGGCTCAACTCACCATTCAGAACATAGGTCTTTCTGAGGGACTAAATTTTATCGATATAGCATTTCTTTTTGTGCTTTATGACTTTCTAACAAAGTTCACTTCTCGTGCCAAAATTTCAATTGGATCGCTAAAGCAGTATAAGTTTTTCCAGATTCCCACCAAAAATACAACTGGTGGAACAAGAGAGACATTTTTCAAACGTATTTCTGAGGTAATCACTTCAGGAAAAATACGCTCAGAACAGATACATATTCACCCAAAAGAGAACATTCAAAGCTCAATCGAGGAAGCGCGCCGGATTGTATTGGGCGCTAAGGAAGATGTGAGTCGTGAGGTTCGCCATATTGCGCGTGATCTTGATGTAATGCGTGCATTACCTTTTGATGACTCAGATCTAGACGTTAATTCGCAAGCGCGCCATATTTTGCGTATGAGAAGAGCGAAAGAAATTGTGCCAGTAGCAATATTTTGGGTGGTTTTTATCGCACTTGTTGGGGCAGTACTTTTTTGGTTGGGTTGGATGTCTTCTGAGGTTGTTGCGCTTTGGATGCTCTTTTTCTTCTGGTTTGATATGGTGTGCGTAGTTTTGTGGTGTCCCTTGCAGCTTATTTTTATGAAAAATCGTTGCTGTGCCACCTGCCAGATATTTAATTGGGATGCTCTTATGGTGGCGACACCGCTTGTATTCGCGTGGTCCTGGCAGGCGGCAATACTTCTTTTTCTGGGTTTGATCGTTTTGCTTCGCTGGGAGTTAAGAGCATTCTTTTATCCGGAGCGTTTTGCCGAGGAGACGAACGCATCGCTGTCCTGCGCAAACTGTAAAGAACAGCTTTGCTATCTTCGAGGAAAAATCGGCTTTCCTTATAAAGACGAAAAATTTGAACAGGCGATTCGCCAATAGAGAGTAGAGTCTTTGACGGAGATTTCCAATAGAGCCCGTTTTTCTGCCTATAACCCCGAATTTCGTACGAGTGGCTCTAAAGATACTGGCTGGCTCTAATGCCTCAGACACGTTTTTCTGCCTATAAACTTTTCTTTTGCAACAAAAAAGCGCCCGATTGGACGCTTGAAAATTCTGGCTCCCCGGGTAGGACTCGAACCTACAACCCTCCGGTTAACAGCCGGATGCTCTGCCATTGAGCTACCGAGGAATTCGGTGCATCAGCTCTGACGCGATTTATTATTATAATCAAACCAAAATTCATTGCAACAGGTAATTTTACAAATTTTTTCTTGGCTGCGTGTTTGACCTTTTACTGACGCTTTTCTTGTCGTTGTTGTGCGGTGGTATACTAGGCAAATGCGTCTCGTAAATTAACGATGCGTATTAAAGGTATTCAATTTAGAGAAATAGAGAGGCTCTTGGTGTAATGAGCACGGACAGTTTTGAAGCCAGCTTAAAACGCAGCGAAGAAATTCGCTCTGATCTTGATACGCATCCAGAAAAATATCTTATGTTAACAGGGGATCGCCCTACGGGTCGTTTGCATCTTGGTCACTATTTCGGCACCATCAAAGAACGAGTGGCATTGCAAAACAAGGGTATTGCGACCAATATCATCATTGCGGACTACCAGGTAATTACTGACCGCGACACCACTGAGCACATCCAGGATAACGTCTATAACATGGTTATTGACTATCTAGCATGTGGGATTGATCCAGAAAAAACGATGATCTTTACCCATTCTGCAGTACCTGCTCTCAATCAGCTTATGCTGCCCTTCCTTTCTTTGGTTACGGAAGCTGAACTGCTGCGTAATCCTACTGTTAAGGCGGAAATGGAAGCTTCTGGGCATGCTCTTACGGGGTTGTTGCTTACGTATCCTGTACATCAAGCCTGTGACATCCTGTTCTGCAAGGGCAACATCGTGCCTGTTGGTAAAGATCAATTGCCCCATATTGAGGTAACGCGTCAAATTGCCCGTCGTTTTAACGAACGCTACGCTCCAGTATTTCCAGAACCAGAAGGCTTGCTTAATGACGATACTCCTGAAATTCCAGGACTTGATGGTCGTAAGATGTCTAAGAGTTACGGCAATGCGATTAGCCTGTGCTTTACCGAAGAAGAAACCGCAAAGCTCATCAAAAAGTCGAAGACGGACTCTGAGCGCATGATCACTTTTGACAAGGATGGTCGCCCAGGTGTTTCGGCATTACTTACGACAGCAGCTCTCTGCACTGGTAGAAGTGAAGTAGAAATTGCCGAAGAGATTGGCAATGATGGTGCGGGTGCATTGAAGAAGTATGTCACCGAAAGCGTCAACAACTATCTTGCACCTATTCGTGAGCGTCGTCGCGAATTGGAAGGTAAGAAGGATTACGTACTCGAGGTTCTGCATGAAGGCAATCGTCGTGCTAATGAGATTGCAAATGCAACGCTCGATGAAGTTCGCGAAGCAATGCATATGGTGTATTAGTTGAATATGGTAGTAAGCCGCATTGACGAGGTTGCTTTATATTGAAGAATTGTGTTTTCTTAGCGTTCGATAAGTGTAATGCGTTACAATACTGCCTTGCGCATCGGAAAAGAGATGCTAAGTAATAGCTGGGCCTGTAGCTCAACGGTGGAGCAGGGGACTCATAATCCTTTGGTTGTCGGTTCGAATCCGGCCGGGCCCACCATCGAATAAGTAA
>FR896071.1:0-13661 GCA_000435475.1 Cryptobacterium sp. CAG:338 | reverse complement strand
CTGAAGAGAGTTTCTTCAGCGGCTTTTTGATACTGACAGAATCCTGTCAGGGTGCTATGACCAGATTTAGAAATTCTCAGTCTGGGACTATCGGGGTTATAGGACACACTTTTGCCCTATAATCAGGGCTATCTGCCTCTAACTTTGTAAAGCTTCTATTACATTGCTTAAGTTTTAAATTGATGTTCGTTTCACAGTTTTATAAATGGGCTACAGACGAAAACGTGTCTGAAGATTACGTTTCGTTTCGATTGAAGCCAAAATGGGGATTAAATTCCACGTTTATGAATATTTCTGAACGTGTTCAGGTTTTGCTATTAAAACACTCTATTTCTTCCTAGAATCAAATTACTACCTATTTTGGGGAGGTAGCTACGTATTGGGGGATTATAGAATCGGAGGTTCCAATGAAAACGCCTTTATGCGACTTATTGGATATTGAGTACCCAATTATTCAGGGTGCTATGGCTCGAATTACTGATGGAAAATTCGCTGCAGCAGTTTCAAATGCTGGTGCACTCGGTATTATTCGCTGTGGTTTTAGTACTCCTGAAAACATGCGTGAGGAAATACGCATTTGTAAATCACTTACCGATAAGCCATTTGGTGTAAATATTATTCTGGTAAACCGAAATGCTGACAAAATTGCTGATGTAATTATTGAAGAAGGAGTACCTGTTTGTACTTTGTCTGCGGGTAATCCAGCTCCTTTTGTCACGAAGCTATCAGAGGCAGGAGTAAAGGTTTTTGTATTAGTGCCTCATGCACGTGCTGCGGCAAAAATGGAAAAACTTGGAGCTGCTGGGGTAATTTGCGAAGGACTTGAAGGCGGTGGAATTATTGGCGCAATGACCACCTTACCTTTAGTTGCACAGGTAGTGGAAGCGGTAGATATTCCCGTCGTCGCCGCGGGTGGTTTTGCTACAGGCAGAAATATTCTCGGAGCGCTTGCTATGGGCTGCGTGGGCGTTCAAATGGGTACTGCTTTCCTTGCTACGGAGGAATGTTGTGTATCGGATGCATACAAGCAGATGATTGTGGATGCAAAAGACAACGCTACAACGACTATTGCAAATCCTCGAGAGGGCACCGAGCGTTGTTTAAAGAATGCTTTTACTGACGGTTATAAGGAATTGGCGAAGACAGGCGCTGATTCTGAACGTCTTGCAGAATATTGTGGCGACTATGTAACACGTGCAATTCAGGGTGATACAGAAACTGGTGGTTTTTCCTGCGGGATGATTGCTCCAGTGATTAAGGAAGTCAAGCCAGTTGCTAAACTCGTTGCCGATTTGATGGCTGAAGCAGATGAAGCATACGAGAATATGAAGCGTATATATGGCTAAACTTGCGGGTGAGTCTTGCTGGCCATAGGCGCATTAGACTGACATATAAGTTTTACTGCAAAGTTTGGTAGATACCTTAAAGAATCCTAAAAGAACGAGCCCTAATTGGGGCTCGTTCAATTGCTTACAGATGTCTTTTTGTTTTATTTTGACTCTGCTTCGCGATGCTTTGCAACTTTTTCAGCTACTTTTGGTTCAGCAAAATATTGCTCAACGTCTTCTTCCCAGGTAGGAAGTTCTGCTCCAAACATCTCCAGCATCAAGCTTTCAAGGAGAACTTGCTCGGAGGTGACTAAATCCGTTTTAGGGATAAGTAACTTATGGGGCTCATATCCACAGGTAGTAAATACCTTAGAGAGAAAATCGTAGCGATTGGTAACGCCACGGCTTGTCACATGAAGCACCCCAGTTGCTCGTTTTTCGATGGCTTTGATAATGAAGTTGGTATAAGTAGCAATTGAAGTAGGGGAAGCGTATTGATCAGTACGTGCTTCGAAAGGCTTACCTGCTTTAATGCATTCAACTGCTTCTTTTACGATACCGCCATAAATGCTGTACACCCACGAAGAACGAACGATAAGGCTGTTATCTGGTGCCGCATCGCGTACCATCACTTCGCCTGCTCGTTTTGATTTGCCGTAGGGCGTTTCGGGGTGAGGGGTGTCAAATTCATTTGCGGGTTCAGCCATACGCTGTGGATATACGTCATCGGTGGAAATTTGAACCATATAAGCCCCAACAGTATTTGCTGCAATGGCTACGTTCATAGCACCAAGCGCGTTGGTTTCGTAAGCTTTGATGCGGTTACTGATGCCGGTAGCGCCACGAGAAATACCTGCAGAGTTGATAATAATGTCAGGCTTTAACTCAAGGGCAAAAGCCTGCAGACGTTCAGCATCAGTTACGCTCAATTCGGTATCAGTTCCTACAACACGGTAGGTTCCTAAACTTTGAAGGCGTCGAACTAATTCACCGCCAATGAAGCCTTTTGAGCCTGTTATCCAGATGGTTTTAATGTCACTCATACAATTAGTCCTTACAGTGTTTATTGGGCAAGACATTCAAGGATCGCCTTAGGCTATCACTGTAAGAAGAATCTTGATAGCCTAAGAACGAATTAAATCTTACGCAGTTTGGCCAGAAGGGGTTTGTACGGAATCGGAACCTTGATCGTCGCTATGATTACTGTCATCGGAACCACCGTTGTTATTGCGCTTTCCTAAAGCGCGTTGAATAAAGGTAATAGCAGCTATTACTGCAAAACCTATCAAGTTGATAACAATGGTATACATTTCTGTAACCGATCCAATAGGGATCATGATTACGACGCCCGCAATAATGGAAATTACGCGGAAAACAGGATTGATTTTCTGGAAAAGGTAGCCCTGCAAACCAGCAGCAATGCTGTAGAGGCCGCAGCCAGCCATTACGGTATTTAGCACGGCAAGCCAAATAGGAATCTCAACTTCGCCCTGCATAATCATAGCAGGGAAGAAAGCGAAGATAAACGGAATAATATAGGCTGCGATACCTAAACGTGTTGCATTGAAAGCAGTACGCATTGGACGTGATTTTGCGATAGCACTACCCGCGTAAGCCGCAAGAGCAACTGGTGGGGTAATGTCTGCCAAAATTCCAAAGTAGAATACAAAGAAATGTGCACATACCAGTGGTACACCAAGCTGAATTAGGATTGGTGCGCAAGTTGCTGCCATAATGCAGTAGTTTGCGGTTGTAGGAACACCCATGCCTAAAACGATGCAGCAAAGCATGGTCAAAATCAGGCCAATAATCAAGTAATCGCCTGCAGCAAGAACGATGACGTTAATGATGGTTGAAGCAAGGCCGGTAAAGGTAATGCAGCCTGCAATCAAGCCTGCTAAAGCGCAAGCAACGCCTACCGCGATACTATTACGTGCGCCCGCTGCAAAGGCATCAAGCATGCTGAGCAACGCAGTGCAAGAGGTCTCGAGAAGAACGCTGCCAAAGGTATCTTCCTCGGTGCGCTCTTGCCAGTTGGTGAGGAAGAAGTGAATAAAGCCAATAACCAAGGCTGCGAAGATGGAAATTGCAGCAGACATTGCCATAGTGTAAATGCCTGCAGACACAATCCATACCAACAGGACCAAAGGAATAATAAGGTAGCAATTCTTGAGTAGGTAGATCCAAGAAGGCAAGTCTTTAATTGGGATGCCCTTTAAACCACGTTTTTTAGCTTCCAGGTGTACGGTCCAGAAAATTCCAGTGAAGTATAAAACTGCAGGAATAATAGCTATAGTGGCAACCTGAATGTAGGGAATACCCATGTACTCAGCCATCAAGAATGCTGCAGCACCCATAATTGGCGGCATGATCTGTCCACCCGTGGATGAAGCGGCTTCAACAGCGCCTGCGAATTCAGGACGGTATCCCGTCTTTTTCATCATTGGAATGGTAACTGAACCAGTTGTTACGGTGTTACCAACCGAAGAACCAGAAACCATACCGCATAATGCAGAGGAAATAACTGCTACTTTAGCAGGACCACCGGATGACCAGCCTGCGATGCGGTTTGCGAAAGAAATGAAGAAATTTGCAATACCGGTACGTTCGAGGAATGCACCAAAAATAATGAAAAGAACGATATAGGTGTAGCAAACGTTTGTAGGAGTGCCTATAACGCCGCTGGTGGTATAGAAGAGCTTTTGGATTACGTTAGAAAGGGTACGGTAAGCATCTCCATTGTAGCTAAACTGCCAATACAGCGCATAAATAAGCAGACAGCCAACAACAATAATGATAGGAATACCAACACAACGTCGACAAAGCTCAACAAGAACAAGAATACCTAAAATACCGAGTACTACTTCAAGGGTACCGATACGAGTACCCATCATCAGAATATCTACGGTGTTAAAGGAGTAGTACAAGAATGCTCCTGCACCTACCACCATTAACACAATGTCGTACCAGGGGATGTGGTTTACACGGGCATCTGTCTTGCTTGCTGGGTACATCAAATAGCCGATGATAATAATGCCAGCAACGAAGCGAGCAAGACGAGTTTCAGCCTGCTCTAAGCTAAACAGGGTCATGCATAGGCAGTACACCGAAAAGGCAACCATAACACCGGTGATTACAATCTTTGGGGCACCTTCCCAAATTCGAGTGTTAGATTCCTTGTCGTACTTACGCATAATAGCTTCAGCATCAACTTCTTCGTTGCCTGATGCTGAAGCGGTGATGTCAGGTTCTACAACCTTTTCTTTTTTCTTAAATATGCTCACGTAGTCTCCTTGATCATGATCTTCGAGGGCAAAAAGCCTATCAGGGCTGTAGCAAATTTCTTTGCAGCAGCCCTGAATGAAGGTAAGTATCAAAAAGATTGATTACCTAGTTTGTGTTCTCTTTAGAGTTTCTATGTTTAAGAACTTTCAGAGAATACTACTTTGTAGGTACCTCGATTCCTTGCTCCTCGTAATACTTAGCAGCGCCAGCAGCATAAGGAACAGAGGTGATAGAGGTAGCTTCTTCAAGGCTCAACTCAGCGTATTTTGCATGTGCATCTGGCTGAGCTTCTGCGCCATCAAAAATGGATTTGGTGAAGTTGTAAATTGCGTCTTGGTCTACTGAATCATTAGCAAGAATTACTGCCAAAACAGCTACCGTGGTGCAATCTTCTTCCATGCCATTGTAGGTACCAGCAGGAATAGTTGATTCTGCATAGTAAGGGGAAGTTTCCTGGAGTTTAGCGATGTGCTCAGCATCCATAGATACCAGGTATGCCTGCTTAGAAGTGGTGAGGTCAGAAATTGCAGTAGTTGGAGCACCTGCAGTGATGAATGCAGCATCAATCTTGTCATTCTTCAAAGAGTCTGCAGAGTCTGCAAAGTTCTGATAAACCGCATTGATGTCTTCTTCAGTCATGTCGTAAGCACCAAGAATGTCTACAGCATTGAAGTAAACACCAGAATTAGCGGCACCGATAGAAACAGTTTTACCCTTTAAGTCTGCGACGGTTTTGATGTTAGGGTCACAGGTAACAATTTGTACCTGCTCACCATACAAAGATGCCACAACGGAGAAGTCCTGATATGGTGCACCCTCAAAAAGGCTTGTACCTTCGTAAGCGTAGGTTGTTACGTCAGACTGGCAGAATGCAAGTTCTGCTTCGTTGTTTTGAAGGGCTTCAATGTTTGCTTTAGAACCTTCGCTGGAAAGAGCATTTACTGAAACACCTGCATTGTTAGTAGAATACTGTGCAAGTACTGTGCCATAAGCATAGTAGGTGCCAGATTCGCCACCAGTTACAAAGCGGAGCTCAGGGGAGCTTGAGCTTCCCTCGCCAGAATCGCTGTTTCCGCCGCAGCCAACTAAGGCGAAAGCGAGAGCAGCAACAAAGGCTGTCGTAACGATGGCAAGAAGTTTCTTCTTCATAATCCATCCTTTCTGAATATGGATAATTCATAAAATTGATTTGTATATTTTAGGTGAGAATGTAACAAAAGTGTGACAAACTAAAAATTAAATTTGTAGAGGTACAAAAATTTTTGGATAACGGTTGTTCATTTCGGATGAAAGGAATCCTGCGAAGCTATGGCGCTTGAGGATTGGGATTGGTTTATAAAACTTTCTGAACAGGAGAGCTTTACGAAGGCGGCAGAATGCCTTCAGGTTTCTCAACAGACTCTCAGTGCGCGTTTGGTTGCGTTGGAAAAAACGCTTGACGCGAAGTTGATTATTCGAGGAAATCCATTACAACTTACTTCTGCAGGGATGGTTTTTCTGCTCTATGCGCGTGAGCAAAATCAAGCACAACGAGATATGCTTCGTCAGTTAGGTGAAGTAACCGGTAGTGGAGTAGGCACCCTTAAAATAGGCATTTCGCATTTAAGAAGTCGGACCATCATGCCGTATACCGTAAAAACTCTTCGTCGTTCTTTGCCAAAGGTTCAAGTGAAATTAATTGAGGGAACAAATCGTGAATTACTCCGCATGGCTGAACATGCAGAAGTTGACGCGGTGATAGCGCGATTTGAAGATATTCACCCAGGTGTTGATATTTTTCCTCTTTATCAAGAAGAGATCGTTCTTGCGCTTAGGGGCGACTTGCTTGAGAGCGTTTTGGGTATGCCGGCAGATAAAGCAAAAGCGTACGTTGAAGAGCAGGGAATATCAGTGCTTGAAAAATGCCCTTTTGTTTTGGGTAGCTTAGATGATATTGCGGGCAGAATTGCTTATTCTGTTTTGCGAAATGAAGGCATTAAACCAAAGACTGTTGCAATAAGCGAAAACATGGGAACCTTATTGGCTATGGCTCAAGAGGGTATAGGAGCTGTATTTTGTCCAACTGATGTCTTGGCGGTATCGTCGCAAACTTCATCTAATTTGATTCAGATTCCTATACCAGAACAGACAAAATATACCATTTCGTTGGGAATTCCAATTAAGCCAGAGCGCTGGCATGCGATAGAGGTACTCAAAAAGGCGCTTCAAGAATATACCCTACGGCGCGGTTAATGCTTTAGGGGTAAGATCACGGTAAATGTGGTGCTACCGTTAGTGCTTGAAACTTCTATAGTCCCTTTGTGTGCGGTAATTATATTTTTGGTGATAGCTAATCCTAATCCTGCGTTTCCGAAGTTTTTATTACGTGCGGGGTCCTCGCGGTAAAACGTATCAAAAACATAAGGCAATGCTTCAGGAGAGATTTCTTTTCCGCTGTTGGTTATTTTTAAGATTACTTGTTCGTTTAGTTTATTTTCCAGCGTTTTAGAAACATTGTCTGTTGCAGTGACTATTACGTTGTTGGACTCGCTCAGATTGTTGTTTTCCTCTATCTGAATAGTAGAGCCGTACATTATTATGTCTGTTCTGTGCGTGGCAAAGGCTATAGCATTGCGGACAATATTTGATAAGGCACGGGTTAGGTACTTTGGATCGGCGTAACAGTTCAAATCTAGCGGAATGTCAATTTTGAATGACAATTCTTTTTCGAGTGCCGATGGATAAAAATCATCGCTTATTTGTAGGCAAAGGGTACGTAAGTCTAGGTTCTGCTTATTTAGTTTGAAGTTTGACATATTTAAACGGGCTATATCGAAAAAATCATCAAGCATCGTACTCATTTTTTGAGCTTGTGCATTAATGATTTCAAAATAATTCTTTCTTTTTCGCTCATCTACATCTTTACTGTCAAGCAGAGTGCTATATCCCAGTATAGAAGTAAGGGGAGTTCGTAAATCGTGCGCTATATACGCTATTAGCTCATTCTTTCTCCTTTCCGCTTCTTGTGCTGCCTGCTCGTTTTTAAGCGATTCATTTTGAATACTTTGTAACTCGTTTTGAACGACTTTAAGTTCTTTGCTTAGGGCGATGGACGCGTTCTTGTCCTTGAAAAGTGAAGCTACACTTGCAGATAGTTCAGCAAAATAACCTACAAATTTATTAAGGGAGTAAAAAATCAGTCCTGCAATTCCTAGTATGAAGAGTATGGGAAGCGCATCATCCTTAATTGTTTTCAGTAGTGCATAAGTATCCAAAGCTCGATACTTAAGATAAGAGTGTCCTTCTTCGTTTGACGTGAAAGATGTGTCAAACTGAATCATCTGGTGGTCGTTCCATAACGAGTCAGCATTTTCTATAGAGATGTATTCCCAGTGTGAGGTGTGCTCTGCTATTACATTTCCAATTGCTGGAGAAATAAATGAATCAAATACTGCATAGAGAATGAGTAGGGACATGCAATAAATAATGAAGCTTAAAATAAAACGTTTAAATACAAATTTTCGCAGCTCAGTTGATTGTTTGTCGGAGTAATGCTTCATAGTTTTATAGCTGCATCTTATATCCAACGCCCCACACGGTGGTTATGTATTCTCGGGTGTTGTCTAAGCTTGCAAGTTTTTTCCGTAGGCGACGCATATGCACCATAACCGAATTGCCGCCTGATTCATCATAGGGTGCTTCCCATACATTTTCGAAAAGCTCTTGTACCGAATGGGGTGTTTGAGGGTTTGTCATAAGGGCTAAAAGTAATTTGAACTCTTTTGGCGCGAGATTGAGCGGTCTTCCATTGATGTGGCATTCGTGTTGGATCGGATCTAATATAAGATTTTGGACAGCTAATATTCGATTAGGATTATCGTCTGTTTTGTCCCAGGTTACCCTCCTTAGGTGCCCTTTAATACGTGCAATAAGTTCATAATTATCAAAAGGTTTTGTTATGTAGTCATCTGCACCTAATGTAAGACCACTTACTTTATCGACGGTTTCTCCTTTTGCTGTTACAAAAATGATAGGAACTTTTGTGACAGATCGAACTTCACGGCAAAATTCAAAGCCATCCATCTCTGGCATCATGATATCGCACAGAATCAAGTCGAAAGAAGTATTCTTTATAGCGCTTAACGCACTGTGTCCACTCAGACAAATTTGAACTTCAAATCCTTCGCTTTGTACCAATTCTTTTACAAGTTGAGCGATCGGAAAATCGTCATCAACAATAAGTATGTTTGGCTGTTTGTTCATGTTGGTAATTCTAGCAGTAATGGACAGAATTAAGATTTGATCAGGGAAAATGTAAGGAAATGTTAAGGCGAAAGGTACTTCCATTCCTTTCGTAATATCGCAAAAATATGCCTATCCATCTTTTATGAAGCTTCAAAAGATGAGCATTGAAATCTTTTCGAGAAAGGAAAAAAAGATGGAACTAACACTAAGAAAGGGGATTATAGGATCGTTTCTTGCTGGAGTTTTGTTGATGGGGGCAGCTGTGGCAGCTCAGCCGCAAGTTGCTTATGCCGATGATGGCAGAGACTCTGCTCCTCAAACGCTGGTTGTTACAGAAATCGAGCCACGGTCAGCAACGGACTCTGCGTTCCATTTTACCATGTCAGGAAATGGAACGAATGGCACTTCGGGACGCACTAAGGATAATGCCACTTCATCTTACGTGGGTATAGATTATATTTCCAAGGCTTGCAGGATGTATATAGACGGCGCTCATGGGAAATATGGTCCATGGAGTAACTGTACTGTTGGTGGATACGCGAATGCTACTAGAGTTGGCAATTGGCGGATTATGAACTATGTCAATGAGTGGGGTTACAGCCATGCAAGGTTAACCGCATGGGCAAATAATGGCGCTACGACTGTGTATGGTGTATGGAGTTCGGATAGTGTAGGAACTTATCCATCGATTAATGCCTAGCCGAATTATCTTTAGGGGTAAAGGGGCGGCTTTGGGTCGCCCCTTTTTTTTGAAAGAGGTGTTAGATGGATAGAGCTAAAGTCGCTATTGGGGCTAGCGCATTAATCGTTCTGGCTCTAGTCTTTATGGTTTTTTCATTTGTGCGCATTGAGCAACAAGAAGTTTTAATAGATGACTCCCAGGTTTATAAAGATGCTCATACTTACATCCACCGTGTTGGAGAAACGGTGCAGTTTTCCTCTAAAGAAGACGATGAAGGTAAGAGCTACGGATGGTATGCAGGTTTTGATTGGCAAGGAACCCTAGAAATGACAGTCGATAAAATTACTGTATACAGAAATCAAAGTGGTTCGAATGATTTTTCTAGATTAGTTGATCCTTCGGGCATGAAAGAAATAACCGATTATCCTGATCCTGTAGCTTTCGTAAAGGCAGACCTGCGTATCAAAAATATTGATGCTGTTCCACGTTCTGATTTCTTTAACGTTTCTGTATTTGTTTTGTCGGAATCTGTTACTGGAGATATTCCGCTTGTTAATCCGAATGAAGCGACTTTGGAGAACCCGACAGAAAAAGATGCTTATAAATACTATCTTAATGCCGGGGAAGAAGCGGTAATAACGATGGGATGGTTCGTGGATGAATCCGCTCTATTAAATGATTTGCATTTGATCATAGGAGCAACAGGCAGCGAAAAATATTCCTTTAAGATTTCCCCGAACGATATCGAAGAGGGGTAATTTATGAAAGTACTTTTAGTTGAAATGAGAAAGGCTTTTGGCAACCGTTGGTTTGTTCTTTCGCTTTGCATAGGTTTGTTTCTTGCTTTGCTTTCTGCTACTGGGTCAATTTTGCTTTATCAAGAAACCGAGAAACAAGTTGTTGAATGGTGGGGATTAGTAAATCCTCTTTTGTCAGCCTCGTCATGTTTCAGATTTTTTATGCAGTCGGATTATATACAGCTAGGTACCGATTTGTTTTATGCCTTATTGCCATTAATGGCGGTAATGCCTTATGGATGGTCATTGTGTCAAGAAAAAAAGACTGGCTACTTACAAAATATATTTGTTCGAGTAAGTCGTATTCGCTATTTAGGAAGTAAAGCTATCGCTGCGGCCCTATCGGGCGGATTTGTAGTTCTTTTTAGCTTGATTCTAAACTGTGTTGTATGTTCCAGTTTCATTCCCGCATATGCTCCCGATATTGCATCGGTGTTTAATACGGGAATTTATGAATTCATTATGGGATCAGAACTTTACTACAACAACCCCATTCTTTTTGCGTGCTTTTATTTGCTAATTTCTTTCCTTTTTTCTGCCTTATGGGCAGCAACTACGGTTCTTATCGGCGGCTTCTTAGAAGATAGTGTTCGTCTTTTGGCGGGATCGTTCTTATTGCTTTACTTGTTTGGTTCCTTTGAGCATAAAATAGGAATTTTTTTGTTTGGGAGCGGCACTGAATATTTAAGTACGTCTCCTCTTGTGTGGTTAAGGGGAGTTGCAATTAGCGGATACACCGATATTGCAGTAGTAGTACTGTGGTTTTTCGTTTTATTCATCCTTGCGTGCATTCTTTTGGCTGGTCAGAGTAGGAAGGATGTACTGTGAAAAATTTACTTCGATTTTATCTACTGGACCTTCGTAAAGGGCTCGTATTTCAATGGAAACGAATTCTTCTTTGTTCTGTTCTTGTAGCTGGTCTTATTGTTTTAAATGCTGCCTATATTGATTTTTATATTTCAAATATACCTGAAGCTAGCGACTCGTTTCGTTTAACTTATGGCGATTTATTTCTGAGCTTATTTGCAGGAATAGATTTTTACTATCCAGGCAGTGGAATCCCGTTTGTTCTTCCGGTCGAATGGATGTTCTTGATTTTACTTGTCTTATACATAACTTTGGATTATCCGTTGTCAGATCTATATTCGGTAGGAGCTAATTCTCTTGTAGCGGGTTCTAGCAGAAGCATGTGGTGGCTGGCAAAGTGCTTGTGGGTTATAACGTTAGTAATGGTGTTTTATTGCATTATTCTGCTTTTGGTTTTGTTCATAACGTTAGAAAGTGGTGGAATACTGTCTTTTCAGATTCATTCTGAAGTGCCGCAAGTATTAGCTTTTAATGTAGGCAACCTTAAAGAAGCTCCTTGGGATGTTGTGGCATTTTTTACTGCCGTTCCCGTGGTTCTTTGCTCACTTGCCTCATTGCAATTGTTTATGTCTTTGTTGATTCACCCAGTTCCCAGTTTTGTTTGTATAGCTATAGTGTTGTTTCTTTCAGCATATTGTAGTGCCGATTTTCTAGTTGGAGAGTATCTGATGGCGGCAAGGAGTAGTGTTTTTATCTCTGGTGGGTTCTCTTTTGGAATCGGGATATTTTTTGCGATGTTGCTGGGATTGTGGTCGATCTTATTTGGAACCCTTTTCTTTAGTCAACAAGACATTCTTGGAAAGGAGAAATCATGATCCATCTCGACCAAATAAATAAGACGATTGGTGGGCAAAAAGTATTATCTGATATTTCTGCTTCCTTTCATCCGGGCACTATAGTGGGATTCCAGGGAATTAATGGCTCTGGCAAAACGATGCTCTTGCGTCTAATTGCCGGATTAATAAAGCCAACTGAGGGATCAGTGTTTATCGACGGTAAGCAATTATGGAAGGATATCCCAATGCCGAAAAGCATGGGCATCCTTATAGAGAATCCCTCATTTTTAGATTCGTATACAGGTATTCAAAATTTATCTTTTTTGGCATCGCTTCAAGGGAACCATAGAAAAAGCGACTTGAAAAACGTATTGGAGAAAGTAGGACTTGATCCTAACGATAAGCGCAAATATCGAAAGTATTCATTAGGTATGAAACAGCGCTTAGGTATTGCTGCAGCAATTATGAATGAACCCGATGTGATTTTATTGGATGAGCCTACTAATGCTCTTGATGAAAACGGGATTACGATGCTGCGTGATGTTATTAAGGACCAAAAAAGGAGAAGTGCTACGGTTCTTGTTGCAAGTCATGATAGACAATTTTTGGAAGAGCTTTCTGATTCTATTTATTTGTTCGACAAAGGAAAAGTGCGCCAGATTGCTTAAATGCTAAATGAGTCAATTTGCAAGAATCAAATAATTCGATTAATAACTCTAGCCGAATTGGATGTTTAGTTATGAAAAGTCATATGAAAGTAGCCATTTTTTCTGCTGGATTCATTTTGCTTATTTGTTTAGGCTTAGGAATAGGGTTAAGGATTCATGCGGTTAATGAGCAGGCATTATCAATCCCTTTAGAAAAATATGATTTACATGAAGAAATACTCTTGGATGGTTCTTTTGTTACTTCGTCAAAAGAGATGACTTCAGGATATTCTCTTACAGTTAATAATGTTTGCTTGTTGAGTCAAAATGAATATATGAAGAAGTACGGAGAGGATTCCAAGATAAGTAACGAATGGAATGCAAAAAGCATAATCGAAGTAGAAATCACCATTCATAATGAAGGAAATAGTGAGGGCTACTTAGATGTTATGGGATGGCGGCTGGTTCCCAAAAGAGGAAATGAGTACTTTGTTGTTAATTCCACATTATGGCAGATAGGGGAGCCGAATGCCCCTGGCAATACAAGTGCTTTATCGCTTATTCCTAATTCAGAATATACCGTTCGAATTCCTTTTGTAAGAAATGTCGGTGAAGAGGATATGTTTAGTGAGGAAATAAGAGATACCGACTTTAGTCTTGTGATAACTGATGCGCCCGTAAAGAAAGAGATCGGATTGTCAGTCAGCCGTTAAGCCTTTCGCTTTTCTTATTTTATTTAGCTTTGCGCCAGACGATTTGTGACGAGAAAAGATCTAAAGTCCTCTTTTGGAAGATGTCCCAACAGGGGGCTTTATTGTGTGTTGTATAAGAAGTCGCAGACATCAGCATCAGCTTTCTGCTTTTAGTGCCAGTCTAATTACTTTGAGAGATGCCCTGCCAGCGTCTAGCCCCAACCATGTCTACTGAATGCTTCACGCGCAGCAGGCATATATGATCTGCCTCGCTTCGCACCACCGCATCGCCTCAATTAGGTATATCTAAGGACGGCTTCTAGCCTATGACCCTAACTTTTAGTAAGAATAAAAAGGGAGGAA
>FR896070.1:78521-82662 GCA_000435475.1 Cryptobacterium sp. CAG:338 | reverse complement strand
CCCGAGCAGCCTACTCAGCCATACTCAGGTACTCCACAACCGCAGCCTGCTGTTCCGCCACAACCTGGCCAAACTCCAACGCAGCCAATGCAACCTGGCGCTGCGCCTCAGCCAACACAGCCAACGCAGCCAATGCAGCCTGGCGCTGCGCCTCAACCACAGGCGGCACCTCAACCACAACAACCTGGCGCTGGATACGTACCACCTCAACCAACATCAATTCCTGGTGCAGGTGTAGGGATGAAGCCTAAGGGCACGGCGGCTTTGATTTGCGGTATTATTTCGATCCCTGTCGCGTGGTTCAGTCCTCTTATTGCTGTGATTTTGGCGGTAGTGGCTATTGTTCTCTCGCTTCGTGCCGTAAAACAAACAGGTAAAAACGGCAAGACAACAGGCGGTTTGATCTGTGGCATTGTAGGTATCGTGTGCGCCATAGTGTCGTTTATTATCGCTATGGTTTTGTCGATATCTCTTATTGGTGGTTCCTTAAGCGGAACAACGCAATCATCTTATTCGGGCAGCACTTCTTCCGAGTCGACAAGCGACCTTACTGCTGATGAGCAGGCATGCTACGATTTGGGCATTGCGAAACTTGAGCAGCTTAAAAATCAAGACGGAGAAATTGTTACCTATCTTGCCACCGAGCTTGATCAGGGGTTTGAAGAGAGCATGGGTGTAACTCATGAAGACCTGGGCACCAATTCGGAAGATTTGGCTCGCTGGATGCTTACTGATTTCAATTACACCTATGACGGAGTTTATGTAGACGAAGAAGAGGGTACGGCAACTATGTACGCCGATCTCGAAATGCGTGACTCCTTCTTATTCATGAACAACTTCTACGATTTGGCAAATGATTTTGTTAATTCAGGAGAAGCTGAATCGATGACAGCCGATGAAGCAGCGCAGCGATTGGGCGAATATTACAAGCAGGCCATGGATGAAACCACTGACATGACGAGCTACTATACCGCAATCGATTTTGTTAAGAACGCTGATGGCACCTGGTCTGTTGACGAGGACGCATGGAATGACGAACTGGGCTTTATGTTTGGCATTTATTAATCCTTGTCTTAGTTCTTCTGTTTAGGCACAACTGCCGCAAGAGTAATTTCTTGCGGCAGTTTTTTATGATTCTTCCCTGGAATCTCGATGCTTGTTTCTTGTATGCTCTACGAACAGGCAGGGTACGTACAAGTTAGCTACTATAATCTGAATGCAGGCTCGAAAGAGTAACCGCAAGAGTAGCAATAGCTCGCAGAGAGCACGAACGTGAACTGAAAACGCTTAGAGAAGCGTACTCAGAGAGGATACGAATTCAGCTCGTATGCAAGGAAAACATCAAAAACAATCAAAGCCACAGGCTTCTTTTATAGACAAAGCGCGTCAAATGACGCAAAAAATTACTTCTTCTCTTCCTGGTGCTTCTCGATCTGAATCGCAGGAAGAATCTTATAGAGGGTCTGCGCGTACTCAGGCAGATCAGTTTGGCGGTAGGAGAAGACAGCGAAGGGCTCCCCGCAAGCAAAATGTAATAAAGCGGGTAGTAAATCGTTGGTGCAATCGTTTATTAGGTGTCGTAACGGAAGGTTCTTTTGACCAAGAGGAAGAATTTGCTTCCCATAGAACCTCACGGGATTATATCTGCAACACTATCGGCACGGGCGCATGGGGAATGGTGTTTCCCTTTTTGACCATTGTAGTTACCCAGCTCAGTGGCACCGAGCAAGCGGGCATGTTTTCTATGGCTTTCATCATCGGCACCTTACTGATGATTGTGGGAAATTACGGTGTTCGCACTTATCAGGTGTCCGATATCGGAGAAAAGCACTCATTTTTTGATTATCAAATCAATCGTTGGATTACCTGTATCATTATGATGCTGGTAGCTTATGGGTACTGCTCTTTGCGTGGTTATGATCCAAATATGTTCAGCATCTGCATGGCGGTTTGTACCTACAAAATGATAGATGGCTTAGCCGATGTGTATGAAGGGCGCTTGCAGCAGATGGATAAACTCTATCTCGCGGGAATTTCACAAGCGTTTCGTTCTGTTGTTGTCTTTGTTGTATTCTCGTTGGCGCTGCTTATTACACGAAATCTAGTGGTAGCAAGCATCGCTATGGCGGTAGCAGCGGCATTGACTTTTGTGGTACTTACGTTCCCCCTTGCTCATTTGGAAACACCCCGTTCTCGAGGCAGAAGCCTGGCCAGTATTGCGGCGCTGTTTAAGCAGTGCTTCCCCGTATTTATTGCCCTGTTTATGTATGCCCTCATTGATAACATGCCTAAGTTTGTCATGGAGGGTGTTCTTTCTTACGATAATCAGCTGTATTTCAACGCACTGTATTTCCCTGCGCAAGCGATCTTGTTGACGGTGGGATCTATTTATAAGCCACTTCTTGTTCGTATGGCTCAGATGTGGGCAGATGCCGAAAAACGTCGTCGATTCGACTTGGTTATCTTGGCGATTGTCGCGGTGGTTATCGTGATTACCTTGGCGGTCATTTTCGTGATGGCAACCATCGGTATTCCTGTTATGAGTTTTATGTACGGAGTGGACTTTGAACAGTTCCGCGGCTTGAGCTATATCATGATAGCGGCTGGCGGTGTAACTGCAATTATCGACTTTATTTATCAGGTAATTACAGTTCTCCGACGTCAGAAGTCAGTTATGAAACTTTATGTAATAACGTTTGGCTTCTCGCTTTTTGTTCCTATTTTGCTTATCGACTTTACGGGCTTGCCCGGTGCGGTAATTGGATACCTGATTGTAATGACCATTTTGCTCGTGCTGCTAGTGTGGGAGTACGCCAGTATCCGTTGGGAACTGCATCGTCATCCCGAGCGGGTTGAGGAAACTTTGGCAGGTGAAGAGGCAGCAGCGCGTGCTTATGAAGAAAGCGTTGCTGGTACTCGGGCTCGTCGCGCGAGAGAGACGCGTAACCAAGGAACGGAAGCTCCGAGAGCTTCCCATGCAAGGGGAGTACCTCAAGTGCCTCGTTCGAATGAGTTTTCCGCAAGGCATGGTTCTCATTCGGTCAATGAGAGGCGAACTCCTTATGAAAGCCGCATGCAAAGCGAAGAGCGTATTCCAGGCGAAGAACGAGTGCCAAGTGAAGCGCGACTACGTGCTCGTCAGGAACGCGAAGAGCGAAAGGCTCGTGAAGAAGCGCGTATTCGAAGGGTGCGCAGGGCCTACGATGGGGTGCGAGGAAGTGCTGATCGCGCCAGCCAAGCAAAGAATCAACATATGAGTCGCAATCGTACAGAGTCTGGTGATTACACCGAAATTGTTGCATCGATTGATGACGACTTTAATGAAAAAAGGCTTCAGTAACGAAGCCAGTAATTCGCTCTTGCTGATCCTTGTAGAGCTTTATTAGCTGTCTTGTTTTTCAGTAGGGGATAGATGCTTAGTTTCTTTTGATTCTTTTGAACCCTGAAGAAAGAGAGGCGCAGCAATGCTGGTGTACAAAGCGAGCCAAGCAAGAGAGACGCAAAATCCTGCGAGAACATCAGAAGCGTAGTGTACTCCTAGATAAATACGGCTTATACCGATGAGCAGAATAATGAGCGAAAATCCTCCACAGCAAGCGAGGCGCATAGTTCGATCTTTTTCGTAGTGCCAGACAAGCCATACTAATAGGCCGAAAAATGCCATTGCAACCATGGAATGTCCTGAAGGGAAGCTAAATCCCGTTTCAACAACAAGGTTTATATCTTCTGGTCTTGGGCGTTGAACTAATTCTTTTAAGATGACATTAAGAAGCACCACGAGTACGAGATTTAAAGCGCAAAACATACCGGGACGCTTGCCGGGAGCGAACGCGACAATAACGAGAAGAAGCACAAGAAGCGAAAGAGGCGTGGCAAGTGCTGATGCGCTCTCCATGAAGGGCGTAAGCCAGTCGCTTCGTAAGTTTTCTACGAAAAAGGCACGTGCTAGACGATCAAGAGTCATCAGATCGCCTTCAAGAACATCATCAAGAAGCTCCACGAATAAAATAACGCAAATACATATAATAACTACGCGTTTTTGTTTTATTACAAGTGCTTTAAAACGAGAAAAAAACGAAGAGGACACCATTTATGCTCCGTTATCTAAAACTAATTACGCATGAGCAACAGATGCAATGAG
>FR896070.1:71729-78473 GCA_000435475.1 Cryptobacterium sp. CAG:338 | reverse complement strand
AAGCGCTCTGATGTCTGCATGGGTGGCAGCAGAGACGATGTGCGCTTGAAAAGCTGCTCTTTCCGATAAAGCGTAACAGGGTTTGCAAACTACTTTTTACAAGTGCTGCTTACTGTAACAAATTGTTTGCTGCTCTCTATGATTTTTCCAAAAACCGCCAAAAATACGACGGTGCCAAAAAAGACAGAGTAAAAACTTGAATAGTAAAAAAGTTAGGAATACCTTTGGACAATTCCAAAACGCTTGTGGCATTTTGCGCTTCATGTGATTGTGCTTCGCGAGATTGCGTTTAGCGTGGTTCTGCTCCATGCAGTGCGGGGCAAGCGCCAAAGGGTTCTTGGAAGAAACTGTCCCCGAGTTTTGAAAGGATGATTCATGAAAGTATTAGAAAAAATCAGCGATTATGCTGGAAAGTACATGGCAATCATTGCCCTCTTAGTAGCAATTATTGCCCTGGTCTTTCCTGGTCCTGTTTCTTCGGTGATTAAGACAAGCTATGTAAACATTCTTCTTGGTATTGTCATGTTTGGTATGGGTATGACTTTGACCCTTGGCGACTTCAAAGTGGTTTTCACTAAGCCAAAGGCTGTCATTACGGGTATTTTTGCCCAGTTCATCATCATGCCGGGCCTTGCTTTTATTTTAGTCACTGTCTTCCAGCTTCCTCCCGAGCTTGCGGTAGGTGTTATTTTGGTGGGCTGCTGCCCTGGTGGTACAAGCTCGAATGTTATGACCTATCTGGCAAAAGGCGACGTAGCTCTTTCGGTAGGCATGACCGCATGCACTACTATTATGGCTCCTATCGTGACACCTCTTTTGGTGCTGCTTATTGCAGGCCAAACGGTTGATGTTGCTGTATGGGATATGTTTATTTCGATTGTTCAGGTTGTTCTTGTTCCTATTGCGGCGGGCTTTATTATCAATAAGCTTTTCGAGAAGTTCGCAAAAGAATTTTCTCGTGTGCTTCCTCTGATTTCTGTAATCGGTATTTCATTGATCATTATGGCAGTAGTAGCAGCAAATGCTCAGAGCTTAATGAGTGTTGGTCTGCTTATTATTGTGGTAGTAATGCTGCACAATGTTTGTGGTTACGCTTTGGGCTATTTAGCTGGTCGCTTGTTGGGATTAAGCAAAGCTCAGCGTCGTACTCTTTCTATTGAGGTTGGCATGCAGAATTCTGGTTTGGCGACTTCTTTGGCAACTGTTCATTTTGCTACTATGCCGCTTGCAGCGGTTCCAGGCGCCGTATTTAGCGTGTGGCACAACATTTCCGGTGCAATTTACGCAAACATTCTTGCTCGTTCTGCTGGCGATGATTCGGTTGCAAAGGCTGATCTTGAAAACAGGATTGAATCTGGCGAGATTGAAAAAGAGGAAGCAAAAGAACAGAGCAAGGCTCAGTAGATCAATTTTTAATAAGCCACGGCTTGACAGACATAAAGGTTTTTTGAACGATTCCGGGATTGACGGCCATCAATCCCGGAATTTTTATTTTGTTTGGGCCCCAAATTGTCTGGGCCTTCAAATCGACTGGGGATTCAAAATGTTTGGGTCCCCAAATCTCCCGAGGACTCAAAACGCCTAGGGATTCAAATCGCCCGAGGACTCAAAACGTCCGAAACAAGAACTAGCTGTAGGCGGTTACGACCAGGGATGCTATAAAAGTATCGGATTTGCGCGTTTATCGAAGTTACGCGCTTGCGAGCAATTCGCCTAACTTTTCGCACTTGGCTGCATCTTCGTCGAAAGGATAATCTTTAGCGATAGCATTTCCAATGACATGAACCCCTGCTTCTTCGGCGCGTTGCAGCCAGTATTCCATCCATTCTCCGTTATTCCAGTCATAGGATCCAAATAGGGCAGTAGGCATATCTCCCAGCAAAGGCTCTATTTCATCGTACAAAGGAAGAAATTCCAAGTCCTCAAGTTCTTCGTCTCCCATAGCAGGGCAACCAAAGGCGATTGCGTCAAAGTTGTCCAATTGATCTGCGGTAAACGAAGAGCAATGGATGATTTCTACCGTGGCGCCTGCTGCTTCAGCGCCCTGGGCGATAAGATCTGCCATGGCTTCCGTATTTCCTGTGCCGCTCCAATAGACGATTGCAACGTTGTTCATATGTGTCTCCTTCAAGAAGAGGGATAAACTGCTCTTCAAAAGCACTCTGTATAAAGAGGTTGAGATGCTTTAACTAGGGTCAGTTTATCGATTATGTTTACCAAGGCTAACTTATAGGATAAATCCATAGGTGAGTCAAGAAAAAACAAAGCAGAACTAAGTAATCAATTGATTCATCGTTTGATTTGTTTTGCTTATTTCATCTCGTTTTGTATTTGATACATACCTATTTCAAGGCGCGTCGCCATGCGCGAGGGGTGGTTCCTACCTCGCGTAAGAAAGCTTCACTAAAACTAGAGGCACGAGGGTAGCCTACCAAGCATCCTATTTCTGCCATGCTTAAATTTGTATTCCCTAATAAATCGCATGCTTGAGCGATACGGTAGGAACGAAGATAAGAACCAATACTGCATTGGGTTGATTCCTGGAATGCGGCGCACATCTTTGAACGACTGACATAAAAAGTTTCTGACAAGGTGTCTAAAGTTATATGGTGCGAATAGTTAGTACGAAGATAATTTTTTATGTCTTCTACAAGGTCTTGGGTGCTTTTGTGAGTGGCGCCGGAAACTGCGTAGGGTGCCAAAAGGCTGATAGCTTCAAATACTTTTGCTTGAAAATAGAGAGTTGAACCAGTAAGGGTTGCTCGGGATGGTTCAAGTGTGCGCAATAAGTTTTTTAATTCATCGGGCAGCATAGCTGCTTGAAGATTATTCATACGTTCGGGTAGATCCCTAAACTCACCTGGATAACGCGCTTCGAGCTTCTTAAAAAACGACGGAGTGTAACTGATGCTTATCGAATCGTAAGGAATTTGGGCTTCAAGGGTGCACGAGACGCATCCGCCCTCACTAGAGAAGGTGCAAAGATTCTCTAAGGGGCGGGGGTGGTCTATTGTTAGCTCCTTGGAGGCTTGGACGGTTGCTGCAGATGCGGAACAAATGCAACTGTAAGGAGTCGGGTGTTCTTCGAGTGCTTTAGGTTTGTTAAGCACAAGATGGTGTGCAGAAATGAGGCAATCCCCATCAAGATCTGCAGCCCATACATAGCCTTTTCCGATCTCAGGCGAAACGGTTCCAATTATTCCGCAGGAAACGCTTCGGGCAGAGATATTGAGTTGCTCAAGTTGCGGCTCGATAAAAGTTCGAAGTGGTTTAGTGATTTTATCTGCGAAATCGCTCATAACAAGAGCACTTCCTTTTGCTTTTTGCTAACTATTTTCGAAAACGTCCGAATATTTTTCTTAAGAGATAAGCGGTTCTTTCGTCATGATAAGTTACCCATGTCTAACAATCAAGAAACTGGAGGTGAATATGAGTAAAGAAGATAATCAAAAATCAGGTGAAAAGCGCGGAAACATAACGCAGCTTCTCGATTTTGCGGGGAATCGCAAAATACTAACCTATATTGGCTGTGCTCTTTCGGCTCTTTCTATGCTTGTGAGCTTTGCTCCTTATCTTTGTATTTGGTTGGTGGCGCGAGACTTGCTTGCAGTAGCGCCAAATTGGAGTGAAGCTTCAAATATCGGGAACTACGGATGGGCTGCTCTTGTTTTCGCGATCATCTCTATTGTTCTGTATTTTGCGGCGCTTATGTGCACTCACCTAGCGGCATTCCGTTGTGCCTCGAACATGCGCAAACAAACGACAGAACATCTTATGAACACCGCCTTGGGATATTTTGATACTCATGCTTCGGGTGCGCTACGTCGTGTGGTGGACGGATGTGCTTCTGAGACTGAGGGATTGTTGGCGCATAAGATTCCCGATACGGCAGGCTCTCTTGCCATGATTGTAGGCATGCTTGTTTTATTTTTCGTTTTTGATTGGCGCTTGGGGCTTGTCTGTCTTGTGCCGGTAATCATTTCTATTTTGTGCATGTTCTACATGATGGGCGGGCGTGGTATGGAGTTTATGACTAAATACCAAGACGCTTTGGTGCGTATGAATCAAACGGGTACCGAATATGTACGCGGCATTCCGGTTGTGAAAGTGTTTCAGCAAACAGTGTATTCTTTCAAAGCTTTTTATGATGCCATTCAGGATTTTAGTCATATGGCGCGAGAGTATGCCGTTACTTGGTGTCGTATACCTCAGTCGTTGTCTTTGACCGTAATTAATGGCGCAATAGTGTTTCTCATTCCGATTGTTTTGCTTTTATTGCCCGGGGAGACAAATTGGGGCATTTTTATTGCTGATGTGGCATTTTACGCTATTTTTACTGCCATTATTCCCACCGCTATGACGCGGGTAATGTTCATGTCGGAAGCCGCTCAGGTGTCTGTTGATGCACTCCAACGAGTTAAGGGTATTTTGAAAGCACCCATCATTGAGCCTGTTTCGGAAGGAAAGATGCCCGTTGATGCCTCAATTGTTTTCGATAGAGTTTCCTTTGCTTATGAAGGAGCCGATCGAAATGCTCTCGAGGAAGTAACCTTTAGCGTTCCTTCGGGCTCAACTGTTGCCTTGGTGGGGCAATCAGGTAGCGGAAAGTCTAGTGCAGCAGCGTTGGTTCCACGCTTTTGGGATGTCTTGCGGGGAAGCGTGTCTGTTGGCGGAGTAGATGTGCGTGCCGTTGATCCGAAAGTGCTCATGGATAAAGTTGCGTTTGTGTTCCAGTCTAATCGCTTATTCAAGCAGAGCATTTTAGAAAATGTTCGAGCATCACGCCCCGATGCGACGCGAGAAGAAGTCCTAGAAGCACTTCACGCAGCTCAGTGTGACGACATTATTGCAAAGCTCCCAGAGGGCATCGATACGGTTTATGGCGCAAAAAATGTATATCTTTCTGGAGGCGAAGTGCAGCGTCTCATGCTAGCTCGTGCCATTTTGAAACAGGCAGATATCGTAGTTCTTGATGAGGCAACTGCGTTTGCGGATCCCGAGAATGAAGCACTTATTCAAAAAGCGTTCAACAAGCTTACTCAAGGAAGAACGGTCCTTATGATTGCTCATCGTCTTTCTACGGTGCGAAATGCTGATTGCATCGTGGTTCTCTCTGAGGGCAGAGTAGCAGAGCAGGGCACTCACAAAGAACTCCTTGACCATAGAGGACTGTATGCGCGCATGTGGGCAGATTACGAGCGCGCGGCAACGTGGAGAATTGCGCGTGAAGAAAAGGCGGTGAGCTAAATGCTGAAAGAAAAATACGCCTTAACCGACGAAGGTGTACGTAATGTACGGCTTGGAACGGTATGGACAGCGGTGGCTAATCTGATAATTTTTATGGGTATAGGGCTTTTGTATATGCTGATGGATGGTGTGGTTGCCGCCTATACTCAAGGCGATGCCATGCCTAGTTTATGGGGCCCTATTCCTCTGATGGAACAAGCTGGGCTAGGAATTCCTTTTTGGATTCTGCTCGTAGTATTTATTGTACTTTTGCTGGTTGCAGAATATTACGCTTACTACTACCAATACGGAGTTATATACAACGAAAGCGGAAGACAGCGTATTGGCTTAGCTGAACGCTTACGTAAGCTTCCCTTGTCTTTTTTCGGAAAGCGTGATCTGGCTGACTTAACTGAAACGATCATGGGTGATGTCAAAATTACCGAACATGCCTACAGTCATGTCTTACCTGAGTTGTATGGCGCTTATGTAACTTTGGGCATTGCGGCTGTGGGGTTGTTTGTTTTTGACTGGCGACTTGCTTTGGTGGCCTTATGGAGTGTTCCCGTTGCTTTTATTCTTCTGTTCGCGAGTAGAAAAATGCTTTCTCCTCTTATGCGAAAGACACGCCTTAAAAACCTGCAGGTATCTGACGATATTCAGGAAGCTTTAGAGTGCGTACGTGAAGTGCGTGCAACAAATCAGGTTGAACGTTATTTAGAGGGAATAAAACGTGATATTGACGCGTCGGAAAAACAGACTATAAAAGGCGAGCTGGTGACGGGGATCTGTGTGAACGGTTCTCAGATTGTGCTTCGCTTAGGTTTGGCAAGTACGATTGTTGCGGGCGCTGCCTTTATCCTCGAGGGAAGCTGCACGTTTATGGTGTTGTTTTGTTTCTTGTTGGTGGTGTCTCGTATATATGCTCCTTTTGATCAAGCGATGATGCTTATTGCCGAACTATTTTCAGCACAAACAGCAGCAGCTCGTATGAAGTCGTTTTATGAAGAGCCAATAGCGGTAGGAGCAGAGCAGTTTGAACCTCAAGGTCATACCGTGGTATTCGATAAAGTTTCTTTTTCTTATGGTAAGGGTGCGGAGGAGCAGGTGCTGCATGAGGTGAGTTTTAGCGCTTGCGAGGGAGAAGTTACTGCGTTGGTTGGCCCGAGTGGAAGTGGTAAATCTACGTGCTCAAAGCTTGCAGCACGATTTTGGGATCCTAGTGATGGCCGAGTTTTGGTTGGCGGCATAGATATTTCTACGGTAGATCCTGAAGTGCTGTTGAAGGATTATGCGGTTGTATTTCAGGATGTTTTACTCTTTGACGATACGATTAGAGAAAATATTCGTTTAGGGAGACGTGATGCGACCGATGAGGAAGTATTAGCTGCTGCACGGGCTGCAAATTGCGATGAATTTGCGCTTCGTTTATCGCAAGGATATGACACTCCTATTGGCGAGAATGGTACCAAGCTTTCCGGAGGAGAACGTCAGCGTATCTCCATTGCGCGTGCATTA
>FR896070.1:70821-71724 GCA_000435475.1 Cryptobacterium sp. CAG:338 | reverse complement strand
CATTGCGCGTGCATTATTAAAAAATGCACCTATCGTTTTGCTTGATGAGGCGACGGCGAGTTTGGATGTGGAAAACGAAACGCAAGTACAAGAGGCACTTTCGCGATTGTTGGTAGGAAAGACTGTAATTGTGATCGCGCATCGCATGCGTACGGTAATGAATGCGGATAAAATTGTGGTGCTCAAAGAAGGTCGTGTAGTTGAGCAAGGCACTCCGGAGATTCTTATGAAAGACGATCGTGGTCTGTTCAGGCGAATGGTGTCACTGCAAAACGAAAGTGCACAGTGGGTAGTTTAGGATTGATTATTGCCTTGGGTTGTCGTCTGAAATGCGGTACGCGTTTACTTTAAATCGGAAATTTTGTCTTGTAGGCTGATATTTTGGGTTTTAAACACAAAAGGGCTTGTAGGCAAAAAGCCTGCATTTGGGTTACAAATGCAAAAAGCCTACACCTGAGCTGCAAACACAAAAAAGCCTGCACATTTGTGCAGGCTGAATTCTTTGGTAGCCTCGACCGGATTCGAACCGGCGATCTCCGCCTTGAGAGGGCGGCGTCCTAAACCGCTAGACGACGAGGCCATAGATGCTTAGTGGCTGGGGTGGAAGGAGTCGAACCCTCACATACGGTACCAGAAACCGCTGTCCTACCATTAGACGACACCCCAATAACTATGCTATTGAGAATGCACCTTTTAGCTTAGGCGCGAGTAGTTATATTAGTGGCCTTCTTGCGTTTCGTCAAGATTATTTCTTAAAAAAATTCTCTATTTCATGACATTTGATGTGTAGTTTTGCTGCAAGCTGTGGGACTTTTATGGAAATGGTCCAAATATCTTATTCTTCTCGTAGGATAGTCTCCGCATTTATAGTGTTTAAGCCCACCTTGCGTGGGTTTATTTATG
>FR896070.1:62773-70800 GCA_000435475.1 Cryptobacterium sp. CAG:338 | reverse complement strand
TATTTATGCTGGTATAGCACAAAGGAATATACGGCTAGGAATATACGACTCTGTTTTTTGAGGAAGCCGAAGCCTTGATGGGGTCGAAGCTCTAATGAAGCTGAAGCCCTGATGAAGCTAAAGCCCTAATTAAGTTGAGGGCATAACTAAGTTAAGCTGAGGGCGCGACTGAGAAGCTTGGAGCCCTGTCGCTGGCTTCGAGCGTTGCTGCGACTTTGGATTTCGTTGAAGGTTTTGGGTCCCGTACGAATTTTGGATTTTGCCAAAGTTGAGAGCTCAATAAAAAGAACAGGGTAGACATCGGAGGATTTACTATGTCGCCAGACCTGATACTTGAAGCGCTTAAAGCATTACTGCTTGGTGTCGTAGAAGGCATTACCGAGTGGTTGCCTATCTCGTCGACAGGTCACATGATTTTGGTAGACGAATTTGTTCAGCTTAATGTTTCACCAAATTTCCTGGAATTGTTTTTGGTGGTAATCCAAATCGGTTCAATCATGGCCGTTATTATCTCGTTTCGTCACAAGCTCAATCCTGTTTCTCGAACAAAAGATGAAGGAGAGCGTCGTAAGACGTGGCGCATGTGGGGAATGGTAGTAATTGGCAGTGTCCCTGCTGCTGTGCTTGGTTTGCTGTTGGATGACTGGGCTCACGATAACTTCTATAGTGCTTATACCGTTGCCGCCATGCTTATTCTGTACGGCATTATCTTTATTGTTATCGAGCGTTATAATCGCCGCCGCAAAGAGCGCGTCTTGGGAATGGTGGAAAAACCAATCGGAAAACATGGTCGCGTAGAAGCGATTGATCCGAATGATCCAGAAGCAGTAGATAAGGCGCTCTTCAAAATTACCGATCCATATGAAATGGATTGGAAAACCGCACTTAAAATCGGCTGTTTTGAGGTGCTTGCTATTATTCCGGGTACCAGTCGTTCCGGTGCGACTATTATCGGCGGTATGCTTTGCGGTTGTTCTCGTACGGCAGCGGCAGAGTTTACGTTCTTTTTGGCAATCCCTGTTATGTTTGGATGGGGATTGGTAAAGGCTGTCAAATTCTTCCTTGATGGCATTGCAATGACTCAGACCGAAATTGTCGTTTTGGTGGTAGGAATTCTTTCTGCTTTTGTAATGGGTATGATCGCTATTCGCTTTTTGATGGGCTATATCAAGCAAAACGATTTTACGGTTTTCGGTGTGTACCGAATCATTATCGGTCTTATTGTGCTGGGCTATTTTGGCACCAAGGCATTAGGCTTGATGTAATGGTATTCTATTGCTATGAGCAGTAGTTACGGACAGAAAAAACCTCCAGAGATTCCTGAAGAGGAAAAAAGAAAGCTGCGCAGAAAAACCAATTCGTTTATTTCTCGCTATTGTGGCTTTGCTGCGCTCGTGATTATTCTTATCACGTTTGCTGCATTCATATTAGGCAAGGCAGATATGTTTTATTCCCAGTGCGGCATCATGGCCTCTATTGCACTGCTCGCCATTTCTGTTATCAACGATCCCGATCGTAAATAGGCCATCCACAAATACGCCACAACAACAGAAGAACGAAACCTTAAAGATGTTTGTGCGACGGTTTGAGGACTCGTATTTGAGTATTCGTTTGAGTATCTAACCTATTTACTTTTCGTATCGATAGCCACTTATTTTGGTGAATGTATAGAAAAAGTAACTTAATCCTTCATTATCAACCGCTAAACCAGCTTTTTCTTGCCTCATACTATACTTTGCTATAGTAAAGTGACGCGTCTGGTACTTGGACGCAAGGTAGGAAAGGAATCAAGAATGCCGGAACAAAATGATGCTTTCGCAAAAATTGAGGAATACCGCACCAAAATTGACGAAGTGGATCAAAAATTGGTTGCTCTCCTGAATGAACGTGCGGGCTATTCATTGGATATTCGTGCTTTGAAGCCTAGTGCTCACATGGGTTTATATGATCCAAAGCGTGAAGAAGAAATTTTCGAGCGTATTGCGTCTTACAATGACGGACCTATGTACAACGAAAACTTAATAGAGATCTATCGAGGCATTCTAAAAGTAATGAAAGAGGTGCCATCACGTGATCAATAAGCTCTCATCCCTGCCAGATTACGGGGCCAGGACCGATGAAATTACTATCTATGCTGGTCCCTGTTCTGTTGAATCTGAAGAGCAATTTGACGAAGTAGCGCGCTGCATCGCGGATTTGGGTTTGACGTGGATTCGCGGCGGCGCCTTTAAACCTCGTACCAATCCCCATTCTTTCCAAGGATTAGGAGAAGAAGGCCTCAAGATAATGAAGGCCAGTGGTGAAAAGTACGGACTAAAAACACTGACAGAAGTAATGGATTCTGCACATTGCGAAATGGTGCATTCCTATGTTGATGGTCTTCAAATTGGTGCTCGCAATATGCAGAATTTCAGCCTTCTGAAAAACGTGGGTGCGGTAACGGCGGAATCCCACAAGATGGTTTTGCTTAAGCGTGGCTTAGCGGGTAGCATTTCGGAATGGCTGTCTGCTACGGAATATCTCACCATGAATGGCAACGACAACATCGTGCTTTGCGAACGAGGTCTGCGTACCTTCGAAACCGCAACGCGTTTCACGCTTGATATTTCTGCGGTACCCGTAATTCATAAGCAGTCAATATTCCCAATTTGCGTGGATGTTTCACATCCTGCGGGTGTTCGCGACCTGGTTCCTTCGTTGGCTTATGCAGCGGTAGCGTCGGGTTGCGATAGTCTCATGATCGAGGTTCATCCGGATCCAACAAAGGCTCTTTCTGATGGTCCCCAGCAATTAACGCCCGCTCAGTTTACGGAATTGGTAGGACAGTTGCGTGAAATCGCGGCAGTATTCGGAAAGAAGATTGTGTAACCTCTAAAGCTTGAGTGATTTAAGCGCTACAATACAAATCCACACTTTAAGAGGTGGCTTATTGCTTAGATGCGCGGCGTCATTGTGGGGTCTTATTAAGGTCACGATTTATAAGGATGACCAGAAAGTAGAGAACTGCTGGATAGAGACACGTATAGAGGTAACATCTGTACGGCAAAAGATGACGCAAAAAGCATGGTAGTTTATTGGAGCGTTAAACGTACGTGTAGGTGAAAGGGATTCCTGTATGCCTATTGATCTTTCAAGCTTAAATGGTCCTCAAAAGGAAGCGGTTCTTTGTACGGAAGGACCGCTTCTTGTGTTGGCGGGTGCCGGTAGTGGCAAAACCCGCGTTCTGACCCATCGTATCGCTCATCTTGTTGATGATTTAGGGGTAGCGCCCTGGCAAATTATGGCTATTACGTTTACGAATAAAGCCGCTGCTGAAATGCGTGAGCGCTTGGGCGGTCTTATCGGTCCTTATGCGCGTGGTATGTGGGTTTCTACTTTCCATAGTATGTGCGTGCGTATCTTGCGCGCCGATTGTGAGCGTCTTGGATTTGCTTCTGGTTTCACTATTTACGATGACGACGATTCGAAGCGTTTAGTGAAGCAAATATATGGAGAGCTCAACATAGACGAAAAGCGCTTTCCAGTACCTGCTATTCGAAATCGTATTTCCAAGGCGAAAAATGATTTGCAGGTAGCTGAAGTCTTTGCACAGGAAGCGGAACGGGGGAGCGATCCTGTAGCGAAGGTTGCAGCACGGGTATATACCCGTTTGCAGGAACGCCTCCGTCAGCTGAATGCGTTCGATTTTGACGATCTTTTGCTTTATAGCTGGCTTCTTTTAAAAAATCACGAAGACGTGTTGGCGTCGTACCAAAAACGCTTTCTCTATATTTTGGTAGACGAATACCAGGATACTAACCATGCGCAGTATGCTTTAACGCAGCTTTTGGCAGCTGCCCATCAAAATATTATGGTTGTTGGCGACGATGACCAGTCTATTTATTCATGGCGTGGTGCCGATCTGCGCAATATTCTCGACTTCGAGAAAGATTATCCGAATGCTCATGTGGTGAAACTGGAAGAAAATTATCGTTCCATGGGCAATATTCTGGATGCTGCGAATGCGGTTATTGCCAACAACGTGACCAGAAAGCCCAAAAAGCTTTTTACCTCTCAGCCAGCAGGTGAAAAAATTTCGGTTTACATGGCTACCGACGAACGCGATGAGGGTCGTTGGATCGCTTCGGAGATCGAAAAACAACACGCATCAGGCATGCCTTATAACCAAATTGCGGTGTTTTATCGCACGAATGCGCAGAGCCGCATGCTTGAAGATATGCTTCTGCGCGCAGGCGTGCCTTATCGCTTAGTGGGGGGAACTCGCTTCTTTGATCGTGCGGAAATTCGAGATGTTATGGCGTATCTGAGTTTGGTGGTCAATCCTGCAAATGATATTGCAGCACGCCGCGTTATCAATACGCCTAAGCGTGGCATTGGTGGTACCACGATCGAGCATATTGATTATGTAGCGCGCGAGACAGAATGTACCTTTTTGCAAGCAGCTGAACTTTGTATTGCCGATGAAGCAATTCGTCCCAATACTCGTCGTGCTATTGGTGAATTTGTGGCGCTCATCCATGAAGCCCAAACCTACGAAGGTGATCTTCGCAAAGTAGTTGAGATGATCGTGGATAAGGCGGGAATAATTGATGCCTATCGCGCTGTTGGCTCCGATGATGCTCAAGGGCGTATCGAAAACATTCAAGAGTTTTTTGGCGTTGTTGACGAATATGCTCAAACCCACGACGATGCCGATGCATTATTTGAAGCACCTTCTCCCGATAGGGAAGATGCTTCATTGAATGAAAGCGAGCCTCCCGTACGCACCTTCCAGGCAAATTCTTTAGCTGACTTTACCGAATGGGTAACGCTTAGAACCGATATGGATACCATGAGCGACGATGGTGCGGCAGTAACGCTCATGACAATTCACTCCGCAAAGGGTCTTGAATTTGACTGCGTTTTTGTAGCAGGCATGGAAGAATCACTTTTCCCGCATGGCAATTCTTCTCAGGATACGCAAGGGCTCGAAGAAGAGCGTCGACTTTGTTATGTTGCTATCACTCGTGCTCGCAAACGTCTGTACCTGACAAACGCCTTTACTCGTCAAATTTTTGGACAATCAAGCGCCAATCCACCTTCGCGTTTTATTGCTGAGATTCCTTCCGAGCTTCGCCACAATATCGGTATGGGGTCTGCTGGCTTTTCGGGGTCAGGCTGGGAAAAGCGCGGCAGCCGTCGTGGTATTGCGGGTTCTGGTGTGGAAGCAGGCGGTGGACGAGTTTTTGGCCAATCAAGCGCTTCAGGTTCTCGTCCTCGTCAAAAACCGCTTGCGACACGTACCAACCCTAACGCAGGCAAAAAAGCGGCAGCGCGTATGAGTTTTGCTAAAGGCGATACCGTAGACCATAAAGTATTTGGTCGTGGCACTATTGTTAAGGTTGAGGGCGATACCCTTCACGTGCGATTCTCGCGTACGGGCCAGACGAAAAAACTCCTAAAGGATTATGCGCCTATTGTGAAAATTGGCTAACGAACCATTATTGAAACAAAACAAGGAGTATCAAAGGCAAGGCTTTTAATACTCCTGCGGAGCAAAGGGCACCTCTGGGTGCTCTTTCTGTGTGGGCATCGAGTTCTTTTGGGTCGGACGTAATTTTGGGTCGAACACAAGAATCGATGTTCGAGAAAAGGTGCTCTTCGGGAGAAGGCGAGAGAGTAAGTGGAAGGCGGAATTAGTTCGTATGGCAGAAATACTTGAAGCGATAATGCTCGTTTGTTTTGGTTTGTCATGGCCGATGAATGCATGGAAGTCTTTTAAGGCGCGCACTGCCGCAGGAACAAGTTGGCAATTTCTTGGTTTGATCACCTTGGGTTATTTTGCGGGTATTGCCGCGAAGTTTGTGAGCGGGAATCTTAATTGGGTGCTTATCGTCTACTTTCTTAACTTAGCGGCATTAGGGGCGAATTGGGCTATCTATGCGCGTAACCTTCGTATTGATGCCGCATACGAAAAGACGCAAATCTAATTTGCTTATCAGCTCACGAATTCTTTGGTCTTTTTAGCGCTCTTTATCCAAAGAGCGCTTACAATAAAGTCAATTTGTACATGTATGCGTATCTGTACGCTAGAGGAGGTCGAATGGCTACGCCCGTTCTTGTCGTCGGTCATAAAAATCCCGACAATGATTCCATCGCGGCTTCGGTGGGATTTGCCTACTATAAAAATGAAATGATGAAACGCGCATTAGCGCAAAATCCTGATGCAGAAGAATATGAATATATTCCTTGTCGTCTTGGTCCTTTGCCAGAGGAATCCGAAGCTATTCTTTCGGAATATGGCATCGAAGCACCTCAGCTTATTCCTCATGTTTTTGCACGCGTGAGCGACATTATGAGTGCTCCAGTGATCAGTCTTCCTGGGAGCGCCACATTGCTTGAGGCTTCTCAGCTGTTGGCGGTTCATGATATTCGCTCGATCGTGGTAACAGATGAAAACGGCAAATATGCAGGAGTGGTTTCATCTCGCAAAATTGCTGAGCGCTATATTTCTACGGTTTGCCGCGAAGCAAAAGAGGCAAATGAGCAATCCGCAAGCGCTATCGCGGCAGATTTACAGGCTTCGCTCACTCAAGACATTATGAGTTTGGTAGACAATCGTCCTATGGTTGTTGCTCCTGATGACTTGTTCAACGATGTGTTTGAAGACCTTATGGTAAACGAACTTCGCGAGGCGGTAGTGCTCGATGAAAATGGGTTTGCGGTTGGTATCGTAACTCGCTCCGATGTTGCTGTTAAACCTCGTCGTAAGGTGGCGTTGGTTGACCATAACGAATTTTCCCAAGCGGTAGACGGTTTGAAAGAGGCAGAAATCGTCGAAATTGTTGACCATCATCGTATTGGCGATGTAAGCACTAATCAGCCTATTCACTTCACTAATGTGCCAGTAGGCTCTTCTGCTACCATCGTTACCTTGAAGCTCCGTGATGCGGGTATTGATATTCCTGAAGGTATTGCCGCAACCCTTCTTTCTGCAATCATGACCGATACCGTTATTCTGAAGTCACCTACGGCAACGGATGTTGATCGTGAACAGGTTGAATTCTTGGCGGGCATCATTGGAAAGGATGCTACCGAATTTGGGTTGCATGTATTCAATGCACGCGGCGGCGACGCGGAAATGGATGTCAAAACTTTAGTTACCGCTGACTCTAAAGAGTTCAAGATTCCCGAGGGCACGATTCTGATTGCTCAGCATGAAACGGTTACCCTTGATGCGGTTATGCAGCGTGAAGAGGAAATTCGTGAATTCTTGCGTGAGCTGAAAGAAAAGAACGGATACGAATTTGTGCTCCTTCTGGTGACTGACATTATTGCGGAGGGTTCAAACTTCCTAGTTGAAGGCGACCATAAGAAGATCGATAAAGTCTTTGGCATTGATTCTTCTGCTGCAGTTTGGATGCCTGGCGTACTGTCTCGTAAAAAGCAAGTTGCTGCTCCTTTGCTGGAGGCGTAATTTCTATACGAGTGTTTTGAGTGGTACGGCGTCTTACGCTTCGTAGTGCTTTGATGTGCCGCAACGCTTTGACAATGCTATACGTTTTGGCATGTTGTATGTTTTGGTGTGTGGTACGTTCTGGCGCACTGTGTGTTGGATGTTTCGTTGCGCGTTTTGATGTGCCACGCACCTTTTTAGCGTTAAGTTTTAAGCCGTTACGCGACCAACCTGAAATCATGAGCCGATCTAAAATTCTTAGATCGGCTTTTTTGTTGCGAGAATCATTCGACAGGCTTTGCTTTATTACAATAATTTGCTATTTCGTTACGTTATCCAACAGGTTGGTATTATTCGTGCACAAAATCGCCTTAATGGTTACAAGGATGGTTTAAAAAGCCTGTTCATTTGCTAGTATCAGTCTCACTTACCCATGACATTTATCGCAAGGAATGAAGCTTATTTAATCGGTAAACCTTATTGCATCGTGATAAAGGTTTCGTTTTTCGAAAAGACAATCCTTGTGTTTGAACATACCGGACCTAGAGGTTCTTCTCTCGGAAACAGGGAGGGGGGCACCTAAATTTTTGCG
>FR896070.1:56067-62752 GCA_000435475.1 Cryptobacterium sp. CAG:338 | reverse complement strand
GGGGGGGGGGCACTATGTATAACATTGCTATTCTAGAAGCTAATCAAAACCAAGCGGCACTTTTAAAGGCACTTATCGAAAAAAACGTACACAAGGAAGTGCTTAACGTTATAACCTGTCCTTCCATTGTCGAACTCGCGAAATACTTATCTGACGGAAATGTTGCAAGCATGCTTTTTGTTGATGTTTGGATGGGGGAGGAAGAAAATTTCTCGCGAGAAAACGCCACTCCTAAAGGCATTGGTATCGTAGAGAAATATCGACGCTATTTCACTCGCGCTCAAGTGGTATACATGGGCGATCTCGATCACTACACGCCTGCAATTTACGAAACCGAACATGCGTTTTTTCTGCCAAAACCCTTTTTGCAGCAGGATGTTAATACTGCTCTCGCTTGTGCATTAACTAATCTTTCAAATAACACCAACAAAAGCTTGCCGGTAAAAATTGGTTCATCAATTCGCTTAGTGAAGTTTTCCGATATTGTTTTTATAGAAAGCCAGCGTCGCAAGCTGCGTCTTCATTTAGCGAATGAGGTTATCGATATGTATGGCTCGCTTACCGCAATGGCAGCTGCCCTTCCATGGCAGTTTGTGCAGTGTCATAAGAGCTTTATTGTGAATCTAGAATACGCAGTCGACCTGCGAAAAGAAGGTTTCGTGATGGCTTCAGGGGACAAAATAGCGGTAAGTCAAACTAAGCGCAAAGAGGCAAGGCGCTCATTTACCAAGTACCTTGCGGTAGATATGTAAAGAGCGCATAGCAGATTAGGCATATGCAAATTGCGTGAAGAAGATTTCTCTTTTTGTTCAAAAAAATACTAAACACCTTAATAACCAGGGATAATAGAGTAAATAGTAATGGATACGCCCGGATGCGTGGCGTTTGACAAGGTATATACCCGGTGATAAAGTTCATCTTCGCGTTTCCCCGTGAAACGTGTGTTTTCGCGTGCGTAACTGCAGAACGCACCCGGAAAACAGAGAAAGGCAATAACTAATAAAGAAAAGGAGTTGAGTCTTGCCTACTATTAATCAGCTGGTCCGCAAGGGCCGCGCCAAGCAGGTCGACAAAAAGAAGACCCCGGCGCTCAAAGGCAACCCACAGAAGCGCGGCGTATGCACTCGTGTTTACACCACTACCCCTAAGAAGCCTAATTCTGCACTTCGTAAGGTAGCTCGTGTTCGCCTCGTTAATGGCATGGAAGTAACCGCTTACATTCCAGGTATTGGTCACAACCTTCAGGAGCACTCCATGGTTCTGCTCCGTGGCGGTCGTGTAAGGGACCTTCCTGGTGTTCGTTATAAGATCATTCGTGCTGCTCTTGACTGTGCAGCAGTTGATGGTCGTGCACAGGCTCGTAGCCGTTATGGCGCTAAAAAGCCTAAGAAGTAAGAATTTGTGTAATTTACGCTATTTGTAGTCGTTTAAACCGAAAGGAAGATATATGCCGCGTCGTGCAGCAGCAGTCCGCCGCGAAGTGCAGCCGGACGCTCGATTCAACAACCGCTTGGTCACGCAGCTGATCAATAAGGTGTTGTTAGACGGCAAGAAGTCCGTCGCAGAAGGCATTGTTTACGGTGCTTTCGATATCGTTGCTGAAAAGACCGGTCAGGATGCTCTGACGGTCTTCAAGAAGGCAATGGACAATATTCGTCCTACGCTTGAGGTTAAGCCTAAGCGTGTTGGTGGTGCTACCTATCAGGTACCTATGGAGGTTAACTCTCGCCGCGCAACTACGCTTGCTATCCGCTGGATGGTTGACTTCTCTCGCAAGCGCAAGGAAAACACCATGAAAGAACGCCTCGCAGCTGAAATCATGGATGCAGCAGAGAACACCGGTGCTTCTATCAAGAAGCGTGAGGATCTCTATAAGATGGCAGAATCCAACCGTGCATTCTCGCACTATCGCTGGTAAGGAGGAGTGGACTAGATATGGCAAAAGCATCTCTTGACCACACTCGTAACTTCGGCATCATGGCACACATCGATGCCGGTAAGACCACTACCACCGAACGTATTCTGTACTACACCGGTAAGACCCACAAAATTGGTGAGGTTCATGACGGTGCAGCTACGATGGACTGGATGGTTCAGGAACAGGAGCGCGGCGTAACCATTACCGCTGCAGCTACCACCTGCTTCTGGAAGAAGGATGGCGAAGAATATCGCTTCCAGATTATCGACACACCCGGCCACGTTGACTTTACCGCTGAGGTAGAACGCTCCCTTCGCGTTCTTGACGGTACCGTTGCTGTTTTTGACGCTGTTGCTGGTGTACAGCCTCAGTCTGAAACCGTTTGGCGTCAGGCAGAACGCTATGGCGTTCCTCGTATTGCGTTCATCAACAAGTATGACCGCGTAGGTGCAGACTTCTTCCATGCAATTCAGACCATGCGTGATCGTCTTGACGCAAAAGCAGTTGCTGCTCAGCTTCCTATGGGTGCTGAGGACAACTTCTGGGGCGTTATTGACTTGGTTACCATGACCGCATGGGACTTCAAGGCAGACGATAAGGGTATGACCTATCCAGAGCCTATGGATGAAATCCCAGCTGAATTTAAGGAAGATGCTGAAATCTATCATCAGGAACTTCTCGAAGCAGCAGCTGACTGCGACGATGATCTGATGGAAAAAGTTCTCATGGAAGAAGAAGTTTCCGTTGAAGAACTTAAGGCAGCTATCCGTAAAGGCGTAATCAACTGCCAGATCAACCCAGTATTTGTTGGCTCCGCTTACAAGAATAAGGGTGTTCAGGAACTTTTGGACGCAGTTGTTGATTACCTTCCTGCTCCAGGCGATGTACCTGCAATTAAGGGTACCAACCCTGAGACCGGTGAAGAGGATGAACGTCCTGCAGATCCTAAGGCTCCTTTTGCAGCACTGGCATTCAAGATCATGACCGACCCCTTCGTTGGTAAGCTTACTTACTTGCGTGTTTACTCTGGTTCTCTTGAGTCTGGTTCTTATGTACACAATGCTACTAAGGACAAGAAAGAGCGTATCGGTCGTTTGCTGCAGATGCACTCCAACAACCGTATCGATATCGATAAGTGCTCCGCTGGCGACATCGTTGCTGTTGTAGGTCTGAAGAACACCACCACTGGTGACACGCTTTGCGACGAAGATGCTCCTATCATCCTCGAATCCATGCAGTTCGCCGATCCTGTTATCGACATTGCTGTTGAGCCTAAGACTAAGGCTGAGCAGGACAAGATGAGCTTGGCTCTTCAGAAGCTTGCTGAAGAGGATCCTACGTTCCGTGTTTCTACTAACCACGAAACGGGCCAGACCATTATTGCTGGTATGGGTGAGCTTCACCTCGAGATCATTATCGACCGTTTGCTTCGCGAGTTTAAGGTTGAGGCAAATGTTGGTAAGCCTCAGGTAGCTTATCGTGAACGTCCTGGACACGAAGTACTTAACGCTGAAGGCAAGTTCGTTCGTCAGTCTGGTGGTCGTGGTCAGTATGGTCACGCAATCATCAACATGTATCCTCAGGAGCCTGGCAAGGGCTATGAATTCGAGAACAAGATCGTTGGTGGCGTTGTTCCTAAGGAATACATCCCTGCAGTTGATAAGGGTATCCAGGAAGCTCTTAACTCTGGTGTTTTGGCGGGCTATCCTGTTGAAGACATTCGTGTAGAGCTGATCGATGGTTCTTACCATGACGTTGACTCTTCTGAAGCAGCATTTAAGGTTGCTGGTTCTATGGCAATTAAGGATGCTTTGAAGAAGTCCGATCCGGTAATTCTCGAGCCTGTAATGGCTGTTGAAGTTGAAACTCCTGAAGAGTACACCGGCTTTGTAATGGGTGACATTCCAAGCCGTCGTGGCATCATCCAGGGCCAGGAGCAGCGCGGCAGTGCAGTAAGCATCACCGCTAAGGTTCCTCTGAGCCAGATGTTCGGTTACGCAACCGACTTGCGTAGTGGTACTCAGGGTCGTGCAACTTACACCATGCAGTTCGACTCTTATGAGCCAGTTCCTAAGAATGTGGCAGACGAGATTATCAGCAAGGCTGGTGGTAACGCTTAAGCCTTTTGGCTTAAGCTCCACCGCTTACAATGGAGGTTAAAGTGGCTAAAGAGAATATCCGCATCCGCTTGAAGGGTTACGATCATGAGATCGTGGATCAGTCCACTAAATTGATCGTTGACACCGCACAGAAGACGGGTGCTAAGGTTTCCGGTCCTATTCCGCTGCCGACCGAACGCAACCTTTACTGCGTTGTAAAAGGCCCGCACGTAAACAAGGACTCTCGCGAGCAGTTTGAAATGCGCACTCATAAGCGCCTGATCGACATCCTTGATCCAACCCCTTCTACGGTTGACTCTTTGATGCGTCTCGATCTTCCTGCTGGCGTTGATATCGAGATCAAGCTGTAGGGGAGTGTGATATTACATGATTAACGCTATCTACGGTAAGAAAATCGGCATGACTCAGCTCTTCGACGAAGACGGCAAGGTAATTCCTGTAACCGTTATCGAAGCTGCTCCAAACAAGGTATGCCAGGTAAAGACCACTGCTACCGATGGCTATGAAGCCGTACAGCTTGGCTTTGGTACCATCAAAGAGCAAAAGGTAAACAAGCCTATGGCTGGTCACTTTGCTAAGCAGGGTGTAGAGCCTGTTCGTTACCTTCGTGAGGTTCGCGTAACTGATGGCGCTGAGCACACGGTTGGTGAAGAAGTTACGGTTGCTAACTTTGCTGAGGTAAAGAAGGTTGATGTAACCGGTACTTCTAAGGGTAAAGGTTTCGCTGGCGTTATGCGTCGCTATGGTTTTGGCGGTGGCCCAGGTGGACACGGTGCTCACTTCCATCGCGCTCCCGGTTCAGTAGGTCAGTGCGCTTATCCTTCCCGCGTGTTCAAGGGCGTTCGTCTTCCTGGTCACATGGGTTGCGATACCGTAACGACCAAGAACCTTGAAGTTGTCCGCGTTGATGAAGATATGAACCTCATTATGCTCAAGGGCGCTGTTCCTGGCGGCAAAAACGGCGTGGTTCGTATTCGCATGGCTTAGAAACGATGCGAAGGAGTTTATAGATTATGGCAAGTATTGAAGTAAAGGATGCGAGCGGCAAGAAGGTATCTGATACCGAACTTTCCGCAGCAGTCTTTGGTATTGAGCCTAACGTGCATGTAATGCACGAAGTGGTTCGCTCCCAGCGCGCTGCTCGTCGTGCTGGTACTCACGACACCTTGACCCGCGGTCAGGTTCGTGGTGGCGGCAAGAAGCCTTGGCGCCAGAAGGGCACTGGCCGTGCTCGTCAGGGTACGATTCGTGCTCCACAATGGGCAGGTGGCGGTACCGTATTCGGTCCTCATCCTCGCTCCTATGCCTTTAAGGTTCCTGCAAAGGTAGTAAAACTGGCTATGCGTTCTGCGCTGTCTGCAAAGCTTGCAGATGGTGAGTTGGTAGTAGTTGATTCCCTGTCTTTCGAGAAGCCTTCCACTAAGCAGGCTGTTGAGGTATTGAAGAACCTTGGTCTTACGGGTCGTGTAACTCTTGTAGTAGGCGACGAAGACGTAAACACCTATCTGTCTTTCCGTAACCTCAACCAGGTTCGCACTATTGGTATTTCTGAAGCTAACACGCTTGACTTCATCGACAACAAGGCTCTCGTATTCACGAGCGCTGCTTTGAGCCGCATCGAGGAGGTGCTTGCATAATGAAGGATCCTCGCGAGGTTATCATTCGTCCGATCATTTCGGAGAGCACCTATATGCGCATGGAGGACAACGTTTACACCTTTGAGGTAGCTAAAACCGCTAACAAGGTTGAGATTGCACAGGCAGTTGAGGCAATCTTTGACGTAAAGGTTGTAAAGGTTAACACCGCTAACGTTAAGTCCAAGCCAAAGCGCGTACGTTTCCAGGCTGGTTCTACTCGTACCTGGAAAAAGGCTATGGTTACTCTGGCTGAAGGCGAATCTATCGAGATTTTTGCTGCTCAGGACTAGTGATTCGTCCATAGACGCTTCTGGCTATTCATGCTGATTGGCCAGCACAATTTTGGCTGATCTTGATTACTGGCCAGAAAACGTTTGCGTAAAACTAAACACCCTCGTTGGAATATCCAGCGAGGGTGTTTGCGTTTGATTAGCGGTATCATGCTGTTTCATTTGGTGTAGCGGCATCAGGCCACACCATGAGGAATTCGTAGTTATTTGTTTCTTCATCAAGGCTGCGTCGTACAGCAGCAAAGCCTTCCCTCTCATAAAACGCAAAAGCACGAATATTGTCGGCATACACGAGGGCGATAAGCTGTCGTGATGCTGTTTTGCTTTATCAAGGAGCTGTTTCCCTATTCCCTGAGAGCGAAAGTTCCTGTCAATGAATAGCCCTGCAATAAAATCATCCTGGAGACCAATGAAGCCCACAACAGCATTGTCGGATTCTGCCACATACACTTCTGATTTCAAAATTGCTTCTTTTACGAAAAGAAAATTTGAGCGCCAATATGCTTCAGGAACAAAGGGGTGAGCTTCTATGTTGTCCGAAAGCCATATATCCATAACTTCATCTATATCGGTAGATTTAAAAGACCTGATCATAGAAATATTCCTTTCAGGATTCTGAACCGATGTTGCTTTTATGATCAAGATTAATTATCAAGGACAATTGCACAGATGCAACAAAATATGAAATTGAAATTGGAATGTATGAATTATTCTCGTTAG
>FR896070.1:51482-56036 GCA_000435475.1 Cryptobacterium sp. CAG:338 | reverse complement strand
CCTAGCTGCCCATTTGAGCGATTGACTAGCGCAAAGCTAGACTCATAGCGCTTTAGCTGGCTTGTTGAGCCAATAGTTCCAAAATGAGCTGCGTACGGGTGCCAATCAGATACGCTTTATCGTTGAGCAGGGTTCTGATTTCGGAAGGTTGAACAATAAATGGCTCAATGATTTCTGATGATTCTGGGTGTGCATCTTCTGCTTTTTCAACCTGAACAAAAACTACTTGGACGCTTTCGTCGCTCATACCCGTAGATGAAAAGCCAGGTTGCGCCAACGCACGGAGGGGAGTCACGGCGCTTTGGCGAATGCAAAAACCAGTTTCTTCGCGAAGCTCACGATCCACTGCTTGCTCTAGTGTTTCGCCTTGATCTATCAAGCCGGCAGGGAATGCGAGGCATAAGGCGTTAAGCGGGTATCTAAATTCACGGATCATAAGATAAGATCCATCTGGAAGTTTAGGAACCATACAAACGGCATCGCATGTAATAGCTGAAACATCGGAATTTGCTGGTGCAGCACAAGACTCAAGTTTATTTTCAGTGCTGGCAAGGGCAGCTTGTTGGCGTTTTCGATTCATAAGAAGTTCTGTGCGGTATGCCTCTAACGATTTGCGCGAAGAGCTTTCGTAAGAGTATGGGGTGCCATCGGGCTTTCGGTAATGAAGGATATGTTTTTTAATCCAGCCATCGCTCACTTGTTCAAGATCGATAAATTCAGGAAGATTATTCAGGTTCATGGCTCATCCTTACAACGCGATTCAAACCCTGAAATACGCATTTAATACAGTGATTTAGGGTAACAATATAGCTCCAAGCGTACGCTAAAACAGTGCACGTTTGGAGCTTAATTCTTTCAATTGTTTCTTGAGCTTAGTAAAAGTTTTCGATTCGTTGTAAGGGGGCTTTCTCTTTCATGCAAGAGAGTATTTTGGGCGTGTTCACGAGCAATAAAGAGCGTTATCCTTGATACGAATAACATCTAGTCATCTGTTATGCCGATAAGGGTGATAACGTAATGTTTCAAGATATTGAACCTTATTCTTTTTCGAACGATTTTGCTTGGGTGGATCCTGAACCGGCAGATCGGGTACTTATTTATCGCGGAAATAAGGTTGTGGTAAGAAATCAGGATTCAACTGATGAACCGCTTCATTTTCCGAGCTATGAAGTTCTGCTAGAAAAAGGGGTAGTGGGACCTCAAGTAGTAGCCGAAAAGGAAGATTGTGCTATTCCTGTACGAACTGACGGAGTTAAACCTCGCGGACTTCTTTTGTTCACGGTAGGCGAAACCGCATACTTTCGTTGCGAAATAAAGGAAAGCGCTTTAGATGCTTTGTTGGAAACAGAAGAATGGGTGCTGCTCCCAGTAGGACAGTTACGTAACTACGCACCAAAATATCGGGCCTTTGCAGGAATGGTGGGATACGAATATCACGCATGGTACGACACGCGTCATTATTGTGGACGCTGCGGAACAAAAATGCAGCATGGAATAGTGGAACGTATGCTGCAATGTCCCAAGTGCGGGTGTATGGAGTTCTCTCGATTGTTCCCTGCGGTAATCGTAGGAATTGTAGATAGGCAACGCGATCGCGTTTTGGTATCACGTTATGCGGGGCGAGAGTACACAAGCTATGCGTTAATTGCCGGTTTTTCTGAAATGGGAGAAACGGTAGAGCAAACAGTTCATCGTGAAGTAATGGAAGAAGTCGGGCTCAAGGTTACAAACTTGCGCTATTACAAAAGTCAGCCGTGGCCTCCGTCGTCATCTTTGCTCTTTGGCTTCTTCTGCGATTTGGACGGGGAAAGTTCGATTACACTTGATGATCATGAGCTGGAAGAGGCTGAGTGGATCTCGCGTGACGAATTGCCTGATGATGAAGACTATTCGTTGACAAGGGAAATGATGGGCGTACTACGCAGAGGTGAAGAAACTCACTATCCTGTTGCATTCTATGGTTGAGGTTGGTTCGAAAGATGTGGGGAATAGCGGTTATCATAGCTGCTTGTTGCTTGGCTTTTGGGGCAGTCGATGCTGCCGCAAAGATGCGCGAGAGAAAAGCGCAAAGCGATTCTTTTGATTCTTCCGATTCTTGCCAGGAAAGTGCTCAGATAAGCGAAGAGTCAAACTTCAAGTCAAACGAACTATAAGTCAGATTTTAAGGGGTCGGAATGGAAACCGTACTATTTGTGGAATACCCTAAGTGTTCAACCTGTAAAAAGGCAAAAAAGTGGCTTGATGAACATGGCATCCCCTATACCGATAGGCACATTGTTGAAGACAATCCAAGCTCAAGCGAGTTAAAGAGCTGGCAAGAAAAAAGTGGACTACCGCTGCGTCGTTTCTTTAATACAAGTGGAATGCTTTATAGAGAATTAGGAGTAAAGAAGCGTTTTGAGGATGGCATGACCGACGAAGAAGCTTTTGAGTTACTCGCTTCAAACGGCATGTTGGTAAAGCGCCCTTTGATTATTGGCAAAGAGTATGTGCTGGTAGGCTTCAAAGAAGCACAGTGGGAGGAAACTCTGCGATAAAGCTATCATCATTTCAAAGTAGTCTAATCTGAAAGTCTTTTGCTCAAAAAAAGGACTGGAAATAAGTCTTCCAGTCCTACCGTTACATTATATGAGTGAAATTTACGAGCGAAATCCACCCTACGTGCTCTGTACTCCTCGTAATTGGTGTGTGAGTTAGATACCACCGTTAGCCATTTGTGTCTGCTATCGCTGTTGGCTATCTGGACCAAATGACACCTCGTCAAGCGACGCGGGTACTTCACCCTTGAAGCAATGAATCTGATTGCTTGCTTCAAGTTCTGCAATGGCTGCATTGCTGTAGCCGAGCTCTTCCAATACCGAAACAGTATCGTAGCCAAGAGGTTTTGCACGTGTGATTTCAGGATCGCCTATAGAAGCCATGCGAACGGGGCTGGTAGTAATGCAGTGGTCTCCGATGCTGTCATAGTGAATCGGACGGAGAATGTCGTTAGCATAGGCTTCTTCGTCTTTCATTACGTCATTCATGGTGTTGCAGCGAGCATAGGGGACATCTTTTTCAATAAAGAGTGCCTCCCAGTAGTCCCAGTTGTGCTGCGCGAATGCATCGCCAATAAGTTTTACTACGGTTTCCACATCTCCCGTTTCGTTAATCTTTGCGCAGTTCGTGTAGCGCTCGTCTTCCGCGTACTCAGGAAGCCCGATGAGACGCATTACGAAAGGATACCAAGCATCATAGGATCCGTAGCAGATCAAAAACCATACGCCATCTTTGGTTCGATAACAATTGTTGGTGGGGCAGGTTGCTTGATTGCGATTTTTAGGATAAGGAACACCAAAAGGTTGGGATACGACCGCTACCTGCATCGCCCAAAGAGCCATATGATGTAAATTGACGGTAACTAGATCGCCTACGCCAGTTTTTTCTGCACGCCAGAGGGCGCTCATAAGGCCCATACCTAAAGCAATACTTGCATTCCAATCTCCGAAAGCAGCAGGCATATTGCCTGGCATGAAGTGTTCGTCTGCTTGAGGAATAGACATAAGGAGTCCGCCGCGTGCAGAGTAACAAGTAGCATCAAACCCCTTAGCATCTTTCATGGGGCCACGTTCGCCGTAGCCACGCATTTGACCGTAGACTAATTTCGGAAAGCGCTTATGAAGCGTTTCGTAGTCAAAACCAAGGCGCTTAAGGCTTGGGGTGCGAAGACTCGTAACGAAAATATGAGCTTTTTCGAGCAACTTAAGCGTAACTTCGCGTCCGCCCTCACTTCGGACATCGAGTGAGAGAAATTTTTTATTTGCATTGCTCATGTCGAAGGCAGGGTTATCCATTCCTAGTTCAGGCATACCGAATCCGGGGCCATCAAGGCGATGAAGGTTTCCTGTTAATGTTTCAATCTTGTAGACGGTAGCTCCAAGCTCGCCTAAAAGACGTGGGCAGGCAGGCATGGCTACATAATCGCCAAGCTCTACAACAACAAGTCCTTCCAAGCCCTTTGGAAGAGTAGTTTCGTTCGAAGCTGAATCCATAGTTCCCTCCATATAGTCTTTAATCATGCGGTCATCCAGGTAAGTTGCGTTAATTAATGCAAATGCAGCTTTTTGAAAAACAACGCGACGAAATGAAAGCGCATTTTATAAAAAACATCATCCTATAGTTTAAGGAAATTAAAATACAAAAGGGCAAGAAAGCAAGAAAGAGTAGAACAGAAAGAGCAGTGCTGAAAAGGGTTGGGAGTTGAATAAAAGAAAAGAGCCCTTCAAAACATCACCCCTAAAAGGAAGTGAGACTGAAAACTTTTGTTTCCAGTCTCACTATCGGGGTTCAGTTCACGAAGAGCTCCTAGTGGTTCGCTGAACTAATAAATAGCTGAAGCGATGATCGAAGGTCGAATATAAGCAACGACAGTTATAGATTCAATCGCCTTGCAGCTTACAATTGTCTGCCCTGATTTATACGGCATCCGAAGATGCTTCAGCATTAGCCGTTTCGAGAGATTTCCACTCTGGTGAATCTTTACCAGGCTTAAAGTCAACGCCTGCTTTACGACGC
>FR896070.1:50136-51455 GCA_000435475.1 Cryptobacterium sp. CAG:338 | reverse complement strand
TGCGGTTGCAGAGAATAAAGCGTCAGAAGAAGAATTGATAGCGGTTTCGACGGAGTCCTGGATAACACCAATAACAAAACCAATACCAACAACTTGCATGGCAACGTCATTGCCGATACCAAAGAGCGAACAGCACAGAGGAATAAGCATCAATGAACCGCCCGCAACGCCTGATGCGCCACAAGCACTTACTGCGGCGAGAACGCAGAGAATAGCGGCGGTGATGGGGTTAACGTCAATACCCATAGTGTGAGCTGCTGCCATGGACATAACCGAAATAGTAACGGCGGCACCTGCCATGTTGACCGTAGCGCCCAGTGGAATTGCGACAGAATAGGTATCTTTGTGAAGGCCGAGGCGACGGCAAAGATCCATATTTACTGGAATATTTGCTGCGGAGCTGCGGGTAAAGAATGCAGTGATACCGCTATCTTTCAGGCAACGCAGTACCAAAGGATAGGGGTTCTTGCGGATATTTAGGAATACCAGCAAGGGGTTTACTACTAAAGCAACAAAGAACATGCAGCCTAAGAGTACGGCAAGGAGCTGACCATATTCAATAAAGATTTCTGGGCCATTTTCGGATACTGAAGTGTAGATAAGGCCAAGAATACCAAAAGGCGCGCATGCGATTACCCAACGAACAATGGCGGAAATCGCGTGAGAAATATTGCTGAAGAAATCGCGTGTTGCTTCAGAGGTATAGCGCATAGCGATACCTAAAACGATCGCCCAAACGAGAATACCTAAGTAGTTAGCGTTTACCAGTGCATCAACAGGGTTTGCAACCATGTTGTTGAGCAGAGTCATGAGAACTTCGCCAATATCTGAAGGGATCGCTTCGGCCTCGCCAGGATCAGCGAGAGTAAGGGTGATAGGGAAGGCGAAAGAGGCCAAAACGGCAGTGAAAGCAGCACAAAGGGTGCTGATTACATAAAGAACGATAACAGTTCTCATTGATTTAGGTAACTTGGTGCGGCTGAGCGCATTGATTACCAGGAAGAATACTAATAAGGGGGCAACAGCCTTCAAGGCGTTTACAAAAAGGGTGCCTAAAAGCTCTATTACGATAATGTCTTTTGGACCGAACAGGCCAATAAGAGCACCAATAATGAGGCCAATGACGATACGCTTGATTAAGCTCAAGCTTGTCCAGGCATTTACGATTGCTTTCATTTACAGACTCCTCGATTGGATAAGAAAAATGCAAATGTTTATTATAAACATCTCTGCAAAGAAAACATTAAAGTGTGCTTCGCTATTTTTGGGGTGAGCTGAATAGCTCGACGAGGGGTTGCGGCAAGGGAAGTCACAATGAG
>FR896070.1:42352-49997 GCA_000435475.1 Cryptobacterium sp. CAG:338 | reverse complement strand
CTCATTTTGAGGAGCCTCAAACTACGTGCAAGAAACTAAAACCAAGGAAGAAGTATGTATGGAAGAGGCTTGCACGTAAGGGTGTTTGTAAGTATCAGGTTGACTTACTTTGCCTTGTACTTCTTTACCAGCTGACGACCAGCAATGTAGTTCATGATCTCAGTGGTGCCGCCACCCATTTCGTTACCACGGAGGTCAGCCCAGATGCGACCAACGCGAATTTCTTTGGTGTAACCAATAGCTGCATAGATTGCCATTGCCATATCAGCTACGCGAGTGAGTTCCTTGCAGGCATAGCCCTTGAGCAGAGCGGATTCCAGACGAGTGGATTCGCCGCGGTCAATCATGTCTACTACCTGATACAGGCGCATACGTACGTTTTGGATGATGTTTTCCATCTCGCAGAGGTGCTCCTGAATCTGGGTCTGATGTGCGATTGGCTTCTTGAATGCGATACGTTCAGAAGCATAAGCACCAGCATCATTCAGTGCAGCCTGTGCAAGACCCAAAGAAGAAGCAACAACCAAGCAGCGTTCAAACTCGAGCTTCTTCATCAAAAGCTTCCAGCCCATGCCAGGCTCGCCAAGACGCATATCCTCGGTGAGTACTACGTTGTCGAAGAACTGGTCTACGAAAGGAATTGCCTGCTGACCAACCTTTTCGAGGTGAGCAACCGTAAAGCCAGGAGTGTCATTAGGAACAAGCCACAGAGAGTACTTGTCGTTTTCGTAAGAAGGATCTTCATCCTTAGCTACAACCATGGTGTAGATAGAAAGGCCACCAAGGGTAACCCAGGTCTTCTGACCATTGAGAATATAGGTGCCGTCGGGCTGCTTCTTGGTTACGCAAGTCATAGCGTTGTTGTCAGAACCAGCGGCTGGCTCAGAAATTGCAGAACAAGCAATGCAGGTGCTTTCGACGTTTTCGATAGCATCCATAATCATTTCCTGCTGTTCCTTGGTACCGAAGTCAATTACGTCAGTAATGGTATTGAAGTCGGTTACGAAGGGAAGGGTAACACCAGTGAACTCGTGAAGTTTTTCTACCAAAAGAACCTCGGTGAGCTTGTCTACTGGAACGCCACCAACTTCCTCAGGAAGACCCAGCATCATAAAGCCAGCTTCGCGATAAGCCATAGCTGCTTCGATGCTGATGTGATGATCTACTTCATAAGCCTGCTTTACCGCTTCGTCGGTGAAGTAGCGGCTAGCATACTCACGAGCGCTTTCAATCAGCAATTCCTGTTCGTCAGTAAGCTGAAAATCCATAATTACGATCCTCTCCTCATTATTTGATCGAATGGAACAGAAAAACATTCACGATCGAACGTCCTGTTCAAACCATATCCTAGCATTTGAACGCGTTTTGCTCTATGAGGGGAACTATTTACTTTTCGTATACTTTTTTTAAATTTCTGAAACTGATTCTTATAACAATTGTATAGATGCAAGTGAGACGGGAAAAATGGACTCACCAAGGAGCTCTGATTCCCGTCTCGGCTTACTTAGAATACTGCAGATAAGAGCTTAGTTTTTTAGCTTTCTCCACGCTATAGCTACAATCAGTGCTGCACTTCCTGCCACTATTGTCGCTCCCGCGAAAAGTGGTGCAATAAAGTCACTTGTTTGAGCAAGACCAGATTTGTTGTCAGGGCCAGAAGCAGTGTTGTCTGAGGGGTTTGTATTGGTCGTGTCTACCGGATTGGTTTCGGTGTTGTTGGAATTATTGTTTCCAGAGTTGCCGTTATTTCCGCTGTTATTCTCGGAGTTATCTCCGTTGCCGCCATCATTTCCACTGTTCGTATTTTGCTCAGAAAATACGACATGAACATTAACGGGTCCACTGACATTTTTGACCGTGAGCTGTGATCCGCTAAGTTCGTAATCAAGTCCTGCAGTAACGCTGATTTGCGCATTGTCTAGGCTGTAGTTCTTGTCAGGAGAAAGTGAGAAAACAACGTTATTGCCTTGCTCTACGACATAGGATCCATCATTTGTTGTTCCTTCTATGCCAATAACGCCATGTTCTGCGGTTGCAGTAACACTCCAGCAAATAGGCTGATTTTCAAAGTTTGCAACTGCATCTTTAAGTTCTGTGTAGGCTTGTTCGATCGTGAGGTCTTGATTGCTTCCGTTAGCGACAGCGGTTGCGTTTTTAATGGCAACTTCAAGTGCGGCATGAAGATCTTCGTCATATACGCGTCCGTTTGCGCTATTGATTTCCTCTTGCTTAAGGAGATCCTGCGAATAGGTGATTGCCTGAGTAAGAACATCAAGGGAGGCGGAGTTTGAGGGGTCGGATACTGCATAAAGCGAAGCGATTTCCTCTTCACTCAAGGGGCGATCCCACATATCTAAATTGTCCATAGTAAAGCCATTGGAGCCATATTGCTTGCCACCATCAACGCCGAGAAGCATATTGAGACCGCTGGTCATATCTCCAATTACGGAAATGTCGGTGGCCTGCACTAAGTTTCCATCGAAGTATGTGCGTGCTTCATGCGCATCGCGGTCCACTTCAAATGACATCATGTGCCATGCGTTGGTGTAGCTAGCTACCGTGCCAGTGGCGTAACGACCGTGATCGTATACGTCGTCACCAAGAGTGAATTCTATTTTGGTCGAGTTACTTCCTTCGGGAGCAACGTTAATGCCACTTCGATACCAGTTAGTCCAATTTTTATTCGAAATAAAGGAACCGTAGCCACCAAGATCTTCGGCGTTGATCCAGAAATTGATGGTGAGGTTTTTGTTGGTTCCTAAATTCCATTTTTCAAGGTTGCCGAGATCAACGTAATTGCTCGCGCCAGCAGGTATATACACTGCGCTTCCGCTATCCTCATTAAAGCTTTCAGTGAAAGAAACCGAACCATTTGCGCTGCCCGTTACACCAGAAATGCTATCGGATAGGTTGTTTTCGAAATCCATGTTGAAGAATTGCCCTTCAGAAATACCTTCAGGAAGCTGAGGCTGATTGGGTAATTCGGGGAAAGTAGCACTACCTTCGGTTCGGAAGGTGTAAGTATAGGGCTCGGAAGCGTTTTCGAAATCATCATAGGCGACAATGGATGCGGTGTAGTAACTCGCTGGCTGGAGTCCACTCAATTCGAATCCCATGGTATTGGGAGTCATATACCAGCGAGAGTAAGCCTTGAATGAACCGCTCACACTTACCTGGCCGCCTTCACTAAAGTAGGGCACTTGCTTGGTGGTGTAGTTGACGGGATTGCCTGCGATATCGGTCAGGGTAATTTCGTAATAGTTTACTAGCTGGTCATCAGCTGCATGAGAAAACCCGAGAGTGGTAGAGGTTTCGGTGGTGTTGGATGTGGTTACTTCGGTATCATTTTTCCACCAAGGGGCGATAGTGGAGCGATTCTTGTCAGTGTAGGTAAATCCTTCCTTACCGAGCGTTGTGTCGACTACCCAAGGCATCCCAATCCAACGATTGTGAGTCATATCGTAGCGACGAATTACGGTAGAACCGTCTTCGAGCACGGAAATAAAGTTGCATGTTGCCTCATAAGGGGTAAGGGAGCCTTCGGTTCTGTCGCCTTGTCCGCCATTAAAATATCCCGAATCAATACACGGACCATCCTGATAGATGTAGTTCATCGAACCATTTTCGAAAAAGGTGAAGTCCTTTTGGTAAATGCTTGTTTCGGGCTCTACAGAAAAGTGGGTGTGCGCAGATCCTACAAATGCCTGGGGATAATCCTTCAAGAGATCCTGTAGATATCCAGGCGCAGCTGAATTAGCGGTGTCGTAGTTGGCATGAAAAGGGCCGCCAAGAGAGGTGTTGGCGTATCCGCTATGAGTTTGAATAAAGATTGGTTTGGTGGGGTCATAATCAGGAGCGCTTGAGATTTCTTCAAGGGTTGTCTTTAGGAAGTCGGTATAGTCCCAGTAATCAAGAGAAATAAAGTCATATCCGTTGATCTTGGTATGAATATTGCCTTTGCCGGTTTCGGCGTCAGGGTAGAACCATTTTTCGTCGTCTTTGTGATTGATATCCATTACGGTTCCGAACAGAGTCGGAATATCATGGTTTCCGCTGGTGAGTAGCATGGTTGCGTCAGGGAAATTTTCGGAGAGCGATCGCTCTACTGCGCAGTACCAGCCGCCTGCACGTGATACATGAATGTCGGCTTTGTCGCTATTGTTCCAGGCATTCATCTCGGGGCTGTTGGCGCCTACCACATCGCCGTTATCTAGAACTGCTTGGACGTCGAAACTGTGGCTTGCTGCCCAATCGGCAACAGCTTTAAGACGGTAATTCTTTTCGTTATATGATGCTTCGGTCGTATCGGTTCCTTCTTCTCCTCCGCCAAATTCGGTATCGGACATACTGATAAAGGTAAGCTTGGTGGCAGCGGAGTCGTAGGCATTATTGGCCTCGTCAATTTTTTCTTGCGTCATTTCTTCGGCATTGGAAGTGCTTTGTGCTTCCGCATTTGCTGCAAAGGCTATAGCAGGGGTGCCGGAGAGTGCAAGGGTGAGTGCTGCGCACAAGCACGCGGTTTTGAGCGTGTAGGCTTTAAGGCGCCCAAGCAAGTGGCTCATTGATTCCTCCTTTGTTTACATCGTGATCTAGAAAGCCAGAAACAATCCTAGAGAGGCGATGTAAAAACGAGGGAAGAAGAACGTAAGAAACTCGTTGCTCTTAGCGATGAATTATTTCAAGATGTAAGATCTTCTCTATCGAGAATAATTGCGGTCAAAAATGTGATATGCAGCGGTGCGGTAGAGAATGGCCGCTCTGAGTTTTCAGGTCACTTCAGAAAAGGCTCTAAAGTATTTTGAGAAGAACCCTAAAAAACGAGAAGCCGTATAAGAAAAGCAGCTATTGATGTGAGGAATCCTTACTTTCTTGATAGGTTAGTAAGGCTAAAAGCGGCATGACGAGTACGGTCAATGCTCCTGCAGAAACTAAAACCGAAGCTAGCGATGAAGACATAGCGCCCGCACTCACGGCAACCGAAGTGACTGCAACGATAAGAGGAAGAGCAGTTGTGCAGTAAAGAGAAACGGTAACTTGATTACGCCAACCAAGCGCTTTGACTTCGGGTGTCTTGTCGGTGCGCAATGCAATAAAAATAGGTACCGCACGAACTAAGAGAAGCATCGCGATAAACCCAATTAAAAGGAGCGGTTGGTTTAATACTGCAGTAACTTCAATTTTGGCGCCAGAAACTACAAAAAACAAAGGAATTAAAAACCCATACCCAATGGCATTTAATTTTTCTTCAAGAACATGGTCGTTTTCAGGAACGATGTAGCGCAGGATAAAGCCTGCGGCAAAGGCGCCCAGAACAATATCTAGGTCAAAAATTGCTGAAACTGCTACAAGTCCAACGAGTAGGAACATGGTCACGCGCACGAATGTTTGCGAAGTGGTATTGCGTCCTCGAGAAAGAACCAGAAATATTTGATGTTCAGCTTTTGCTAGTCTTTGGCCCAAAACCGCAACGAGTACCGCAAGAGCAATAAAGGTAAATAAGATAATTACCGTGATCCATGGGGCACGGGTAGAGAGCAAAAGTGCCATAGCGATAACGGGGCCCAATTCTCCCCACATGCCATAGGCAAGAACACTTTCACCTGTTTTTCGAGTGAAAATACCACGTTCTTTCAAGATTGGCATAAGTGCTCCGATGGCGGTGGTGGTGAGCGCAATAGCAAGGGCTAGAGCATCAATGGAAAGTTCGCCAAAGGAAGCATGATAGATACTCATAACAAGGGCAAATGCTAAAGCGAGTGTGGCGAGCCATGTTTTCAATCCTCGTTTACCTTCGCGACCCGTGATGGTTTGCGGATTGATCTCAAATCCAGCAAGCAAGAAAAGCATGGCGCAGCCTAAATCAGATAAAAACAAAACGCTTTCATCGAGCCAAATATGGTTTAGGACTGAAGGCCCCAGTAAGGCACCGCCTATGAGGAGTAAAACGGTTTCCGGTATCGGTTTTTTAGGGATGAGGTTTGCGATAAGTGGAGCAAGCGCCGCTATGAGGGCGATAAGAGCGAGAGATATGAAATCGTGAGTCATATGAGGCTGATCCTTAGGGTTGGAAAATGACGACGCAAATGGTGAAGTCTAGGTTGTGATGGCGTGTATGTTTAAAAGTAGTCAGAAAAGACTACGAATGTTTTTGATAAGAACGGATGGATTATAACAAGATAAAAGTAAGAACTCCTTTTCAAAGTGATTTTCTTAGGTAGTATTAAAAAGCTTTTTACTCGGAAGTCAAAAGAGGCCAAGGGTAAATAAGTAAAGAGCTCAAAGAAACAGCTATCAAGACACAACTATCAAAGAACTAAGAGTAGCAACCAGAAGCAAAACCGAACCGCCGGATGAATGGACATGCAGATCGGGCGGATAGGTGGACTTGCTCGGTAGTAGAGACGTGCGGAGGTTTTTGCGTCCTATGATGCAGAAGAAACAACGAATGAATTTAAGAGAAGCACTACCGTTGGCAGGTATTACGGTTTCTACTTTTATCTTCTGTACGTCTGAGTTTATGCCTGTAGCACTTTTAACTGATATTGCGCTCAGCTTTTCTGTCACAGAATCTCAGGCTGGCATGCTTATTTCAGTATACGCATGGATGGTGATGTTACTCTCGCTGCCTCTTATGATCGCTGCTTCACGAATTGGGTTTCGCCGTTTGTTTTTGATAATTGTGGCGTTATTTGCTTTTGGACAGCTGCTTTCTTCACTTGCTACCAGTTATTTTATGCTTATGGCAGCACGTATTGTGGTGGCCTGTGCTCATGCTATTTTCTGGTCGATTGCACCTCCTATGGCAGTGAGGGTAGTGAGTGAAGATCATCGCCATATGGCACTAGGAATGGTGGTGATGGGCGAATCAGTTGCCTTGATTGCTGGTTTACCCCTTGGGCGTGTTATTGGTTTGGCGCTTGGATGGCGCATGACGTTTGCTTGCGTTGCGATAATTACCGTCATCATTTTTATTTATCTTTACTTTGTGCTTCCTATCATTCCTGCAACAAAGCCCTTCTCGGTTCGGAGGTTACCGGTACTTTTTAAAACAAAAACACTTCGAAGCCTTTACCTGTTCGTTGGGGTTATGATGACCGCCTATTATATGTGTTATAGCTACATCGAGCCTTACCTATTACAGAGCGTTGGATTAGAAGAGCAAACCGTAACCGTGGTAATCGCGTTTTTTGGGGTGGCTGGCATTCTGGGGAGCGTTCTGTTTTCGAAGATATATGCCCGACAACGAGTGAAGTTTCTCTGCGGGTGTCTTCTAGGCTTGGTGACTGCATTCTTTGTTCTCTTTATAAGCCAAGAATTTTTAATAGGGGTACTGGGCGCGTGCGTTGTACTAGGAATGGGAAGTACCGCAATGAATGCTGCCTTGCAATCGGAGGTAATTCGATATTCGAGTCTTGATGATCAAGCGGTAGCTACTTCAATTTTCTCTGCAATTTTTAATTTTGGAATTGGTAGTGGCTCTGCCTTAGGTGGAGTAGTGACCAGTTGCGTTTCGGTCGGAAGCATCGGTGCGGCAGCAGGAGCTTTGGGGCTTGTTGCTTTTCTTTATTGTGTAATTGTTCTTATTCCGCGTTTACGTATTGCGCGCACTTAAAGCACCTTTTATTGTTTGGGTAATAGATAATAA
>FR896070.1:38170-42347 GCA_000435475.1 Cryptobacterium sp. CAG:338 | reverse complement strand
ATAGATAATAAATAGTGAGAGTAGATGGCAAGAGACCCTGAGCAACAATATGAGTTCTCAAGTGTATGCTTCCCTCCGCCTTTCAAGATAACTGTGAATTCTTTGCGAAGAAATAAAGACCCAAAGTTTTAACTTGCATAGCTAGTGATTCGTAAGTATAATTCTCGTTTGCGTCTGGCTGTTGATGGATACACCCGGGCGCGTGGTAACTCGGAATCGCCGAGAACCCTCTCCCAAAGGTTCTCATGGCGGTGATGGAGACCACACAAGATCGAGGGTAGGAGCAACTGCTCAGACCCATAGAAAGGAAGAAAATGGGAGTAAAACAATACAAGCCCACAAGCCCTGGGCGCCGCTTCCAGACCGTCTCGGATTTTGCTGACGTAACCAGCACTACTCCTGAGAAGTCTCTGTTAGCACCTTTGCCCAAGAAGGCTGGCCGTAACAACAACGGTCGTGTTACCACCCGTCATCAGGGTGGCGGTACTAAGCGTCGTTACCGCATCATCGACTTCAAGCGCAACAAGGATGGTATTCCTGCAAAAGTTGCAACGATCGAGTACGACCCTAACCGCAGTGCACGTATCGCTCTTCTTCACTATGCAGATGGTGAGAAGCGCTACATCCTTCATCCAAAGGGCCTCAAAGTTGGCGAAACGGTAATCTCTGGCGTTGATGCTGACATCAAGCCTGGTAACGCATTGCCTCTTTCCGCAATTCCAGTAGGTACGCTCATCCATGCTGTTGAGCTTCAGCCTGGTCGCGGTGCTGCAATTGCTCGTTCTGCTGGCACTAGCATTCAGCTCATGGGCAAAGAGGGTAACTACGCTATTCTTCGTATGCCTTCTTCTGAAATGCGTCGTGTTTTGGTTACCTGCCGCGCAACCGTAGGCGAAGTTGGCAATGCAGAGCATGGCAACATTAAGATTGGTAAAGCAGGCCGTAATCGCTGGAAGGGTATTCGTCCTAGCGTTCGTGGTACTGTTATGAACCCAGTAGACCATCCTCATGGTGGTGGTGAAGGTAAGAACAAGTCTTCTGGCCGTCATCCTGTTACTCCATGGGGCGTTTCCACCAAGGGTCACCGTACTCGCAACCCCAAGAAGGCTTCAAGCCGCTTGATCATCCGTCGTCGCAAGAAGTAGCGCCCGATCGCATAAGGAGAAACATTGAGCAGAAGTTTGAAAAAAGGTCCATTCGTGGAACCTCGCCTTCTCAATCGCATCGTGGCGATGAACGAAGCAGGCGAAAAGAATGTCATCAAGACTTGGTCGCGTTCTTCTACCATTTTCCCAGAGATGGTTGGTCATACCATCGCTGTGCATGATGGTCGCAAGCACGTACCAGTGTATGTAACCGAGTCCATGGTTGGACACAAGTTGGGCGAGTTTGCTCCAACCCGTACCTTCCGTGGTCACGACAAGTAGGAAAGGGTGAAACATGGAAGCTAAAGCAATCGCTCGCTATGTGCGCGTTTCGCCCCGTAAGGCGCGTATCGTGCTTGATCAAATCCGCGGCAAAGATGTAGTAGCCGCTCAGGAAACCCTGCGTTTCACCAACCGCGCAGTTGCAGAAGTTGTTGAGAAGACTCTGAACTCCGCTGTTGCAAATGCTGCACAGAAAGGTGCTGGCAACCCAGACAACTTGGTTGTTAAGGCATGCTTTGCTGACGAAGGCCCAACTTTGAAGCGCATTCGTCCTCGTGCAAAGGGTTCCGCATCGCGCATTCGTAAGCGCACCAGCCACATCACCGTCATCGTAGCAACTCGAGAGGAGGCATAGTATGGGTCAGAAAGTAAGCCCCACCGGTTTCCGTCTTGGTGTTACTGAGGATTGGCGTAGCCGTTGGTATTCCGACAAGGACTATGCGGCAAACCTTGAAAACGACCTCGTAATTCGCAAGTTCCTGGAAAAGCAGCTCGCCCATGCAGCCGTTTCTCGTGTAGAAATTGAACGCGCTGGCGACAAGATCAAGGTAATTATTACCACGTCTCGTCCAGGTGTTGTAATTGGTAAGAAGGGCGCAGAGGTTGACGCTCTTCGCAAGAAGCTTAACCAGATCGCAAACGGCACTGTATCCGTTGAGGTTGTAGAAGTTAAGCGTCCTGAGCTTGATGCAAATCTCATTGCTCAGTCTATTGCTGAACAGTTGGAAAACCGTGTTGCGTTCCGTCGCGCTATGCGCAAAGCAGTTCAGTCTGCACGCAAGTCTGGCGCTAAGGGTATTCGTATCCAGTGCGCAGGTCGTCTTGGTGGCGCAGAAATGAGCCGCCGCGAATGGTATCGTGAAGGTCGCGTACCACTGCACACTCTCCGTGCAAAGATTGACTATGGCTTTGCTACCGCTGCAACTACCATGGGTTCCATTGGTATTCAGGTTTGGGTATACCACGGTGAAGTTCTTCCTGGCCAGAAGGCTCCACAGCCTGCACTCGAAGGTTCTTCTCGTCCCAACCGTCGCGGCCGTCGCAACAACGATAGGGGTGATAAATAATGTTGGTACCTAAGCGCGTTAAGCACCGCAAGGTCCAGCGTGGTTCTATGAAGGGTAACGCTAAGGGCGGTACCACTTTGAATCATGGCAGCTGGGGCATTCAGGCTCTGGATCGCCATTGGATCACTAACCGCCAGATCGAGGCTGCACGTATCGCGATGACCCGTCGTATGAACCGTACTGGTAATGTTTGGATCACGATCTTCCCTGACAAGCCCATCACGCAGAAGCCTGCTGAAACTCGAATGGGTAAAGGTAAGGGTAACCCTGAGGGTTGGGTAGCAGTTGTAAAGCCTGGCCGTATCATGTTTGAGATCGATGGCGTAGACGAAGAAACCGCACGTGATGCACTTCGTCTTGCAATCAATAAGTTGCCCATCAAGTGCAAGATCGTTAAGCGCGAGGCAGAAGGGCAGGAGTAAATGAAAGCAGCAGAGATCAGGAATCTTTCAGGTGAAGATCTGCAGGCTAAGCTTAAGGAAGCACGTGCAGAACTTTTCAACCTGCGCTTCCAGATGGCAACTGGCCAGTTGGATAACACCGCTCGCATCAAGCAGGTCAAGAAGGACATCGCTCGCATCCAGACCGAGATGCGCGATCGCGAGCTCAAGGCTGTTCAGGCTTAAGGCTCGACTAGGAAGGTTTGAATAGCATGAGTGAAGAACGTAATTCTCGTAAAGTCCGTCAGGGTGTTGTAGTAAGCATTTCTGGCGACAAGACTTGTGTCGTGCAAGTACACGAACGTAAACCACATCCGGTATACGGCAAAATGGTTAACTCTACTAAGAAGTTCCATGCGCACGACGAAAACAATGAAGCTGGTGTGGGCGATACCGTAACGATTATGGAAACTCGCCCGCTGTCTAAGATGAAGCGTTGGCGTCTTCTCGACATCGTTGAGAAGGCCAAGTAAGCAACTGCTTACTTGAAAGCATCGAAAGGGATAAGCATATGATTCAAATGCAGAGCATGCTCGCCGTCGCTGATAACTCTGGCGCTCGCAAGGTGCAGTGCATCAAGGTTCTGGGCGGCTCTAAGCGCCGTTACGCAGGCCTGGGTGATGTCATCGTATGCAGCGTTAAAGAGGCAATGCCAAACGGCAGCGTTAAAAAGGGCGATGTCGTCCGCTGCGTAGTTGTACGCGTTAAAAAAGAAGTTCGTCGTGAAGACGGCAGCTATATTAAGTTCGACCAGAATGCAGCCGTGCTGATCGATGCCAACGGCGCTCCCCGTGGTACCCGTATCTTTGGTCCTGTTGCTCGCGAACTCCGCGAGAAGAAGTACATGAAGATCGTGTCCCTGGCACCGGAAACGCTGTAGGAGGAACAATTCATGGCTAAAATGAACATCAAAAAAGGTGACAAGGTAAAGGTTTTAACTGGTAAAGATCGTGGCGCTGAAGGCACCGTTCTTGCCACTAAGCCTTCTTCCCAGCGTGTTACCGTTGAAAAAGTAAACATCATCAAGAAGGCAATGCGTCCTACTCAGGCAAACCCTGAAGGTGGCATTGCTTCTATGGAAGCTCCTATTCATGTATCTAACGTGGCTCTTATCTGCCCCTCTTGTAAAGAGGCAACGCGCGTAAGCATCAAGCGCGAAGACGGCAAGAAGATCCGCGTATGCAAGAAGTGCGGCGCTGACATTGACTAGTTGTTAATGGGTTGGCTTTTACAGCCAACCCAT
>FR896070.1:34750-38138 GCA_000435475.1 Cryptobacterium sp. CAG:338 | reverse complement strand
TGCCATAGCGGCCCAGCTTGCGCTCCAGAATTTATTCGCGTAGCGAACTACGCTTCATAAATTCTTCCCGCAATCTGAACTCGCTACGACAACCCTCACTGTCTTTGTAAACTAAGTGAGTGATTTCAACAGTAGATTCCCATCCATAATGCGTTTTTGTTTCAGGGCTGGGAACGTAATAAGTAAACAACCACATTCGCTTTTATATCCAGAAAGCGTGTGTGGTTTTGGCGTATAGGTTGACCTTAAGATGGCAATCCTGTATGGTATCGTCTTTGGGTGCGCTAAATAGCGCCTATGACCCTAGCAAACGCTGGGGACGCAGGGTCGGAAATCCTGTGTTTAATTCATCGAGAAAGGTAAAAACAACAATGGCTACTCCTCGTTTGAAGGAAAAGTACGTAAACGAAGTCGCTCCTAAGCTCTTTAAAGAGCTGGAATGCAGCAACGTTAACCAGGTTCCACGTTTTGAGAAAATCGTGGTAAACATGGGTGTTGGTCGTGCTGCAGGCGACAAGAAGTTGCTCGACGGTGCTATTGCTGACCTTCGTACTATCACCGGTCAGCAGCCAATGGTTACGCGCGCTAAGAAGTCAATCGCTGGCTTTCATCTGCGTGAAGGTCAGGCAATTGGATGCAAGGTTACCCTTCGTGGTGACCGCATGTGGGAGTTCTTTGACCGTCTGATGTCCATGGCTCTCCCTCGTGTACGCGACTTCCGTGGCTGCAATCCTAACAGCTTTGACGGTCGTGGTAACTACACCATGGGTCTTACCGAGCAGCTTATCTTCCCAGAGATCGAGTATGACAAGATCGATCACACTCGTGGTATGGATATTACATTCGTAACCACCGCAGAGACCAATGAAGCAGCCAAGGCATTGATGGATGCCATGGGCTTCCCGTTCAAAAAAGAAAACTAAATTCTCTTAAAAGTAGAGAATTGGTTATAGGAAAGAAGGATTTTGAATGGCTAAGAAATCGATGATCGCCAAGTCAAAGCGAGAGCCGAAGTTCTCGACTCGTCAGCACAATCGCTGTGCTCGCTGTGGTCGCCCTCGTGCGTATTACCGCAAGTTCGGTCTGTGCCGTGTCTGCCTTCGTGAACTTGCTAACAAAGGCGAACTGCCCGGCGTGACCAAAGCTTCCTGGTAAGAATTAGAAGTTAACGTCACGTTGTTGAGTGTCGAGAGTCAAGGCGCGTGTGCTAAGGGCGCAGGCGAACCGGCTTTTCGTCTCATCATGAACAAAGGAGAAACACAACAATGAGCATGAACGATCCTATTGCAGATATGCTTACGCGTGTGCGTAATGCTAACTCTGCAGGCAAGCCGACGGTGTCAATGCCGTCAAGCAAAAAGCTTGTTGAAATTGCACGCATCATGCACGAAGAGGGCTATATTGCCGGTTTTGATATCGAAGAGGCTTCACCTCGCGATATTTTGACCATTACCCTCAAGTATGGTGACAAGAAAGCACGCACTATCCGTGGCTTAAAGCGCATCTCTAAGCCAGGCTTGCGTATTTATGCAGGCAAAGATGAATTGCCTCGCGTTCTTGGTGGTCTTGGTACTGCTGTTATTTCTACGAGCAAAGGCGTTATGGCTGACCGCGATGCCCGCAAAGCTGGCATCGGCGGCGAAGGTGGCACCGGCGGCGAAGTGATCGCTTACATCTGGTAGGAAGGAAGGAGCGAATATGTCTCGAATTGGTAAAATGCCTGTCGCCATTCCTTCCGGTGTAGAAGTTGCCATCGATGGCAGCACTGTTACCGTAAAAGGTGGCAAGGGTGAATTAACTCGTACGTTCTCTGACATTATGTCTATCAAGGTAGAAGACGGTAATGTAATCGTAGAGCGTCCTGATGATAGCCGTGAGGCAAAAAGCCTTCATGGTTTAACTCGTACCCTTATTCATAACATGATTGTTGGGGTATCTGAGGGCTATGCAAAGAAGCTTGAGCTTGTTGGTGTTGGTTATCGTGCTGCATTGAAGGGCACTGACCTCGAACTTCAGCTCGGTTATTCTCATCCTGTAGTTGTTCCGGCTCCTGAGAACATCGCTTTTGAGGTTCCCAGCCAGACCGAGATCATCGTTAAAGGCATCAGCAAAGAGCAAGTTGGCCAGGTTGCTGCTAACATTCGCGCATGGCGTAAGCCTGAACCTTATAAGGGTAAGGGTATTCGCTATGAGGGCGAATATGTACGTCGCAAGCTTGGCAAGGCTGCTAAGTCTGACTAGTCCAGAAGCGTTGTATCGAAGGGAATTTACTCATGAAGAAACTTCAAAAGAAACAAGCTGGGCTTCGTCGTCGTCATACTCGCGTTCGCGGTAAGATTTCTGGTACGCCCGCTCGTCCGCGTTTGTGCATTACGCGTTCAAATGCAAATATGTATGCTCAGGTAATTGATGATGTTGCAGGTAAGACTATCTGCGCAGTTTCTACCCTGGGTGCAGAGTTCAAAGCAACCGAAAAGAACGGTAGCACCGTAGAGGGTGCCGAAGCTTTAGGTGAACTCATCGGTAAAAAAGCACAGGAAAATGGCATCACTGAGGTAGTTTTTGACCGCGGTGGTAACCTGTATCACGGTCGCATCAAGGCAGTAGCTGAAGGTGCGCGCGGTGCAGGCCTGAAGTTCTAAGGGAGGGTTAGTGTCTATGGCTAAAAAGGTTGAAAACCAGGCAGGCGTTCCCGAACTTCAGGAACGTGTTGTTTACATCAACCGCGTTTCTAAGGTTGTTAAAGGTGGTCGTCGTTTCGCTCTGACTGCGTTGGTAGTTGTGGGCGACAGCAATGGTCGCGTAGGTATTGGTATGGGTAAATCCCAGGAAGTACCTACCGCTATCAAGAAGGGCGTTGAAGACGCCAAGAAGAATATGTTTAAGGTTCCTCTGACTGAGGCTGGAACGCTTCCTCATGACATCATCGGTGAGTATGGTGCTGGTCGTGTTCTGATTAAGCCTGCTGCTCCTGGTACTGGTGTTATCGCTGGTGGCGCTGCTCGTGCAGTTATGGAGCTCACGGGTGTAAAGGACGTATTCTGCAAATCTTTGGGTACCGACAATGTTCTTAACATCGTTAAAGCAACTGCTGAAGGTCTTAAGAATATGCAGAGCCCTGAAGAGGTTGCTCAGCGTCGCGGTATCTCCGTTTCTCAGATTTACGGCTGGAAGGAGAACTAATAATGGCTGATGCAAAGACTCTGCGTATCACCCAGGTAAAGAGCTCCATCGGTTATAAGTATGATCAGGGTCGTACCCTGAAGGCTCTTGGTCTTGGTAAAGTTGGTCGCACGGTAGAGCAGACTGACAACCCCGCAGTACGCGGAATGATCTTCAAAGTAAAGCACCTCGTAGAGGTTGAAGAACTTTAAAGTAACTTTGGCCA
>FR896070.1:32745-34727 GCA_000435475.1 Cryptobacterium sp. CAG:338 | reverse complement strand
CGTTCGTGAGAACGGCGCATTTTTTTAAATACATTCACTCTGTGAAGACAAAACTTGTGGGCGCGTTTTTGCGTCTTTTGTGCGATAATGGCAAAAGTTTTTGTCTAAAGGAAGTTTGTCGGCGGCGAGCTGCCGACCCCTTCATTATGAAGGGTTAGCGTAAAGGAGAAACAAAACATGGAACTTAAGGATTTACGTCCTGCAGAAGGTGCAACCAAGGCTCGTAAGCGCGTTGGTCGTGGTCCTGCATCTGGTACTGGTAAAACTGCTGGTCGTGGTTTGAATGGTCAGAAGTCTCGTTCTGGCGGCGGCAAGGGTACTGGCTTTGAGGGTGGACAGACCCCATTAGCACGTCGTTTGCCAAAGCTTCCTGGCTTCCGCAACATCAATCGTGTTGAATATTTGCCCGTAAACGTAAGCCGCATCGAAAAGTACTTCGAAGCTGGCGAAGTTGTTGATGGCGATTCCTTGGCAGCAAAGGGAATTATCAAGAACCCTAATGCTCTGGTAAAGGTACTCGGCGACGGTGAAATCACCAAAGCAGTAACCGTTAAAGTTGATAAAGTTTCCGCTTCTGCTAAAGCTAAGATTGAGGCTGCTGGAGGAAAGGTCGAAGAGCCTTGCTAAGTTCTCTTGTACAAGCGTTTAGGGTTCCAGAGCTCAGGAATAAAATCCTGTTTACTCTGGGTATCTTAGCGCTCTACCGTTTAGGCGCGTATATTCCTGTGCCAGGCATTCCCTTTAGGGCGTTTGCTGATTCCTTTACGGAGCAGGGCGTTGGAATGGTTATGCTCGACCTCTTTACCGGTGGTGCACTTTCCAACTTCTCAGTATTCGCACTAGGCATTATGCCCTACATTACTGCTTCAATTATTATGCAGTTAATGCAGGGTGTTATTCCTGCGGTAGGCCGTTGGAATAGGGAAGGCGAAGCAGGTAGGCGTCGTGTTACCCAGGTAACTCGTTACCTGACTTTAGGCCTTGCGCTGATTAACGCTGTTGGATATTTATTCCTCTTTAAGTCTGCGGCTTATGGCGTTGTATTCAGCACGGCTGTTCCTGAAATCGTGACTGATATTCTTGTTGTCTTCACCTTAGTTGTAGGTACTGCCCTTATTATGTGGATGGGCGAACTTATTACTCAGCGCGGTGTAGGCAATGGTATGTCGCTCATCATCTTTGTTTCCATCGTAGCTTCAGTTCCTTCGGCTATCTTCTCGTCGATCAACCTGAATGCTGACTTTGGTATGGGTCTTGCTGTTACCATTCTTATTCTGATAATCGTAGTTCTCTGCATTCCTGCAATTATCTTCATTGAACGTGCTCAGCGTCGTATTCCCGTTAGCTACGCGAAGCGCATTCAAGGTCGCAGGATGATGGGTGGTCAGAATTCTTATTTGCCTATCAAGATCAATGCAGCTGGCGTTATTCCTATTATCTTTGCAAGCTGTTTGATTTACTTCCCAGCTCAGTTGGCCGCACTCTTTAATGTGGATTGGCTAACCATGGTATCTAATGCCATGTCGGCTGGTTGGGTAAACTGGATTCTTACGGCGGCGTTCATTATCTTCTTTGCTTATTTCTATACGTCGATTGTGTTTAACCCTACTGAAACTGCTGAAAACTTACAGCAGCAGGGTGGTTTTATCCCTGGTATTCGACCAGGTGCGAACACGGTTGCGTATCTTAAGAATGTAATGCGCCATGTTATTTTGCCAGGTGCGATATTTATTGCAATTATCGCTGTGGTACCATCCATTTTGTTCTACTTCACGAACAATGCCTTGATCCAGGCATTTGGTGGTACTTCGATTCTGATCATGATTGGTGTAGCACTGGATACCATGAATAAGATCGAATCGCAGTTAAAGATGTACAACTATGATGGCTTCTTTAAGTAGGTTGTCATTCTCTATGGAACTTGCTGAATAGCGGTCTGATTTTCATAGGTACTTTAAGAGCGGCTCCACCAGCCGCCCCTT
>FR896070.1:25543-32704 GCA_000435475.1 Cryptobacterium sp. CAG:338 | reverse complement strand
TTTTTTTGCAGCTTCTTTTGTATATAAGATTCAGAAAAAGAAAACCCGGGGCTAGCGACGGCATTCGTGACTAGCGAAAAGGACCTAGAAGTAGGGAGACAAAAATGGAAACTGACGTAACGTTTAGATTTGCAAATTCTGAAGACTTGGAGACTATCCTTGATTTTATCAAGGCACTTGCCGAATACGAGAAGCTTGAAAATGAAGTGATAGCAACTCCGGAATTATTGAATGAATGGATATTTGAAAAGGGCAAGGCAGAAGTTATTTTTGCGTTAGCAAACGGCAAGGAAGTAGGTTTTGCTTTGTTCTTTCACAACTTCTCTACCTTCTTGGGCCGTGCAGGAATTTATCTCGAAGACCTTTTCGTGAAACCAGAATTTCGAGGAAAGGGTATTGGGAAAGCCCTTTTGATAAAGCTCAGCCAAATAACAGTCGAGCGTGGCTGTGGTCGTTTGGAATGGGCTTGTCTTGATTGGAATACGCCGAGCATTGCTTTTTATAAGTCATTAGGTGCTTGTCCTATGGATGGTTGGACAACGTACCGACTCACAGGAGATACGTTGTCCAAATTAGCAGAAGGCGGAAAGTAATATTTAGTGACACCTTTGGTTAGCATTATGGTTTGATGCTATCTCCATTAATCACGGCTATGAAGATTAACGCTGGTTTAGAGTGAAGTGGGAAAACAGGGTTCGTATGCTTTCGGCAGGAAAACGTGTTGCTAAAAAAATGCCAGAGGCATTGTTTTGATTATTCTTTTTAACCTGCAGTGAATCGTGAGTTATGCCGTGCTTGCTTTGCTACAATAGATGAAGCGATTTTATCGAATCCGCTAGAAAGGATCATTTATGAATATCGTTTTGCTGGGCGCACCGGGCGCTGGTAAAGGAACTCAGGCTGCAAAGCTTGTTGAAAAGTATGGGTATGCTCACATTTCTACAGGCGACATGCTTCGTGCTGCGGTAAAGAATCAAACTCCTTTGGGTCTTGAAGCTAAAAAGTATATGGATGCGGGCGATTTGGTTCCTGACGAGGTAGTAATTGGCTTAGTTAAAGAGCGTCTTCAGGATGAGGACACCAAGGCTGGTTTTATTTTGGACGGCTTCCCTCGTACCTCTACGCAGGCTGTAGCGCTTGATTCTGAACTCGCTTCATTGGATCGTCCTTTGGATGCGGCACTTTTGGTTGATGTTGACAAGGAAGTTATCATCAAGCGTTTGACTTCTCGTCGCATGTGCCGTGATTGTGGCTACATTGGATCCGATAAGGATGCGCAATGCCCAAAGTGTGGCGGCGAAATGTATCAGCGCGATGACGATAATGAGGCAACGGTTCGCAATCGTCTTGATGTATATGAAAACTCCACCGCTCCTTTGATTGATTATTATCGCGGCTGCGATCTTTTGATCGAAATTGACGGTGACCGCGACCCAGAAGTTGTACTCGCTTCTATTGTTGAAGCTTTGGATATCTAGTCAGTATCTAAGGCTTTCTAGGTTTGGAACCGTAAGTTTTCAATAATGTTTCGGCGTTAGGAAGACTTAAACTCAAATCTAGACTTACTTATTATGAGCAAAGCCCTCGATCGGTAGGAGATCGAGGGCTTTTTGTGTGAGTAAAGCGTATTTAGCCATAGGGCAAATGAATGCGAATTGATACAATAGGTTGCTATGAGACCGATTGAAGAAGTGACAGACGAAGGCATCGAGCTTGCGCGCGTGCATGCGAATGATATTAAGCATGCAGCTATTCGCGTGGGTGCCATTTTTGTCATTGCGCTTCTGCTTGAAGTGTTTCTCTTTAACATGAACTTCTTCATTTCTTCTGGTTACGAAAGAGTTAATCTGACCGAACAATCGGGTTTGGCTTTAGCTGATTCAGATAAAGCAGATTCGAATTCTTTTAATCAAAATGAGCCTGTGCGCCTTACTGCTACTTCAAACGTTCTGGAATTTCACGATCTCAATAAAGAAGTCCATAACATTCATCTCGATTTCGATAATTCTCAATCGGCACAAAACGTTACCATTCAAATTAGTTTTACCGATTCAGCGCATGAAACCTACTTCAATACGACCGAATATACCTTTGGTGTTCCCGAGGTAGATGTTTCGACGTTTAGCGAAGAGAGCCAGTATCTTTATCTGCAAAGTTCTGGGTATATTCAAGATCTACGCATAGAAATAGTAAACGAGGATGCGACGTATCCTCTCATTCTTAATTCGATAGTAATCAACGATCCTCAGCCGTTTGCTTTTAATGGCCTTCGCTTCTTTGCGGCGTTTGTCATTCTTCTTTTTGTCTATGTGTTTAGACCTAAATCAAGCATTTATCGTTGCAAGATCAAAGAGCATCCTCGATTTAGTCGAGTATGCATTGTTGCAGCAACGGCGTTTGAAATATTTATCCTTACAGCATATTTGCTTTTTGGCTCAAACCAAGTGGGTATTGCGACAGCCAACTATAATTCCGGCTCTTGGGATGGGCATAGTATCGTTAATACCTACGAAGTGGGCGGTGAAAATGCACAGCAGTATGCCGAGCTTGCTAAAGCCATGGCGCACGGACAGCTGTATTTAGAAGAAGAGCCGCCTCAATGGCTGCAAGAAATGGAAAACCCTTACGACAAGGGTGCTCGTGATGAACTTCAAAAACAGACAGGTGAAGCCTACCTGTTCGATGTCGCCTATTATGAGGGGCACTACTACGTTTACTTTGGGGTACTTCCCGTTCTTTTGTTCTATTTGCCTTTCTATCTGTTGACGGTCTCTAGTTTTCCCACCGCAATAGGAGTGCTAATTGCTTGTATCGCATTCGTACTGGGAATTACTGCGCTTATGGATAGGTTTGCGCGATATCACTTTAAACGAGTCAGTTTGGGCTTGTTTTTGCTGCTGCAAATCCCCTTAGTTGGTTGTTCGGGGATGCTTTATCTGGCGAAATTCCCTACGTTTTATTCGCTGCCAATTGCTCTTGCCCTTGCTTTTACGGTGTGGGGTTTGTATTTCTGGCTGCATGGTCGATCGTCCGAAAGGGCGTGGGGCTGGTATTTTGCAGGTTCGCTCTGTATGGCACTTGTGGTGGCATGCCGTCCTCAGTTTATTGTGTTTTCTCTTTTGGCATTTCCTCTTTTTTGGCGCAAGTTTATTACCGAGAAGCATCTCTTTACTCCGAAAGGTATGCGGGAGTTTATCTGTCTGTTGGCGCCCTATGCCGTGGTAGCAGCAGGAATAATGCTTTATAACCGTGCACGTTTTGGTTCCTTTTTCGATTTTGGAGCAAACTACAACTTGACGGTTAACGATATGACGCAGCGCGGCACCAATCCTGGTCGTTTTTTGCCTGCTCTGTTTGCGTACTTCTTGCAGACCCCAACTACCACAGGAGTATTCCCTTGGATTCAGCCCACCACCTTTGATACCACTTACTTGGGGCAGACCATTAAAGAAGTGACGTTTGGCGGCATCTTGGTTTGCCTGCCAATTCTGTGGATTCTTGCATTTGCAAAGCCAATCTTGAAGTATCGCTTTAAGGTTCGTTCAACTAATACGATTGCGGGAGTTGTTATCACTATGCTCGTTTCGGGTGTAGTGGTGGCGTGCTTGGATGCTCAAATGGCGGGAATATTACAACGCTACACCGCAGACTACAGCACGTTGTTCCTTATGCCTGCGGTGCTTCTTGCCTTTGTTGCAAATGATGCTCTTTCTGCTCGTGCAAAAACCGATGAGGGTAAGTTCTTCCTTGGGAAATCGCACGCCTTATATTTGCGAGGAATTCAAGTTGCGGTGGCATTGAGTATTCTCTATGTAACGCTCGTTTGCTTCATTCCCGAGACGGGTTGGTATTCCGACATATATGACTGGGCATACCAAGACATCATTGAAATGGTTCAATTCTGGACCTAATAATTCCTAACCGCTCACCACGTTAACTCTACCGATGAACTTAGGCGGATTCCGTCTACCGACCCATATTGGTCAACCTTGGAAACCCACACAGGTTGAAATCTGTTGGTCGATAGAATGGAGGAGCTTGTTCAAAGCGATTTTTAAGCGAGAGGAGAGGTATGTCACAGTTGACCGAAATCCGCTGGCATGCTCGTGCCGGACAAGGTGCGGTAACGGCTGCAAAGCTCGTAGCGGACACGGCGCTGCTGCAAGGAAATTATATTCAGGCTATGCCAGAATATGGTCCGGAGCGCACCGGCGCACCACTGAAAGCGTACACGCGTGTATCTAGTGAGCCCATTGAAGTTCACAACAATATTCAGAATCCTGACATCGTTATCATTTTGGATGACACCTTGTTGGCTTCAACAGATGTCATGGAGGGAATGAATGAAAACGGTATTCTACTTTTCAATACCACTATGACCCCCGAAGAGGCTCGTGCTGCAGTTAATGCTCCAGCTTCTGTACGTGTTGCCACTATTGATGCTTCAGGCATTGCACTGGCAACCATTAAAAAGGACATGCCTAACACCCCGATCGTTGGCGCTTTAGCAAAGATCACGGGCCTGTTCCCGCTCGATCTTGTTAAAGAGCGTTTGGTAATTACGTTTGGTAAGAAGTTTTCTCAGGAAATGATCGACGCGAACTTGGCTTCCGTTGAGCGTGCCTATCAGGAGGTGCAAGAGTAATGTCCAAGTACGAATTCGACGGTTCGGATTACGAGAACTGGAAGCCTTCTGATTTCCCTGTAGGCTATGTGTGCCCAGAAGGGGGCACCTCTAAGAATTGCTATACCGGCGGCTGGCGTTCAGATCGTCCTGTATGGGATTCCGAAAAATGCACCAATTGCATGCTTTGCTGGATGTATTGTCCTGATTCATCCATCGAGGTTAAAGATGGTCAGATGACTGGCATCGATTTGTTCCATTGCAAAGGCTGCGGCGTGTGCGTACAAGAATGCAAATTCGGCGCCTTGGAACTTATTCCCGAAACTGAGGCTCAGGAAAAGGAAGGGGAGTAAGTAATGGCTGAAAAGAAAATGTTTTCTGCTACGGGTAACCAGATGATTGCTGATGCGTTTCGTCAGGTTAATCCCGATGTAATGGCAGCATATCCTATTACCCCTCAGACCACGATCGTAGAAGGTTACGCAAAGTTCGTAGCTGATGGCAAAGTTACTACCGAGTACGTTCCTGTGGAATCTGAGCATTCCGCTCTTTCTGCTTGCATCGGTGCTTCTGCTGCTGGTGCTCGTGTTGCTACCGCAACTGCTTCTCAGGGTTTGGCATTCATGTGGGAAGAGCTTCACATTGCTTCAGGTATGCGTTGCCCCATTGTTATGGCAAATGCAAATCGCGCCCTGTCTGCTCCTATTAATATTCACGGTGACCATTCCGATATTATGGGCGTGCGTGATACTGGTTGGGCAATGATGTTTGCAGAAACCGCGCAAGAGGCATATGACAACACCATTATTGCGTTTAAGGTTGCAGAAGATCCCAATGTTTTGCTTCCTGTGCTTACGACCTTAGATGGTTTTGTGACTTCTCATGCAATGGATAATTGCGTGATGGAAGAGGATCAGGTAGTTAAGGATTTTGTCGGAGACTACAAGCCTTTATATCCTTTGCTTGATACTGAAAATCCTGTAGGTCATGGCATGTTTGCTACTTTGGGCAACGGCTATATGAAGTACAAGCTCACCGAGCGTCATGCTTTGGATAATGCACTCGAGGCATTCGAAAAGCACGGCAAGGAGTGGGAAGAGATTACTGGTCGCTCTTTTGAGGTTGTTGACTCATGGGGCGCCGAGGATGCGGACTATTTAATTGTGGTACTGGGCTCCTGTGCTGGTAATGCTCGTCATCAGGCTCGTTTGCTTCGTGCGGAGGGCAAGAAGGTTGGCGTGGTTCGTCCTCGTATCTTCCGTCCATTCCCTGCAAAGCAGATCGTTGAGGCTTGCAAGAACGCAAAAGCAGTTGCCGTTATCGATCGTTCTGATTCCTTTGGCTCTCCTCATGCTCCTTTGGCACTTGAGGTTCGTGCTGCATTCCAGGATGCTGGTCTTCAGATTCCTGTAAGCGATTACCTGGCTGGTATGGGCGGCGCTGACATTACGCTCGATCAGATGGGTCAGGTATATGCTGAACTTGAGCAGCGCGCTCAGGGTACGTATGACGGTTCCATTAAGTATCTTGGTATCGAAGAGTAAGGGGCTTTGATTATGGCTAATATTAAGCAACTTTCTGCCCGCCCCGATGACTTGGCTCCAGGCCATCGCCTGTGCGGCGGCTGCGGCGCTTCCATGGCGGTACGCCAGGTTCTGATGGGCCGCAATGATTATGATGTAGTATGCTGCTCGGCAACGGGCTGCTTGGAAGTTTCTACCACCATCTATCCTGATAACGCGTGGGAAGTTCCTTTTATTCACAATGCATTTGCTAATGCCGGTGCAACTATTTCTGGTGTTGAGGCTGCATATAAGGGTCTTCAGCGTGCTGGTAAGATCCCTGCCGACAAGAAGATTAAGTTTGTAGCATTCGGCGGTGACGGCGGTACTTACGATATCGGTTTGCAGTCTCTGTCTGGCGCTATGGAACGTGGCCACGATATTGTTTATGTTTGCTACGACAACGGGGCTTACATGAACACTGGTATTCAGCGTTCATCTGCTACGCCAAAGGGCGCTTGGGCTACCACTTCTGAGGTAGGTAAGGTTCAGCAGGGCAAAATTGAGGCTCGCAAGGATCTGACTTCCATTATGGCTGCTCATGGAGTACCTTATGTTGCTCAAGCAACGGTTGGCAATTGGCGCGACTTGGTAAACAAGGCAGAAAAGGCAATTGCAGTTGACGGTCCTGCATTCTTGAACATCATGGCACCTTGCCCACGTGGTTGGCGCCTTGGCTCTAACATGACGGCTGAAATTTGTCGTCTGGCTGTTAACTCTAAGTTCTGGCCTTTGTTTGAGGTTGAAAACGGCAAGTGGAAGCTTACTCCTGTTCGTGATAAGAATTTGATTCCTGTTACGGAATTCTTGAAGCCTCAGGGTCGCTTTAAGCACCTTTTCAAGCCAGGCAACGAGCATATCTTGGAAGAGATTCAGCAAGATGTTGATAACTACTGGGCATATCTGGAAGGCCGTGTAGAAGGTTCAAAGGATCTGTAAGATAATATGTCGAAGGCATCGAGCTGAGATTTTATC
>FR896070.1:11520-25423 GCA_000435475.1 Cryptobacterium sp. CAG:338 | reverse complement strand
TTCGATTTGAAGAAGCTTTTCCTATAATCCGTATATTTAGCCTGCGACTATTCTGCTTTGGTTAGTGTTTCGATTCTTTTGGAGCATTGACAGGCTTATCTTTCATTTTCTATTATTAGGACAATCGTCCTAATAATAGAAAACCTTTTAAATAGGGGTAAAAGATGACGAATACGTCAAATGCGAATATAACCAAAGCTTCTAAAAATGCCGTCTTTCACGAGGATCTTGACAATAATCATCAATCGGATGAGCAGCTCTGTTTTGCGCGCAGTCAGTCTCAGTCGCAAGTAGCACAGGCTCGCTTAAAAGGGAAGTCGCAGCACCAGTGTCAGATTCAAATGCAGTCGAAAACGCAATCGTGGCCGCAAACGCAGTCGCAGTCACAATCGCAATTGCAGTCGCAAACACAAACGCAAGCGCAATCTCAAACTCAACACCAACAGCCGTCGCGATCTCCTAAGGGTGCTCAACCAAAATTGTTCACAAAGGCTTTTATCTGCATTGCATTAACGAATTTTGCAGTGTTTTTTAGCTTTCAACTTACAACAGTGGGAATGCCTGTTTATCTGGAGCAACTTGGCGCAGATGAATTAGCAGTAGGTCTGACGGTAACTTTAGTTACGGCGGCGGCATTACCTGTGCGCCCCTTTGCTGGTCTAATTTTAGACAGTTTTGGACGAAAGGGAGCGCTTATAGCAGGAATTATTTTGATGCTTTTTGTTATAGTGGCGTACCTTCTATTTCCTTTGGTGGGCGTGGTGCTCGCACTTCGTGTTTTTCACGGTGTTGGTTGGGGGTTGTCGTCGACCTCGACTTCGACCATTGTTGCGGATGTTATTCCTAAAGTTCGTTTTGCTGAAGGGATGGGTTGGTACGCATTAGGGGGATCATTATCCGCTGCAATTGGACCAGCTCTGAGTATCTTTCTTCTTGAAGAGGTGGGAGCGCAGGCGATGATTTTCGTTGCTTCAGCATCGCTTGGTATTGCATTTGTCTTGTCTCTTTTTGTTGAAGATCAAGCTATGCCAGATAAGAATAACCAAGCAAAGCATGAAAGCGTCGAAAGGTCAGCAAGCTCGATATCTCGAAACACCAAGCCCAAGCTTACGCTAGATTCTCTGATCGAACGTGATGCGTGGCTTCCCTCTCTGGGAATCTTGTTGGTTAATGCCGGCTTTGCTGCAATCACTGCCTTTATTGCGGTGTACGGGATGGCGCAGGGAGTGGCAAATATTTCATTGTACTTTGTGGTGTATTCGCTAGTTACGATAGTGTCGCGTCCTATTATTGGTCGAATAATCGATCAGAAAGGGTTCTTTGTTCCCAGTGTTTTAGGAACCTTATGCGTTGCGGTGACATTAGTAATTGTAAGTGCGTCTCACGATATTGGCATGTTTTGTATTGCGGGTGTTTTTGCGGGATTAGGCCTTGGAACAGTTCAGGGAGCGTTTCAGACAATGGCAGTTTCTTCGGTTCCTCCTCAACGAAAAGGAGTAGCTACGTCTACTTTTCTAATTGGGCTTGATGGGGGACTTTGCCTGGGCTCTGCAATTGCGGGCGTCCTGGCTGTTATGGTGGGCTACTCCGGTATGTTTGCGGTTATGGCGCTCTTTCCGTTTGCGGCGACTATTTTCTTTGTGGTTTGTTATAAAAAATGGGATGAAAAGCATCGGGCATAGTGGCGAGAAACGTCAGGCATAAGGAAAGAAGCACTAGGTATAGGGAAAGAAGCATTGGGCCTAGAGAAAAGCGCCAAGGATAGGGAGAGATCAAGGTGAGCGTAGATACTCGTCAAAAAATATTAAATACCGCAAAACAGCTTTTTAATGAGCGTGGAATTAATGAGGTTTCAATCGCGGATATCGCAAGTTCGGTTGGTATTAGTAAGGGGAATCTGACCTATCATTTTGCTCGTAAAGAAGCAATCGTTGAAGCATTGGTACTCGAATCAACCACTATGCCTCCTTTGCAACCCGCTTCGTCTTTGGGTGGACTCCTAAGTTTGATAGAGCATATGCAATCGGTAGTGCAAGATAATGCCTATTATTTTCGTCATTACGCCCAAATTGCTCAGATGGTTCCTCGAGTGGCGCAACAACAAAGAAAAGTTTTCTTATTCTTTCGGGCAGTAATGATGCAGTCATTCATGAATTTGGGCGAGCTGGGATTGGTTGATCAGTCGAAAAAGCCCGAGGAATTCGATAGTGTTATTGATGCGGTGTTCATGACCTGCGTTTTTTGGCTACCCTTTAGTGAGCTGAAGGGAAAATCCTCTCAGGCAAATGGGCTTAGACAATGTGAGTTTTATTTAAAAGCAATACTTACCGAAGAAGGATTGAAGAGCTCAATAAAGTGCATGGCTAAGAGGATTTGCTGACCTGCAACGACAGAGCGGCTTAATGAGCGTACGCATGAATGCGTTGCCAAGGATATATTGCCATGGATACATTGTCGTGAATCTCTGGATATCTGGATACCTGGATCTATGATGCATGACTGAAAGAATTCAACGGGATGCTCATTTTTTCGCTTTCGTCCCCACCTGCTTGACGAATTCCTTTAGTGCGCTATAGTATCGGCAGAACAAATGAATACAATCTTCAGGGCGAGGTGAAATTCCTCACTGGCGGTAATGCGTAACGCAAAGCCCGCGACCCCAATAGGATTTCTTTTGCGATGGTGCTCATTAGTGGCATTGGTAAGTGAATGAATATTGGGCTGATTCGGTTGAACTCCGAAGCCAACGGTTAAAGTCCGGATGGAAGAAGATGATGAAGCATGCTTGTGGTTCAATAGGCGCGTTCTCCAACAAGGAGTTGTGCTTGATTGTTTTGCAGGGGTGCGAACACTCGAAAAGGTAAGCCCTGAAATGCATTGGCGTTTCAGGGCTTTTTGTTTTGCAGGGTTCGTTGTGATTCTTGCTTGCAGATGCCTCTCGCATAAAGCGAGTCAAAGGGCAGGTTGAGCGAGCTGCAAAGTAGGGTAGTCCGCAGCGAAACCAATTCAAGACAGCACCTTCCCGACATCATTACCCGAAATTGTATTCGCGGTATTGGAAAAGAAAGGAGGTGTTGCATCTTGTCTGAAACTGATTATGAAGCGAAAGCTGAATCTGGAGCTGTTCGCTGCTCTGGTAAAAGTAGTTTCCTGATCGATAAATTGCCTGTGCGGGTAAATGAACGCTACCGAGAGTATCTGGAAAGTTCTTCGCCTGACGAGCGCTACATGGCGCGCGCACTTCAGTTGGCGTGGCGTGGTTGTGGCTGGGTAAACCCCAATCCCATGGTAGGTGCGGTTATTGTAAAAGATGGTCGCATTATCGGGGAAGGCTGGCATACCAAGTTTGGTGCCCTTCACGCTGAACGCGAAGCGTTTGCTCGCTGCAATGAAAACCCACAGGGTGCTACGTTGTATGTCACGCTCGAGCCTTGTTGTCATTGGGGTAAAACACCCCCTTGTACACAGGCAATTATTGAGAACAAAATCAAACGGGTGGTGGTAGGTGCTCCTGACCCAAATCCTCTTGTGGCAGGGAAAGGAGCAGCTCAACTTCGCGAAGCAGGTATTGAAGTTACAGAAAAGGTGCTACTTCAAGAATGTCAGTCCATCAATAAGGTATTCCTGCATTACATACAAACAAACCGCCCCTATGTGATTGCTAAGTATGCTATGACGCTTGATGGCAAAATAGCCACTAAAACAGGGGCTTCGAAGTGGATTACAGGACCTGAAGCGCGTGAACAGGTACATTTGCATCGTCATCGATTCTCTTCAATTATGGTTGGTGTTGGCACAGTTTTAGCCGATAATCCATCACTCACCTGTCGTATAGGGCAGGTAAATTCATCGCGAAATCCCGTGCGCGTTATCGTTGATTCTCGGTTGCGAACTCCTCTTGACGCTACGGTTGTACAAACCGCACAAAACGTACCGACCATTATTGCGACAGCTTGTGACGACGATCAACTTATCGATCAATATCGCATGTGCGGCTGTACGATTCTTCGCATTGCAGAAAAAGAGGGGCGCGTTGATTTAGAGGAGCTTTTGCAGCTGTTGGGAGCAAAAGGCATCGATAGCGTTTATGTTGAAGGAGGCGCTACACTGCATGCTTCGCTTATTGAGGCGCGCCTTGTCAATGAAATTCACGCCTATATTGCACCAAAGATTTTTGGAGGCGCACAGGCGCCTGGACCAATTGGCGGCGAAGGAATTGCTCTACCTGAAGATGCCCTGCGGTTTTCGAATGTGGTGGCTTCTCAATTAGGTGAGGACCTCTTTATTGAATGCGAGGTGAACTAAATGTTTACCGGCATTATTGAAGAAGTAGGAAAAGTTATATCAGTTCGTAGAGGGGCTCATTCCTGTGTACTTACGGTAGCAGCAAATACGGTGCTTGATGATGTGCATCTCGGTGACAGCATTGCCACCAATGGTGTTTGTCTTACGGTCACTGAATTTACCAAGCAAAGCTTTTGCGCTGATGTGATGCCCGAAACACTGCAGCGATCCTCGCTTGGATCATTACGTTCAGGTAGCTCTGTGAATCTTGAGCGAGCAATGGCAGCAAACGGTCGCTTTGGCGGGCATATCGTCTCGGGTCACATCGATGGTACTGGCACTATTCACTCTATTAAAGAAGACGATAATGCAGTCTGGTACACCATTGATGCTGCTCCAGAAATTACGCGATTGATCGTTGAGAAAGGCTCAATTGCAATTGATGGCATAAGTCTTACCGTAGCTTCGGTTGCTGCAGCAAGCTTTAGCGTTTCTATTATTCCTCACACGCGTGCTCAGACCAATCTTTCTACCAAGCGCGTAGGAGATGTAGTGAATTTAGAAAATGATTGCATCGGAAAGTATGTTGAACGTTTGCTTGGTGATTCTGATTTTCTTGCTCTGAAACAATCAAGCAATCCTTCAAAAGCTTCATCTGGCATAACAAAAGATTTTTTATTCCGTAATGGATTCTAAGGAGATAAAGCATGTTTGAATTTTCTACGATAGAACAAGCATTGGAAGACTTGCGACAGGGCAAAATCATCCTTTGTACGGATGATCCCGATCGCGAAAACGAAGGAGATTTTATCTGTGCGGCGGAATTTGCCACTACAGAAAATGTCAACTTCATGGCGGTACATGGAAAGGGACTTATTTGCATGCCAATGAGCATCGAATTGTGCCGTAAGCTCATGTTCCCCCAGATGGTGACCACCAATACCGACAATCACGAAACTGCTTTTACCGTATCTATTGACCATGTAAATACCACCACAGGCATTTCAGCTGAAGAGCGTGGCTTTACGGCGCGAATGTGCGTTTCCGACGAGGCGAAACCAGAAGACTTTCGCCGTCCTGGACATATGTTTCCTTTGATGGCCAAAAAGAATGGAGTTCTTGAACGAAATGGCCATACGGAAGCAACCGTAGATCTGATGCGTTTAGCAGGCTTAAAAGAGTGCGGCTTGTGCTGCGAGATCATGCGTGAAGATGGCACCATGATGCGCACTCCAGAGCTTATTGAGTTGGCACAAAAGTGGAATATTTCTTTCATTTCTATTAAAGCTTTGCAGGAATATCGCAAAAAGCACGACAAGTTGGTTGAGAGGGTAGCGTCGCCCCTTATGCCTACCAAATATGGCAACTTTCGTGCGCACGCGTATATAAACAAGCTCAACGGAGAGCATCATGTAGCCCTAGTAAAGGGCGATATCGGTGATGGTGAAAACATCTTGTGCCGAGTTCATTCTGAATGTTTAACCGGCGATGCCTTTGGATCGCTTCGTTGCGATTGCGGAGATCAGCTGGCAACTGCAATGTGCCAGGTTGAAAAGGAAGGGCGCGGCATTGTGCTCTACATGCGTCAAGAAGGTCGAGGGATCGGCTTGGTAAACAAGCTGCGCGCTTATGAGCTTCAAGATCAAGGGATGGACACCCTTGAAGCTAATTTAGCTCTTGGATTTGAGGGAGATATGCGCGAGTACTATATCGGAGCACAGATACTGCGCGATTTGGGTGTAAAGACAATGCGGTTGCTGACTAACAATCCCGACAAAGTGTATCAATTAAAGGATTTTGGCATGGAGATTGTGGAGCGGGTACCCATACAGATGCCTCCGACGGATTATGACCGTTTTTACCTTGAGACCAAAAAAGAAAAAATGGGGCACTTATTGACCATGGAAAAAGAGCCAAATACTAAGCAGGTTTCAGCGTAAACGCAAGCGAGGCGCAAAAGCAACGTTTTGGGCTTTTTGCCGTGCGTGTGCTAAGTGCCTCCTGCGGCACCGTATTTCTCGACGCTTTGACTGATTGATTAATTAAAAATCTCACTTTTAATTATTACTTCCAAAACGAAAGGATTGTATCCATGAAAACTCTCGAAGGAAAATTGGTATCACGCGACATTAAAGTAGGAATTGTTGCAGCGCGTTTCAATGAATTTATTACCTCTAAGCTTTTATCGGGCGCGATGGATGGGCTGGTTCGTCATGAGGTGGCACAGGAGGATGTTGAAGTTGCATGGGTTCCTGGTGCGTTTGAAATTCCGCTTATTGCACAGAAGATGGCAGAATCGGGCAAATATGATGCGGTTATCTGCCTTGGTGCGGTAATACGTGGAGCTACGAGTCATTATGACTTGGTTTGCAATGAGGCCGCAAAAGGGGTAGCTCAAGTCGGGCTAAAGACGGGTGTTCCTGTGCTGTTTGGGGTAGTTACTACCGACACCATTGAACAAGCAATTGAGAGAGCGGGTACCAAGGCAGGCAACAAAGGATACGATTGTGCTACGAGCGCAATTGAAATGGTAAATTTAATTCGACAAATCGAAGCATAGAGTAAACGTTCGTTTAATTGTCGAGTAAAATTCGAGTACGCCCTATGAGCTTAATATCGTGGTAGGGCGTACTCTATTTAGATGAGGTGAGGGTCTACCATGTTTCTAACGCAGCCGCTTTCTTTGCGAACCTTTTCGATTCACAACCGTTTAGTTTTACCTCCGATGGCAACAGAAAAATCTGTGGGCGAAGGGGAAGTGAGCGAGGGGCTTTGCGATTATTACCGCGAAAAGACTGCCGGTGGTTACTTTGGCCTCGTGATTACCGAACATAGCTATATCAATAAAGAAGGCCAGGCGAGCGTGGGACAAGTGTCGGTTTCTCGTGATGCCGATATTGAGGGTCTGAAACGTTTAGTAGAGGTGGTACATGTGAGCGGTTCGAAAGTGATCGCTCAGATCAATCATGCAGGAGGCAAGGCAATCTGTGCGCTGGATGGGTCGGTCACGGCTCCTGCACCGACAGGCATGCCTTATACCACCACACGGGGAGAAGCGGTTGAGGCTCACACTATGAGTCAAGCCGAAATTGATCAGGTAATTGCTGATTTTGCTGCAGCGGCGCGTCGAGTAAAGGCCGCAGGATACGACGGCGTAGAGATACATTCAGCTCATGGGTATCTTTTAAACCAGTTTTATTCGCCTATTTCCAATAGACGAGAGGATTCCTATACTGGGGAAACCATAGAGGGCCGCACTCGTTTGCATTGCCAAGTTATTTCTGCGGTGCGAGAGGCGGTAGGCCCCGATTTTCTGGTCGCGCTTCGTTTAGGTGCTTGCGATTATCAAGAGGGCGGTTCGACACAAGCCGATGCCGTTGCGGCATGCAAAATATTTGAAGCAGCTGGTATAGATCTTCTCGATATCTCGGGAGGCCTGTGTGGGTATCGCGGCGATGGCTCGAAAATCCCTGGTTATTTCGGAAACGAATCACAGGCAATTCGCGAAGCTGTTTCGGTGCCGGTAATCTTGACGGGTGGCGTTCGAACGGGACTTGCAGCGGAGACTCTTCTTGAAGAGGGAAAAGCTGACTTAATTGGAGTCGGTCGTTCAGTGCTGAAAGATTCATCGTGGGCGAAGAAGGCCTTTGTTGAGTTGGGTATTGAATGAAAGGGTTTCCCTGTTGACCGCTAAAGGTACAATTTTCTTCGATTTTGATGGCACTCTGCATGACAGCATGGCAATCTATGGCCCTGCGTTTCGTGCGGCATATGCCTGGTTGGTAAAAGAGGGCTATAAAGAACCTCAAGAATTTAGCGATTCCTGGATAAGTCAGTGGCTCGGTTTTACAGTCGAAGAAATGTGGACTACATTTGCCCCCGATTTACCAGAAGTGGTGTGGCGTAAAGCAGCATCGATAGTGGGCAATGAAATGGATCGACGAACCGAAGAGGGCAAGGCGCGTCTTTTTGAGGGGATTCCTGAAGCTTTAGATGCACTTAAGGCGCAAGGCTATGATCTTGCCTTCTTGAGTAATTGTCGCACCCGTTATTGTGAGGTTCATCGGGCGCGATTTGGTCTTGATAAGTGGTTCGATGCCTACTATTGCGCCGAATCGTTTAAAGACATCCCAAAATGGCAGATATATCAAGAAATTGCAAAAACCCATACTATGCCTCATGTTATGGTTGGCGATCGTTTTCATGATCAGGAAGTAGCAGTTCGTGCCCATATTCCCTTTGTGGGATGCGCGTTTGGTTTCGGGCGAGAAGGTGAGCTGGATCAGGCGGATGCTTGGGCGCGGGTTCCTTCCGAAATACCAGGGGCAGTTAAAGCAGCGCTAACGCTGCACTCTTAAATGCTTCGTCCGTAGGGAACGGTATACCAAACTGCTTGCCCGATAATTTTTAAGGTATGGCCTGTTTTATCTGAATTAGAAAAGATTGAAGGCTCGAAAGTGGGATCAAAAGAGTCGGGCATCAAAGTTATGCCATCATTGCGTACATGAATCCTTTTTATCGTTGCGGCACTGTTATCTACACTAACCGCGTATACTTTTCCTTCATGGATTTCTTTTAAAGTGGGATCGATCAGAGCGTAGCTTTCATTGGGAAGAGTACGATTCATTGATTCACCTTCCACTTTAAGGAAAAAAGCGTGCGGATGTTTCTGATGAATCGATACCGGGAGTGGATACTGTTCGTCGGTTGTAAGCATTTCCAAAGGTTCGCCCGCTGCAATTGAACCAAAAAGGGGAACATCGATAACGTCTTCTTTGCGTGTATTGGGATGAAGAAGGATCTTTTTCGCATATCCTAATTCTTCGCTCATGATATCGTCAGGAACAAGCTCGGGGATTGCTTCGATGAGGGCTTGTACGTGCTGTGCATGAGGAGTGCTTTCTCCTCGTTCCCATGCAGAAATTGCACTTTGGCTAACACCCGTAATTTTGGCAAATTCAGTTTGTGATAGGCCTTTATTGACACGAAGCGCATGTATGTTGTTACCAATGAAGTTTTGCATTGTCCACCTCACGGAAATTCTACCAAATGAACTGGTAAAACAATTTGACACGCTCTATTTACCAGTTAAACTGGTAAAAAAGTGTTAGGGTAGGTGAGAAATGCAAAGCTGGCTCGAACAAGCTCGAATTCTATCTGGTCTTACTGTTGAAGATTGTTGCCAGGCTTTGTTTCAATCAGCGAACGAATATCTTAGTAAAGAACAAAATCCAGGGACGCTGACACTTAATGAAATTCGCGTTTTAATGCAATTATTTTGTCGGGATGCGCAGCAGCTGGTATGGAACGCCTTGAGCGATTTGAACCCGCAATGATGAAACGAGCAGCGTGAGATAAGAAACGGTCTTTTTATGTATTGAGGGGGTATCAAAAGTGGAAGAACCAAAATATATACCTTCTCTTGAGTCGAATACCCTTGAAAACATTGATGAGCTTGTCATGTTTGCGCGTGAACGACGTGGTGTCATCGGTCTTTCTTTTTCACTTTTATTGGTAAAGGCGCTCGCAGGTGTGTTGGCTGAACAAAAGCGAACTTATAAAAACCAAGAAGGTGCCAATTCCGACGTTGCACCGTACGTACGTCATAAGTCACGTGAGCGTTTACTTTATAAGGAATTGGGAATTTGGTGCTACCTCTCGTATGCTCAGGGTGCAAGCTTTCCGTTTCTTCTTCAGGCGGAATTGTGTTTGAGGCGAGTTTGCGACATATATGGGAAAGATGTTGAAACGGGGAAGTATCTCGCTTTTGTTTTGTGGTCAAAATGGCAGATTCATAAAGCGCAGCCAGGAGATATGAAGCGATGTTTTGCCCTCCTTTCCGCCTGTTCTCAAGCAGATGCTTTGTCTATTTCGCAACTTGAGGTGGTTTGGTTTCGTTTAGGTTATCTTTATCAAGTTGGTGCAGGCTGCACAAAAGACAAAATCAAAGCTCTCTATTGCTATCAACAAGCAAGAAATTTAGGTCTTGATTGTTAGATCACGCAGAGCTTAATTGCTGGAACGTATGGTCTGATTGCAGATTGCGAGGGAGCAGTTCTCTATGAGGCTCTGCTTGCTAAATAATCTTTTAATTCTCGTTTCATTTTTTCGAAGAAATCTTGGGTATCTGGATCGGTGAATCCTCCTTGGAGACCGAAAGGTGAGCTAGCAAGCTTTAGCGCATCTTTGTTTTCTAAGGCAATGCGGTAGCTTTCGGGGAAATTGAGCTCGAATACAAAGCAGATAAAACCTATGACATAGTCGGCGGGGTATTGCCGCTCTTCTCTTTTTACGCATCGATGTTTGAGAAATGCTTCCTTGACCTCGGGAGATATTTTGCTCTGGGCAAGCTCTGCTAAGGTTGAATTCATGATGGTCTCAGGGGTGCTGGTTTGCATCGTGTTCATGATGTCCAACTTGTCGGCATCGCGGACTATGGTGCAATACGTGTTGGTACGTTTTGGAAGATTGTCGGGTAAGCAAAAAGCACTATGGAGTTGTATTGCTGTTCGGATGAGCTCATCTTCTTGGGAATTCTTGACAAAAGAACGCAAAAAGCACGACTTAGATCCATTAAATAATACATCGACACTCAGGTCTGCGTGACTGGTTGATTGCGCATCGGAAAAGGTGTTCCAGCGCCGTAGTTGTTCAAAGCGTCCAATATCATGAAGAAGTCCTACCAGCCACGCAAGATTGCAATCCTGTCCTGAAAAACCTTCACTTTGAGCAATCCGTCTACACACTTGAGCTACACGTAGAGAGTGGTCAAGCTTGAGCGCTATACGAGGATTCGTTGTGTCGTAGGAGTTGGCGTAGCTCAAAAAGGTATGTTTTGCTTGTTCGCAATCAATATACACAGGAAGACCTTCTTAAAATCGCGTACCTCCCTCTTTAAGAGGGAGGTACGAATGAGTTTTGATCAGTTTTTATATCGAAGGATGCTTTAAGCTTCAAGCAGTTTTTCAACAGCAGCAAGTTTTACGCAACAAACAAATACCTTCATAGCTGCTTCGAGTTCATCGAGAGGAGGAAGGGTAGGAGCAATTCGAATGTTTGAATCTTTGGGGTCGTTTTTATACGGATAGGTTGCGCCTGCGCCAGTCATGGTTACGCCAGCCTCTTTTGCAAGGGAGACAATTCGTTTTGCGGTGCCTTCGGGCGCATCGAAAGAAATGAAATATCCACCACGAGGATTGCTCCAAGAACCGCAACCCGTACCTTCGAGGTTTTCGGATAAAAGCTTCAAAACTAGTTCGAACTTTGGACGAAGAATTGCGGCATGTTTTGCCATATGAGCTGCAATGCCTTCTGCATCTTTCAGGAAGCGAACGTGACGGAGTTGATTAAGCTTGTCATGACCAATAGTTTGAACGCCCATGCGTTTTTTGATTTCAGCAATGTTTTCTGCGCTTGCTGCCATTGCCGCAAGGCCAGCACCAGGGAATGTAACCTTTGAGGTGGAAGCAAATTTGAAGTAGCGGTTAGGGTTTCCTGCCTCTACGCAGGCGGCTGCAATATCAAGCAGCTGGTCTTGCTCGGCGGGATTGTCGTAAAGGTGATGAACCGTATAAGCGTTATCCCAGAAAATACGGAAATCTTCAGCTGCACACTTCATTGAAGCAAGGCGACGAACAACTTCGTCAGAGTAAGTAACACCGCCAGGATTGGAATACTTAGGCACGCACCAAATGCCCTTAAATGATGAATCGTTAGCGACTAACTCTTCTACGGCATCCATGTCGGGGCCATTTTCATCCATGGGCACCGTAACCATTTCAATGCCAAAAGCTTCCGTTACTCCAAAGTGGCGATCATAACCTGGGACAGGGCAAACAAACTTAACGGAATCAAGTTTGCTCCAAGGGGTAGATCCTAGAGTTCCGAACACCCAGCAGCGCATAACGGTGTCATACATGATGTTGAGGCTAGAATTACCAAAGACAATGGTGTTTTCTGGTTTGTCGTCAAGCATGGTTGCCATAAGTTCTTTAGCCTCAGGCAGACCGTCGACAACGCCGTAGTTGCGAATATCAGTTCCGTCTGCTGCTTTGCAGTCATCGGTTGAGGGAAGGATGTCTAGTAGAGGCATGCTTAAATCAAGCTGATCAGCACCAGGCTTACCACGAGCCATATTGAGGGATAAACCCTGAGCACGATAGGTTTCGTATTCTTCGGTGAGTGCAGTTTTGAGCGTTGTGAGCTCTTCTTTTCCCATTTCCGCGTACGTGGGCATTCTGCTTCCTTTCGCTATTTCCTAAGGGGTGAAAGAGCACGCATAGGTACGTCCTTCGTCCCGATATGCATACCTAGTTAGTATAGGTGTTGAGCGCTTTAACCGCAAAACAAGAAACACGCCATCGCTAGGAGAGAGGGTGGAAATGGCGTGTTTCTGCTTTGAGGATGCGACGGGTTGTCGCAGGGAGTCGGTTTGTGTTGTATTTATTTATTAACCTTGACGGCGCCTCGCTCTATCATTGCTGCGATTTCTTCCTCACTTGCGCCTAGCCAGGTAAGTACACTGCGAGTGGACTCGCCCAATTCAGCAGGCTCTTTTGCCTCTTGAAGATTCGAGCGCATTTCCCCAATTGCATGAGGTGTGTTGGTTTGAAGTGCTGTTCCGAAACGAGGGAAATCTACGTAATTTAACATATGAGGATTGGTTTCCATGGCAAGTTCGATTGCTTCTGTTTTGTTGAGGCAAGGAGCAATTGCGTAGGGTTTATCGGCAAGCCAGTCAATCCATTCGTCATAGGTTTTTGACTTTACCAATTCAACAATAGCTTCGTAGGCGGTAGGATTTTCCTCGGGGGTATCTTTGAGCATATTGTACAAATCTGGTCGATTGATGTCGTCGCAGAATTGGTTCCAATAATTATGTTCGTACAACCCGAAGGACATCATGCGGCCATCCTTGGTGTAGTAGATGTTGTAGCCCACTGAGGGATATTCACGCATTTCGGAAGTAAGTTTTTTACCATAGAAAAACCAACGGCTATCAAGCATGGCGTTCCACCAGATGAGAGAGTCATACATTGAAACATCGATATGAGTTCCGCCTGCTTCATCTCTGGCGATAAGCCCCGTGAGAGCTCCTTGTAATCCAACCATTGCAGCTGAAAGATCGGCTGGTTGCAGAAGCGCTACGGCACCTTTCGTGAGATCGTAATAACCAGTTTTTGCAACGATATTAATGTCATGAAGGGCATCAAGACTGCGAGGGTCATTTTGTCCATAAGCGGAAAATGACACATATACCAGTTTTGGATTAATTTCATGAAGTGTTTCGAAATCTATTCCCAGACGTTTAGCGACTCCAGGACGATAGTTTTCTACTAAAACATCTGCTTTCTTAATAAGGTCATAGAAGCGTGCTTGTACTTCAGGATCTTTGAGATTAAAAGAAACACTTTCCTTGTTGCGATTTAGGGCATAGTGATAGTAGCTTTCGCCGTTAACTTGAGGGTGTTCTCCTCGGACTAAATCGCCAGTCTTGGTGTCTTCCACTTTGATAACGCGTGCGCCTAAATCTGCGAAATATAAGCTTACGTAAGCACCTAATAGATAGCGAGAAAGATCAACAACAACCAGATTTTCGAAAGGTTTTTGCATGAGTAAC
>FR896070.1:4200-11434 GCA_000435475.1 Cryptobacterium sp. CAG:338 | reverse complement strand
TGCTAAAAAACATGCAAATGAGAAAATTCGGGTTATCTAATGGGGGATGTAGTTAACGTCTTTTAGATTTGCTCTTTGGCGCAATGCCTGCCTGATTGCGTCCGATGCGACGGAATAAAATGCTCATACCATAACCAAGAACACCAATCATGATGAGCTGCGCAGGATTAATACCTAAAATAAGTCCGCCTAATAGAATTACGGAAACACCGGCATTGAGTACTACTGCTAAAAGACTGAAATCAATTTTGTCGCCCATGGCTTTCCTTATCCCGCACCTCCCAAACCAATTTGATTGGGAGGTGCGTTTTGTGTGAGTGACTACAAATTAGGGGGATGCACTTGCAAACTCAGAAAAGTTTTACGCCTTTGCGTGGATGTGAGCTTCAGCAGCTTCTTTAGCCAACTCTTCGTCGCTCTTATACCAAGCAGCTTTACGAGCTTTGTCGCCAGCCAGCCAAGTGTAGATAAGAAGACCGAAGGTGATGGTCAAAACGATGAGACCGCCTACGAAGAAGCCCGTCCAGCCAAGCTGTTCAGATACAACAGCCCAACCAGTTGCGCCGATAGCGCCAATACCGTTGAAGATCGTGATCATCCAAGAGTAAATCTTGTCGAATTCTCGACCGCCAGCAATCTGACGACAGAGGAACGGCAACATTGCGGTTGAACAGGCGTAGGTCAAACCGAAGAATAAGCCGCCGAAGAACATAGGCCAAATGCCTGCTTCGCCAAAGATCTGAGGAATCCACCACATCATCAAAAGGCCAATTACGCCACCGAAGTAGCCAAGCAATTGTGCGCCAATAAGAGTGCGAGATTCGATGAAACCAACGATAACTTTACCGCCAGCCTGACCACCACTGGTGAATGCTTCAAGAGTACCGGAGAGAAGCAAGAGGCCTACGATTGCCTGACCGCCCCAGCCATCATGACCGAGGAACTGTACATAAGTAGCAAAGAGCTGAGTCATTGTGGTGAGGGTATTGAGAAGACCTGCACCTAAAACTAATGTCCAGAAGAAAGGCTTGCGGATAATTTCGGAACCCAGCCAACCAGGTTCAACAATTGCCTTCTGCTCTGCTTCAGCAGCAAGTTCTTCTTCCATTGCAGCTGCATCGAGAGGCATACCGTAAGGAAGCGTTCCGCATTCCTGAGGGGTGCGCTTTACGAAGAAAGCAATGAAAGGAATGGTGCCGATGCAGATTGCGATGCCGAACACCATGTAAAGGGTGCGCCAACCAAGCAGGTCAGGACCAAGAACGAACTGACCAACGATATTCCAAACCATACCGCCGATACCAGTGAAAGCAAAGCAGAGACCAGTAACGGTGCCGTAGTTGGTGTGGAACCAGCGGCTCAAAATACCTGCTGTCATGGTGAACTCGATGCATACCAAGCCCAGACCAATAATGAAGCCTGCTACCCAGTAGCACCAAATTGCGGGATAGACAGTGAAGCCCATGTAAGGGATAGCTACCATCAGTGCTGCAACTACACAAACTGACTTAGCGCTGAATTTGTCGAAGAACTTTGCCATAGGTGCTGCACCAATACATTGACCTAGGTATACGAAGGTAATGTAGAGTGATACTTGCGACGTCTGTACGCCAAAGTGTTCAGCAACGGGACGATAGCAAAGACCTGCGGCAGTAAAGATAATGCCAACAGCCGTAAACAGCGTTAAACACATCGTAATAACAACGCCAACATGCCTCCAGGTAAGGCCTTGTCGCGCAATTTTTTGTGCTGACATTTTTCCTCCTCCTTGTGTTGTATATATCGTCATCGGCTAGCAAGCTGCAGCTTATAAAGCTTCCCCCATTAGCAAACTCGCTAGCCGGAATGACCCATTAGGGATTAATGAAGAATTAAGGGGGTGCCGTGGGGGATGTGTGGGAATTGGGTGGACCCACGGCACCTGTTTGCTTAGTCGCGCTTTGAACGCGGACCGTAGCTTGGCTCAAAAACGGAATCGGGAAGATCGGGACCGTGATAGCACGTAACAGAATCGCCATCCATGCGTTGAATATCTTCGTCTGAATAGCCGTATTCGTGCATTACTTCAGCGGTGTCGTACCCAATAGGACGACTCTTATGAAGAACAGGATCCCCCATACTGTCTAAACGAATGGGTGAGGTAGGAATCGCTTTTTCGCCAAATGCGTCGTAATGAACTTTGCGCAGAATATCGCTTGCATAAACTTCTTCGTCCGCCAGGATATCTTCAGGCAAGTAGAGTTTTTCATAGGGAATTTCGTTCGCTTTAAAGATTGGTTCCCATTCTGCCCATGTTTTAGTTAGGAATTGTTTTTCCATGATGCGGACTACTTCTTCATTTCGTCCTGAACCATCATTGATTTCAGCATTTTTGTTGTAGCGTTCGTTGCCAACCATATCGTCTAGGCCAATAGTGCGCATGGTATGGTCATAGAAAATGTCGTAACTGCCATAGCAGATGATGAACCAGACACCATCTTTGGTTTGATAGGTGTTGTTAGTAGGGCAGGTGACGTTATAACGCGATTTTGGCCACTTATCTCCAAACTGAGTTCCCCCAAGCATCATTTGCATTGGCCAGAGTGCTGCATGATGGAGCGTAACGGTAACCTTGTCGCCTTCACCGGTGCGATCTTTGCGCGCAAGAGCTGCTAAAACGCCCGCAGTAAGTGCTAAAGAGGCATTCCAATCTCCCATAGCAGCAGGCCAGTTAATGGGTTGGTAGTGTTCGCCAGCTTGCGGTAAACATGCAAACCATCCACCTCGTGCGGCATAGGCAGTGGCGTCGAATCCCTTGGTATTTTTGTCGGGTCCATATTCGCCGTAACCACGCATTTGTGCCCAAACCAGATGAGGATGACGCTCATGTACTGATTCCCAATCAAGGCCAAGTTTGACAAGAGCCTTATCGCGGAAGCTTGTAATCAAAATGTCGGCATCAGCGAGCATCTTTTCGATAAGTTCGTGACCTTCTTCGCTTTTCAAATTAATACTTACAAATATTTTGTTCATTGAGGCGAAGTCAAAAGAGGGGTCATCGATATCAGTTTTTTTCATACCAAAGCCTGGAGCATTGGTGCGGTATTCGTCGCCCGTTGCAGGTTCTATCTTGTAAACGGTTGCTCCCATTTCGCCAAGAATGCGAGGGCTAGCAGGTGCTGCGACGTAACTGGTTAGATCGATAACTTTGATTCCTTCGAGTCCCTTCATAAATCCTCCTTTTTTACTTGCTTGCTTTAAAACCCCTCATGCAAAACAAGTAGGGTTTGCGTAAAACGCATTCAGAGAACCTTGAAGCTCTTTAAGGAATATTGAAAAGGCTGCTTAAGTGATGCTTTTGAGAATAGGAAGTTCGGGAAATCTTCTTGCTTTGTCGAATCTGATCTCTGGGCAAATACGGCAAAGCGCTAAAGCAGTTGGCGGAATAGATAATGCCAGCGTTGCGACAATACAATCCTCGCGTTACCATTTCTATGATTATTTGGTAACACACTCATGCAAAGTGTGTATTGAGAAGATGAGGAGAAGTGAGATGAATCTTGATCATCTTTATTATTTCAAGACTCTTGTAGAGACGAAAAGCCGTAGTGCTACGGCAGAAAAACTCGCCATCACTCCTTCCACCTTATCGCTGGCAATCGCTAAGTTAGAGCGAGAACTCAATACATCGTTACTTGATAAAAAGAGAGGGTCGGTAAGCTTAACAACCGACGGTCAAGTTTTTTATGAGTACATTGCCACGGCCCTTCGTTTTGTAGATGGCGGAATAAAAATTCTGCAAGAACGAAACGGGGGGGGGGGCAGTCTCAAAGCGAAATTACCATCGGAACAGTTTTTTCGGTCCAGGACAAAGACTGGTCAGAAATCATTAGCCGTTTTAGGGTTCAAACCCATGGAAATGTTCGCTTAAATGTTAAGCAGTCGACGACACCAGAATTACTTAAAGATATTAAGAATGGTCTTGTCGATGTTGCTTTTTGTGGAACTATGGGTGACGACTCAGAGATTTCCTTTAAACCTGTCTGGAGCCAACGTGCCGTTCTGGTGGTGAACCGTCTTCATCCTTTTGCTAAACGTGATAAGTTATCGCTTGAAGAATTGAAAGATCATTATTTAATCTCCTACAGTCTGACGGGTCCGCTTGCATCTGAGCTTACTGATCTAGTCAAAGGCTATTGCTTGCTCATTGATTATCTCTACACCGATGAGATCACTCTCGCTTCTATCGTTTCAGGAAGTCCGGACATTATGGCAATTGCATGTCGCTCTTGGCTTCTTGATTCCTATCATGATGATATTAAATTGGTAGAAATCGAAGAAGCGCCTGAAGACTTCCATCAGATGTACTTGTGTTCTAAGGCTCACATCCGACAGCCTCAAGCGGTTGCTAGCTTCATAGAGGTAGTGGATCGCTATTGTCGGGAAAAGGGCAACAATCGGTAAATCTATTCCTTTAGCCTTAGATTATTCCTTATTGAGCTATCAAGGTTCACTGATGCAACTCCAATGTTTTGTGTTGGAGTTGATCGTTGTTTAAATAAATAACTCAAGGATTTAAGGCCATAAAGCGACGTGATTTTACGTTCAAATTGCTTGTTTGATATTCGTAAAATTAATAAATTATTCAATTAGATATTTACCCAATTTATAAATTTTGTGGGAATAAGTTTGCGGTTAGTTTCAAGGGGAATTTGAAAGATCGAATGCCATCTACTCCTGATGTATATCTCATTTTTTAAGTTGTTTGAGGGTTGGCGATTGCGATGTTTTTAGAGAAAAGGTGTCATGCTGGTTGGCCGTTTAACCGCAAAACAAGAAACACGCCATCGCTAGGAGAGAGGGTGGAAATGGCGTGTTTTGAGGGATAGCTAAAAGCTCGATTGGTTCCGCTTAACCTTGTAAGCGAAACGCTGCGGCAGCTTTAACCTCCATGAAACCGTACTTTGCCGTATAATTCCCCCACTCCTGTATAGTAAAGCGCCCAATAGCGTGCAGCTTATTTTCTGGCGAACCTGTCTTATGTATAAGGGATTGATTGTGGGCAGGTGCTTCTATCTGTTTCGCCTGGTGATTATTTGTTATCCCTAGCGGTTCGTGTGAAAGTGGGCTACAGAAAAAGGCTCTTGTAACTTTGCGGGAAGTTGTCAGCACTAGTTAGTATTAGAAAGCGATCGATATGGTTTCTCATGATTTTTGGGTATTGCTTGCAATGCTCATCTATTTTGTGGTTGTTGTAGTAATTGGCTTTATCTATGCCAAGAAATCCAATCAGTCCACTGAAGCTTACTTTTTGGGTGGCCGCAGACTAGGTCCTTGGTTAACGGCCCTTTCTGCTGAGGCGTCAGATATGTCTGGCTGGCTCTTGATGGGTCTTCCAGGTGTTGCGTACTTTACGGGCGCTTCAGATGCGATGTGGACCGCTATTGGTCTTGCAATTGGTACCTATTTAAACTGGCTGTTTGTTTCAAAGCGTTTACGTAAGTATTCAGAGGTAGCGAACAATTCGATCACGTTGCCAGATTATTTCTCAAATCGCTTTCACGATACAAAGAACATTTTGATGACCATTGCAGCTCTTATTATTTTGCTGTTCTTTAGTATTTATGTTGGTAGTTGCTTTGTTACGGTAGGCAAGCTGTTCTCTACTTTGTTTGGCCTTGATTACGCAACCATGATGGTGTTGGGTGCTTTGATTGTATTTCTATACACCTTTGTTGGCGGCTATCTTTCGGTTTGTACGACTGACCTTATTCAGGGAACCCTGATGGTTTCTGCCTTAGTTATTGTGTTTGTTGGCTCGGTTGCACAAGCGGGCGGCATTGACAATACGGTTGCTTTTTTGCAGAACATTCCTGGCTTCTTGTCGGGTACGCAGATTGCAAACCCGATTTTGGATGAGAATGGATTACAGGTAGTCCAAGACGGTATGCCTTTGTTTGGCGCTGCGACTGATTATGGCATTGTTACTATCATCTCAGGCCTTGCTTGGGGCTTAGGATATTTTGGTATGCCTCAGGTTTTGGTGCGCTTTATGAGTGCTACCCATTCGTTTGAGTTAACCAAATCTCGCCGTATCGCTACGGTATGGGTTGTAATATCTCTGAGCACTGCAGTGTGCATTGGTTTGATTGGTAGGGCAGTGATTCCTGCAGAATTCTTGTCGCAGGCATCAGCAGAAAATATCTTTATCGTGCTCTCTAATATGCTTTTACCCTCATTTATGTGTGGTTTGGTAGTTTCAGGTATCTTTGCGGCTTCTATGTCTTCGTCGTCTTCGTACCTTCTTATTTCAGGCTCTGCGGTTGCAGAAAATATTTATCGTGGACTTATAAAGAAAGACGCGACTGATGCGCAGGTCATGATTGTGGCCCGATTGACACTGGTAGTCATTTTGATCTTCGGTATTGTGATTGCACTGGATGAAAATTCGTCAATCTTCCAGGTTGTATCGTATGCATGGGCGGGATTCGGTGCGTCATTTGGTCCTTTAATGATAATGAGCCTCTATTGGCGTCGTACTAATCTCAAGGGTGCATTGGCAGGCATGATTGTTGGAGCAGTGACCGTTCTGGTTTGGAATACCTTCATTTCGCAACTTGGCGGAATATTCGCGGTATATGAATTGCTGCCTGCTTTTGTTTTGAGTTTAATTGCCATTGTGGTGGTATCTCTTGCGACGGAGGAGCCTTCAAAGGAAATCACTAAAGAGTTTGATAGCTATATGGATGCCGATTGCTAGAAATTTAGATACCAATTACTAAAAAATTCTCAAAAATATTTTTTCCAAAATTGGCCAGAACAGCAAAGTTCTGGCCAATTTCTTTTAATAAATTCTGAAGAAAAAGTTAACATTACCTGGTATTATTAGGTAAGTCTTGCGCAGAAGTGAGCAAATTGTGAAATGGATATGCCCGGGGGCGTGTAAGACGTTGACAGGGCGGAATTCCTAGCGTATTATTCCTTTGCTCGCTTGAAGTGCTCAGGCACTTTCTAGCAGGCAGCAGCTTGAAAATTGCACATGATCACAAGCGAATTCGGGAGTGTTCCAGAGCGGTCAAATGGGACGGACTGTAAATCCGTTGGCTCAGCCTTCCAAGGTTCGAATCCTTGCACTCCCACCATCTCGCCCACATAGCTCAGCAGGTAGAGCACTTCGTTGGTAACGAAGAGGTCAGCAGTTCGAGTCTGCTTGTGGGCACCATTTAATTATGGCGGGGGGGCTCCGTTGGGTTGA
>FR896070.1:0-4177 GCA_000435475.1 Cryptobacterium sp. CAG:338 | reverse complement strand
ACACGGTTCATACCCGTGGCGTCACTGGTTCGAATCCAGTCACCGCTACCAAATTTTCTCGCTTACGCACGGTAAGCTTTTACTTTTATCGTTTTGCGTTCAGAAAGTGGACGCGCCTTCCAACAATCAAGGAGGAACAATGGCTAAGGAAAAGTTCGAGCGTACTAAGCCCCATGTTAACATTGGTACTATCGGCCATGTTGACCACGGCAAGACCACGCTGACCGCTGCGATCTCCAAGACCCTGTCTTCAAACGACGGTTCTCATGGTACTGCTCATGCAGACTTCACCGCATTTGAGGATATCGACAAGGCTCCTGAAGAGCGTGAACGCGGTATTACCATTTCTATTGCTCACATTGAGTATGAAACCGACACCCGTCACTATGCACACGTTGACTGCCCAGGTCATGCTGACTACGTAAAGAACATGATTACTGGTGCTGCTCAGATGGACGGTGCTATTCTTGTTATCGCTGCTACCGATGGTCCTATGGCTCAGACTCGTGAGCACATCCTGCTCGCTCGTCAGGTAGGCGTACCTTACATCATCGTTTTCCTGAATAAGTGCGACATGGTTGACGACGAGGAACTCATCGAGCTTGTTGAGATGGAAACTCGCGAACTTCTCACCGAGTATGGTTTCCCTGGAGACGACACCCCAATCATCCGCGGTTCTGCTCTTGGCGCTCTTAACGGCGAGCCAGAGTGGCAGGACAAGATCTGGGAGCTCATGGAAGCAGTAGACACCTACATTCCTACCCCAGAACGTGACGTTGACAAGCCATTCTTGATGGCTGTTGAAGACACCATGACCATTACTGGTCGTGGTACCGTAGCAACCGGTCGTGTTGAGCGCGGTGTTCTTCATGTTAACGACGAACTCGAAATCGTTGGTATCAAGGAAACCGAGAAGACGGTTTGCACTGGTATCGAGATGTTCCGTAAGCTTCTCGATGAAGCTCAGGCTGGCGACAACATCGGTTGCTTGCTCCGTGGTATCAAGCGCGAAGACATCGTTCGCGGTCAGGTACTCGCAAAGCCTGGTTCGGTAACTCCTCACTCTGAGTTCGTTGGTCAGGTTTACATCCTTACCAAGGAAGAGGGTGGCCGTCATACCCCATTCTTCGATGGCTATCGTCCTCAGTTCTACTTCCGCACCACCGACGTTACCGGTGTTGCACATCTTCCAGAGGGCACCGAAATGGTTATGCCTGGCGACAATGTTGAGCTCCGTGGTGAACTCATCCACCCAATCGCTATGGAAGAAGGCCTTCGCTTTGCTATCCGCGAAGGTGGCCGCACCGTTGGTTCCGGTCGTGTAACCCAGATCATCAAATAACTTCGATTGATCTAAAGTTTGTGAATTCGAGGGGAGCTCGCTTGCTGCGGGCTCCCTCTTGATTGATCATGATGCAATGGCAAGAATGCTATCAGGTAAGTTAAGGAGTATTGATGCGTACTTTGGTCACTCTTGCATGCACTGAATGCAAGCGTCGAAACTATACGACCAAGAAGAACAAGCAGAATAATCCCGATCGTATTGAGTTCAAAAAATATTGCAAATGGTGTGGACATCACACTTTGCATAAGGAAACTCGCTAAGATTAGGCAATATATAGGCCAGTAGCTCCAATTGGTAGAGCGGCGGTCTCCAAAACCGCATGTTGGGGGTTCGAGTCCCTCCTGGCCTGCCAGCTTGTTAATGAGCAGCTCATGGGCTGCTTATTTGGCGTATAGAGTAGTAATTTCCAGAGCAGGAAAGTTGTATGGCAAAGAAGTCTAAAACACAGAGAGCAAAAGCGTCTGCCAATCGTGCAGCTAAAAAAGAGCGCGCAGCTAAGCAGGCTCAGGCTACTCCGGTAGTTGAGGAGCAACCAACAAAGAAACGCTTCGGTTTCAAGAAGGCTCCTGCAAAGACCGTCCAAGCATCTTCCAAGCCGGCTCCTAAGCCAAAGAAGGCTGCGGAAAAGCCTAAGAAGAAGCGCTTTGCTTTCCTTTCTGAAGTTCGTTCTGAAATGCGTCGTGTTACCTGGCCTACTAAGCAAGAAGTTTTGCAGTGGACCGGCGTGGTAATCGTGGCGCTCTTGTTCTTCGGTGTATTTGTTGTCGTTCTTGACGACTGGGTAGTAACCCCGATTCTTATGGCTATTTCTGGTTTGGGGGCTTAATCCATGACGAAGAAATGGTATGTCCTTCACACGTACTCGGGATACGAGAACAAAGTGAAGAAAAATCTTGAGACTCGCATTGAAACTATGGGTCTCGAAAACAATGTGTTCGCTATTGAAATTCCTACGGAAACCGTGACGGAAATCAAAGAAGGCGGACGTCGTGTGGAAAGCGATAAAAAGGTATTTCCTGGCTATGTGCTTGTCCGCATGGAACTTGATGATCGTAGCTGGGCTGCGGTTCGAAATACTCCCGGTGTAACGGGATTTGTGGGTAGTCAAGGTAATCCAGCACCTCTTACCCGCGAAGAATACAACAAGATCATGAAACGCACCTCTCATGAGGCTCCCAAGAAAACTTCAACGCATCTTGAAGTTGGTCAAAGTGTTAAAGTTGTTTCTGGTCCTCTTGCAGAATTCGATGGTGTTGTTTCTGAGGTTTCTCCTGAAGCTGGTAAGGTTAAAGTTCTTGTTTCGATCTTCGGACGCGAAACTCCCGTTGAGCTTTCCTTTGATCAGGTAGCAAACATTTAATTTTGAGAACAATGCGACTTTATGCCCGTATGTGGACGGGGCTTCTCATAAAGTTCGCTTGTCATATAGCGGTAAACAATTTATTTCAGTCGAAAGGAAGCAACTGAAATGGCTGATAAAAACGTAAGCGGTTTCGTTAAGCTCCAGATTCCTGCTGGTGCTGCAAATCCAGCTCCTCCTGTTGGTCCTGCACTGGGTGCTCAGGGCGTTAACATTATGCAGTTCTGCCAGGCTTTTAATGCTGCTACGCAGGATAAAGCAGGCACTATTATTCCTGTTGAGATCACGGTTTACGAAGACAAGACCTTTGACTTCGTTCTGAAGACTCCTCCTGCTGCTTTCTTGATTAAGGAAAAGCTTGGTATTAAGGGAGGCTCTGGTATTCCTCAGCTCAAGAAGGTTGGTGAACTCACCGAAGATCAGCTTCGTGAGATTGCTGAAATCAAGATGCCTGACTTGAATGCTAACACCATTGAAGCAGCTATGGAGATCGTTGCAGGTACTGCTCGTTCCATGGGTGTCACCATTGAGGGTCGTGCTCCTAAGAAGGAATACAAGGTAACCCGTCGTCTGGCTGCTTTACTTCAGGGCGATTCTGCTAATTAATACTTTTAAGCCCGTCGTGGCTTGATTTTTAAGAAACCATATGTGGAAGAGCAAAATAATAGCTCGCCATACCACGAAAGGAATTATCTAATGTCCAAAAAATATGATGAGGCAAAAGCCAAAATCGAAGCAGGTAAAGCATACACTCCTCTTGCTGCAGTTTCTTTGGTAAAGGAAATTCATCCTGCTAACTTTGATGAGACGGTTGAAGTTCACTTCCGTCTGGGTATCGATACCCGTCAGGCTGACCAGCAGCTCCGTGGCACCGTTAGCCTCCCTAATGGCTCTGGTAAGACGGTTCGCGTTGCAGTATTTGCTGAAGGCGATGCTGCTCGTGCTGCAGAAGAAGCTGGCGCAGACATCGTAGGTTCCGATGATCTGGTTGCTGACATTCAGGCTGGTAAGCTTGACTTTGATGCGACTGTTGCAACTCCTGATCAGATGGCTAAGGTTGGTCGTCTTGGTAAGGTTCTTGGTCCTCGCGGTTTGATGCCTAATCCTAAGCTTGGTACTGTTACTCCTGATGTAGCAAAAGCTGTTAAGGAGCTCAAGGGTGGCCGCGTAGAGTATCGTGCAGACCGTTATGGTATTTGTCATGTAGTAATCGGTAAGTGCTCCTTTACTGCTGAGCAGCTTGCAGAAAACTACGGTGCAGTATATGACGAGATTCTTCGTATGAAGCCAGCTGCTGCTAAGGGTAAGTATGTAAAGTCTGTAACGGTTACTTCTACTATGGGCCCTGGTGTTACCGTTGATTCTTCCATCAATCGTGAATACACCGCTGCTGAATAACCTATAACGTTTACCGTATTTGACGTAAGGCGTCCCGTAAGGGGCGCCTTTTTTATGCATAAGGATCCCTTGTT
>FR896069.1 GCA_000435475.1 Cryptobacterium sp. CAG:338 | reverse complement strand
ATCAGAGGATAGCCTGCTTGATCAGACACGTTTTTTGCTTATAACCCCAAATAATCAATACGTTAGTTTTGTACGCTAATAAAAATGTGCGTTCTTGGTTTCAGCAAAAATCCTTTCTATATTTATAAAGGCCTTTTAGTGAAAAGGCGAAAGACAACAACTTAGTTGTCCTTCTTGCTTTGCTTTTTACAACTAGAAAAGAAACTTTTAGCTCATCTATTTGCTGCAATTTGTACAGAATCGCTTGCAGCAGATGGTTTCGATTGAAAACGAAGCTAAAGGTTGTTACTTAGTTGGCGTTTTGGTGCACGCTTAACGTTAAGGAAGGCAAAGGCAAGTGCGGCGCCGAAGATCAGCATCACCGCTCTCTCCTTGTTGATCTTCGGCTTTCTTTATTTACTGCAGTGTTTTTCTGCGGCAAAAGAAGGTGTCTCGTCTTTGGGCACAAAGCAATAAAGGCCTATAGAGCCACCAAAGGTTCTATAGGCCGTATACCTCTAGTCGCAAATAAGATTTTGGTCATAGCTCTATGAGCTAGTCGATATTCAAAAGATTAAATCTAAGAGCTCTGACGAGATTGAATGCGATTAGTAGTGGGCTTTTCTGGATTGTGAGTAACTTCTAAATAACGACAACCCCAGACATTCAAACTCTCAATTATGGGTTTTAAAGATTTGCCTAATGAAGTAAGAGAGTAATAAGATCGTGGCGGATTATCAGAAGTAACTGATTTATAGATAATCTCGTTACTTTGTAATCGTTTTAGATTGTCACTTAAAACCTTGTCGCTGATACCGTCTATGGAACGACGTAATTCACCAAATGAATGACAACGAACGAACAGGTGCTGCAAAATATAAAGAGTCCATTTATTGCCTAAAAGCCACAGAGCTGCAGCAGCGGGATTTTGAGGCAGTTCGTTCTTCGTTAACATGATAAATCCTTAGAGGTCACAATTTGGTATTAGCTCCTGTTCTCCCTGTTTAAGCCTTAAAAAGCTCAAACTCACCGCATAAGAATTGAAATAAGAAAACATTAACACCCAGTGTCTAGGGTCGGGATACTAATAAAAAGGTATGTTCTCCGAAAAGGGACAAATGGCATAAATATGTGAAGAAACTAAAAAGAAGCGGCAAATCTGTCATAAGAGAGTTACGAAATCTCTGCAAAAAGATGTTATTACTTACAAAAAAGTTTGTCCTAATAAAAAAGTGCGTTCTTGGTTTTGTCTGCCGCTCTTTACAAAATTACAGTAGTTCTTTTTAAAAAGAACTATAAGGGGGATTAAAAAATTTTATAGGAGGGTGGAAATGGCTTTGCTAAAGCGCGAGTTCGGTGGAATCCAACCCTGTTGGAGGGTTGGTTTAT
>FR896068.1:45057-79165 GCA_000435475.1 Cryptobacterium sp. CAG:338 | reverse complement strand
TTCAGCGAGCTGTTTTGCCTCTTCGTCTTCCAGCTCCCCTGCACGCTGTTTGATTTCAGGTTCAAGATTCTTGCGAACTTTCTGAACATAGGCGTCCTGGAGAATGCTGGCATGACTCTTAGCGGGAATTTTCATCTCCGCAAGACGATCGAGCAGCTCCTTGCTGGTCATATCAAATTCTTTTGCCAATTCATGTACACGCATGCCAGGCATATAGTCTCCTCGTCTATTACTCTTCATGAGATAGTGAGGCGCGTAGTTGTTGCACTATACGCTCACGATCTTCGTCGGATACGGTCGTTCTAAGCGCTGAATCAAGTCGCTTAGAGGAAAGTGCTTTTTCAAGGCAGGCAACACTGCAAACATACGCCCCTCGACCATTCATTTTACCTGTTGGATCGAAACAAATCTCGCCTTCAGGGTTACGAACTAAGCGCAAAAGCGAATTTTTTGTGTCTGTAGTTCTACAAACGATGCAAGTCCTTTGTCGTTTTTGTTCTGCCATAGAAAATCACGTTATTCTTCGTCTTCAAATTCTGCATGAATACCGCAATAGCGATATCCCTCACGTGCATGGTTACGACAACGCGTGCCATCTTCACCAATGTATGCACACAAGCCGTCTTCGTCATCGTCTACTTCGTCAATTAAGGTAGGTTCAGTAAAAAGAGACTCTCCAGCAAATGAAGTAGATTTAATATCGATATGCCAACCTGTCAGACGAGCTGCTAAGCGTGCATTTTGGCCCTCTTTACCAATAGCCAAAGAGAGCTGATCGTCGGGAACAATTACCGTTGCATAGTTGTTCTCTTCGTCAATATCAACACGGGTTACGCGTGCAGGAGAAAGCGCATTGGCAACATAAATTGCTGGATCCTCGTTCCATTGAATAACATCAACACGCTCATTGCGCAGACCCTCGACAACCATTCGAACACGAGAGCCCTTAGGACCTACACACGCACCTACCGGATCTAAGTTAGGTTCGCGAGAAGCAACCGCGATCTTTGAACGCTCCCCTGGTTCGCGAGCGATAGATTTAATCTCAACAAGCCCATCGTAAATTTCCGGAACTTCAATCTCGAACAAACGACGGATAAGATCGGGATGAGTACGAGAAACAACGATTGAAGGACGAGTATGCTCACCACGCATCTTAGGAGCATCGGAGTTCGGATCGCGTACTTCAACGATAAGAGTCTTCAAACGCTGATTATGACGATAACGCTCGTTGCGAGGACGCTCGTTGCGCTCGTCTGGATATCGTTTTAAATCGTAGTGGGGCAATTCTGCCTCAACGCCATCGCGAATTTTGATAATCGTAAAATCGGGCGTACCCTGCAAAACGGTACCTGTAACCAAGTCGCCAACACGACTTGAAAACTCCTCATAAATAGACTGACGTCCCGCATCGCGAACAATCGAGCCAATAACATTTTTAGCATTAAGCGCCGCAATTCGACTAACGTCGTCAGGAGTAACATCACGCTCTTCAAAATCGGTGTATTCACCTGTCTCGGGATCAGGATCTCCTACAGGAACAAGCTCATATACATAAATCTTACCCGTGTTACGATCAATCGTTACACGTGCGTCATACTCCAAATCCAAAATATGTTGATAGCTTTTAGCTAGCGACGCTTCCAAACGATCGATCAAATAAAATTCATCGATTTTGCGTTCATGAGCTAAAGCTTGAAGAGCTTCAATTAATTCAGAGGCTGCCATGGAAAAGTCCTTTCTACCCGCTGAAATCTATTCTGCCAATGATATGAGCTTTCTTTATTTGGTCGTAGGGAAGACGCTCTTCTCTACCATCCACGGTTAATAACACCGTATCGGCATCTACACCTGCAAGCATGCCGACCCACTTTGCACGTCCCTCATGGGGTTCTCGCAACACAATCTGAGCTTTCTCTCCTTCAAAACGAGCAAAATGTTCAAGAGTACGTAAAGGCCGATCAATACCAGGAGAAGATACCTCTAACGTATAGGCACCAGGAAAGGGATCTAGCTCATCCATGACTGCATTAACCCATTCTTGTGCCGAAGAAAGTTCATCAAATCCTACGCCCCCTTCGCAGTCAAGAAAAACGCGAATAGTAGGAGCTTTGCGAGATCCAACCAACTCAACGGTGACAATTTCCATATTGTGAGTACGTGCATGAGGCTCAAGTGCTTCAAGGATCATACGCGCCTTACCAGTAAGCATCTTTATCCCTCCTTCAACCCTTAACAAACAAAAGAAGCGGGAACAAGCCCACTTCCTAACCCAAACGAAAGCTATCATGTTTACACATGTCTAACTGTTTATATCATACTTTCACAACTCTGTACAATCACAGAAACGGAGAACCACAATTGTTCTAAATAATATTGAAAATTCGAAGCCACGTTGAACCGTTAACCCACATAAAACAAAATGCAAGGAAAAGACAGATAACAATGCCCACTACCCTATGCCAAACTTTAATTTCTGGTACATCTTGCAAATAAGATTTTGGTTCCCTGTCCACATCAGCAACAACCTTGCCAGAATCGGAAACGATTTTTTGCATTGGCTTGGTCACATAGGGATCATCGTCGCCTATTTCTGGAATAGCACGTAAATCTGCCTCATTTGTTTTAAGCTTCTCTACGTCCACTTCTTTAGAGGGATCCAAAGGGTTTCCATCCTTATCTGTATAACTACGCTCTGAAACTAACGGCATTTTTGAGGTAACCGATGGATCGACTGCGTCGGTATAGGCCACCATTTCTTCAGCTTTTGCAATACGCTCTTTCATCGAAGCAACGGACGAGCCGCAGTTTGGACACTGCAGCTCGTCATCAGAAATTTTTGTTCCGCAATTCAAGCAATACAATTACTTTGCCTTTTCTTGTCTGTGTGAGATAAGACGATTAAGAGCATTTAAGTAAGCCTTTGCCGAAGACACGATAATATCGCCGTCAGCACCGCGCCCAGAGAACACCATGCCATCACTATCGGTAACACGAATGGTAACCTCACCCAAAGCATCGATACCACGAGTTACGCTCTGAACAGCAAACTCGGTAAGATCGTTTTCGATATCAACAATTTCGTTTACAGCCTTATAAAGGGCATCAACAGGACCCGTACCCGTTGCACAGGCAACAAATTCACGGTCTTCAGAATCAGCCAGCGTTACCGTAGCGGTAGGAATAAGAGGCTGACCACAAGAAATCTGGACAGACTTCAAAGTATAGGTTGCTGTCTGGTTGCGATTATGCTCACCAACAAGAGACTCAAGATCCTCGTCGTACACTTCTTTCTTCTTATCAGCCAAATCGAGGAAGGCATTATAAAGATCCTCGAAAGCCTGGCCTTCAATATGGAAGCCAAGTGCCTCAAGACGATGACGAAGTGCCGCACGACCCGAACGAGCAGAAAGAATAATTGCGCTCTGTCCTGCACCAACTTCAGCAGGATCAATGATTTCATAAGTAGTACGAGACTTGATAACACCATCTTGATGAATGCCCGAAGAATGAGCAAATGCATTTGCACCAACAATAGCTTTATTAGGCTGCACTACAAAACCAGTGATAGAAGAAACTAAACGAGAAGCGCGAATGAACTCACGGGTATTGATATCGGTATGACCGTCAAGTTCATCTCCATGCATCTTCAAAGCCATTACCACTTCTTCCATAGCGGTATTGCCAGCACGTTCACCTAAACCATTGATTGTGCATTCAACCTGAGTAGCACCATTTTGGACACCCGCCAGGGAAAGAGCAGTTGCCATGCCGAGATCGTTATGGCAATGAACCGAAATGGAAGCCTTATCAACGTTGGTAACGTTTTCCATAAGGAAGCGAATATGGCGTCCAAATTCATCGGGCATCGAATAGCCGGTAGTATCGGGGATATTGACAACAGTCGCACCCGCATCAATTACGGCCTGGACTACCTTAGCAAGAAACTCGTAATCACTGCGTCCTGCGTCTTCGGCATAGAACTCGACATCTTCAACATATTTTTTAGCGTACTTAACCGCATTAACAGCGCGCTCAATAATTTTTTCCGGCGTCGTACGAAGCTTGTCATAGATATGACTATGCGATACGCCAATACCGGTATGAATACGAGGACGAGCGCAATCTTTCAAAGCATCAGCTGCTGAGTCGATATCCTTTTCAACAGCACGAGTCAAAGCACATACTACCGCACGATCTCCTACTTCTGCGGCAATCTGCTGAACCGATTTAAAATCACCCGGCGAAGAAACAGGAAAACCTGCCTCAATTACATCAACGTTAAGACGTAGTAGCTGACGCGTGATTACCAGTTTCTCTTCGGAATTCATAGAAGCGCCTGGCGACTGCTCGCCATCGCGTAAAGTAGTATCGAAGATAGCAATCTTGCGTGTCATCTTTCAATGTCCTTTCTCTACGTCATTTAGATATCTAAAAGAATATAACTCATTTTGAACGAATTCACTGCTCATAGCAAACAATGCTTTAGAAAGATCCTATTCTTTGCATAAAAAGCGAGGAGCCTTTCTAAGGGCTCCTCTCAATCTATAGACAAAGCAAACAGTATAGGTTGTTGAGTGGTAAGTACGAGGAAGTACCCTACACTGCCGCTTGGTCTTCTTCCCCGGTACGAACGCGGATTACCCGTTCGATTTCCGAAACAAATATTTTTCCGTCTCCAACCTGCCCTGTTCGAGCAATATCGGTGATGAGATTAACGATTTCATCCACACGATCGGATTCAACAACGATTTCAAACTTAACCTTTGGAATCATGTTGAGAAAAACTTCACTACCACGAAAATATTCTTTCCAGCCATGTTGATTTCCGCAGCCATGAACTTGATAGATTGTCATTCCTGAAATTTTTGCCTGAAAAAGCGCTTCTTTTAACGGCTCAAGCTTTTCTGGACGAACGACAGCTGCGATTCTCTTCATTCCCATTCATCCTCCTTTTAGTCCATGCCTGTGAATGCAGGATAAGCAGATTCACTATGTGCAGCCATATCCATACCGCAGGTCTCTTCTTCTTTGCTTACACGCAAGCCACCAAAGATCGCTTTAACTACCAGACCAATGATGAGAGCACCAATAGCAACAAAAAGAATCGTAATAAGAATGCCTGCAACCTGAGCACCTAATAAGGTAGGATCGCCGGTATAAAGCAGTCCTCCGAACTCAGTCCAGGAAAGTTCTGGAACACAGAAGATGCCCGTAAGAATACCGCCAACGATACCACCTACACAGTGACAGCCAAAAGCATCAAGCGCATCGTCGTAACCAATCTTTGCTTTGCAAAAAGAAATAGCAAAGTAGCAGATAGGAGATACAATTAAGCCCATTACAATGGCTGCCCAAGGCTCAACAAAACCTGCAGCAGGGGTGATAACAACCAAACCAGCTACCAAACCAGTAGCAGCACCAACAAGCGTTGGCTTGCCAGTCTTAGCCGTTTCAACAATCATCCAGGAAATCATTGCTGCACCAGAAGCAACTACGGTATTGAGGACTGCAAGCGCGGCAATACCATCAGCAGCGAATTCCGAACCACCGTTAAAACCAAACCAACCAAACCAAAGAAGGGTTGCGCCAAGTACTACAAACGGAACATTGTGTGGTCGATGAGCAATAGCGCCAAAACCACGTCGTTTACCTAAGAGCAAACAAAGTACAAGACCTGTTAAACCAGAACTAATATGAACTACATCGCCACCAGCGAAGTCCAAGGCACCAATAATATCGCCGATCAGGCTTCCTTCACCGCCCCAAACCATATGCGCCAAGGGAGCGTAAATGAGAAGAACCCATATGGTAATAAATGCAAGAAAGGCACCGAATTTCATACGACCAGCAACCGCACCACCAACAATTGCAGCGGTAATCATTGCAAAGGCTGCCTGAAATACTACATCGATCAAAGAGGGATACGTTCCATCTTCAGGTGCTTGCGCTTCTGCGAGCATATCGCTTACGGAAGACAGGCAACCTAACTGATCGAAACCTCCAAAAAATGGATTTGATCCGTCTCCGCCATAAGCGATGCTCCATCCTACAAGAATCCAAACGATTCCCACAATACCGATTATCACGAACGACATAAACATGGTATTGACAACGTTTTTACGACGCGCAAGTCCGCCGTAAAAAAATGCAACACCCGGTGTCATGAGTAGAACCAACATTGCACACACCAGCATGAATGCGGTTGCTCCAGTGTCGTACATCGTGCTTACCTCCTTACACTATTAAACGGGCACGTTTTCGACACTGGTATCTTTACATGCAGAACACGTTCAAAAGTCCTGATTAGCGCTTGTTTACAGACACGGAAACAGTTGGTAACACACAAGAATTATCATGGTTACATATTAGAAACATAAAACTAAAAGCCCATCGAAATGGGCTTTTAGGAAACAATTTAGAAATGTGAGAATAGAAAAACTGAAGATATAAAGCACTATCTTTTGAAGTGCATCATAAATACTTACGAATGACCTGAGCAATTCCTTTAGCATCTAAACCTAAATCGGCGAACAATTGGTCAACTTTACCTTGCTCAATAAACGAATCGGGTATCCCTATGTTTTCAAATGAGGGATTAAGACCCTGGAGAGCTAACTCCTCAGCGACACCCTCTCCCGCACCGCCAATTCGCACACCATCTTCCACAGTTACAATAATGCCTGTTTTCGCTGCTTCAGCAATTGCCTCTTTATCAAGGGGCTTTACCCAACGCATATCAACAACTCGTACCTGATATCCCTCAGACTCAAGCATATGAGCAGCATCAAGGGCATAACCAACCATACGGCCAAAAGCCAAAATAGCAGCATCTGAACCTTCACGTACTACACGAGCGCATCCAGGCTTCATAAAAAGAGGGTCCTGCGGAAGAGAAACACCCTGTGCAGAACCGCGCGGATAACGAAGCGCTACAGGGCCAGGTAACATGAATGCCGTATGAAGTGCATGAACCAATTCGGCTTCATTTGAAGGAGCAATGATGCGCATATTAGGAATAGTACGCAAAAGAGCCATATCAAACATTCCATGATGCGTTGGCCCGTCATCGCCAACAAGACCTGCTCTATCAATAGCAAATACGACTGGTAAATTACAAAGAGCTACATTGATAATGCTCTGATCGATTGCTCTTTGAAGAAACGTAGAATACAGTGCAACCAGTGGTTTATAACCACCCAAGGCAAGCCCACTTGCTAAACCAACCGCATGAGCCTCAGCAATTCCCACATCGAAACAACGATCGGGATGCGAGGTAGCAAAATCACGAAGACCCGTGCCATCAATCATTGCAGCAGAAATTGCACAGATTTTATCATCACGCTGTGCTTCCTGATTAAAGGCATAAGTAAACGCCTGAGTATATGTAAGGGTAGAATCCGAAGATTTAAGTGAGGCGCCACTTGCTCTATCAAAGGGCCCCACACCATGAAAACGAGAAGGGTCTTTCTCCGCAGGAGCATATCCTGCACCCTTTTTAGTTACCACATGAACTAAAACAGGAACTTCTGAAGACAGCGCCCTGCGCAAGGTTGTTTTAAGGGCAGGAATATCATGGCCATCTACAGGAGGAGTGCACACGATACCGAGTTGCTCAAAAAGCATGGTATCGGGAATAACAAACTGTTTGAGAGAATCCTTAGCTGATTTCCCAAATTTGACAAAAGCTTTACCAGCAGGACCAAAGGAAGACTCAACAAAATCTTGCATAGAGTCTCTACTTTTACGATAGTTATTGCTCACCCGCAAGCTACCGAGATGTTTTGCCATAGCTCCAACATTTCGGGAGATAGACATTTCATTATCATTCAAAATGATGACGAGAGGTGTTTGGGCTTGACCTAAATCATTTAAAGCCTCAAAAGCCATACCCCCTGCTAAAGAAGCATCCCCGATCAAAGTCACAATTTTTTCATCGCTGCCGCGCATATCACGCGCACGTGCCAACCCGCAAGCAACTGAAAGTGAGTCAGAAGCATGCCCTGAAGGATGAACATCATGAGGATTGCTTTGAGGTTTAGGAAACCCTGAGAGACCTTTATATTGCCTTAATGTTGCAAACTCTTTTAAACGCCCCGTAATGAGCATGTGTGCATACGACTGATGCCCAACATCAAACAAAAAACGATCACGAGGAGAATCAATCAATGAATGAACAGCAAGAATGATCTCAACTGCTCCTAAACTTGAGGCCACATGACCACCTGTTTTAGAGGTTACCTGAATAATCTCTTCACGTATTTCATTTGCAAGAATACTTAATTCTTCATCAGTTAACAGCTTGAGCTTATCAGGCGCATCTATCGAATCTAGAATGCGTGCCATGTGCACACCTCCCTCCCCTGCTTGCCTTAACTGGGCTCGGTTGCTAAATAACGCAAGTACCGCAGTACCCCTTTATCTTGCCACAAAAGCACTACTTGGCATCAGAGGAAACTTGATCAGTTGTTGAATCGTTCAAATTCGATTCATGCGAAGATTCCTCCACTTGGGCATTCTCTACCGCAATTCCCTCTTCCATAATGCGCGAAGCGCTCAGCCCTATCCCTACAGCTTCTTCATAGAGATCAAGAGCTTCGTCAAGTGGAAGAGAATCGTCACTTACTAATGCAACGATTTCATCGAGACGTGTTTTTAGGTCTTCGAACGAACGTGCATCCTCTTGAGTCATTTAAGCCTGCTCCTCTTCGAGCTGGATAGCAATACGTCCCAAAATGCCATTAACAAAACGAGGAGAGTTTTCCCCGCCGAATTCTTTAGCAAGATTTACCGCTTCATTAATGGAAACGGAGACCGGAACATCATCCACATAGCACATCTCACAAGCAGCAAGCCTCAAAAGAGAACGATCCACAACAGGCATGCGATCCATAGTCCAGTTTTCACTGGCCGATACAATACGCCTATCGACTTCATCAAGATGCTGTGATACTAAATCAAGAAGCATCAATGCATAGTCATCAAGTCCCTGCGTTTCAGGAACCAAGAGACGATTATCAATAAGGGAACGAGGAGATTTTTCGAGAATATCCCCTTGATAAAGGAGTTGCAAAGCATTTTTGCGCGCAACTACCCTTTCTTCATGTTGTAAAGCTTTTGACATAGAGGCAAAACCTAATCTTGGAACTGAATACCGTCGATCGTAATATCAACTCGAGATACTACCAGACCTACTTGTGCTAACACTGCATCAGCTACAGCTCTGCGAACCGCTGCTGCAACCTCCTCGAGGGAGTGACCCGACTGAATCCTAAGCGTTACCGCGACTTCAACCGTGTCATTTTCGGCAAGAGAAACAACTACTCCTTGCGTAGATTGTTTAAAAGCTAAAAGAGAGCGAATACCTGAGGGAGCAGCACCCACCGAAGCAACACCGGGAACATCACGAACAGCAAGAATTACAATAGTCTCCATTACGCCGGGAGCAATTGCCATGCCTTCAGTATTAATGTCAGACATCTTAGTTATCCCCCATTTCTGTTTCGATGAAGTCAGTATAAACCCTACCTTCAACAAACGCATCCATACCTAAAACCTTCTGATGGAAAGGAATGGTGGTTTTAATTCCTTCGATATGAAATTCAGCTAAGGCACGCTTTCCACGGGCAATGCATTCTTCTCGATCATTGCCCCATACAATAAGTTTCGCAACCATAGAGTCATAATAAGGAGAAATACGAGATCCTTCCTTAATATAGGTCTCGACACGAACTCCAGGTCCAGCGGGAACCTCAAATCGAGTGATGTTTCCGGGACAGGGACGGAAATCCATATCGGGATCCTCTGCGTTGATTCGAAACTCCATAGCATGACCATTTGAAGTAAAAGGAACCTTGTCCATACAAGAAATTGGTTCACCCGCTGCAATGCGCAACTGCTCTTTAATAATGTCAGTACCTGTAATCATTTCAGTAACAGGATGCTCAACCTGAACACGGGTATTCATTTCCATAAAGTAGAAATTGCCATCCTGGTCTAACAGAAATTCAATGGTACCAGCATTTTCATAGCCCGTTGCACGAACTGCTTTTACTGCAGCAACTCCCATTGCACGGCGAATTTCATCAGTCAACGCAGGAGAAGGAGCTTCTTCGAGAAGCTTTTGATGCCTACGCTGCAATGAGCAGTCACGTTCGCACAAAGAAATACGGTTTCCATGCTTATCTGCCAAAACCTGAACTTCCACATGACGAGGGCGTAGAACTAACTTTTCTAGATATACATCGCCATTACCGAAAGCTGCTTGCGCCTCATTTTTAGCAGCAAGAAACTGCGCCTCTAAGTCTGCAGGATCATGCACTTCGCGCATACCCTTGCCGCCGCCACCAGCAGAGGCTTTTACCAAAACAGGATAGCCAGCTTTTTCTGCAAAAGCACGAGCTTCCTCAACGGTTTCCACTACACCATCAGAACCGGGTACTGTTGGAACGCCGCAGGCTTTCATGGTTTCACGCGCCGCAGCCTTATTCCCCATAGCATCTATACATTCAGGAGAAGGGCCGATAAAGACAAGATTATTATCGGCACATGCACGCGCGAAATCAGAGTTCTCTGCTAAAAACCCGTATCCTGGATGTATTGCTTGTGCGCCAGTATTGATTGCGGCAGCAATAATAGACGACATTACCAAATAGCTTTTATTTGCCTGTGCGGGGCCTATGCAGACCTTTTCATCTGCATACTGAACTGGGTAGGTATCTGCATCTTCCGTTGAGTACACCGCTACAGTTTTAATACCCAATTCTTTACAGGCACGCATAATACGCAGTGCAACTTCACCGCGATTAGCAATTAAAACTTTGTCAAACATTTAAGCACTCTCCGGACCAATTGCATCATGGTTTACATGAGGCTCGATATAGAACAAGGGGGTTCCAAACTCAACAGGAGTTGCGTCCTCAAGGCAAACCTCACGAATAGTACCCATTTCTTCAGCAGTAATCTCATTCATAAGCTTCATTGCCTCAACAATGCAAAGCGTCTGATTTGCAGCAACTTCATCGCCAACCTGAACAAAAGGAGCTTCGCCAGGAGCAGGAGCCACATAGAAAGTGCCTACCATAGGCGCAGTGACGCAGTGCCAATTAGCAGGGCGAGAACCACCTGCATTTGCAGCAGAAGCAGCTGCAGGAGCTGCAGGTACTGCCTCAGCAGCAGGAGCAGCAACGACTGGAGTAGCTGGTGCAGGAGCTGCTGCTACAGCACTTGGCATACGTACTGCAATACGAGCGCCCTCTTCTTCAACTACAATTTCGCCAACGCCGCTCTCTTCAGCAACGCGTACCAATTCACGAATCTGATTAATATCCACGTAATCGTCCTCCTTGGTCATGCTCGATTCCTGCTCAAGAAGGAAATCGACCTTTTCAGATGTACGGTGTTTACTCAAATATGTACGCGCCTCATTGGGGAAAAGGGCATACATCAAAACGTCTTCTTCAGATTTGGCCAAATCGCCAATTTCTTCTTCAAGTTCTGCAAACGTAGTAGTTACCAAAGAACCTGGAGCCACATCAGGAGGAAGAATCTTGTCGGTATCATCCCCGACAACCTTCTTCACAATTTCAGGACTCATAGGACCAGGAGCCTTACCATAGTAGCCACAGATGTAGTCCTTCATTTCTTTCGAAACAACACTCCAGCGTTTGCCCGTAAGAACATTAAATACAGCCTGCGTACCTACAATTTGAGAAAGTGGAGTAACCAAAGGAGGATATCCGACTTCGGCACGTACGACAGGTATTTCAGCCATTACCTCATCAAGACGATCCGTTGCATTCTGAATCTCAAGCTGAGACATAAGGTTTGACATCATGCCACCAGGAACCTGATGAGAATACACCTTCATGTGGGTAAGAGATGAAACGCCACGCTTGTAGTGACCACGCTTACGAACTTCTTCCCAGTATTCTGAAATTTCAAACAGCAAACCAAGATCAAGCTGGGTATCATAACGGCTTTCCTGAAGAGCAGCAACGATCATCTCAACAGCAGGATGAGAGTTACCAAAAGCTAAAGGAGCACTTGCCGTATCGGCAATAGCAGCACCGGCCTCAGTTGCCTTGATGATATTAGCTGGAGCCATACCACCTACATAGTGGCAATGAATATGAACAGGCAATCCGATTTCGGCATTGAACGCCTTTACCATACGCTCGGTACGATAAGGAGTAAGCATGCCTGCCATATCCTTAATCGCAATGGAGTCTGCGCCTAAATCCTTTAATTGCTGTCCATACTCCAAGAAACTATCGAGCGTGTGGACAGGAGACATGGTATAAGAAATGGCACCTTCAAAATGACCGCCACAATCTTTAATTGCCTCAGCATTATCCACAACATTTCGGATATCGTTTAATGCGTCAAACACGCGAAAAACGTCAATACCATTTCGATGTGCTGCTTCAATAAAGCGATGTACGATCTCTTTAGAATAATGCTTATATCCGACAAGGTTCTGTCCACGAGAAAGCATAGAAAGTCGGGTATTAGGAGTCTTGGCTTTTATTGAGCGAAGACGATCCCAGGGGTTTTCATCCAAGAAGCGCAGGCACGTATCAAACGTTGCACCACCCCATGCCTCAATTGCCCAATAACCTACGCGATCCATCTTAGGCAAGATCGGAAGCATATCACCAATTGACATTCTGGTAGCCCATAAACTCTGTTGACCATCACGAATGGTGGTATCCATAATTTGAAGCTTTCCCAAGTGTTTCGCACCTCCTTATGTCTCAGTAACGTGCTCGCTGATTTCAGACACGTAATTATTAAACGTTAAGTATAGAACATAGAGATACAAACGCATCTCGACTTACTGTGCTTTCGGCAAAATACAAAAAGTTAACTACACACGCTTGATGAAACGACCATCGCGCGTATCAATTTGGAGAACATCGCCAATTTCAACAAACGTTGGAACCTGGATGGTAACTCCTGTTTCTAAAGTAGCAGGCTTAGTAGTGTTGGTAGCAGTATCGCCCTTGAAGCCTGGTTCGGTCTCAGTTACTTCGAGGTCCACAAACATCTGAGGCTCAACGCTGATAAGTTCATCGCCTGCATACATAAGAGTTGCTTCGTCGTTTTCTTTTAACCAATTAGCAACATCTCCCACTACTTCAGCAGGAATAGCAAGCTGCTCAAAGGTGTTCATATCCATAAAGTTGAAATCAGAACCATCGCTATAAAGGAACTGCATTTTCTTAGTCTCAAGACGAACTGAGTCAAACTTGGTACCAGAGTTGAAGGTGTAATCAACTACACGACCAGTTTTGATATCGCGAAGCTTAGTACGAACAAAAGCACCGCCTTTTCCAGGCTTTACATGCTGGAACTCAACAATAGTGCACAACTTACCGTTGTATTCAATACACATACCATTACGAAAATCTGCAGTAGAAATTGCCACGTTAACTCCTTTTAAACGTATCGAGCAAATTTTTAGTTTAGCTTATCTATTATAAACATCTTATGCGAGCTTTGAGTAAAAACGTTAAAACCATCTGGAGTCACCACCCCAAAATCTTCAAGCCGCATACCGAATTTACCAGGAAGATATATTCCCGGCTCAACAGTCACCACATTTCCCTCTTGCAGAGGTTTACTGTTCAAAGGAGACAAATTCGGAGATTCATGTATGTCTATACCCACGCTATGACCAAGTGAATGACCCATTTTTCCTTTATATCCAGCTTCTGCAAGTAAAAATTCAGCATGATTATGGACATCTCTTGCAATTACCCCTGCACGAATCATGCTTTCACAGGATTCATTGATCGAACATAAGGTGTCCCATGCGTGAGAAAGTTCAGAGGAAGGGGTGCCTATAAAAATTGTTCGAGTCATATCAGAACAATATCCACCATACTTTGCCCCAAAATCCATTACGACAGCATCACCTTGCAAAAGCGTAATATCGCTAGGAATAGCGTGAGGAGAAGACCCATGAGCACCCGTCGCAACGATGGTGTTAAAAGCAAGCCCTTGAGCTCCTTCTTCAAACATATAGCGATCAAGTTGCATCTGAACTTCGCGTTCAGTCATACCTGGAACTATGAAATCTAAAATTCGAGCGAAGGCTTTATCGGTAATTGCCTGAGCTTTTTTCATCAACGCAATTTCCTCTTCATCCTTCACTTCTCGCAACAATTCGACAAATCGATCAAGTTCACACCACTCAATCGATTGATCTACTACACCTTGCTTTTCTAATGAACGATACTCAGAAAGCTTCAAAGAGTTCTCAATTCCGACACGGATCGGCTGAGTTTTTTGAATTGATTTAATTATTTTTGCCAATAAGGCTTGATGTGAAGATCGCTGGGTATCTATCACTATATCAGTGGAACTAGCTTCACGCCTCAGCGCTTCTTCATAACGAAAATCACTGTGCAAAACGAGAGAATCTTGCGATACGATCAGCGCATGGGCATCCTCTGTATCAAAAACATCTTCAAAACCCGTCGCCCAAATAATGTTTGAAAGCTCACGAATATATAAAACATCCAAGTCATGTTCTTGCATTGCCTTGCGCATACGTTCTATACGACTCGATTGGAAAGCCATAGTTCCCTCTTTTTCTCAATTCTTGCTTTCTATGCAGTTTTAAAGATTGCCAGTAAATCCATCCTCTGAAGCATTTCATAAAGCAGGCATCCCTGATGCCTAACTAATTAATGCTGTTGAGAAGCAAGCCACGCTTGCAAATATTGATCGACAAGCTCATCAGATAAATCTTGAACTTCCCATACGCCATAATCAAAGGGAAGAACAAAGCGCAGAACTCCATGACGCACTTTCTTGTCAACTTTCATCAACGCTAAAAGTTCTTCAGAACTACCATTGAGGGTAATTTCTGTGAGACCAAAACGATCGAGTAGCTCATCTTGAGCACAAACAAAATCAAAGTCACAGTAGCCAAGTCCAGCTGCTAGACGAGAGGCGAAACGCATTCCCTGAGCGACCGCATGCCCGTGAGAATACACCCCATACCCTGAAAATGCTTCGATTGCATGGGCAAGCGTATGTCCATAATTCAAACATTCACGAACACCAGCAGTTTCGTTTTTATCGCGCGTAACCACTGACGCTTTAAAAGTAACGCAACGCTTAATTGCTTCTTGAACAACCTCAGGATCGCGCTGCTGTAGTCCATCGGAATGAGAAGTAAGCCAATCAAAAAATGAAGGAGAATCAATTACCGCAGATTTGACTATCTCGCCACATCCGCAGGTCCATTCCCGTTCTGGAAGCGATTGCAAAAGAGAGATATCAGCACAGACCATAACAGGTTGCCAAAAACTGCCAACTAAGTTTTTGCCCAGATCGAGATTAATTGCAGTTTTTCCTCCCACCGAAGAATCCACCATAGAAAGTAAGGTAGTTGGAATCTGGACAACCTGGAGACCGCGCATGAAAGTTGAAGCGCAAAATCCCGCTAAATCTCCTACAACTCCACCGCCAAGGGCAAGTACATAGCTATCACGAGAAAGCTTGCAATCAGCCATTGCACGCCATACCTCAGCCGCACACTGAACAGATTTTGCTTCTTCACCCGAAGGAACCGTAACAACCGATACTTGAAACCCCGTCTTTTCGAGCGCATTTTTTAAAGTTGGTAAATACCGTTTTCCAACTTCTGTATCGGTAATCACCATAAGTGATCCCGAAACAGAAAGAGCTTCAAGTTCTTCACCGAGAAAAGGAAGAATGCCCTGGCCCAATACGATCTCGTAAGGTACTTCTCCAGGAATCGAAAGTTCAATACGCTCCATCGTCTCTTATGCCTTGCCCTGATCGATCATGATGCCGCGGTCAAGCAAAACCGCAACTACTTCTTCTGCTACTTCACGAATAGAACGATTCTCTGTTTCAATTTCAACATCTGCCGCAGCTTCATATTGCGGAGCACGTTCTACGATTGTTTTACGAGCAGTATCAAGATTTTTAAACATAGGACGTGATTCGGTATTTGGAATTCGCGCCGCAGCAGCATCAGCGGAAACTTTCAAATACACTACAAAACCGGCTTCTTTCATGATCTGAGCGTTCTCTGGACGTTTAGAAACCACGCCCCCACCGCATCCGATCAAACGAGGCGATCTACGAGTCAAATCACGAAGAACGTCGGTTTCAATGTCTCTGAAAGCCTCTTCGCCGTCTTCCGCAAAAATGTCTGCAATAATTCTATCCTCGCGAAACTCCAGATATTCATCAGCATCAATAGAAGCTACACCGCATGTAACCGCAATTTGCTGCGAAACGCTTGTTTTTCCTGCACCCATAAACCCAATAAAGAAAACGGGCTTTTTTAAAACATAGCGTCCAGCATGTTGATGTGTCATAAAAACTCCTTGAGGTATAGAGGTCAAATTATCGAGACATGGTCTTAATACGTTCTTTAAATGAAGCGATATTAGCTTTGATATCAGTCATATTATCGCTGCCAAATTTTTCTAAATACGCATTAGCTAAAACCAACGCAACTTCCGATTCGCCAACAACCGCTGCCGCAGGAACAGCGCAAGTATCACTCCGTTCTTTCGAGGCTTCTGCTATCTCAAGCGTATCGAGATTAACGGTATTAAGCGGTATCGTAAGGGTAGGAATAGGTTTCATGGCTACAGTGATAATCAGAGGCATTCCCGTAGTCATGCCACCTTCAAGACCACCCGCATTGTTTGTTTTACGAACAAAGCCATTTTTCTCATCGAGAATTATTTCATCATGAACCTTGCTACCTGGACGACGCGCCGCTTCAAACCCTAAGCCAAACTCAACACCTTTCATTGCGGGAATTGAAAATAGTGCAGCGCCCAGTCTAGAAGTTAAGCGTTTCGAAGGTGTTTCGTAACCTCCCAAGGTAGGTAAAAGGCCCGTTACAACGATTCGATAAGTACCTCCAAGGGAATCACCCTTTGCTTTTGCCGCATCTATTGCATCCATCATACGCTGCGATGCAGCTTCATCTGGGCAGCGCACTTCACTCATTTCTATATCTAGTGGGCTGTAATACAGGGCATCCTGCATAGGATTGCGCTCCTGCATAGAAGCAGAACCGATCGAAGTAACATAGGAATAAATCTCTACCCCAACTTCAGCTAAAAATTCACGAGCAATACCCGCCGCAGCCACACGCATAGTAGTTTCTCGTGCGCTAGAACGCTCTAAAACATTACGACAATCATCAAAATCGTTTTTTAATATACCCAGCAAGTCGGCATGGCCAGGTCGCGGAGTAACTTCACGCACTAAATCCTGCGGAATATCACCAAAAACAGCCATTCGGTCAGTCCAGTTTTGCCAGTCGCGATTGACAACCGTAAGAGTAATAGGTGAACCAAGCGTCATCCCAAAACGAACACCTGAGGTAATTTGAACGGTATCTTTTTCGATAGCTTGACGTCCACCTCTGCCATATCCACTTTGCCTACGCGCTAAATCGGCATTAATGCCCTTTTCAGAAATTGCTAAACCAGCTGGAACCCCTGAAACAATTGCACTTAATTGAGGTCCATGACTTTCTCCTGCGGTGATGTATTCCATAAGCGAATAAACCTTAATCTTTAACCCTTAAAACGAATAAATTGTAGCAAAGTATCACAAAGCTGTTTGAGCGTTACCAAATTCAATAAGAAGATTCGCACAAGCGGTACCCCAGTAATCCATGATCTGCTCACTTGGCACCAAATCGCATCCATTTTCCAATGCCTGTAACATTAAGGCATCCGATCTCCCCCAAGGATCACAAACAATTTGCGAAGAACGCAAGGCTTTCGAGTAATCAGGAAGAATCTCATGTGTCGAAGCAAACGAAATACAAATATCAGCTTCATGAATTGATTTTAAGGCGTTAAAAGAACCATACGAAAAATTTGTGTGCTCATAAGCCCTTGTAGCGCTTAGATGTCCGGTACGAGCCTGGTCGGTATCAAGAATTGACATGCGGTTTTTCGCAAATATCTCCAAAAAGGTATCAAGATTTTCCTGAGCACGAAGTTTATCTTCATCAAGAATAGTAACAAGATCAACACCTGCTCGAGAGCATTCATACGCCATATCAAGAGCAGCGCTTCCTGAACCAAAAATAACTACTTTAGCTCCATAAAGAGGGATGAAAGTTTCTTCTAAACAATCAATCACACTTCGTCCAAGCTGAGATAGCGTAATGGTGTTCGAACCACCTCTATAACGGAGATCAGCCCCTAAAGAAAGTTTAGATGAAGCCCCTTTCGCGCTTGCCGTTTCAAATAGCAATGACCTAAAAGCGGGAGCAACCACAAAAGCATGATCTTTTTGTTCAAGTACCGTCTGCGCCTCTTCGAGAGTAGAGCACTCCTTTATGGCAACACTCCATACTGCAGTTTTACTCATGAACGCCCGTCTAAAACGCGATGATTGATTTACGATATCCGGCGTTGCGATAAAGGTGAGGTTTCGCACGCTCGAGCCCCCTCAGGTTCTTGATCAGCAATAACTATACGTTCAATGTTACGGACAAATACCGTATGCTTCAAATCTTCTTCTACAAGCGGACAAACAAGATAGCCCGTTATTCCTACCAGATGAGCACCTAAAATATCAGTAGAAAGCTGATCGCCTATCATAACCGTCTTGCCACGATCGGCTCTTATCTTGCGACACGCCATTAAAAAACCTTGCGGAAGCGGTTTAAGGGCTTTTGCAACAATGGGTAAATCAAGCTTGTCTGCTAAGTCGAAAACATGAGAGTGAAAATTATTGGAAAGCAAACACGCAGAAACATGTGAGTGTTTCAATTTACTTAGCCATAGCAAAACATCATGAGGAACCTCATGGTCACTGCGCGATAAAATCGTGTTATCCACATCAAGAAGTACCGCATTAAACCCCTGATCAATCAGATCAAAGCGTATATCGATAGAGCTTATCCGAGAAAAATATCTGTCTGGCTTGAATAAAGGCATATCATTTCTAGACCTTATGAATGATTTGCAATGGTTTGCTGATGTTCATCATAAGTTTTGTCAAAGAAGTACTCGATTTGACCTTGTTCATTAGGCCAGAAAGAGAAGAAATAATAGTCTTGGAAATTTGGCTCAGGGGAACAAACCGCTTGCAGAGAATCTAAACTAGGCGAACAAATAGGAGTAGGAGGAAGTCCTTTTGTAACGCGTGTATTGTAAGGACTTTCGGTTGACCAGTCATACGAGTCTAAGTTGTCACCTACCTCATAGGCAGTTGTTGCATCGCTTCCTAAGGTTCCATAAGAGGGATCACCCTCGTTTAACAAGCGGTTATAAAAAACAGCAGCAACTTTTGTTCGAGTATCATCAGTCGCCTCTTTCTCAACTATTGAAGCTAAAACAAGGGCATCATAGTGAGTCATACCTTGATTTTCTACATATGAATAATCAAGGGTATTAATTTCATCCTGATACTGAGAAAGCATTTGACGTACTACCTGTTCAGGAGTGGCATTAATAAGGAGCTCATAAGTTTTTGGAAAGAGAAAGCCCTCTAACGAACCAGTGGTAGATTCGCTTAAGAAAGGATAATCATCAACATAGGGCTCAGTTGAACTAGCAGCATCCTTAAACTGATCAGCAGAAATTGAACCGCCATATGCCTGCTCAACTAAGGTTGCAATAGTGTCAAGTGTTGCCCCTTCTGGAATTGTCAATCCCGCTGTCGTGGAAGACGGACCCGCAACTAAAGACCGAACAATGTCATCATTACTCATTCCGCCCGTAAAATTATATATTCCCGATTTAAGCGAAGAAGCTGCTCCTTGAGCATTAACCGCCGATTCAAAATCGCTCATACGCTCAATAAGACCAGCGTCATAAAGGATCTGCGAAATAGAAGAAACGGTTGAACCGTCTTCGATTTCAACCGTTACTGTTTGTCCTTCATCAACCATATTCGGATTTGCTTGGGCGCAGCTTGCATTTGCAAACAAAGCTACTGCCGCAACGATAATAATAAGCAATACAACGATTGCGGCAATTAGAGGGGTCTTTGACTTTTTTGGGCGAATTGCAGAAGTATCATAAGTCCTAAAAGCTTTTTCACCTCTCGCATGAGCAGCACGAGCCGCATGATTAGGCCTTCGAGAATAAGTAACCTTACGAGGCGTCATTCCTTATTCCTTTCATCACTATGAGCTTGTCGAGCATCGAGCCAAGACTGTAAAAACAATGACGCAGCAATCATATCAACTTTTCCACGCATCTGCTTTTCAGAAAGACCTTCTTCTCGTAATACCCGCTTAGCTTCAGATGAACTTAAACGCTCATCTGAAAATTCTAAAGGCAAGTGAAGATTTTTGGCTACCTGATAAGCAACCTCTTTACAGGTTTGGGCTTGCACTCCTGTCTCTCCATTTAAAGAAAGGGGTAAACCTGAAACGATCAGTTCAGGTTCCCAGTCCTGGCAAATCCGCCGAAATGATGCAGCGTGTGCTTTTACTTCGGCGGTTGGCAACACACACAAAGGGGAAGCAATACGCTCCATAGGGTCGCTTATAGCAATACCGCAACGAACCTCGCCAATATCAAGCGCCATTATTCGCAAGGATTTAAACCTCCCCTAGTTTATTCCAAAGTCAAAACTCGATATTTGTTATTTCTACGAGAGCAGCATCTCTTTTGCAGCAGCGAGTGCAGCATCAATACCAGAGGCATCTTTGCCTCCCGCCTGAGCCATAGCGGGTTTTCCTCCACCGCCCCGGGTTTTCCTCCACCGCCGCCTTTAACACAAGGCGCAATTGCCTTAATTACGGCTCCTGCATTAAATCCGGCTGCCACCGCTTCATCACTGCCAGCAGCCATTAATATTGGACGATCGTCTTTTACCGCTGCAAGTACTACGGCACCTGGCTTTGTCATACGAGAACGAATAACATCCCAAAGATTTCGCATTTGTCCACCATCGTGCACCTCGCAACGCGAAATTACAACAGGATAGCCATCCTTAGAAGCAACTGCACTCTCGAGAAGAGAGGAAATGCCGTCATCGGATACGAGTCCCTTATTATGTTTTGCTTCATGCTGCAGTTCTTTCAACGCTTTCAAATTAGCAGCAGCGCGTTGTGAAACCTCAAAGAGAGGAGCTTTAAGCTCAGAAGCAGCAGCTTTTAGTTCACGCTCGATACTGTTAACGTATTCCAAAGCGCCATAGCTCGTAACCGCTTCAATACGACGAGTGTTTGAACCTATGCTTGATTCACCAAGAATCTTTAAGAAGCCAATTTCAGCGGTATTTCCAACATGACATCCACCGCAAAGCTCGCGCGAAAACTCTCCAGCTTCTACAACTCGAACCTTTTCACCATACTTCTCGCCAAAAAGCGCCATAACACCAGAAGCTCGAGCCTCATCAAGTGAAGTCTCATAAATATGCATCGAAACAGCCTTCATAATTTCTTCGTTTGCGAGCTGTTCGATCGCACTGATTTGTTCAGGAGTAAGCGCTTCAAAATGAGTAAAGTCAAAACGAAGACGATCAGGACCGACATAACTTCCCGCCTGAGTTACATGATCTCCGAGTACCTTACGCAAAGAAGCATGAAGAATATGCGTTGCGGTGTGATTACGCGTGATTGCCGCTCTTCTCTTGGCATCGACCGAAGCAGTAACACTTTCTCCTACAGAAAGATTACCTTTTGCGATCGTGGCATAGTGGCAAACTAAACCTTTTTCAGGAGCCTTGGTGTCATTAACCTCAGCAACAACACCTGCATTGGAGAAAATAGTTCCCGTATCACCAACTTCGCCGCCCATTTCAGCATAAAAAGAAGTGGTATCGAGAATAATTTCGACATTTTCACCTGCTGAAGCAGTTTCTACTCGTTCACCCTCTTTGATAAGTGCCACAACTTGAGCTTCAGAATTGAGATTTTCATAACCTACGAAATTCGTAGGACCTACCTCTTTGAGAACCTCTGCATGAATTCCGCCATAGGTTGACCAAGCTGCCTCAGCATCTTTTGCTCCTGCTGCACGAGCGCGGTCACGCTGCTCTTGCATGCAGCGTTCGAACCCATCCATATCTACACTCACGCCCGCATCAGCACAAATTTCGCTTGTGATTTCAACGGGGAACCCATAGGTATCATGAAGCGTAAAGGCTTTTTCTCCTGCCAAAACCTTACCATCTAACGCTTTGAGCTCCTCTTCTAAGAATGCACGACCTTGACGCAAGGTGGAACCAAAGCGATCTTCTTCTGCAGTAATTAAGCGACGTTCAAGTTCTCGGTTTTCAACAATTTCAGGATACACATGACCCATAAGACGAACAATCTCGTCAACATATTCATTTAAGAAGTTTCCTTCAATACCGATAAGATGTGCCTTCATAATTGCTCGACGCAGTAAACGACGAAGAACGTATCCGCGTCCTTCATTTGAAGGCAAAATACCATCAGCAATCATGAAGGTAATTGCACGACTATGATCAGCGATAATGCGCAACGATAAGTCAACATCAGGATTGGTGCCATATTCAATACCAGATAGACGCTCGCCTACTGCAACAAGAGAACGCAAAACATCCGTATCGTAATTATTCGTGACGCCCTGCATAATTCCTGCAATACGCTCTAAGCCCATACCGGTATCGATATTTTTTGTCTTAAGAGGAGCAAGTGTTCCGTCTTCTTGGCCATCAAACTGTGTAAAGACCAAGTTCCAGTATTCCAAGAAGCGGTCGCAGTCACAACCAGGCTTACAATCAGGCTTTCCGCATCCTACTTCAGGACCCTGATCGTAATAAAGTTCAGAACATGGGCCACATGGTCCCGTAGGTCCTGCACGCCAGAAATTGTCTTCTTCTCCTAGTTTCGAGATATGATCCTCAGGTACTCCAAGGCTTTTCCAAATCTCGATAGTCTCATCATCATCTTCAAATACCGTGAAATAAAGTTTTTCTGCAGGAAGCTCTAAAACCTCTGTAGAAAACTCGTAGGCCCAGGCACACATTTCTTTCTTGAAATATTTACCAAAGCTAAAATTGCCCAACATTTCAAAGAAGCTTTGATGTCTACCCGTAGTACCAATAATGTCAATATCATTGGTGCGTACGCATTTTTGTACGGTAGTAGTACCAATATAGGCAGGATCTAATTCTTTTTGATGAAGAAAATAGGGCTTAAATTGAACCATTCCAGCACTGGTAAGAAGCAACGAAGGATCGTCAGGAATCAGTGAAGAAGAAGGCATGCGTTTCATACCTTTTTCTTCAAAAAAGGACAAATACTTCTCTCGAATTTCAGCAGAAGTCATATATTTCATGTGCAAAATCCTATTCGTCTACTAGCTCTTGCAATTTATTTCTCATACACAAACGTTCATCATATCATTTACGATGCTTACCCTGTAGAGGAGTTATTTCAGGTACATAAAATTCACCCGTTGCGTCGGCCACAGGATTTACTTCAGTACCAGATGGCTCTCCTTTGAAGATAACACCGTCTTCCGAAACGATAATACGACCCGTTTTTTTCTCGAAGTAATAGACAAAAAGCGACTTTGCGGCAGCAACAGCAGGAATAGAAACCAGCATACCAACGATGCTTCCCAAAAACCCACTTACCGCAAATCCAAGAGCAGATCCAGTCATCAAAGCAAGGATGACCAAGGCAGGATGAATATCAACTGAATTACCCATGATCTTAGGAGATATGAAGGTGTAAACCACCTGCTGAACAACAATGGTATAGATAAGCGAAATAAGTGCAATAAGAGGGCTTACAAACAAGCTAATCAACGCAGCAACTGCTCCACCAAGCCACGGACCAATAACGGGAATGATATTCAAAAGACCCGTAATAACACCCAGCGCAGCAGCACTCGGAATACCCATTACCGCATAACCAATTCCGCAGCCAACGCCAATCAAGAGGCATTGTAAAAGGGTTCCTTTGATATAGCCACCCATTACACGAGTCCCCGTCAAATAAATAATATTAAGATCATCCTGATAACGAGGACCAAACAAACGCTTGATTTCGCGTCCAAGAGCAGGAAGTTCTATCAAAACCCAGAAAGAAACAACCAGGGAAAAACCAATAATCAAAGCGGTGTTAGCAACACTCGAACCTGCGTTCACCACGCCTTCAGCACTTACACTTGCAATTGAAGAAAACCAGCCTCCAATAGCACTAAGTGTATCGTTAATCCAGGAATTAACACGATCATCTTGGAAAATATAGGAATACTGATCATACATTTGATTAAGCCAATGGGTTAAATCATTTATTTGACTAGGAATTGTCTCAATCAGAGAAGCAAACTGACCCCCTAAACCAAGAGAAGGAGAAAAGAGAAGCCAGAACAGCAACACCAGCACTACGACCAATAGAAGAAAAGAAATGCAGGTACCCCAAACACGCGGTAATCCTTTTTTCTCTAGGTTGTTAACAGGCCCCTTTAGGCAAAACACAATAATGGTTGTCCAAACAATGATAGCAATGGGGCTCGCTAAGATGTTGAGCACTTGTCCTGCTAGATACAGCAATATCGCAAGAACGATAATAAAGACGCCTGTATAGAGCCTACGACGCGACTTTAACGTCTTTACTTCTTCTTCGCGCAGAAGCGAATTATTTGCATCTTGTCCATTTAAAGACATAGAAGGTTTCCTGTTCCTTGGACGATCGCCCTTTGTAAGGCTCCTACAAATAAGAGATCGTATAGATAGCTTGACTCAAGAGAGCTTAGCTATCTATACGACCAAAATACTTTGCTTATCAATAATTTCACTAGTTAAGAGTTTCTGTGTCAGATGAAATATGAGCAGAAAAAGCATCTTTTAAGCTTGATGACATCCGATTCGAGTGATCCTGCGCAGCACTTCTTTGAGCGATAGCTTCATCACGTTCGGCACGCTTAACATCTGCCCTTGCTTGAGCATCGGCAACCCTATCCTCAACACAATCAAGTTTTTGGTCGACCGAATTAGCAACGGTTCCCACACAATCTTCTTTTTGCATAAAAGGTGCTATCTTTTGACGAATTTTACCCGTTACAGAAGAAATCGCATCAAGCGGAACTGAAGTAATGGTGTCTAGTGATTCAGTCGCTTTAGAAACATTTCCTGAAATGGTATTAACATCTTCAAGAATTTGATCTACACGCATTATTTCTAAATTAGCAGCATCTACCGTTAACGTAAGACGCTCCATCAGCGGATCAACACGATCCAGTGCAGGCTTAACTTTTTCAAGCGCATCGCGAGCCTCACCAAGAGTAACTTTTGCTTCGGACAGCACCTCTTTTGTTTCATCCATCAGAGGATTTACCTTGGTCATAGTGCTCTGAATAGTTTTAACCAACGAGATTAAAAAATATGCCAGCGCAATAAGAGCAACTATTCCCGCCAAACATAGCAATACAACCCCTACAGGAACTAATGATTCAAAAAACTCCATCGATCCTCCTTTGGTCAGGAATCGAATAATTTCTGTTACCTATCCATCCTATCACGCAAAGTGCTATCTATGCGATAACGCTCCCAACCTCGTTCACCAGCTGTAAAAAAAATTCCCGGTTCAAGACCATCTGGCAAGTAGCGTTGTGAAACATATCCAGACGGATACTCATGAGGGTAGAGATAATCACCATATTCATCCGAACCAGGACGATGACGATCTCTTAAATGATCGGGAACCGCTCGTAAGGGGCCTTTTTTTACCTCTTCCATCGCTTTGGCTAGTCCGCTATAAGAAGCATTAGATTTTGGTGCGAGCGCCATATAAACACACGCCTGCGCCAAATTAATACGACATTCAGGATACCCAATTACTTCTGCAGCCCTAAAAGCAGCTTCACCTATCAATACTGCTTGCGGATCAGCGTTACCGATATCTTCTGCTGCAAAAATAAAAATACGACGAGCAATAAACTTGGGATCTTCCCCACCATCAATCATGCGGGCAAGCCAATAGAGTGCTGCATCTGGATCAGATCCTCGCATTGACTTAATAAATGCCGAAATAATGTCATAGTGCATATCTTGCTTCTTATCGTAGGGAAGCGCCCGCTGAGGAACAGCTTTATGCACTATTTCTTCGGTAATTTCTGAAGTTCCTTGCGCACGGCAAAGATCAGCGCTCAATGCCAAGGTATTAAGAATATTTCGGGCATCTCCACCAGCAAGAAGCAAAAGTGACTTACGGGCAGAGTCATCGAGAGTAAATTCGTTTTTAAGTCCTTCGTCACTTTTCAATGCATGATCAATAATGCGAGACAGAGCTTTTTCATCTAACCGATGAAGTTCCACAATTCGAGAACGGGATATCAATGCGGAATTAACCTCAAAAAAGGGGTTTTCTGTAGTAGCGCCAATAAGTACCACTATTCCATCTTCCACCGCATGAAGAAGAGCATCCTGCTGGGCACGATTAAAACGATGAATCTCATCCACAAACAAAATGGTGCGAATTCCTAAATTAATAAGGCGCTTATCTGCTTCATTGATTTCACGACGTAAATCAGAAACAGTGCCTCCAATTGCTGAAACTTCAACAAAATGAGCATGGGTACTCTCGGCGATAACATGAGCAAGTGAAGTTTTACCAGTACCTGCAGGACCATAGAGAATAACCGAAGAAAGCGTATCGTTTTCAATCGCACTGCGAAGCCAGGTACCTTCTCCCACCGCTTCATCTTGTCCGATCAAATCATCCAAAACGCGTGGACGCATACGAACAGCTAAAGGTGCGTGCGCTCTGCGTGTGGTATTTTCCAAATCACTAAATAAGGTATCCATGAAGTGAAATTTTCCCTTCCCACCCTCTACTAATCAGCGGTTCGCCCCAAATAGGCTTGATAAATTATCTTTTCTAACGAACTGAGTTGATCGAGTCCAAACTCATAGGTAACTATCTGTGGTTGACCAGGATTAAAGGGGTCATTTTGCTCGACCCGAACAAAGTTTGCGTTAACGTAGCCAAAACCACCCTTCAGTAAAGCATAGGCGTAACATTGCGCTTGCAAAAGGTGCTTTTTTTTCAAATCAGCCTCAGTTTCTAAAGGACTTCCCCCTGTTTTGTAATCAATTAAGTAGGCAATTCTTTTATTGAGCGGCTGATCAGTCACTTCTTCAATCAAGAAATCACACGCCAAACCGTCTATTTCTCCTTCAAGGTAAAGGTTTGATTCGGGACCAAAAGTAACCATGAAAGGAATTTCAGCATAGCGATACTCATAAGAGGCAAACTTTTGAGCGCAATCACTCCAAAGCCATATCTTAAGCGCATTTTCAAGACGAGATTGTTGCTTCAAAGTAAGAGAATGAAGGGATACTTGAGCAGCAATTGAATCCGCATCAGGTGCTTCTAGAGTGTATCCAGATGAACTATCTATAGCACGTTGTGCTAAACGATGAAAGGCATCACCGAGTGCAGTTGCATCAGCTTTTTCTGAAAGTGACAAGAAATCATGAGAAACCTGATCAAACATCCCACTGTTTTGATTCTGGTCAGTAAGATCGTCTTGTTCCTGGTTACTAAGTTCGTTTGGAACCAATTTGAAAGAAGAATCTTTTGTTCCCAACGATGAATATGAGCACACCTCATCATGTTTTTTCATTAGGGGTACAGAAAAGATTGATGCTGGAGGCGGAAAACCAGGAATATCAAACGTATTCTTTTCGGTAATAGAACCACCAGAAAGGCTTTTGATGCGAAGTAAGCGGCATTGTTGAGGCGTCAAGTGTTCTAAGCCCTGGTTTTGAGCGTAAAAAACCTCTTTAAGGTCATCTTGGTTTTTCGTTTGTTCAAATGCCTCTTGATATTCCCCTAAAGAATAATAAGACTCCAACGGATGGTTCATCTCAAAAGAATCATCTACCACTTGAAATTCGAGCATCAAAGGAGCAGATCCTCCATATTCGAGCGCTTGAATTGGAGCCGAAGCGCAAGGATCCCACTGCAGTGCAGAATACAGATCTTCTAATACGCCTTTACCGGTATAGTCGGGTTCTTTCTTTCCGCGATACGCAATTCCTAAAAAGAGAGATTTACTCGCTCTCGTGAGCGCAACATAAAGAAGTCGACGAGCTTCGGATAGTTCTTGTGCATTATGTAAAGCTTCCAACATACGAGGTAAATCTTCGTATGAGGCGCTTTGAACTTCCTCGACACTTCCCTCTGGCGCCTCGAGATAATCCTTCAAAGCTTTCACCATAGAACGCACTGCACTCAGCGCGTAGGGTTTCACAAAGCCACGAGTAGTTCCCTGGACATTTTCTGCTAAAAGAGATTCAGAAGCAGAGTCAAGCCGCAGTTCCGCAACCGCAACATGTGGAAATTCCAATCCCTTACTGGAATGGATGGTCATAATCTCAATGAAATCTGATGAAGAGGTAGAAAGGGTACCTGGAGAAAGTTTTAGCGTTTCGCAATCATCGATAAAACGTTGAACGGTGCGTTCTACTCCTAATCCAAGTTTTTCTGACGACTCTATCATGCGCAGCGCTTTATAAATGTTTCCTACCTGAGCTTGAGCTTCAGCGGAAGAATCATTATCGAGACGGATATACCAACCACTCGCACGCAATAATTCCTGAACGCCCGCCGCAAGCCCACAAGATGCCATGGTTTTTCGCGCAGCTTCGAGGATATCCCGAGCAAAGTCAAGTGCATCGACTTCGTCGTCAGACAAAAAGGTTCCTACTTGGTCTCCATTCCAAGCAAGAAAGCCTTCGCTTAAGCTCCTCCGATGGGGTTTACCTTCGCGATCATAACGCGTCACCAAGAAAAGAAGTACCTCATCATCAATCGAAAAAAGCGGAGAGCTTAAGATCTCATATAACGCCTCATCATCAAGGAGGCGCGCAAAAAATCTCAGGATTGCCTTGATAAGACCAACTTCATAGGATGCTGAAAAGGTTGACCCACCCGATACCAGACACTGAAAACCAACATCGCGAAGTGCCTGAGAGTACACCCCTACATTACTCATACTTCCAAGCAGTAAAGTCATATCTGAAGGAGAGGCTCCTGCATCATAGAGCTCGGCAAAATGCTGTGCAATTCGCCGTGCGCAGGCAACTCGCCCTCCCGCAATCCCTGATCCTGAAGAAGGACAGTCAAAGAGCGAAACTTCAATGCGACTTCGCGCATCAAAAAGAGAATCTTTTTCCTTGTTCACAGAACCTTTTGGCAAAAGCGACAAAAACCGACTACCAAACACTTGCGGTTGAGAGAAAACCTTATCGACAAAAGATAAAACATCTGCATGGCTTCGAAAGTTATCGGGCAAAGAGACAAACTCAGGCTCAACCGTTTTTTCTTCAAGCATTTCACGATACGAGTAGAACACACTCACATCAGCGCCACGGAAACGATAGATGCTTTGCTGAGCGTCACCGACAGTGCACACGTTAGAAAAGCCTGACTTTGCGATTAACGAGAGAAGAGCTACTTGTAGCTCGTCGGTATCCTGAAATTCATCGATCATTATCATACGAAATTGATCCTGATACGACTGAGCTAATTGAGGGTTATCTCGAAGCGCTCTATAGGCATTTCGCAACAGATCGGTATTATCAAGTCTACGAGGACCCTTTAAATCTTGAAATGCTCGGTATACCTTTTTTGAAATTTGCGTAATGAGTTCAAGCTCTTTGGCGCTTAGAGCTGCTTCCACGCAGCATGCAATACGCGCATAGGTTTGACGATAGTCTTCAAAAAAAGTAGGATCGCTTTCTTTTACGCGGTATTTGGGACTCGTTTTAGGGAAATCAAATAACACTGAAGCATAACTTTCGGCATCAAAGGACTCATCCGAAAAGCTTGTTGCGACCCCAGATTCTAAAAAAGCTATGGCGCGATCAACGGCCGATTCACACGCCTGCAAATGCTTTGCATCAGTTTTAGTTGGTTTCTGCAAAGCGGAAGAAACCGCTATGAACTCTTGACCGATTTCGATCATTTCACGCAAAAGCTCTGCAGGATTACCTTCAACTGCAGGAATATCCAAAGAATCAAAACCACCAGGTAGTGCAAGTGCTTTGTTTGATAGCGAATCCACATAACCCTGAATGCTAGACGAATTACCCCCATACGAAAAAATACCAATTGAATGAATATACTGCTTTAGTGAAGTATCACTTGATTGATTAATTTCAAAAATAACCTGATCGAATGCAAGCTCTTTTAATCGATTTGCATCGGTTTCAGAAATCACTTCAAAAGTTGGATCAATTCCCAGCTCTAAAGCATGCTCACGAAGGATACGTGAACACATACCATGAATGGTAGAAATCCAAGCATCATCTACCTTGAGAGCTTCAGTGGTTAAACCCAGTTCGAGGAGCTTACCTTTAATACGCGACTTTAACTCCGCAGCAGCCTTCTTGGTAAAGGTTATGGCAAGTATCTGATCAACACTTGAAGCAAAAGAACCACCAGTCGGATTCGAAGACAATGGCTCAGAAAGCGCGAAGGCAATACGCTGTGTTAGCGTAAACGTTTTACCGCTACCAGCCCCTGCAGAAACCATGAGAGGCTTATCGAGGGTTTCTATAATGCGACGTTGTCCTGGGGTACAAGTATCTAAATTCACGAAAGCCTCCTAGGACAAGTAGTAACAGGACAGTATTTACATGATTCATTGCATAAAGGCTTCTGCTCGATTATTCCAGCCTTCATATCTTCTAATCGCTTTGACACTTCTTCTTCAACCAGCGATAAGTATTGGTTGAAATTAAGTTTCACCGAAGAAGCACTTCTCGCGAAACCGGAAAGATTTACAAACGCATCATCATAAGATCCCGCAACCGAATGAGCATTCTCCTGAGCACGATAATTAAAATAAAGTGCCCCAACAGGACGCTCGGGAAGCTTCTGCTTTAACACTTGAGCATAAATTAATGACTGAATTTTATAGGGAAGAACAAATGAGTCATTTTTATCGGGATCAAATCCCGCGTCATGACCAGAGACGCTTCCCTTGTAATCAATTACAACAAATTGCCCTTGTGCTGAATTTACATCAACACGATCAACCCTACCACGGATGATTACCCCTGCATACTCAAAACAATCCGAAGAAGAAAGTTCCAATTCCGTATACACAGGAGAAAATTCTGGTAAAAACCGCGCCTGAACTGAAAGATTTTTAATCAATGTTTGTTTGAGCTGTTTCACTTGCGCTTTTTCAAGTGAACTAACAGGGACATACCGTGTAGAGGGCAAACTTTCCTGCAAAGCAAGTTGCTCATCGAATACCTCAGAAAAACACGTTTTTGCTTGATCGACATTGTTTTTGGTAATACGGGATTGACCCACAACCGAAGGTAGCTTTTTATAGAACGCTTCCAATACTGCGTGCACAAAAGTACCCTGCTCAAGCGGACCAAATCCTTCATCAGGAGACTGAGGTCTAACTCGCTGAGAAATAAACCAATAGTAAGGGCAGTTAAGATAAGCCTCGATTGCGGAAGGAGAAAGAATCAGTTTTTCTGCTTTCAAAGCATTTATCCGAGATTCATTCGAATGTAGTGAAGTATGTGATCGAGACAAAAACAGCTCAGGTCTCAGTTGATTCGGACAAGAATCAGTAGCTACAAGAACACCTTGTGTCGCTTTTTTAAGCGACAGCGAATCTTTATAGTTGAAATAACAATTCGCATTCAAGTCGTAAAAATCTTCATCGCATTGCATCTGGCTAGATTTCGAAAAAGAGGTAGGCAATCCATTTCTATCAGGTAAATCTCCAGGCGCAAAATAACAAGAAAGATATTCATCCCATAAAAACGAGGGATAAAGATCCTCATCTTCTCCCGAGTTCAGTACACGCTCACAAACAAATGTTGAATGCGCAAGTGCTTTTATCTGCTCAAACCATTTACGCTTAACCTGAAGATTAGACTGATAAGAATGCAATCCCATTTTCTTTTCAAGCGTGGTGAGCGCATCATGACGTTCATTGGCCGAATAGAATCGACTATCAAGATCGCAGAGTATCACATGATCAAAATGTTGGCCGAAAAACGCTTCAGCTTTAGCAGGCTCCACGATGAAGACTTCGGCGATTTTGCCGTCTTCAAGAAAGCTCGTAGAACAAGAATGACCAGGATTGGCACCAAAATCATTTTTCGTGGATTGACTTTCCTTTTTTTCAAGCTTACCCTTAACTGAAACTTCACATGAACAATCGATTCGTAAACCCTGAAGAGCAAAATCTAGATCTTCAGGCGATAAATTCCACTGACGTGCTTGCTCATAAACGCTACGGAGCGCGCTAATTGCACTACCCTGTTCTGCTCTGAATGCTTGATCTTTTTCAGGAATTTCTGCGGCAACATCATAGAAATAATCTAAAACAAGTGACGCATCGCAATCCCGGAACAATTCTTCAAACGTATCAAAATGAGGAGACATCAAACGAATCATCGCATGCGCCTCTTCGCAGCTCAGCGTCCTGTTTCCCCGAACAAGCGCAATCACCTGAGCCCTACGAATTGGCTCTATTCCTGAAAAAGGAGAGTTTACGTAATCAAGAAGAGCCGCAAGATCGTGAGACTCATCTAGCAAGAAAGTCTTTAAGGCCATAAAGCAGCGCCCGAAATCTGTTTCTTCAAACGGACGACTAGCGTAAAGCTTGCACGTTGTTTTTTCAGAATCATTGAAAGGTAACGAACGAGATAAGTAGGAATATAGTTTCTGGGCCTGAGAAGAGACGATAAAAACTGAAGAATGGCGCGATTCGCGAGCGTTTTGAAAGTCAGCCAAAAAACGATGGACTGTCTTAGTTATAAGATAATTTTGCGCAGAAGGACCTGTCGCGAGTAACACAAGAGGCTGTACTGGTTCAGAAACTTTTGAAATTTGAACAGGGGTAACAATATCATCAATGAGAGATGGAGCAACGCTCCTAAAAAACCGTTGAAAGCAAAGAGGAATCTCAAAAGATGATCCCCATTCAAAACTAAAAGGAAGTGAACGTTTGCTAAGAATAGACAGAGCATCACCCTGCTCTATGAGGCCACGTTCTTTCAATAAATCCCTATAAGGATCAATCAAAGATAAAAGTAACTGTTCCGCTTTTGAGAACGAATCACTCTGTGAAGTGAGCGCATGCGAATATTCTTCCGAGCCAACCACATCAGCAAAAAATCGACTGACAAAAGAAATTACACCTTCTGTGGGAGCTAATGCCGATGCAATTTCCGGGCCTTTAGCTGACTGAATAAGATACTTCACGATGAAAGCTCGCTCGAGCGAAGAAACGAGTTTGGTACCATCACCAAAACGCTCCCAAGCATCTTTGAGCCAAGTATAGGGAGTTTCAACACTAATATTTAAAATGCCTGCAGAATTAGCTTGCGCATGGCTCTTTCTGTAAAAAAGAGCCTGTTCGTAGGTAGGAAATAAAAGAACTTTTCTTTGCACTACGCTTCGCTCCTTTTCTATAAGCCCTACCTCTTTACGCTCCCCGAGATAGCAGGCGGTGTCAAGACTTTAATTTTAATTATAGAATCGTATACTAAAAACATGCCACTTCCGCATTTCGCGATGGACCGATGAATATTAATTGGGAGCCTCAGATTACGGGTGGAATGGAGATTCGTATCCGTTGATACGAAAGCCAGGAAAGTCGTTGCGGGCACCCACCTAGTGAAGGTGGGTTCATCCAATTAAGCGGGGGTGGTTTTTTCTATTCAGGAGTATTTTTCACTTTTCATTATGTTGCTCATGGGCAAATTATGGACAAACCGTCCAACCAACGATACCTGGTAACCCACCTGATTTTGATACACATATTCAGTGAACTGCGCCATAAAGATAGCCCCACCCATGAGAAGAAAGCGATGAATTGAGCTGAGAGCAGAGCTTGTCACGCGTGAAAATTATGGGTGGCAAGAGATTTACTACTTCTCGCAAATCTTCATTTAAGCCAAAAGCCTCAGCCTCTAGAATAATTTCCAATCGCGAGTATTCAAGCAGCGGATCAGAGGCAAACAAGCCATCAACAAATTCTTGCAACACTCCAAAATCTTCACTCTTCTGAAGTCGAACCATTAGTTGATCGCCTCCACATCCATACCATGAACGGCGGCATTTAGAGCGCCAGTATATGCAGGAGTTGCTGCCCCCACT